>NZ_CP160205.1:2009223-2678964 GCF_041080815.1 Mucilaginibacter yixingensis | reverse complement strand
CTCCACGATATCGAAGTTGATGTACAAATACAGAGTAAATAAAACTTTCTCTATACCCTACACTAATAAAAAGGGCCAGACAAAGTATCGTCCTCTCTACAATGGGGGTTTCAAACGAAAGACACCTACGTACGACAGCGAAGTAGACACCATTGCCAAAACAGTAACCTACACAGGGGGCAGAAACAGCTTATCGGACAGGCTAAAAGCACGCATTTGTGAGTATTGCGAAGCCACGGATGATATAGAAATGCACCATGTAAGGAAACTGAAAGACCTTAAGGGTAAAACGGAATGGGAAAAGAAAATGATTGCAAGAAGAAGAAAAACCTTAGCAGTATGTTCAACATGTCACGACAAATTACACGCAGGAAAGTTAGACTGAATGAATTGATGGAGAGCCGTATACTCGGAGACGGGTACGTACGGTTCGGGGGCAGATTCAGGGAAACCTACTACAGCAATGTAGTGCAAGGCGCCAGGTCTCGAGCCTACTTCCTGACCACTTCGCACGATGGTTACGGAAGCATCACCGCCGCATTTACTCCGGTGCGTGTGGTATGTAACAACACCCTTAACGCTGCGATGCGGAATCATACCAACGCTATCAAAATCCGGCACACTTCCGGCGCAAAGGAGCGGTTAGAGGTTGCGCACAAACTGATGGGTATCACTCATAAACTGAGCGATGAACTGAGCGGGGTATTTAACCAGTGGGCAAAGGTACGTATCACAGATACGGAACTTAAGAAGCTGATACAGGTGGCGATGGTGCCCAACAAAGAAACTGCGGAAAAGCTGTTCAGCGGTAAGCACGAGGAATTATCAAGCGTGTACACCAATATGGTGGACAGGGTGTACGAGTATGCCCAAAGTGCGCCCTCGCAGCTACAGGACACTACAGCCGGGACGGTGTTCGGCGCCTATAATGCAGTAACTGGCTATTTCCAAAATGTACGCAAGTTCAAAAATGGCGAAGCCAAACTGCAATCCATTATGGAAGGCACCGGCAGGCTAAGGGCGCAGGCCGCATTTAACCTGTGCGCAGAGTTCGCAGCAGGCTTACAAAAAGGCGCTTATCTCATCAATTAATGACAGGAGGGGGGGCGATACCCCCCCCTTTATTAAAACATTACGGCCATGAGTATTAAAAATAACATACCTAAATGGGTGCTGCGCGAAGCGGTGACCGATTGCCACAACGTGCATGACTTTGCGCACAAGTACCGTAAACCCCAAAGATTTACAGGCAGGGGAGCGGAGTATGTAGATACCGTCATGCAAAGCCACAAAGAGGATATTGAAAGGCGTGGCTATACCACCATTGCGCACCATGATAACATCATGGGTAAAATCCTGGCCTTTATTCCTGAATACCAAATTCAGTCCATCTAAATAACAGACCTCAAAAATACCGACTATGACAACGAACTTCTTTCAAAATATCGCCTCCCTGAACACTCCCGGCAACTGGAAGATCGGCATCCGTGTAAGTGAGAACGGGGAAATCCATTTTATCGGCTCGTTCAATTCGCTAAACGCCACGCAGCAGGCCGGGAAGAATATTCCACCCTTTACGCTTAAAGCTACGGCAGTGGAAATGGACAAGCTGTTTTTTGACAAGATAACGGAGCCGGTCAAAGAAACCGCCAGTTTTCAGGATAACTTGAAACAATATCAAAAGGCGTTAGACAAAGCCAAGACACAGACCAAACCAGTACCTGCGAAAACCATATCCGCAGGGGATGAACAGCCCGATCAGGATTTTGCCGACCTCAAAGCCGAAAAGAAAAAAGCATACGAGCAAGCCATCAAAACCATAAACGAACTGTCGGCTTCCTGCAAATATCAGGAGGCCTTGGAGGTACTGCCGGTCGTTGATGATTATCCCGATAAGGAAAAGGAACTCAAATCGCTGAAAGCCGACCTCCACCGCATGAACGAGCAGTTAAAACAATACTCATTACTCTAATCCCAAAAAGTTATTATCATGTTTTTCGATCAGTTACCACGGATATTCATTTATAAAGAGAACGGGCAGGAGATACGTTTGGACGATCCTGACCGGAACCTCAGCCCCGAGGAGGTTTGCGACCAGTACAGTGCATTATATGCCATACTGACCACTGCCAAAATAGTCGGCCCGGAATATAAGAATGACCATGCCGAATACCAGTTTGTCACCACGTTAGGCACCAAAGGATAACCATGAAACAGAAAACGCAGGGAGGCTTGATCTGCCTCCCTAAATCTAAAAGACAATGCAAACTCTATCAACAGTTAGGAACATTCGCAGAAAATCTCGACCAACTGCCGGACGCCGCAGCCGTGCTCAGGGACAAGACCAAATCGGCCCCCTTGCCTCATGTGCCAATGGTTTTTTAAACCATAGCTTTTTACCGCTTTGTGTGCCGGAGCGGGTTTTACCGCCCCGCGAAATAACCGAATCCGGCTATTTCCAATCGGTAAAAGAATTGTGCAGCGTAAACGGCTTACAACCCCTAGAGGTCGGCCACCTGCCATATCCTTATAATATTTTACTGAGCCACCGAGACCTGACCACCAAGCTGAACAGGTCGCCTTATGAAACGGCTTTAGTCATCACAAAAGAAGATAACGACACCGTTGGCCTGTCCACTAAACAGCAGTTTGAATTTGGGCATACGCTGTATTATATCCCGGTTATCCCGCTTTACCTTTTCCTGCGGCATCGACAAAACAGGCCGTCCGGCAATTTATTACTGGCTGTTATGTCCTACCTGTACCGGGAAGCCGGAGTACCTTACCACCGTGGGCAGGACAGTTTTATGGCAGGTGAATATGAAATGATTAAAGAGTGCTGTTTGGAGGCAATGGCGGAACATCCTGACGATTACGAGGAAGATATGGCCGACATTAACCGAACAGACATTTGCAGCGACATTATGCTGCGTAAAATGGCCAGTCCCTACCACCTCGAAAATTTGGAGCAGACCATCAAGCTTTTTAAAGCGCAAAACGAGCATGATGAAAACTGTTTGATGCTTGCCCGTGAGGCTTTGGCGCTCTACCGGGAATTTCCCGGGAATCACATTTGGCAGAACTTGACGGATTTGGAGGAATGGGACGACACCGCCGCCTGCGATGCTTATATCTCTTTTATTGCCGATGGCAAAGGCTGGCAGTATGAAAGGATAGAACAGAATGTAAACGAGTATCTCGGTAATTTCTCCGGGGTGCATCAGCCGACCGTCATCTGTGATTACGATGGGAAAGCAACCCAACCCCGTACGCTTGAATATGAATACCGTGTTTATGATTTAGTACTCAGTCTTTGCACCATCTTATTTGATTTGCCATGAGAGAGAACATCACCCACAATTTCGGGAAACTATACGAGCCGCTTAAAGCCTTGGCGATTTACCGTGAGGCTGAAAGTAAAAACATATACGTCGAGGCATTTGATATGGACAAAAACGGTAAGCCTATCAACGCCCACCCGTTGAGCATTCAGGAAAGCATATCCTTAGCGAAAGCCCTCGATACCTCTGAAGAAATGCGATCCACCTTTTTGGAGCCGGAGGGCTTAATGCCCCATAGTGTTTTGTACATCAATCGTAGCCGGAACGCATACGCGGTATGGAAAACCCCGGCGCAAAAAGTGCGGCTGCTGTTTAAAGAAGGATTGAGCATCCCTAACGGGGAAGCATGGGTGCCGCCCATGATCTGGAAAGCGAATCGCAACAGCCTTTCTGTTTTTGCCCTTAATACCGAAAGTAACCTAACTGAAAATACGCCACTTTGCGCTGCGCCTTACTTCAATGTTTATAACGATGGTAAGGTTTGCCTCGGAAATGTCAGCATCCGGTTGCCTCAACATTGCAGTTTAGAGGAATTTATGAAGCAATGGCAGGTGTACTTTTTTAACAGCTTTTTCAGCCACACGTTAACCAATACCGCCATTAAAGGCAACATTGTCCAGCTTTGGCAAAAGCTGATCGGTACTGATGCCCCATTCCCTTTGGAAAAACTCATTCCGCTCAACAAAACCATTAAAGACCTGAACAGATGAAAACGCTGACACCTATACATTTTACCGATAGCAACCTGCTGAACCCGACCAATCCGATTACCATCAATCTCATTGGAGCCGGAGGAACAGGACACCGGATGCTCACCGAACTGGTGCGGATGCATACTTCGCTCATTGCTCTCGGGAGGCCGGGGCTGCAGGTGACGCTTTTTGATGATGACCTGGTTAACCAGGCGAATTTGGGGCGACAGTTATTTGCCCCGTCAGAGGTAGGACAGTATAAATCGGTCGTACTGATTAACCGTGTCAACCGTAGTCAGGGCACGAACTGGAAAGCTGTGCCGGAACGGTTCAGCAGCAAAACACTGCACCTGTTGCCCGCATCGTGCAAAGCCAATATTTATATCACCTGCGTAGATACCGCAGCGGCAAGGCTGGACATCGATCATGTGCTGCGCTGGATTTCGCTCAATGCGAGGAATGACCGCGCCAAACCTTATTACTGGATGGATTTGGGCAACAGCCGTTATACAGGCCAGTTGGTGCTGTCTACATTAGCCGAGATCAGGCAACCGCAATCCGAGCGTTTCCGGCCGGTAGCGGTATTACCCCCAATTATTGACGAGTTCAGGGATTTACTGGAAAAGACCGATGACCATGACGAACCAAGCTGCTCACAGTCCGAAGCCCTGCGCAAACAGGATTTATATATCAACTCTGCAATCGCCCTGTATGGTGCGGAGTTATTATGGCAGTTGCTGACCGACGGCATGATCGAAAACCGGGGCGTGTTCCTCGATATCAAAAAGTTTAAAACCACGCCGCTGAAAGTGGCCTAAAATGAACGTTATGTATATCATTGATCTGGACGGTAAAAAGATCGAGGTCACCGACCTCGATTTAGCGATCATGCAGGCGGATGATTTTCGCCACTACAGGGTGACCAAGCCCTCTGAATACCAACGTTATTTATACAAGTATTGGGAAGATTTCTATCAGAAACTATTAAGGATAAAAGATGCCTGAGCCGCGCGCCGGGCTGCCACTTGCTGCTCTTATCCGCAACAGGCAGCCCGGCGAAAGCGGAAGTCTGACTTTCCGCAAATCACCGCAACCTCCGTACAGCCACGATTTGCAGAAATACAGACCAGTTTAAAAATTTAGGGCAATGGTAAAGATCAAGGAGAAGTATGTTGGAGAATTCGCTGATATTGACCACCTGATTTCGGCGCAAACTGACCACCGATTCCGCGGGAAAGTGACCACCTGATTTCGGAGGAAACTGACCACCCCGAACGAGCCACATATGCTGTAGAAGCAGGCCTATTTTTGAGGTTTAACAACTTCACTAATGGCCAACACTACGATAAGCATGAGTAAGATAAGACAGATCCTCAGGATGTACAGCCAGGGCCGCAGCAAGCTATCGATAGCGGCCCAGACCGGCGTGTCACGCAATACCGCAAAGAAGTACCTTATTGCGTTCGATGCCAGCGGCTTTACGTTCGAGGAAATCAATACCCTTAATGATAAGGAGCTGGAGGACTTCTTTGGCAAAAGCAGTGAACGTCCCCCGGACAAGCGAATGGTGGCCCTGCAACGCTGTTTCCCGCAGATAGATAAAGAGTTAAAGCGTGTCGGTATGAACCGCCGCATCCTGTGGGAAGCTTATATCAAAGAGTTCCCTGACGGGTTCAAGTACACCCAATTCTGCTTTTATTACAACCAGTGGAAAGCCCGCGTGAACCCCACGATGCACCTGGATCATAAAGCCGGTGATAAGCTGTATGTGGACTTTGCCGGTGAAAAGCTAAGCATAGCGGACAAGGATACCGGTGAGGTCATCGAGGCCGAGGTGTTCGTTGCTATCCTTGGCGCCAGCCAACTAACTTACGTAGAAGCTGTGCTGAGCCAGCAGAAAGAAGACTTTATAGCAGCCTGTGAGAATGCCCTGCACTTTTATGGCGGCGTACCTGCCGCCATCGTTCCCGACAACCTGAAGGCTGCCGTTACCAAGAGTAACCGCTATGAGCCAACGCTGAACGAGACCTTTGCTGACTTTGCCGACCATTACGGAACGACCATCTTACCAGCGAGGGCGTACCGCCCTCGTGACAAAGCACTGGTAGAAGGAGCCGTTAAGATCGTTTACAGCCGTATCTACGCACCTGTTCGCAAAGAGGCCTATCATACCCTTGCAGAACTGAATATCGCGATCAAGGTCGCTTTAGAAGCACATAACAGCCAGCCGCTGAAAGGCCGCAATTACAGCAGAAAGCTCCAGTTCGAGGAGATAGAACGCCAGGCACTCTCGCCATTACCGGCATTACGTTATGAGTTCAAACGGCAGCACCAGGCCACTGTAATGAAGAACGGACATGTTTGTCTGGGTATCGACAAACACTACTACAGCGTACCGTACCGCTTTATCGGCAGGAAGGTCAAACTGCTGTATTCCCGCACCAACGTAGAAGTCTACTACCACTATGAACGCATCGCCATGCACAGGCGCATCAAAAGCCCTTACAGCTACACAACGGATAAAGATCACCTGGCTTCGACACACCGCTTTATGACCGAATGGACACCCGATAAGTTCCTGGAATGGGCAGCATCCATTCACGAGGATGTGAGGCTTTACATCCTGAAGATACTGGACCGAAAGCAACATCCGGAACAAGCTTACCGCTCCTGTATCGGTATCCTCAGCCTGGCGCGCAAGGCAGGTAACGAAAGGCTGGCCAGCGCTTGCAGGCGTGCGCTCGGCTATGGCGTGTACAACTACAAGACCATACAGCAGATACTGGAGAACAAGATGGACAGCTACGAGGAAAGCTTATTTGCTGACGAGCTGCCTATGCCCAGCCATGACAATATCCGGGGAGAGAACTACTATAAATAACCATTAATGAACAGATCGATATGAACACGAACACCTTAGACAAACTTCGCAAACTGAAGTTCTATGGCATGTACCATGCCTTTAAAAGCTGCCTGGAAACGGGACAGACCGCAGAATACACCACTGATGAACTGCTGGCCCACCTGGTAGAGGCCGAATGGGACGACCGGCAGAACAGGCGCATAGAGCGTACGATCATGTATGCTAAGTTCCGCTATAAGGCCTCGGTAGAGAACATCCACTACCATGCCGACCGTAGTATCGACCGCAATCAGGTAATGCGCCTGGCAGACTGCCACTTTATTGACCGGAATGAGAACCTGTTGATCACAGGCAGCACCGGTATCGGCAAAAGCTATATCGCTTCTGCTATCGGACACCAAGCCTGCATACTGGGTTACCGCGTGTTCTATGCCAGCACACCCAAACTCTTTGCTAAGCTGAAGATGGCCAAGGCAGATGGTTCCTACATGAAGGATGTAGCCAAACTGGAACGCCAGCAACTACTGATCCTGGATGACTTCGGTATACAACCTTTTGATGCGCAGAGCAGGGCCGCACTGATGGAGATCATTGAGGACAGGCACGGTAAGACATCCCTGATCATCACCTCTCAGCTGCCGGTCAGTAAATGGTATGAGGTCATTGGTGAAAAGACGATCGCTGATGCTATCCTCGACCGCATCGTGCATGATGCGCACCGGATGGAACTAAAGGGAGAGTCGATGAGAAAAAGAAGGCCCGCAGAGCCCGAAAAAAGCTATCTGCAAAACACACTTTAAATAACTACTTTTGACAACGCTTCTACAGCGTTCGCTGCGCTCGTTCGCCAGCACTTTGGGTGGTCAATTTGCCACGGAATCACCTGGTCAACTTCTCCGTATTATACAGTATGTGATGGATTACAGGAATTAAAGCCGGTTAACGAATATTAATCGGCTTTTTTGTTATGCGGTGTTTTGGTGACAATACGCATCATGGAAATGTTTCGGTTGACAATCGGTTACTGGCTGTCCGTAATCATTACATTTACGTTATGAAAAATCTGGACGATGCACACCACAGATTGGTTTGAAATAGATCCTGCAGTTTTAGCTACAACTGAGGCTGATCCAATGGAGAGTACTTATGAATCATTCAGATACCGAATATTAAGAAAAAATGAGAAGTAGGCAATATATTTTTTCTCTATCACTAGAGAAAAACTTTTCTAATTGACTTTGGTATGTATGCCCTTGCAATGTATTATACAACGAAGGCTAGTTATACTGATGGTGAAAAGTTATTTAATTCGACTTTAACGGAATATGAATACCGTATTGCCAAAGGCTTATCACACTTGAATATAAAATAAATAACATTTAGTAGTTTTGAGACTAAACCTTAGTCTAAGATGAGTAAGAAAGTTACCTTCTACGTCCTGCTGACCATTCTATATCTCCTGTTAAGTAATCAACTCATTATTTTTTACGATAAGGTGATTGTGAACGGCTTCTTAAAGGACCTGAAAAGTGACTGGCTCTATTTAGGTTTATTCCTGTTGGTCGAACTAACTGTCTATCAGCTGATATATCTTCACCTGGAAAAACAAAAGGTCCCGTTCTTTTTATTCTTTGCCTCGATTTTATTATTAGCGACCTACCTGTATTACCGATTTATCAGTTCTCACTACACGTTTTACAGCGCCAAATACGCACCTGATCTTAAATACACGGATTATTTTATCTTTTTATTAGGGGGGATCGTGATCTTAGGTGCACTTGACAGGCTTAGCTCACATCGGCCACCAGTATACAAAAAGGTGCCCTTCATCATCGATGCCCCGATCATGAAGATCGCCGATGATAAATTCGACCGTAAAAATTTCGCAATCCTCCTGGCTGAAAGGATAGAATCCAAGGTCAATGATAACTATAGAGGGGCTATCGCCATTGGGGTAAATGGCAACTGGGGTGCGGGTAAGACATCGTTTACGAACCTGATCAAAAGCCAGCTGGATCGGAAGAATCGGATCATCATTGATTTTAATCCGTGGCGGAGCCTTAGTCCGACCAAGATCATCGAGGATTTTTTTAAAGTATTAACGGACCAATTGAAAGTCTACGATACAGCGCTATCTGAAGACATTGAAACTTACGCCAAATCGCTGACCGATATCGAAGATGGCGTATTCACGAAAACCTTTAAAACCGGCTCCCAACTATTTTTCGGTGATAAAAGCGATACCGTGAACTATGATAAGATCAATACCTCGATCGGCAAGATCGGCCAGCAGATCATTGTATTTATCGACGACCTGGACCGGCTGGATAATAAAGAGATCGTAGAGGTACTGCGATTAATTCGGAATACAGCCAACTTCAAAAATCTCGTATATGTCGTGGCTTACGACCGGAACTACGTCATAGAAGCTCTCCGGAACATCAATAAGCATCATTATGAAAGTTACCTTGAAAAGATCTTTCAATTTGAGTTCAGTTTACCGGAATACAACCCCGAGGTATTGCGTACCAATATCAAAACCGACCTGAAAAGCGCGATATTAAACAACGACATCCAAGCGATGCTGAACACCGCAATCGACTATACAGGACGGTCCGGTCGAAGTTTCACCAATTGGATTGTGAAGACTCAGCGTGACGCGGTACGGTTATGCAATTCATTTTTATTCGAGATAGACGGTGTGATCAAAGAGGTCAATGTCATTGACTTTTATCTCCTGCAATTGCTGAAATTAAAGCATAGCAGCCTTTACGAGACTGTAGCCAAGTATAAAACCGTCTTTTTTATCCAAGATAAATTGCACATGCGTTTACGCAAAGAGAGTGAGCGTAATTCTGAAATTACCGGGTTTGACCTGATGTGGCAGGGAATGGAGGAAGAACGCCCAGCCCAACAGGTCGGAGAAGCGGTAAAAGACCTGCCAATCCTACACAAATACATCGACTCCATCGATAAAAGCAATATCAATGAATTGGAGATCGCAGTCATTAAAGAGGTATTCGATGTATTATTAACAGAAAAAGATTTTAGGATAGGTTCGGAAAGCCGCGATTACAAATCATTTGTCAACGGCGAGAATTTTGAAAAATATTTCACTATACAACAAAGGATAACCCAATTATCGGCAGATGAATTCGAGCAATACCGGCTAGGCGATTATGAGGCATTCCAAACGAAAATCGATGAATGGTTGGACGATCCGAATAAGGCAGATGAGGTGACCAATCGGTTGAAAAAGATCGTAGACTTTGAGCATAAAGAAGAATGGGAGAACCATCTGAAAATACTCATACACATCGGCAAGCGGCAATACGCCGTCAATGGCGGGTTCGGAACAAATTATAAGCAAATAGCGGAGCTGATCGCTTACCCGAAAGAGCGCGACGGTAGTTATAAGTTCTTTGATAACGCACAAGCTTATAAGGATTATTTTACCGCCTTCTTCGAGGATGTACCGGAACCTTATGTATTTGAAGGACACATTTTGGTAGCCGGACTGACCGGAGTAACTGATTTTCCTTTAGAGACCAAAGAGATCGAGGATCAGCTTTATAAATATTTTGAAACTTATTGCGCAGAACATACCGAGATCACCAATGATTTTAGGCAACTGCATAATGTGGTAGTTGAAAAGAACAACTCCTATAATTATGATTACAAGGTCCAAGCAAGAGCTGAAATCTTATTTTTAGATTATTTCAAAAGACATTTAAAGGTTTGCCAGCTTTCCAGTTTCATTCGTCTTCATGACCCATTTGAAAAATACTATATATTCGATGTAGCCTGGATCAAATACATTTTTGGTTCGCTTGAAGAACTCATTGAATATGTCGAGAACAACGAGAACTTTGATAAAAATTCAGCATGCTATATCGAGTTTATGAAGTATCATGCCGCTGTGCAGGCAAGTGCATACCCCGCTATCCTATTTCCGTTCGAGTATTTATTTAAGAATACAGCTGATGACTAAACTATTCGCACTCATTGATCACTATGCGTAACTCTATGTAACTTCCTCCTTAAGATAATTAAATTTTTAGCTCGTCCAAAAATGTCAAAAAGGGTATTAAGTGTTCAACTTTGGTACCTTATCACCTCGCAAGCAAATAAAGCCCGATGATTGTTGGGCTTTGTTTGCTTAAAATAACCGGAGACGGCTTCTCCTGGTTCGAACATTTCCCATCCTTATATTTGCTTAAAAGTGCTTTAGCACGTTTTGACGACATCGTTAAGTTTAATCTTGGTTTATAATGATGATGTCGGCTAACTTGGGCTTAACATATTTTCAGGCTCATACTGCGCTTCGAGGTATTGTACAAATTGTCTGTCCCATTCATTGAAGTTTGTTACGTTGGCAGAAATAATTTTATTTATATCCATCGATTAAAACATTAGTTATAATATTAACAATCAATTCTTGAGAGAATTAAATGTAATAATTGATCTGACTAAACAGGTGATAGATAACTGTGCCCGATTGATGAATCGTTTTGCCAACCTTGATCGCAGAAGCATTAACCTTAAAGTCAGCGCTGACATCCGTGAATTTACTAACAATAATATAATCTGTAGGTAATTGGCATTTGGCTAAAATATCCGTCTCATAATTGGCCCAGTGGTCATTGAAGTCTGCGGCATCGCTCATGTCGTAATAAATGATTAATAGATTTTCACGCTGGTGGTAATAATTAAATATCTTTTCCAGATGCGGAACGGCATTGTTCGCTCCCCGATAAATCAAAGCTTCGCCGACTAACATAATTTTGGTATCGGCTCCAATGATAGGCAGATCGCGCTCACCTGGCTGGGGACCTACTGCACCTGAAAATGCGCCTCTCTTTTGCCCTGAAACGGTCCACCCATAATTAAAAATTCTGCTTTCCAGTATGATTTCGAGCAAGTCGTTATACTTGTCTTCATTTTTGATCTCGTTGATCGACCGTATCTTTTCGAGCATCTTATCGGCGGCATGGACAAACTCCTGGATAAGAAATTCCGGCATGCTGGTTTGACCGTTCAAGCGAGACGGAATTACCTGAATCAATTTTTCGGGTACAGCATCAAATATGCGTTTATACTGATATTGGAGTTCATCAATATTATCTAACCCTTTGACCGTTAGTTTCAAGTCTTCCAGAAACTGGATTTGAGCAATGTCATTAAACTTATGGTAAACTTCCCCTTTTTCTATCCAATAGAACGCTTCTGCTCGGCGGCCTCTTTCTACCAAAAACGCTACTTTCAGTTGAAGGATGTCCGGAAGCAACTGATAAGGTAGCTCCAGCTGATTGAACAACCAATCGAACTTTTCCTCGAAACCAAGTTTCAAATATATCTGTAATAGTAAAATTGAAATATTGGGTTGCGTTTCCTGGTTCTGCGCCTCGGTAAAATTTCCAGATGCTTCGTTCCATTCGGCTAAGGCATCCGCAAATCCTGTCGTACTATCATTCTTTTCAGCGGTTTTATAGGCGGCACACAACCGGTTAATTGCAAGCGAAGTATATTGCGGAAATCTGCGGAAAAGATCATTGAAAATTGTATAAGCGCTTTCAGGGCAATCGGTCAGTCGGATCAAACCACGGTAAAACGAGCGATAATCACTACTACTCAGATTATTACTATGCACTTGGGGATGAACAACCGGTGCCGTCACTCCATCGAGTTGTTTTTCATCAGCACTG
This sequence comes from Mucilaginibacter yixingensis, assembly GCF_041080815.1. Taxonomy (NCBI): domain Bacteria; kingdom Pseudomonadati; phylum Bacteroidota; class Sphingobacteriia; order Sphingobacteriales; family Sphingobacteriaceae; genus Mucilaginibacter; species Mucilaginibacter yixingensis. The sequence goes on along the minus strand of NZ_CP160205.1, from coordinate 2,666,363 downwards.
AAATAGGCGATCAGCAGCCGAATACGAAACGCTTCCATTTTATTACTGACATCATTACGCGCATCTGCGACTTTAACTTCATAAAACACCAGTGCTTCCTCCAGTTTTTCCAGTAGTTCCTGGTTATGTGACAATTGCAGTAAAATGTTTTTAATTTCCGGGATCCAGTGCTGTTTATCCAATATTGTAAGCACGTCTGCACCATTTGCTTCTTCCAATAATTTTTTGCGGATACCAGTAGACGTTATCCATTCCAACATGGTCAGTAATTTGTGATAGTCACCGCTGGTTTTAATGGCCGTGATTATTGCTTCCTTGTTAGAGAACCAGTTCACCGCACGTGCCAGCCGCGGCAATAACGCTTCATCGCTGTAGCCATAAAGAGATGTCTCGTGGTTAAATTCAAACAGGTCGAAATGCCCCGAGCCCGGGTCATTTTTAGCATACTGGCGGACAAAGCTGACGATCTGAGCCTCAATTGAACTCTGGATATCCTGAAGTTTTGTTTTTTCGAATCCCGAGGGTATCTCTGGGCTTACCAGTTTTTTTAGTAAAAGAAGTAAAACTCCGATATGTGTCCGCAACTGTAAAATGTGAACTCGATTCTTTTCATGCAAAATATCTGTAGTGGCTTCAAAATATATCCGTGGTGATAAAAACTGGGCGAGCAAATTGTATTTATACAAATGATAAATGGGATATATCCACTGCAACTTATCCAACCGCTCAATACTTTCACTCCAGGTGATATTACCAACAGTATCTGTTTTAGTATGATAATCAAATCCTAAAGCCTCGTCGGTTTCCAGTAAGTTAAGATAACTTTTCAGGAATAGCCGGGTAAATTTTTGTAACTGTGGCTCAAGTGCAGGGCGATAAGTCTTGAACTTGGGAGAGTCTATCATCTGCATTAAACAAAAAATAGCATCCCATTGTACCATCGGGAATTTCACCAGACGATTGCGGTAAACCTCTGGCATTTGATACCTATTTATATAAAAACAAAGGAAACTGAATAATGAGGGTATGTGTTGTTGAAAAGTTGCCGGGTAATCCCAGGCGACCAAACGGTTCAGCGTGCCTGTTTCCCGTTTTTTTCTTGCGGTCTCCTTAATCGGGTCTGAGGGAGGTCTGCTTCCCCTAAGGTCCTGGTATTTGTCTTTGTTAAGTTCGACAAATTGCTGGACTAGAATCTTTGCAATCTGTTTCGGTCTGAAATAGAGTCGGGTCGCACAGGAAATAAATAACGAGGTTGATTGTTGCCATAATTCTATGTTAAGCGGATCGGCAGGATGACTTGCCTGCATTTCGTCTGCAAGCACGAAGCCAAGCGCCGCCAATTGCGGATGCGAAAACAACGCAGGTAAAATCTCTTGCCGTCGATGTAAGATAATATGACAAATTTTCCAGGCTAAAAAAGGCCGTTCAGCTGCTATCATCAGTAATTCCGCGATACGACGGTAGGGTTGCTGCGGGAGCACCTCTCCGTTTTCATCGTAAACGGGTGTGTATTTGTTCTCACCGCAAATGAACGCGTTGATCAGTTTGTTGACACTGTGACGCGACCGCTGATCATACAATGTATTACCTTGGCTAAGCGGCCCGTCATTCAATCGGTGGTAAACATCGACCGGAGCCACAGCATCCATATCGTAGCTGATATAATGATCTTTCAGGCTGATGAAGCCGCCCTTAAATGAGCTATCATAGATCATTTTCCGAATCTCATCACGTCCGCCAGCGAAATCCGGCTCAGTCTTCAAAAACAGATAAGCTTCACGGCAAAATGCCGAGACGGCAGCGATTGTAGCTCCCGAAAGCGGTTTATGAGCATCGATATGCTGCGTTTTAAAGAGCCATATTTTTAGTGCAGTCTGTTTATCGGGAATTTGATCGTCCTGGTCAAGTAACGTCCAATAACGTCCTGATATCTGATTGGCAAGTATATGCCAGTAGTTCAATTGACTGGAAGACGCGTGAAAGAGGATATCATATCCTCCTGCCGACTTCCTAAATTGTGAATCATTAATAAAATTCAGATATTCAGGAATATCTGAATAACACCCTCGATGTTCGTTGTATATTTTCTCAAGATTATTTTCGGTGATATGAAGAAAACTTCGGTTTTCTTCAGCCGCTATGCGCTGTTTATAAGCCAGTATAAATTCGAAACGCTCCCAGTAATCTAAATATCCCTGAAAATGAGCCTCTATGTTACTGAAAGTAACCTTGTCATTTTTCACCGAACTCCATTTTTTAAAAAAAATACCGTTTGGGTCAAGTATACAATTATTGTCCTGTTCGTATTTTCGGATAACATCTTCGAAATTTGCTTTTTCAAATTCCAGGGTATCCATATTATTTTGCTTGTCTTGAGCCTGCTGAACAGATAAAAAAAGTAATTCCTTCCAGTAAAGAGTTATCTTTTCAAAGGTTAAACAAGAAATTGAGATCAGGCCGGCAATGTGTATACGATCACCAATCTTACGCAACCAGAAGTCTTTAAAAATTCCCGGAAGATCGATATTACGACCGGTGGCGGCTTCATAGTCCACTTTAAATTGTTCCAGACCTTCTACGTTAGTAATGTTAGATATCGGTTTGGCAGCATGCAGTATTTTTGCGAGAAAAAGTGAACAATTCCATAGTTCGTCAACGTTGGCAGACTGGCGGTCGGCGTACTTCTCGTTGATTCCTTTATAAGTAAGTCTTAAAAACTCTTCAAATTTTTCAATTTTTCCGTGTATTTCGTAGTCCATTTCTTCTGAAGAATAAAGTTTAGGTTTATTGAATATTGTTGCAGTAAATACAACTTTCTTTTAACTAATGCAAATTTCCACTAAAGCTTTGATTAGAACGCTATTTCAAAATCATTTTGTCTTTTCATAAAAATCGAACATCAGTTTTATTTAAATCAAAAGATTTTCTTTTTTATCAATGATAGTAATTGAAAGGCTTGACGATGACTAAAGTTATCAAAAATCGCTTTTTGCTTTAAGAAATGGTTAAGCATCCCTGTTGCTGACTGTGCTTTCTTCGTTGGTTTGGGGCACTGGGTTAAAGGTGAGGTGGATGCCGTGGTCGTTGAGCACCAGTTCAGCTGCATATCCGTCCAGCAGCCAGGCGCGGCCGGGCCAGTGGCCTTCGGTTACTTCTTCCGGCGCGGCTTTTCCCTGGTCGTACAGGTCGGGGCCGATCTCCTTGGTGAGGAATTCGATGATGCGGTTGAGTTCCTCGAAGAAAACGCCGTTGGACAGGCGCACCTGTTCGCGCGAGTAATAAAAGAAAGCGGTTTCCCCTTCCATGCCGATGGTGACGGTATCAAAGTAATAGAAATACACCCGTTCGAGGGCGTAGCAGGTATAGGTCGTCGTGCCCACCTGTTCGTGGCGTAGCAGTTTTTTTTGATGGAGGTCATTTAGTTCGTTAAGGAGGCCCTGGAAATGATGTTCCGGCGGCGCTTGTTTGGCTAACCAGGCGGCGAATTCGTCTGTGGTCATGGGGGTGGCCCAGACCTGCATGGCTTTGTAGATAAAAGCAGTCTTTTTCAGAAAATCCTCATCGGACGAGACGATGATGTCGCAGAAGGCGCCGAAGAAGGCATGACGGGCGTCGTTGATAAGGTTCATCAGTTGTTGCTTGCGGACTTTACCTTTGACGAGGCCGAGGAATTCCAGGCTGTAATACATGGCGAGAAACAGGCTGTAGTCGTCTTTCTGGGTGAGCTGCTTTTTGATATAGGCGCTGTAGGTCTCCAGAAATAATTTGGGGTCGGTGATCTGCTTGCCGTCGAAGCCTTCGATGCCGAAATGTGTGTAGATCACTTTGAGGTAGTCGTGCTTGTGCAGGTATTGGAGAAAAGCCCGGAATTTCTTTTGCTCGGCGCTCAATCCGTGGGAAAAACCGTAGAAGGCCTGGAAGAAATCATAGAAAGTGGTGGTCTGCGCGAAGAGCTCGCGGTAGTCCGGGGGCATGTCGGCGGGCAGCCTGGATTCGTCGGCCAGATCGCGAAAGTTGAGCGGGATGGTCTGCAGGTAGTCGGTGAGCAGGCTCATCTCGGGGCTTTTTTCGAGGATGTCCAATTGAAAATCCCAATCAAAGCGGGCATGGTGTTGCCGGGGTGTCCAGGGATCGAATTTGGGTCGCTCGTCCCAGTGGAAGCAGTGGTTGCCGGCGATCTGCTCAAGGAGGTCCATGTCCTTGAATTTTTCGTCGGTGCGGTCGCGGACGAGGTCATGGATATGCGCTTCGGAGAAGCAGTAGATGTTTTTTTGGTTGTCTTCGAGGATGCGCTGCAGGAGTTCGTCGCCGCCTTCGCGTTTGAGGGCCTGGATGGTGCTTTGATCGATGTAGATGCGCATACGTAAAGATACTTATTCCGTATCATCGGACATTATTCCGCTGATTTTCAGTGTCAATGATCAAAAATATACGCAAATATTGATAGATATCATTGTTAATTAATATTATTGTACAAACCTTAAATGATCACAGAGCACGCTATCATATTGTCCTTAAAGGAAGGAACGCCTTTCACCTCATTCAGGTTCTACAACGAGTTCCTGAAGGAGCTGTCGCAATATTACAGGACGGCGGCTAATAAATATGATCCGCCGGATATCGTGCTCGATAATGACTTGGTGATCGAGCCTAATACGCTGCCCCTGCTGATCACACTGGGGGCCTACCTCAAAGATTTTCACCAGAAGCGCGCGCGGCTGATCTTCGAGAACGATTTGGTGTCCAATCACCTGATCAAGTTCCTGCAGCGCTCGGATTTTCTGTATATCATCGGCAATAATATGAACCCTACCTTCCCGCTGGGTAGGAGGATCTTCCAGTTCGATGAGCGGCAGGTCGGTGACTTCCGCAGTAAAAAGGAACAGCGGGCGGACCACAAGGTGCGAATCTATTCGCTTGACGACTCGGCGATGGCTTCGGTGGTGGACAGCAAGTGCAGCGAGGAAGCCCAGCGGGACGACCTGATCGAATATTTTTCTTTCTCGGTGACCAAGCATTTCGAAGAGCTGATCTCGGATGCGGATACGGATAATCGGACCCGCCGGAATGTGATCAATACCATGGCGGAGCTGATCACCAACGGGCTGTTCCATTCCAAAAGCGATGCTTATGTGATGATGTTCAGCGGGCGGTTCAAGCTCAGTTGCTCGATCGCGGATAAGGGGATCGGCCTGTACCCGACCATCGCGGATAAACCTCCGACATCGTACTATGAGCCACTGGGGGTATTCAAGGAACTGGAGGGCCGGGTTCGCCTAAAAATGTCGGCGGAGGTGCAGAAATGTGCCTTTTCGATCTTCGAAACCTTCTATTTTTCGATGCTGAAGAACCGGCGTGGCCTGTTCGACTTGATGATCAATATCGTGGTCAGCTGCAAGGGCTATTTCCGGCTGCATTATGACAGCGTGCAGATCATCGTTTCCAGCCGCATGAGCCGCGAGCTGACCGAGCTGCAGGAGATCCGGATCGCAATCGCCAATACGCACAGCCAGGCGGGCTTTGGGGAGATCGCCGAGGACGAGTTCCTGGAGCGGATGACGATGCTTTCGCAGAAAGCCCGGCAGGCCATCCTACAGCTCGCGCTGACCGTCTTTCAGCGTTATACCGAGGACGTGCAGTATTCTTCCATCCGAATTTTTAGCATTAAGCTCCCGGGCGTGCACATCGAAACCGAGATCCCCAAAATAGCGAACTGACATGGTGATATCGGCGATCATAAAAGAGCAGGTGATCTATATCACGGCGCACGCGGAGCAATCCTATACGGGCACTTACCTTGCGGACAAGGGTGACGTGGAGGTCAATATCGATGCGGGCATCTACGGTCAGGAGCTCACCAAGGAAACATTGACCAATATCTGTGCTTATATCGAGGCGACCGTGCATGGCCGGGACCATGACCTTGTCATCGATTTTGAGGGTGTCCGGGATGTGCAGATCAATCAGCGTCCGCTGATCGTGAAGCTCAAAAGCCTAGTGCGCCATTTGGTGCTGACCAATATCGGTTTGCCGATCGTCAAGCGCCTGGAGGTCGATATCTATGTCAATAACGCGCTGATGGATGATGCTTACCCGGTCTTCCATGTCAGCGACCAGGCGCCGGCGCTGGAACTGGTTCCCCTGGACGAATTATTCTATAAAAAATTCGTGCAGCTGCTGCAGGCGCATACGATCGATAACGGCACCCAAGAGGCTTTTCATCACCATTCGCCGATCTATCTGCCCAAGTTCGTGGACATCAAAGGCATGGCGGTGGCCGACCAGCCGTTCTTTTTGTACGTGATCTACCGGCTGGCGCTGCAAATGCTCGCTAAAGCCGAATGGAGCTCCGGGGATGAAAAGCCGATCCTGTTCTGCCAGAATATGAATGGCGCGCTGATCGCGACCGTACTGTCCGGTTTTCTGAAATGGGACCTGCTGTCGATGGACCACATCGGGCCGGTGAATAAGGTGTACAGCAATATCGGCAGCAAGATCAAATCGGATGCCCGTTATATCGTAGTCGCAGATATGGTCTGCCTGGGGACGGAGGTCCGCATCTGCCAGAACATCATCAATTATTCCGGCGGTCAGTATATCGGCCATGTATCAATCGTGAAGGTGGATACGCTCAGGCCGGGTGACCAGGCGAAGGATGCGCTGAGTGTGTTCCATATCTCGCGGGAAAATAACCCGATCGATTACCAAATTTTGACCGCTTTGAACAATCTGTTATGAGTGCCAAGGTAATTATACATCTGTCTGACCTGCATGTGTCGAGCCATAAGAACGAGGATGAGGAACTGATCACCAAACCAGGCTCCTATCTGACCACTTCGGAAGCGAACAATATCGGCAAGAATTTCATTGACGAATTTTGCGCGCATGTCCAGACGCATTATGGTGCTGATGAAAAGTACCTGATCATTTCCGGCGACATCGCCGACAAGAGCTATGAGCCAGAGTACCATTTCGCGGTATACTTTCTGAAGCGTTTAACAGATAAACTGGGGATTCCATCGGAAAAAATCATGGTGGTGCCGGGCGATCACGATGTCAATCGCATGAAGCTGACCAATGCTTATGCCGCATCGGATAAGCGGCAGAAACCTTATGAATTACATGAGGCAAAGTTCGCGGACTTTTCGGCCTTTTACCAAAGTTTTTTAGAGCGGGATTTTGCTTACGATTCGATCATTACGGACACACTGGTTTTTACGGAGGAGCGATTACTTTTGATCGGCCTGAATTCGAACGGCCATATCGGTATCGTGGGTGGCAAGGGCTTTATCGACCAGGATCAACTGGATGCAGAACTAACGGCCTTATTAACGGAATACACGGACTTTGTCAAGATTGCGGTCTTTCATCACAACTTTTACGGGCAGTACGAAAATAACCTGGACGGCCAGTGGGATGCCCACAATAAAATCGAGGTCAAAAGAGTACTTGAGCGACATGGTTTCGGTGTGGTGATGTACGGCAACGAGCACACTTCGGCCTCGAACAGTGTGAACCAATTAGCCATGATCGCGGCTCCGGCCTTTTCTAAAACGGATGTACCCGGTGGTTTTAAGGTCTATCGGATCGATACCGAATCCGGGCTTTTCCTGGATCATTTTATCCATGGCCTGCGCAATGAGCATGCCCATACGGATTTTCCTTTTGGCTCCTGGAGCAAACTGCAAAAGAATGACAATAATGAAAATATCGGCCGTATCGTGCTGCGGCAGCCGGTTGCAGCGGAGATAGTGATCGAGACGCATGACCTGCTGGCGATGCCGCGACCAGGGACTGAGGCCGGGCCGGGAGCTGAGGATGGCGCAACGGAAATGGTCGCGCCTGAAGCCGATGGAGGTGCAGGCAGTCTGGTGTTCGATTTTAATAAGAATGAATACCACAAAAAGCTGTTCGGCATTGTAAAAGAGCTCAACCTGTTCAAGTCGGGGCATTTCCACTGGAGCGATTCTTCCAAAGCGCATAACTGGATCGATGTGCCGATGCTGCTTTCGGAGCGCGACCATGTCATGCTGGCACAAAAAGCCATTTATGATGTGGTGACGAGGAACGAGCTGGATTTCGATTTTGTGCTGGCGCTGGGGATCGAAGGGAATATTATTGGGAGCTATACGGGTTTGCGGTCGGACAAGCCTTTTTCTTACCTGCCTTATTCTTACCGGTATAATGACCATGAGGCCTATGAGAAAAAGATCGCGGTGGAGAACGGCGGGCGCTTCCGGCATATCCTGATCATTACGGATGTTGTGAATAACGGAAAGACAGTGGACCGGCTGGTGGAGAACGAGCAGGAGTTCTTCAAGCCGGAGCATATCGACCGTATTTCGGTGGTGAGCCTGTTTTATACCGGCAGTACGCCGGATAATATCGTCAGCAATGCTTCGAACTTAAGGGTAGACCATTATTTTGTGTCGCATATGAAGGTGGAGCGCTGCCCTTACGGGAAGGATTTCCGGGAAACCTGTATGATCTACCGGGAGAAGCTGGCCTGTGTACATGAGTTCTATGATGCTTCACAGACCTGAGGTTGATGGAATGCGGGGATATCTTTTTTGCGCCTGCGCGTTACCGGACACGCGCGGAGGCCTGGCACCCGATCATTTACTGGGGCGAACATGATGTGGATCATTTTATCGGCCTGAGGGTGACGCATGGCCGCTCCGAACGGTACTCGGATAATGTGCGCCTGCAGGACGAACGCTATTTCGAGTTTTGTTCCGGGGATTTCAGCGACAGCTAAGTCGTTGGCCAGGCGCTGATCAAAAAGAACGAATGGGGAAGCCGGGAGGCGCGCTGGTTGGCCGGTTCAGCGAGGAAGGCCTGGCGCTGACCGAACGCGGGATCATCGCGAGAACGGTGCCCCGTTCTTGGGCGGAATACCGGGATTTTTGAGGTTTGCCGGTTTCAGTATGATTCAGTTACTTCCATCAATTGTGTTAAATCCTTTTCCTCTAATTCGATCATGCTGCGCCGCGATCGTTGTTTCGGGTACTGCGGCGTTCCCTGAAGATCGATTTGCTTGTTATACGGCTGTTTTAATTTCATTTTGATCTGCTTATTTCCATTTCCAGGCAGCGGAGCAGGTCTTCCCGCATGACGGCTACTTTGACAACGTAGACGTCTTCATCCGTCGGCGCGGGCGTGGCTGATCCGGTGGGTGTCGGAGCCGTTGCCGGCTGCGCTTCCGGCAGCACTGCTAATCCCAACGGGGCGCAGGTAATTTAGGGATATCAAAATTTCTATTTTAATATCTTACGAGTTAAAATCGCTCAATTATCAAATTCCCGCAAAAACGTCTACGATTTTCGTCGCATAATTTCCTTAATTATTGCCAAAATCGCAGAAAGTTGTTCAATCCTACGCTCGTGATCCCCGGATGGCGGTAAGTACGTTTGTGAGAAAACAGGGATAATAGAACCTATTGTGATGTCCATCCAAAAGCTTTTTGTTGCGGTAGGCAGTGATTTTGACTATCTGACCGACCATGCATTTAGCGAAAAAAATACTTTTCTTCTGTGGCGAATCTTCCTGTCCCTTTTTGTCCTTCAAGGTCATAACGATGAAGCTTTAGCAGACAGAGCAACCCGTTTTATTGAGCGGTTCCACCATAGCTATCCCGAATTGTTTTGTACAGATATCACTCAGGATGATTAACGACCTGGCTATTTACTGATAGGCCAGTATCATTGTGGTATTTAGTAAATCACCAATGTTGCAGGGTTTGCTTTTAATCCATGCATGGGGCAGACCAATGTGCCATCTTTTTCGAGCATCTCAGTGCCAAAATGCGGGCAACGTCTTCCTGCGCATACCTGGCCGGTAAAGCTTTTATACCCGGCATGATATTTCTCAATATTAGCCGGGGACAATACCTTCGAATGCATAGTAACCCTTCGGTGTATCAATAATTACCGCGCTGGTATATCCATCCTGTAAATTAAAATGCTGACGCATACGCGGATGAATTTCAAAGCGGCCATCGATATGGTAATGGAGGTGTGGAAACCCGAACTGAGGATCGGAATGAAGATGATTTAACACGGGTATGAAATACATGCGATTATCCTCCCGCCAACGCAGTTGAGCACAGGACACCTCATGAAATTCACCGACCTGAAAGTCAATCATGATAACAAAAATGTCAAATCAACTGATAGCTCACAGTGCCTGACTGATCATCTTTTAGCTACGCTCAAACCAAACTGAAAATTTTTTGTCCACACTATTAGATTACGCTAAAAATATTAGCATAATCTAATAGTCCCAAAATTGAAGTGTTATGGCAGGCGCCATGGAATTGGCGATAGTTGCCGCCGGTTTTACGCCAGGCGAGGCTGATTTACTCCGGCGCAGCATGGCGACCTTTAAATTTAATGGTCTGGTTACAAAGTTCGAACATAAGCTGATCAACGGAATGACCGCCAGGGGATACACTAAAGAATATGCGCAGCGTATATTCAAGCAGCTCGAAGGTTTTGGCAGCTACGGTTTTCCCGAAAGCCATGCTGCCAGCTTTGCGCTACTGGTTTATGTTTCCTGCTGGCTCAAATACTATTATCCTGACGCCTTCGCAGCTGCATTACTGAACAGTCAGCCGATGGGGTTTTATCAGCCTGCTCAGATCGCGCGCAATGCTGAAGAACATGGTGTGAAGATCTTGCCTATCGATATCAATCATTCTCACTGGAATAATACGCTGGAGAGTAAAGACGGCAAGTATTGCGGCCTTCGCCTCGGCTTCCGGCAGATCAAAGGAATGCGGCAGGAGGAGATGGAAAAGATTACGATAAATAGGGTTATTCCCTACACTCAACCACATCAGCTTTGCGATGCTGGTATCAGCGTCGCAACCATGGAACAATTAGCTAATGCAGATGTGTTTCGTTCTATGGAACTTGGCCGGCGAGAGGCACTATGGGAAGTTGCGGCGTTGCATGACAGACCCATTCAGCTTTACGAAGGCCAGCTGTCGGAAAGCAATTATGAGCCCCAGGTACAGTTGCCCCTGCTCCAGCAATCAGAACATGTTGTCCAGGATTATGCTACTACAGGGCTTTCAATCAAAGGTCATCCGATTAGCTTCATCAGGCACCAGTTGGATATGCTGCGCATTATACCTGCTAAGCAGGCCAATCAAACTGAGAATAAAACATTTATCAAAACTGCCGGCCTGATTCTAATCCGCCAGCGCCCAGCACGGCCAAAGGAGTTTGCTTCATTACGCTCGAAGATGAAACCGGCACTACTAATCTAGTTGTTTTTCCTAAGCTATTTGATAAGTTCCGCAAAGAGATTCTGCACGCGCGGTTGCTGATGGTCGAAGGCATGGTAGAATGTACCGAGGTAACTCATATTATTGTCAGGAGGGTATTTGACATCACTAAGTTGCTGGGAAATCTGACCGCAATACCTAATGAGCAGCAACCAGTGCTCACGCTGGAGAATTCGCTGATATTGACCACCTGATTTCGGCGCAAACTGACCACCGATTCCGCGGGAAAGTGACCACCTGATTTCGGAGGAAACTGACCACCCCGAACGAGCCACATATGCTGTAGAAGCAGGCCTATTTTTGAGGTTTAACAACTTCACTAATGGCCAACACTACGATAAGCATGAGTAAGATAAGACAGATCCTCAGGATGTACAGCCAGGGCCGCAGCAAGCTATCGATAGCGGCCCAGACCGGCGTGTCACGCAATACCGCAAAGAAGTACCTTATTGCGTTCGATGCCAGCGGCTTTACGTTCGAGGAAATCAATACCCTTAATGATAAGGAGCTGGAGGACTTCTTTGGCAAAAGCAGTGAACGTCCCCCGGACAAGCGAATGGTGGCCCTGCAACGCTGTTTCCCGCAGATAGATAAAGAGTTAAAGCGTGTCGGTATGAACCGCCGCATCCTGTGGGAAGCTTATATCAAAGAGTTCCCTGACGGGTTCAAGTACACCCAATTCTGCTTTTATTACAACCAGTGGAAAGCCCGCGTGAACCCCACGATGCACCTGGATCATAAAGCCGGTGATAAGCTGTATGTGGACTTTGCCGGTGAAAAGCTAAGCATAGCGGACAAGGATACCGGTGAGGTCATCGAGGCCGAGGTGTTCGTTGCTATCCTTGGCGCCAGCCAACTAACTTACGTAGAAGCTGTGCTGAGCCAGCAGAAAGAAGACTTTATAGCAGCCTGTGAGAATGCCCTGCACTTTTATGGCGGCGTACCTGCCGCCATCGTTCCCGACAACCTGAAGGCTGCCGTTACCAAGAGTAACCGCTATGAGCCAACGCTGAACGAGACCTTTGCTGACTTTGCCGACCATTACGGAACGACCATCTTACCAGCGAGGGCGTACCGCCCTCGTGACAAAGCACTGGTAGAAGGAGCCGTTAAGATCGTTTACAGCCGTATCTACGCACCTGTTCGCAAAGAGGCCTATCATACCCTTGCAGAACTGAATATCGCGATCAAGGTCGCTTTAGAAGCACATAACAGCCAGCCGCTGAAAGGCCGCAATTACAGCAGAAAGCTCCAGTTCGAGGAGATAGAACGCCAGGCACTCTCGCCATTACCGGCATTACGTTATGAGTTCAAACGGCAGCACCAGGCCACTGTAATGAAGAACGGACATGTTTGTCTGGGTATCGACAAACACTACTACAGCGTACCGTACCGCTTTATCGGCAGGAAGGTCAAACTGCTGTATTCCCGCACCAACGTAGAAGTCTACTACCACTATGAACGCATCGCCATGCACAGGCGCATCAAAAGCCCTTACAGCTACACAACGGATAAAGATCACCTGGCTTCGACACACCGCTTTATGACCGAATGGACACCCGATAAGTTCCTGGAATGGGCAGCATCCATTCACGAGGATGTGAGGCTTTACATCCTGAAGATACTGGACCGAAAGCAACATCCGGAACAAGCTTACCGCTCCTGTATCGGTATCCTCAGCCTGGCGCGCAAGGCAGGTAACGAAAGGCTGGCCAGCGCTTGCAGGCGTGCGCTCGGCTATGGCGTGTACAACTACAAGACCATACAGCAGATACTGGAGAACAAGATGGACAGCTACGAGGAAAGCTTATTTGCTGACGAGCTGCCTATGCCCAGCCATGACAATATCCGGGGAGAGAACTACTATAAATAACCATTAATGAACAGATCGATATGAACACGAACACCTTAGACAAACTTCGCAAACTGAAGTTCTATGGCATGTACCATGCCTTTAAAAGCTGCCTGGAAACGGGACAGACCGCAGAATACACCACTGATGAACTGCTGGCCCACCTGGTAGAGGCCGAATGGGACGACCGGCAGAACAGGCGCATAGAGCGTACGATCATGTATGCTAAGTTCCGCTATAAGGCCTCGGTAGAGAACATCCACTACCATGCCGACCGTAGTATCGACCGCAATCAGGTAATGCGCCTGGCAGACTGCCACTTTATTGACCGGAATGAGAACCTGTTGATCACAGGCAGCACCGGTATCGGCAAAAGCTATATCGCTTCTGCTATCGGACACCAAGCCTGCATACTGGGTTACCGCGTGTTCTATGCCAGCACACCCAAACTCTTTGCTAAGCTGAAGATGGCCAAGGCAGATGGTTCCTACATGAAGGATGTAGCCAAACTGGAACGCCAGCAACTACTGATCCTGGATGACTTCGGTATACAACCTTTTGATGCGCAGAGCAGGGCCGCACTGATGGAGATCATTGAGGACAGGCACGGTAAGACATCCCTGATCATCACCTCTCAGCTGCCGGTCAGTAAATGGTATGAGGTCATTGGTGAAAAGACGATCGCTGATGCTATCCTCGACCGCATCGTGCATGATGCGCACCGGATGGAACTAAAGGGAGAGTCGATGAGAAAAAGAAGGCCCGCAGAGCCCGAAAAAAGCTATCTGCAAAACACACTTTAAATAACTACTTTTGACAACGCTTCTACAGCGTTCGCTGCGCTCGTTCGCCAGCACTTTGGGTGGTCAATTTGCCACGGAATCACCTGGTCAACTTCTCCGTATTATACACTCACGCTGTCTCGCGCAGACGAGAAAGCTTCGCCGTTTATACCAATGGAGAAACCGTTAAAAAGCCCGCAGGCGGAAGATGCGATACATAAGGGGCGGAATTTTAGGTAAGCAATTTTTAGGGTAAAGATTATCCTCTTATCTTCGGGATCACCTTTTCCTGAATAACATCATGGCTAAATACGGCTTGTTTACACCATATACATTGCGGTTTCATTCAGATCTATATAATGAACCAGCAAGTAATCTCTTGAAACGATCACTCATACTTTTTGACAACAATGTTTATTTAGAACCCAGAAAACAAGATGTTGGATTTGTAGAGCAAATGATTGGAGAAACTACTGACGAAGAAAAAAAAGAAATATCGGAGTTTTTTAAACCTGTTTCAGAATTTGTAAATGAAGAATTGATGGACAATTTGCGATTTACAGTCAATCCCGAAACTAACCTTTGGTATGGGCCACATGGTCAAGAATTTGGTTTGTTTATGAAAAACTTTATAACCAAACGCTTTGGCTTTGATGCATTCAATTATAAAGATGCCAAGGAGTTCGAAATCGTCGATTTTTACATCACTGCAATGTCAGCAGACTTTAACTTCTTGTTGAACATTTCAAACCATGATTCGGAGATCTCTGCATTGTTTACTGAACTACATCGCGATTCGTATTTCGCCACATTTCAAAATAATACGAGTACCCCGGAGCGAGTCCTTGAAAAGGTTTGTTCGGTAAATTACTTTGATTTTGCGAAACTGTCGTGGAGTGAGTTATTGGAATTAAAACGAAGCCATTTTTTAAATGATTTCCGAATTAAGTTTTACGAGTGGTTGGCTGATTTTGAAAAGACAAATGATACCAAAACTTTCGAATCAAATCTCGCAAGTTATATACGCTCATCCCAGTTTAAATTCTTAGAAGACAACCGCCCGACTTTAATAGAGAACACTGCGATGGGGGTTTTAGGTAATTTGCCGATATTTCCAGGTCTTAATCCTTTTTCAATATATTCCTCGTTTATCGGGGTAAGAAGTGATTTGCTAAAACGGTCAAATTACGGATGGTTGTTTTTTATTCAGGAAGCCTACCAGAAATATGAGAAAATCATTAAAGAATAGATTTTTTTAAGAAAGGTACGCCTGAATTACTATAATGACTTTGATAATTCGAACTCAATTGCATAAATAAACGACTCGATCTCCTTTATAGCTTGATTCACTATAATTTCATCTAATTGCACAACAACACCTTCTTTTGTTTTGCCATTACGGTGAACCAAATCGTGTCTGGTTCTAACAAGTGCTAGTGGTCGTTGTAAATCGGGAAATTCAATGCCAAATGTGGCAATGTACATTTGTTTTACCGTCACTAAGTTGTGATAAATAATTTCAAGCATAACGGTCTTCGCCGTCTCGGCAATTACCGCATGTTTTTCAAATAATTCGTTGAGCGTAAATGTTCTTTTGCTGAACTCAGGATATGTTCTAACGAAATTTTGAAGAAATGCCGCGTTGCTTCTGGTTAGCTTAATAAAAGTGTCCGATAAGTAAGTTTCCATACTTCCCATCAGGCCTATAAAAACCTGACGCTTAAGAATCAAGTTTGTCGAATCACTCCCTGCATTTAAAGCATTTAGTGCCCTCAAATCGGAAATTTCTCCAACGAAATTACCATACGCTCCATCGCTGTCATTTATGGCATCCCATTGATAATCATATTCTTCGATGCCGATGATTTCATCGAAAATATCTGGAGAAACAATTACTTTATTATTCTCTAAACCTTCAATTTTATCTGCTAATGCTTTGGAAATCTTAAAAAATTCAATTGTGTAACTGGTAATTCGCCCACTCGCGTTTTTATTAGCTTCAATTTCGTAAATTGAACCATGGAGATCAAGCCAGGTAACCCCTAATGCTTGAGCGATGGCATTGCCTTCGTCATCTTCCTGCATCTCTATATACAATTCTTTCATGTAGCCCATAATGCCTTGTTAGATTTAGTTAATTGTATAGCTTTAAGCAGCTGGATAGATCAATTCCTCTGCAATATTTAGATATGTCAGGTCAATTGGTGGTAAAGTATCATAATTCGTTGGATTAGCGTCCCGTTGTGTTAAGTATTCCTTGGTGATGGTGCAAAAATCCATATCTTTTGACATTACTTGAGTCCGTGCTATCTCTTGCATACGCTGTACCGATGGATTACCTAATAACCATTCGTATGCCACATCATCGCTTGGTATAGCGGGCATGCGCCATTTGTTATCTTTATTATGAATCTGGCGGAACAAGGCGTTTGCTTTTGTAGTTGCAAAAGCAAATGTGTAAACCAACTCGCCGGTTTCTTGATCCAATACCTGGTTATATAAGCCCGGTAACCACCAATATTCTCGGTCTTTCATAGTCACCATGTATGGAAAAGCTTCTGTTGCTTTAAGCGGCTCACCTTTTTTTTCGATTTTGTTAATGTGCCGGTTCTCTACCATGCCCGTCGATAATACTAAGCAGGTGCGACCTGCTTCTACCGCATTAGCCCACATTGATTTATTACCTTTGTCATTGGTAAGCATATTCTCGGACTTAAAATTCATGGTCGTGTACGAGCGAATGAAGGCTTGAGCTTCGTCATGCGTTTTAATTGCGCCTGGTAAATAGCCCCAAATGGCCTAACGTTAGATCGAAGTCAGTTTTGTCCGAATTAGCTACAGCAATCGCCGAAGGCTGGAACATAAAACCATTATATACGCCAACATTAAGAAAATTGTAGTTTTTTACAGCTTTCTCCAGATTTTTCAATCGAATAAACTCGGTGCGGGTGATTTTTTGTCCGTTGTAGTAGCACATGCTTGTATCCTCCTATATTCACGAAGATAAGCAGCCACCGCTTTACCTGCAAATTCGGCTTCGGCCTGGCGCCCTTCTGGAACTGATGTCCAAAATTTTTCATCGTCGCTGTTTACGGCAATTGTAATATTCAATGGTGGACGCCCATCTGGGAAGATAATATGAAAGATGCGTGCAGTTTTTATTTTATGATTTGTCACTTGTGCCGGTTGACCTCCCCAGTCGATTTCAAACGCTTTTGAATCTTCCATTTTATAAAAATACTAATTTAATTAGTTATTTCAAATTGCAAACAGTTCCATATATTAAATAAATTGGTTATTTAGTCAAAGGATCGCAATTGCCTACAGTTTTTCATGTGCGTTTAAGTGTGGCGTCTTATACTGCGGAGAATAAACCCACTCATGTAAGGTAAAAGGAGGGAGATGCGGGAGTGCCCGGAGCTAGGAATTGTAGTATATTTAATCTTTATTATCAATAACTTCTAATACAGCATCTTTGTATCTCTGCATCTTTTTATCATCTGGATTAATTATTTCTGAGTTTCAAATCAGCTAAGCACCATGCTTTATACCAGGGAAGAACTCAAAGCACATACGAAAGAAGAATCGGTAGTTGCGACGAGTTGTAGTATAGGAGAGATGTAGGGCTGGAAATTGCTCGGCGCGCCAGTAGTGTTGGCGCAAGAAACGTCACATGTTCGGTCGATTGTTTTATTGTAGAACAGTGCGACGGGTTTTTACGGATGGTATTTTATAAGTTTTATCAGGCTATATTTTAAGGTGCCTTATATTTACTCTCATCCATGAGTAAATAGTTCTACTTTTTCTTAAAACTCCATCAACTCCTTCAATGGCAGTCCCAAGCCTTTAGCCAGTTCCGTAAGTGAAATCAATGTGAGATTAAACTCCCCATTCTCATACTTTTTAACATCAGCATGATCAATATTACAATTGAGAGCAAGTTTGCGGAGGGATAGATTCTGTTTCTTGCGAAGAGATTCGAGATGCTTCCCAAATCTGATAAGTATATCCTTATGAGCTTCGCTTACCATTTGATTTATAGTAAAGCGAAAATTGTTGTTTTTTAATTCAAAAGTGGTGGGGTATATTCCACCACTTTGTATATTTGACTGAGAATGAATAATTATTTCGGCATATTTTGTAATATTAGATAGCCAATTATTAGTTAAACTATGTCAAACCCAATTGATCAAGGGAATTCTCATGTCCCTCATCTGTCCGATTCAGATGTATCATCAAAACCTAAAAGATCAAAGCGACAATTTTATTTTGCTTTAGGGCTCATCCTTCTTTGGGCGTGCACTTTTAGAAATTCGATAGATCGGATTAAAGGAACGCAGTCTTAAATCAAAAGGAATAAACTTGTTAGGGTGACATAGCGAATCCCACCATCGCCAAAGAGGTTGCTGGTCATATAGATAAATATGTGAGGCAAGGAAGTCTACCTCTAAGTAATGCTGGCTACATTCCTCAAAGAAAAAACGCCAATCGCCTTCAAAATGGACATCATCCTCTATAAGCCAATAGTAATCATATTCTGGACAGGCTAAAAAGAAATCATAGAGTGGAAAATGGCAACTGCCCGGTACAATTTTAGGAGCCAGTGGGGTGCATCCTAAATCGTTTAAAATTGAATCTGTAAAAGTGTGGAGTCTTAGTTCACTGAATTCATAAGGAAGTGTAGACCTTTTATGATACAGAATGTAAGACTCTGCAAAATGACTAGACGCGACGGAAAGATTGTTGTAAGCTTTTAATACTTTGCCATCGTGGAGTTGCGTTAAAAGTAAGACAGCTTGTTTACTCATTTATATAAGGACGTTTAAGAATGCATAGTTTATAATTGTAGATAGTGCTTCATCAAGCCCTAGTTGAATATTTATTAGATAAAGTATTCTATGTGCCGTCGTTTTTAAATTAAAGTAATCAGCAGTTTCTTTTGATAATGCGTAACAACAGGCTTCTATCCATGATTTTAAATGCAATTGTGGAAAGTGGAGTGAGGAAATTATCTCGGTAATAATAGATTGGTTTTGGGTTAACACTTGCTCTAGGAAGACATTGGGAATCCTAAATTCTATTTGCGAGCTAACTAAGTCTTTCTTCAAGTTATCGGGCAAAACTGATTTAAATCCTAATACAAGTTTTAATCCAATTAATAGTATTGAGTCAATTGTTGTTTCTGAATGTCTCAGTTCTGATACTATAAAAACGCTCAATACGTAAGATACAGAAAATTTGGAGGTCTTGCAGGGAGAGGGAGTTGTCGATATTTGTGAAATGTTGTAAGTAAAACATTGGGTATCTAGTTGTGGTACTTTTTTTTTCCAAATCAAATAAAAATCATCTAATTCTAAATCACTTTTTGGGTAAAACTTTAAGGAAACAAATTCGTCAGTCGAATGATTTAATTCGATGTGAAAAATAGCACTGTTATCGACCTGGTCTAGAAATAAATGTATCTGTTTAAAAACTATATGCCAATGAGATATGTTCCCTTCGCAAACTATGTTAACACAATTAGGGACATGATTATTCATGTTTTGCAAAATATCCATATCTACAATCCGTATTTAATTCAAACTACATTGACGGCTACAACTTTGAATCAGTCAGTTTTAAAGGACTGATCTCGTTTTGGAAAAACCACTCGCTATATTCTTTTAAACCAAATTCAATGGATATTTTGGAGGAATATCCAAGAAGCTTATTTGCCTTGCCAACATCAGCATATGTAACCGGTACGTCTCCTTGTTGAACGGGATAGTTTACTATCTTCGCTTTTCTATCACAAAGCGTTTCGATTTTTTGAATTAAATGGTTAAGGGTTATTGGATTACCGCATCCAATATTAAATATTTCAAAATTGGATGAATCATATAACATTGCTTTTGTGATTCCATCAACTACATCTGAAACATGAGTGTAATCTCGAATTGATTCACCGGATCCATAAACGGGAATAGGTTGATCGTCTCTTATATTTCTGAAGAATTTATTTATTGCTAAATCAGGTCTTTGGGATGGACCATAAACTGTAAAAAATCGAAGTGCAATAAAACGAATATTATATAGTTGTGAATAGACTCGCCCAAGCATCTCATTGGAGATTTTTGACCAAGCATAAGGGCTTATAGGTAAAAGCTCTGCATTTTCTTTCCAAGGGCTGTCAGGGTTTAACCCATAAACACTGCTTGAGGACGCAAAGACGAATTGAGTGATATTTTGTTTGCGAGCATATTCCAATAGATTTAATGTGCCCGCCACATTTACATCCTGGTAGTCTATAGGGTTATTGATACTAGCTCTAACCCCTGCTTTTGCTGCTAAGTGTACAATAATGTCAATCTGAGGTAAGCTATTCAGTACTTCATAGTTACGTATATCACCATTGATAAATGTATAAAAAGCATTTGTTAGAAAAGATGAAATGTTTTTTTCTTTGATTTCTTTTGGGTAGAAAGGGTCGAAATTATCTATAACGAAAACATTGTATTCGGTATCAGACAACAAGAAAGAGGTCAATTGGCTTCCAATAAAGCCCGCGCCTCCTGTTATCAATATATTTTTCATTTATGGTAGGCTTAGGTTTGTAAATAACAGAAAGTTATCTTTCTTCTCTCTGTAAAGTAATTTAGTAATATTACAAATTTTAAACACATTTGCCAAATGTTGTTGATCTAGGTATTTGTAGATTGTTTTTAGCAAAAGAAGCCTTCCGAAGGCTGATCGTTTTGAGAAAACCAAATCACTCTATTGAATAAATAAGAGCTTTTAAACGAGCACGTGTAGCCGGCATAAAAGTCTAGTCCAAAAGCCGCCTCCATATCGAGGCGGCTTTTTCATTTGAGGGAGGAAGATTACTTGTGGAAGGTGCCTTCTGCATTCGGATCCGGCGTGGCTAGATCTTTTGACAATCTGCCGGTTTGTTGATCAGGCATGGCTTCAGACTGTACTTTACAGATAGCATCCGAAGATGAACAGAATGAATTTGCAGTAACCGCGGTCACGATGTAATCGTTTCCTTGAGTGCCTACGACCCCCCAGCTAACAGCATCCTGGTGATGTGCAGGCGCCATGGCGTGAGCACCGCTCAGGCCCAGAATGGTCACGATGGCTACCATCGCGATCCTTGCTTTTTGAAGAAAGCTTTTTTTGTTGTTGAACATAAAAATAAGATGTTAAGGTAATGCCTACTCTGTTACAGGTTTTCGGCTTGTCCTGATTCATTGCGCATAGAATATCTTTAATTACTTTCAGGTGTTTGTTTTTGAAGCAGGATGCCATAGATGGCAATTGCGGTAAAGACGATATTAAAGATCAAGTGTTGGGTCCAGCTCATCCGGTTGAATACGCCGGCACAAGCACAGGGTACCCGGTCGAAGAAATGAAAGGTGACGAGTGCCACATATACGGTAAAGGTGGTCATCATGATAGCTGAGAGCCAAAGCCCGGTCGTTCTAACCTTGGGTATGAAAAGTAGCAGGGCTGTCGCTAGTTCTGCTACCGGAAGGCCAATGACCAAGAATGGTGTAAAGTGGTTATCGAATGGCTGATTGTCGATCTGCTGAATAAAGTGATGCATATCCATCAACTTGCTGGCCGCCGTAAAAATGAACAATAAGGCCAGCAGCCAGGCGGTTGTTTCAATAAGCCAGGGATTCGGTTTGGGGTTTTGTTGCTGGGTTTTCATAGGTTAATGCTTGTAGTGCTTGGTGAATGTTTAACTGGATAGTGGCTAACGCAGGACGCTCTTTACGCTGTGGAGCCAGACAATGGATCACGGTAGCCGTCAGTAATGGCGACTGGGTTAGACGAAGCAATTTGGCTTTGGTGATCTGTAGGGTTGTGTCAAGGAATTCTCGCGGTGGGCAGCCGGTAAGAGCAAAACATAGCAATGCGCCGAGTGAATAGATGTCTTCTTTCTGATCAGGAACTGCATATTCCAGTTGCTCCGGCGCTGCATAGCCAAACGTGCCCAGTAGAAAAGGCGGGTTGGGTAGTTGCTCGGTTAATGAGTAGGTGAGCTCAAAATCGATGATACATAACTCGCCATTCTTCAGGATGATAAAGTTGCTGTCGGTAATGTCACGATGGATAAGACCATGCTGATGTATTTTGTCAACAAGACCGATTGCCTGCAAATACCAGATGAGGATCTGGCTTCGGTTTTGAATATTGAGCCCAGACCATTCTGTTCCGTTAAGTATATCACGGATGGCCTGACCGAACGAAAGCCCTTCAGCAAATTCAGTGATCAGGTAACATGCGCCATTTCGCTCGAAGTAGTCGATATATTGTGGCGTATGGACGTTAGCCTGCACGCGCTGAATGATCTCCCGTTGCCATAGTAACCGATCTTTCATATCCCGGTCGAAATGGTCGTCAAGTGCTACCGGCTTACCTTGTTTGATCAGGCACCAATTAAAAGCAAATCCTTTTAAATTGATCGCCTTGATCACGTCGCCTTTTGGGGACTTACGAAGGGTTTGAACGGGAAGGTAACCACCGCCGAGTATCGAATTTGATTTGGCTTTTCTGAGATATTGTTTAGGAATGGGTATCGGCAGTTCGTCGGGTTTCGGTCTGGTAAGAAGCACCTGATCGTCTTGCAGGTTCACCTGTTGTAGATAAAGAACGTCAGCGAGTTGCTGGGCCTGTGAGACTACCGGGCCTTTGAAGAGTTGCGTTATAACGATGAGCTCACTAGTAATGCTTTGTAGCAGTTCAGCGTCTTGCAAGTAGATGGAAATAACCTTCCCGCATTCTTCCTCACCAAAAACACCTGAATTAAGTCGGTATTGCTGCGATTGGTTTTTGATCAGCCGGAAGGGTAGGGCGGTTTTCTTTAAATAAGGAAGAACGGTACGTAATAGGTCAGGCGTCTGTAGGGTTTTACAGCTGATGAAAATCATAAAGCCTTTTGTTGGCGACAACAGGCCACTTGTCAGGCATTTATCGTCTTCTTTGTAGGGTATACGCTCGGCTTTCAGCAGCGGCGCATAGTTTTGCAGGTGAATATAGAATGCTTTCTCCATGATCGTTCGGTTTTGGTGAGAGCAAAACTCGTCAGGGTGAAAGACATAAAACGTCACTCATCTTTTTTTAAAAAATATTTGTTTGCTGAACGGTCATAGACGATTTGATGCCCATTTTCCCGAAGGTGATTGAGCATACGTTTGACCGTCCGTGTACTGACACAAAAACGGATGGCCGCGGCATCCAGCGATCCGAAGCGGCCTTTCTCCAATAGCTCTAAGATATAAGCTAAGCGCTGTTCGTATGATCTGTAATCCACTTTATCATAGGGTTTAAGATAAAGTTGGCCAAACAAAGATCAACAGCCTATAAAAAGCGATTGTAATTTATTAGTCCAGGTTCTTTGATATGTCCCTGTAGACAATTCCCTGCTGGATTGCTGCCATTTTCTTTTCCTGTGATGGTTTCGATAAAAGGCTGCCGAGCTTTTTAAGGGTGTGATAAAAGGTATGCAGGTTGATACCTGTTCCGTATTTCGGCTTGGGCATTAAAAGATAGGCGGAGATCTCCAGGACCTCTGCGATCTCGTAGATCCGGTTGAGGGTAATCTCTGTTTTTCCGCTTTCAATATTGGAATAGGCAGGCTGTGAGATCTCGAGCATAAAAGCCATATACTCCTGGCTATAGTTTTTGATCAGTCGCTGGATCCGGATCTTTTCTCCTATAGTATCCATGGTATTCATAGGTGTATGTTATAAGCAAAAATAATAATTTAAAAGTAAGGCTTTTAGCTTCCGAGGCTAATAGAACGGAGTTTTATCGCAATTCCCGCTGTTGGGAAGAACCCTTATTTCTCTTTATAAAATGAAAGATCTATCAGAAAAAGAAGCCGAAGAAATTAAAGGAGGGCTGAAGGTAAGCATGGAAGACTGTGGTTACAATGTAGCCATGTCAGCATCGCTAGGGGGCTTGTTCGGAGGTGCCGGGGCAGTGATTGGTGCAGTCGCAGCAGCTACCGGTCCATCTTGCTTAGGCTGGTGGTAAAAAGACTGAGCCGGGCAAACCGGCTCAATCTTTTATATAACCCCAGGAAAAAGAACGAACGTCACCAAAATGCCACCTAATGCACCGAAGAAATGTAGTTCATGATTAATCATTGAATTCTTCCCTCTTAATTTATAAACGATTAAACCTAAGATATAGATCAGTGCATCGCATTTGTTCGGAATCGCCCCGATAAGGGGGAGGTACAAAGCTGTTACTTCTGGTTTCAGGATAGTGTAGCAAAACATACAACCAAGGATGCTCCCAGAGGCACCGGCACCGGAAAAATCAAAATCACTGCGGTGGATGATCGTCACTGCTACCGTACCGAATAGCATGCTTGCCAGGTAAACTACCAGGAACTTTAAACTACCATACTCATAGGTTGCTCTTAGTAGCTTTTCCAACTTCCCACATACTAAAATAAGCATGGCCTCATTGAGCACGAGGTGCACCATGTCATTATGCACAAAGTCAGCAGTGAAAAGCCGGTAATATTCGTTTGAGCGAAAAATGCTGACTGGATGTAACAGCAGCTTCCCGAAGTATACCGAGTTTAAGAATGAAACGCAGCTACTGATAAATATCAGCAGCGCAATGGTCCAGGTCATAGGCATAGGGTAGAGATTTTAGGGTTTGCGACCAATCATAAGTAATCAGTTCCGGAAAGTGTATTAGTTTGCCTTATAGTTTAAAAGTACTCCTGATAGGTGTTGTCCCCAACCTAACTGAAATTTACCTAAAATTTTTAGGGCTATGGATTTCTTCACAAAACGGGTACTGTCAATGTTCTGTTTATTGCTCCTTTTATCGTATTCATTGATTTACGTAGCAAATCACCTGATCCTGACTCCGGAGTTTTATTCACGGAGCGGGAACTCGTTATCGATGATTGCGAGTGAAAATATAAACTTATACGCAAATGTTCAGCGGTGGAGCTACCTGTACGAAACTATTTATTGTTTTGTTAAAATCTTCTTAACAGGGAGCCTGCTCTATACCGGCCTTTATGCGCTTGGACAAAAAGTGGAGTTCCGAAAGGTCATATGGGTTTCCGTTGTTGCTGAGTTTGTTTTTTTGCCGGGGGCCGCTGCCAAAATCGCCTGGTTTTACTTTTACTATCCCACCGGCACATTGCTCGACTGGCATCGAACCTATGTCCTTTCAATGCTGTCTTTTTTTGAAGATCTGCCAGCTGTTTGGTATTACCCGCTGCAAACAGTTAACCTTTTTGAACTGGCATACTGGTTCCTGCTCGCTTTCGGCCTCTCCCGGATAAGTACAAATACATTTGATGACTCCCTGAAGATCGTACTTAAGACATATGTTCCTGTCCTGGTTCTTTGGGTCATATGTGTCTGTTTTGCAAGCATCATGTTTTTCCCAACTCCAAACTGATATGAAATTAATAACAGAACTGAAAAGAATTTTTGTTCGCCAGCATGGTGAAGACGACTGCGGACTGGCCTGCCTGGCTATGGTGCTAAATTATGCCGGAGAGGTTGATGCAAGCCGTCAAATAATGACTGAGATGTCATCGGCGGAAGGACTGGGACTGAATGAATTGCGGAACATTGCCGGTGACTATGGATTAAAATCCCGAGCTGTAGAGATGGAGGTTGATTACTTACGAACATTGAAACACCCATGCATTATTCATACTGAACCCGAGGATGGAGCTGGGCACTATCAGGTTTTCTACGGAATGCAGAGCGGTCGGTTTGTGCTTGCCGATCCGGCAAATCAGGTTTACACCGTTGATGAAGCTGTCCTGATGCGTTCATGGAAGAGTAGGGCAGCATTGTATTTTGAGGAACTACCCAAGAACCTGGCCGGTTTTAAACGGTCAAATTGGAGCATCTTTTTTTCTTTAGTTAGCGTACCATTACCCTTATTGATCGTGATGGCTTTACTGACGGGCGTGTCAGCCGTTTTTGGGATCTCGCTTTCGTGGTTCTTTCAGAAAACGAATGTAAATAGCGCGATGCTCAACCCGTCCACTGTTGCAGTTCTTATTATTTTGCTGGCATTTATAGGCATATTTAAAGCCGTACTCAACTTTGCACGCCAGCGAACGTTGATGATCTTTAATGTTAAATGTAATGAGGAGTTGTTAACCCGCTATCTCGGTGCAATTTTTCGCGGCGCAGGCAGCAATGCTGTTGCGCCGCGTGTGAAAGATTCCCTGACTGATTTGCAGAAGGTTCAAAACGCCGCCTCTGTTTTCATCGCTACTTTTGTCGGGGACGGTGCAATGATCATTTTGATGTTGGCCATTACAATGGCTTATCTCCCTGCAGCGGGCCTGGTAATTCTCACAGGGATAGTCGTAATTGGTTATCTTAACCACCGGCGCGTACCGTTCTTTCATTATCAAATGCAGGAAACGAACCGGATGTCGGGAAACCTCGAAACGGCTATCAAACGTGATCTGGGCCGGTTTGATCAACTCCATCATGCAGGGATATTGGACCAATGCGTTAGCCGCCACCAACAGCGGGCATCCGTTATGAGGAATGCCGCGGCCAGTTTCGCGATCAGATCCTTGAAGTTTTTATTGCTAACTGATTTGCTCGGAATGGGCATGGTGATTACGGTCATCATTCTGGCGATCCTGTTTTATCTCAGCGGTACGATTTATTTCGAAACCGTCGTTTTATGTTCTCTGCTTACTTTCCTCATCACAAATCTTTTGGCCAGGATTTGCTCAGCTATCGAAATTATCGACAGTGGCGCGGACGCTGCTGTTCAGTTGCTGAGAGTTCTTCAATAATTTAATGCCCTTCCATATTGCCGGACGAAAGTCGGAAGGGAACGCCTGTGCTTATTTCTTATCCACACACCTATGAATACACAGCTTAAAAACAAGACCACAGAATTAGAACAGCTGCTCACCGAGCTTCCTTTCACGGAGCCGTTGGAGTATTTGCAAAATGCAAACCGGCAGATAGATGAATGTCTGCAATACTTCAGAGAACAGGTAAAACAACAACCCTTTGAAGATTCGGGCGCAGAAATCGAGTTTTTTAAATTCATTCGGCCCGGTATAGTTGCATTGAAGATCGAAGAGATCTATAAGTACAACCTGATCGTAAACAAGCCCATCGGTACCTCCGCCTCTGTTGTGCATTATTTTGAAGAATCCCTAAAGGGTCTTCAGATCTTTTTTCAACTCAATTCATTCTATTTCCAGTATTACAAGAATCAGTTCTCCGAAATGGATCACCTGTATTTTCGGCGCAATTCCGGTGTATTGAGTGTGCCGGTTCCTGACACCACTGATATTGATCCTGATTGTTCAACAGCTATGAGCGATCTTTTTGCCCGTTTTATAGCTTATGAAGCGGTACAGCGACATATTTCTTACGAAGTTGAGGTCCTGAAGAATGGAGGTGCGCCATTGTCTGATGCCGATCAGAAGGTTCCGGAGCTTCGTTGGACCGGTGATGTGGTCAATATTGTCGAACTGGCGTACGGAATATGGCTGACCGGGCAGCTGAATGACGGTAATGCCAGCCTCAGCCAGATCGTGCGATGGCTGGAAAAACATCTGCAGGTTAACATAGGCATTGCCCAGCGAAAGTTCACGGAGATTGCTCGCCGCAAGCGCTTAAGCATTACACGATTCATCGACAAAATGCGCGATGCGATCCTGAAAAAAATGGAAGGCGATCTTGTGTAGCATTCAAACGGAAGAATTCATTCAGGTTTATCGAGGCGGGGCATCCCGCCTTTTTTTTGTGCCATGAATTTTTCGGTACTACCGAACTACTCCTGATAACGCCCTCCGGATTACCGACAATTTTGCTGGCGATGAGCGCATTCAACAGCACCTATGAAGTAGTAAGTGCCATTCAAAGCATAGGACGGCATTTGATGGCGAGCAGACAGATAGCGGTTGTTCGTATGCTCCTGGTTGATTAACCAAGTTCTTTGACATCTGGGGACGAAGCATTAACCGGTAGATACCGGTAATCGGGCGAAGGTGAGCGTCAAGCCGCAATAACTGAAAGCGCCCGGGCAGACGAGAGTCCGTATTGTAGGATACGACGTGAGTAGTCCCGAATTAAACACCGGCAGGAGCAGATCGTACGGGATCGTATCCCGCTGCCGGTGCTGATAGTTAACCGAATTTTTCTGAAGTTTTATGAGAACGATAGGGGGCCACTTTATTAATTCATAGAGATCCTTCAGAAATCACTTTCAGATTTTCCCAATGCTAAAAAGTTTAAATGCCAGTGAGCTCAAGCAACAGGTGTCGCTTGTCGAACTGCTCAGCCGGCTGGGCTACGAGCCAGTACCAAGACGTGGCCGGGAGGCTATGTATATCAGTATGCTCAGAGATGATGACACGCGTCCCTCCTTAAGTGTAAACGATGAGTTGGGGGTGTGGTATGATCATGGGACAGGTAAAGGTGGCAATGTCATCGACTTCGGTCTGGCTTATTGGAAGCCAGCTGGTTTTCAAGAGGTCGTCGAAAAGCTCAATGAGGTGTATCAAAGGACGCCTCTTCCTGCAAAGGCGCAGACTCGCCCACGGAACGCCATTAAAGAGCCGCATTACAAGGTTGAGGTGGTCAATCCTCTTGGAACGCGTCTGCCAATAACAGAATACCTTAAATCCCGCGGCGTGTTTCACGTCGCCGGCCCATACCTGAGGGAGTTGAATTATTACATTGAAAACAAAAAAGGAAACAGGAGGTACTTTTTCGCCGCCGGATGGCTAAACGAATGTGGCGGGTGGGAAGTCCGGAATCGTTTTTTCAAAGGTTGTATCGGTACTAAGGCTATTTCTTTTGTAGATGGCAACCCCAGGAAAGTTGCCGTGTTCGAGGGCTTTCTGGATTTTCTGAGCTGGAAGGTGGAGAAGCCGGACGATGACCGAAGTGTGATCGTATTGAATTCTCTCTCATTGCTCAAAGCGGGCGTTGGTAAAGCAAAATCCTTTCCGGATATCGACCTGTATTTTGACCGGGATCCACCGGGACTGCTGCATACCCGTGAATTCATCGGGGAACTCCCGTACGCCACAGACCGCTCCAATGTCTACGATGGGTACAAAGACTTTAATGATAAATTGCAGGCATCGCTAAAAGCTTCCCCCATGGAAGCTAAGCCGGCTGACCTGTTCGCAAATGTTAAAGTGCCTTTTCGTCGATAAGTTTTTTGGACAGGAGTTTCGGTAGAAAGTTATGGGGACTGAAGCTGAAAATAGCCCGGTTGGAGAATTTTAATAAGGAAATATCCCCTTGATTTTTATGGGGCAAGATGTCTTTTTGTCCGACACGTCTCCCAAAAAGCGATCTTGCCCTACGGGGTAATGGTAAAACTCGCAACTCGTTTTTTCTTATGAGTGAATCCAAAAGCCAGACGGGAAGGCCTCCGATGCCGGAGGGTAAACGTACGCGAAAGATTGATGTCAGGTTTACCGAAGAGGAGTATAAGAAAGTGCTGGCGATGGAAAGGGAATTAGGGATCAGTAAGACTGAACTCGTCCGGAAACGGCTGTTGAACGAAGCTGGAATGGTGGTTGTCAACGCACAGGCGCTGCTCGGCGAACTGGACAGGGTAGGTACAGAACTCGGACGCGCCGGCAATAATATTAATCAGTTAGCCCACCATGCCAATACACTCCGCATCCAGGGAAGCCTCCGGCCGGAGGTCGTATCTCAATTTAACGATTTACTCGAAAGGTATCTGACTTTGCAATCGAAACTGGAGGTCAGTCTGCGAAAGATCATCCTGGAAATGATCAGTCGTTAACTGTAACTGGTTTACTAAGCTATACGGTTAGCCAGTTAGTTATATCGTTACCGATGTACTTGATTATACTGTTATGTAGATTGTTGGTTACCAGGTTAGTCAGTTATCCGGTTACACCAATAGCTGGTGACGGTGTTACCGGGCTAGCTTGTTATAACGATCTTTGTATCTGGTTACGCAGTTACTTCGTTACGCTGGTCTTCGGTTACCTGGCTATCCAGTTAGGTGGTTATAGAGACATTCAGTTATACAGGTACTGCGATAGACCGTGAGTTAGTTATAGTGATGACTGGATAGGTGGATATGAGGTTCTTTAGTTCCGTAGTTATAGCGTTAGTGGTTTATGGTGATAGTGCGCTGGTCAGCTATCTGGCTACGTTGCTATGTGGCGAGCTAGCTGTTCAGTTATATTAAACAGCTGTTCATGATTGTAAAACTGCTTTATCAACAAAAGAGCGGTGCGCTTTTTCCGGGTGTTCGCTATAACACCAATAAAGTGGATCGTAATAAGGGGGAGTTGATGAAAGTCGCCAACTTCGGCGTGCTGCAGGGATTCTCAAATCTTCGGCCACAAGACTACGTCAATTACTTGAAAACACTGGCTGCTTTAAACCCGGCGGTGAAAAAGCCGCAGTTTCACGCCGTGATCTCCGGTAAAGGCCACCTGTATGATAAGGCACGGTTGACGGCCATTGCGGAGAATTGGCTGAAGGAAATGGGTTACGGTAGGCAGCCTTACCTGATCATCTATCATAAGGATACCGAAAACAATCATGTCCACATCGTCAGCTCAAGGGTAGACCGCAAAGGGGAGAAGATCAACAGTGCTTATGAGAAGATCCGCTCGCAGAAAAATATGTCGAAAGTATTGGGTTATGAGTATGCTTCAGCCTACCGGATCAGTACCAAAGCGCAATACTTTATGTTGCTGGAACAAGCCGGGTTCGCTGGCCTGGATCCTGATCACAAAAGAATTGAAGATTGCATAGCAGCGTACAAACCTGATGTGGATAGGATAAAAGCGTTAAGAGAAGTGCTGCTGGGTCTACGTGATGAAAAGGAAATGCTACCGGTGCTCAAAGATCAACATTCCGTAGAACTGCTTTTTCACGCTGCCGAAGGTAAGCAGCCGTATGGCTATACCATCATTGATCATCAATCCCTGACCGTTTATAAGGGAAGCGAGGTGCTTGGGCTTAAAGAATTGCTCGGTGATCGTGACAGAAACCAGGTGATTTTTCCTAACAGAGAACTTAAGGAGCCGGGTATGCAGCAGATCAGCAATAACCCGCTTCGGACCATTCACGTGCAGTCAATCTGGATTGCCGGAGATGTGGACGATCAGCAAATTCACGGGATGCGGAGACGGCGTCAGCGGAAAGCCCGCACCAATACGCGTTAGATTATCTATTAAATCAATTACATCATGATCATTCTTATCGGAAATCAAAAGGGTGGTGCGGGCAAGAGTACAATCACACTAAGTCTGGCCAACTACCTCACCCTCGAAAAAAAATGCCCGGTGCTCGTCATCGATCTCGATTATCAGCAGTCCCTGATGCAGAAATATGATAAAGCCAAATTGCTGGAAAATGAGGAACCTTATGAAGTGTTGCCGGCAACGTTGGAAGGCTTCGGCTCATTAATGAATTCCATTGCGGATACAAAAAATGCCATCATATTGATCGATCTGCCAGGTAAGCTTGATGATGATGGATTACTGGATGTGTTTGTTCTCGGCAATTTGCTCATATGCCCTTTTGCTTATGATGAGTTCACTTTCGTCTCAACGGTTCATTTTGCTTTGGTATTAAAAAAAGTGAGTCCGAAGATGCCCCTGGTATTTGTGCCCAACCGGATTAAGGCCAATGCCAAATTTGAGATCATGGAAGAAGTCAATACCCAGTTGTTACGGCTCGGAACGCTGACGCCGATGTTGCCGGATCGCATCGACTTTCAACGGTTGACAACATTCCAAACCCCAACTTTATTAACCCCGGTTTTATCACCGGTATTGAACCAGATCTATGCGGAACACATTCATGGAAAATATTAAATCGCTGGCCGATCAGATCCGGAGAGAGTTAAAAGATCCGGCCTCGAAAACTGCCACGACCAAAAACAGCAGGAGCGCAAAGAAAAAAGAGCGGCAGGCAGATTCCCCGTTTCTGAAAACGTTACAAGACTACGATACCACTGGTTTTAAGCATATGGTTCATGTGCGTTTCGACGAAAAAACGGTACGGCTGATGAATCAATTTAAAATGGCTACCGGCGTAGACATCTCAAAACTGGTCGCCTTTGCCGTCAAAGAACTCGTGGGGAATACCCCGGATATTAAACAGATCATTAAACACTTTATTGAAAACACAGACTTATGACATGGTTAAATTTTGCTACCTGGATCTTAATTGTATAATACGGAGAAGTTGACCAGGTGAT
The DNA here is from genome assembly GCF_041080815.1 of Mucilaginibacter yixingensis. Classification (NCBI taxonomy): domain Bacteria; kingdom Pseudomonadati; phylum Bacteroidota; class Sphingobacteriia; order Sphingobacteriales; family Sphingobacteriaceae; genus Mucilaginibacter; species Mucilaginibacter yixingensis. Next base: position 2,634,211 of record NZ_CP160205.1, on the reverse strand, counting down.
TCCGTGGCAAATTGACCACCCAAAGTGCTGGCGAACGAGCGCAGCGAACGCTGTAGAAGCGTTGTCAAAAGTAGTTATTTAAAGTGTGTTTTGCAGATAGCTTTTTTCGGGCTCTGCGGGCCTTCTTTTTCTCATCGACTCTCCCTTTAGTTCCATCCGGTGCGCATCATGCACGATGCGGTCGAGGATAGCATCAGCGATCGTCTTTTCACCAATGACCTCATACCATTTACTGACCGGCAGCTGAGAGGTGATGATCAGGGATGTCTTACCGTGCCTGTCCTCAATGATCTCCATCAGTGCGGCCCTGCTCTGCGCATCAAAAGGTTGTATACCGAAGTCATCCAGGATCAGTAGTTGCTGGCGTTCCAGTTTGGCTACATCCTTCATGTAGGAACCATCTGCCTTGGCCATCTTCAGCTTAGCAAAGAGTTTGGGTGTGCTGGCATAGAACACGCGGTAACCCAGTATGCAGGCTTGGTGTCCGATAGCAGAAGCGATATAGCTTTTGCCGATACCGGTGCTGCCTGTGATCAACAGGTTCTCATTCCGGTCAATAAAGTGGCAGTCTGCCAGGCGCATTACCTGATTGCGGTCGATACTACGGTCGGCATGGTAGTGGATGTTCTCTACCGAGGCCTTATAGCGGAACTTAGCATACATGATCGTACGCTCTATGCGCCTGTTCTGCCGGTCGTCCCATTCGGCCTCTACCAGGTGGGCCAGCAGTTCATCAGTGGTGTATTCTGCGGTCTGTCCCGTTTCCAGGCAGCTTTTAAAGGCATGGTACATGCCATAGAACTTCAGTTTGCGAAGTTTGTCTAAGGTGTTCGTGTTCATATCGATCTGTTCATTAATGGTTATTTATAGTAGTTCTCTCCCCGGATATTGTCATGGCTGGGCATAGGCAGCTCGTCAGCAAATAAGCTTTCCTCGTAGCTGTCCATCTTGTTCTCCAGTATCTGCTGTATGGTCTTGTAGTTGTACACGCCATAGCCGAGCGCACGCCTGCAAGCGCTGGCCAGCCTTTCGTTACCTGCCTTGCGCGCCAGGCTGAGGATACCGATACAGGAGCGGTAAGCTTGTTCCGGATGTTGCTTTCGGTCCAGTATCTTCAGGATGTAAAGCCTCACATCCTCGTGAATGGATGCTGCCCATTCCAGGAACTTATCGGGTGTCCATTCGGTCATAAAGCGGTGTGTCGAAGCCAGGTGATCTTTATCCGTTGTGTAGCTGTAAGGGCTTTTGATGCGCCTGTGCATGGCGATGCGTTCATAGTGGTAGTAGACTTCTACGTTGGTGCGGGAATACAGCAGTTTGACCTTCCTGCCGATAAAGCGGTACGGTACGCTGTAGTAGTGTTTGTCGATACCCAGACAAACATGTCCGTTCTTCATTACAGTGGCCTGGTGCTGCCGTTTGAACTCATAACGTAATGCCGGTAATGGCGAGAGTGCCTGGCGTTCTATCTCCTCGAACTGGAGCTTTCTGCTGTAATTGCGGCCTTTCAGCGGCTGGCTGTTATGTGCTTCTAAAGCGACCTTGATCGCGATATTCAGTTCTGCAAGGGTATGATAGGCCTCTTTGCGAACAGGTGCGTAGATACGGCTGTAAACGATCTTAACGGCTCCTTCTACCAGTGCTTTGTCACGAGGGCGGTACGCCCTCGCTGGTAAGATGGTCGTTCCGTAATGGTCGGCAAAGTCAGCAAAGGTCTCGTTCAGCGTTGGCTCATAGCGGTTACTCTTGGTAACGGCAGCCTTCAGGTTGTCGGGAACGATGGCGGCAGGTACGCCGCCATAAAAGTGCAGGGCATTCTCACAGGCTGCTATAAAGTCTTCTTTCTGCTGGCTCAGCACAGCTTCTACGTAAGTTAGTTGGCTGGCGCCAAGGATAGCAACGAACACCTCGGCCTCGATGACCTCACCGGTATCCTTGTCCGCTATGCTTAGCTTTTCACCGGCAAAGTCCACATACAGCTTATCACCGGCTTTATGATCCAGGTGCATCGTGGGGTTCACGCGGGCTTTCCACTGGTTGTAATAAAAGCAGAATTGGGTGTACTTGAACCCGTCAGGGAACTCTTTGATATAAGCTTCCCACAGGATGCGGCGGTTCATACCGACACGCTTTAACTCTTTATCTATCTGCGGGAAACAGCGTTGCAGGGCCACCATTCGCTTGTCCGGGGGACGTTCACTGCTTTTGCCAAAGAAGTCCTCCAGCTCCTTATCATTAAGGGTATTGATTTCCTCGAACGTAAAGCCGCTGGCATCGAACGCAATAAGGTACTTCTTTGCGGTATTGCGTGACACGCCGGTCTGGGCCGCTATCGATAGCTTGCTGCGGCCCTGGCTGTACATCCTGAGGATCTGTCTTATCTTACTCATGCTTATCGTAGTGTTGGCCATTAGTGAAGTTGTTAAACCTCAAAAATAGGCCTGCTTCTACAGCATATGTGGCTCGTTCGGGGTGGTCAGTTTCCTCCGAAATCAGGTGGTCACTTTCCCGCGGAATCGGTGGTCAGTTTGCGCCGAAATCAGGTGGTCAATATCAGCGAATTCTCCATTCAAAAACACAATCTAAAGAAGAATTTCCGCTTCGGGGCGTATTAAAATGTTGGTGCGGCCAACACATGACAGCTGGTTTTTCCAAGGGAAAAAAAAAGTATTATTTGTACTATAGATGCATTCACCACACGGAAAAGAATTTTTCAGGCGATAAGCTTCATGAGCAGTTTGAAGAATTGCTGTGTTGTCTGAGTTTTACGAAAAAGCAAGTCAGTCAATTAACCGGGATAACTGAAGCCTATTTGAACGGAGAGAAGAGTTCAAAACAGGCCGACATTACTACCCGTAAAAAGCAGTTAAATGACATCAATGAGAAAATTGAGAAATTGGAAAATAGATTGATGAAAGATGAGATTGATGGGCAGACTTACAAGAAGTGGCTATCTAAATTCTCGCATGAAAAATCAATCATCCAACACAATCTCAATGAAAATCAGAAGACGGGCAATGCGCGAAAATTTGCTGAATTGGAAAGCTATATGGATCAGCTAACAAATCTTAAAGGCATCTATAGTATTTCTACAAACGATGATCGTCAGCTATTAATTCGAGGGGTGTTCAAACATAAATTGACCTACTCCGGTGGACCATTTAGAACACCCTCCATTAGTTCGGTGTTTGTTCATAACTCATTGAAAGCCAAAGAAAAAGGCCTCCTCGATATCGAGGAGGCCAATCATATTTGGGAGTCATTCCCATCATGTACCTAGGGCGGGAATCGAACCCGCACTCGCTGTAAGGCGAACAGGATTTTAAGTCCTGCGTGTCTACCAGTTCCACCACCTAGGCAGGTGATTAACCTTTTAAAAATAAATCCCTTCTGTTAAGAAGGGATTAGAGCGAAAGACGAGATTCGAACTCGCGACCCCAACCTTGGCAAGGTTGTGCTCTACCAACTGAGCTACTTTCGCATTGCGGAGTGCAAATATAGGCAGAAACGGGTACTATGCAAGTTTTTTCTGCAAAAATTTCTAAGTTTTTTATATCTCGCTGGTTTTCAAAACGTCAGCAATCAGGTCACTCTCGTATCCGCGACTCATAGCATACTGTTTTAACTTGTAATGTCGTTTAAACTCGTCTTTTTCTTTCATTAGGGCTGCTTTTTTCTCTAAAATCCGGGTTAGCGTCTGTAAGTAATCGTCGCCATCAATTTTTTGCAACGCTTTTTTGATAAGTTTTTCAGAGACACGTTTAAATTTTAATCCTTGTTTTATTTTATTACGGCCCCAGGCTTTCTGATTAAACTTGCCCTGGGCGTAGGCTGCAGCAAAGCGTTCTTCGTTTAAAAAATTGGTTTCAATGAGCTTGCAAATAATGTTCTCTACGGCATCCGGCCATAGTCCCCATTCATAGAGCTTGTCGCGCACTTCCTGTTGGGCGCGTTCCTGGTAGGCGCAGTAATGTTCGGCTTTGGCAAGGCCTTCGGTTTCGGTGCTTACTTTGCGGGTTGGGGTGGTGTCCATCAAACCAAAATTCGTTAAAAATTCGTGTTATGATACAAATATTAGCAAATTCGCAAAATGCTTTCTACCTCGTATACCATCAGGTCCATCGCTCAGATCCTTCATGCAGAAGAGCTGATTGTGACTGATGGCGCCATCACCACACTGCTTACTGATAGTCGTCGCATTAGCAACGCCGCAGAGGGATTGTTCTTCGCGTTGAGTAACCGTCGGGACGGTCACGAGTTTATTTTAGAAGCTTATGAGGCAGGTGTACGCAATTTTGTGGTAAGCCATAAACCGTCATCGCCGCTCATTAATGCTAATTACCTGGTGGTGGGGGATGTGCTGAAAGCTTTACAACAACTTGCAGCCCACCATCGTCAACAGTTTGATCTGCAGGTGATAGGCGTTACCGGTAGCAACGGTAAAACCATTGTTAAGGAGTGGCTTTACCAGCTGATGGTGCCAGAAAAGAGCATCGTACGCAGCCCCAAAAGCTATAACTCGCAAATTGGTGTGCCCTTGTCTGTTTGGAAAATAGGGGCAGAACATAACCTCGGGATATTTGAGGCCGGTATTTCTACCGTGAACGAGATGGAGCGGTTGGAACAGATTATCCGGCCGGATATTGGTGTGTTGACGCACATTGGTTCAGCACACGATGAAGGCTTTGCCAATCGTACAGAAAAAGTGCAGGAGAAGCTTAAATTGTTTAAACATTGCAAGCAGCTCATTGGCTATTATGATGAGTTGGTGGGCTATAAAAGCCAGTTAGAGCACCTGCAATTGTTTACCTGGAGCCGGAGTTTCCGCGAGGCTGATTTACATGTGTTCAGCGAAACCATCATATCCAAAAATTATTATTTGCGTGCACATTACAACGGGCGGGAGATAGAGGCGCTGATTCCGTTCCTTGATCAGGCATCGGTAGAAAACGCAATTATTTGCTGGGCTACCATGTTGGCTATGGGTTATGAGCCGGAAGTAATTGACAACCGCCTGGAGCGTCTGGTGCCCGTAAGTATGCGCCTGGAGTTAAAAAATGGTATTAATGAATGCTCCATAATTGACGATTCTTATAATTCAGATATTCAATCGCTGGAGATTGCGCTGAACTTCCTCGATCAGCAAAATCAGCATAGTAAGAAAACCCTGATTCTTTCAGATATTTTTCAATCTGGTTTGCGTGATGAAGAGCTTTACCGGCAGGTATCGGTGATGTTGGGCAACCGGGTATCAAGGTTTATCGGTGTGGGCGAGGCTCTGGCTAAGCAGGCAGATTTGTTTAACGTGCCTGAAAAGCGTTTCTTTCATGATACCCACGATCTGCTCGCTCACTTTAACGAACTTCAGTTTAACGAGGAGACTGTGCTGCTGAAAGGCGCCCGTAATTTTGAGTTCGAGAAGATCAGTCACGCACTGGTGCAAAAGGCGCATGAGACGGTGATGGAGATTAACCTGAACGCGTTACTCAATAACCTTAATTTCTATAAGTCGTTGTTGAAACCGGGTGTAAAGATGATGGCCATGGTAAAGGCTTTTTCTTACGGTAGCGGCACCTTTGAGGTAGCTAACATTCTGCAATATCACAAGGTTGATTACCTGGCTGTGGCTTATATTGATGAGGGAATAGCCTTGCGTCAGGCTGGTATTACGCTGCCGCTGATGGTATTGAACCCAGAGCCTGCGGCGTTTGATAAATTGGTAGAATACCATCTTCAGCCTGAGATTTATAGCTTTGGTTTGCTGGATCATTTCTTAAAGTATTTGCAGCAGAATGATATAGTAAATTACCCGGTACACATTAAGATTGACACCGGCATGCACCGCCTTGGTTTTGAGACTAGTGAGGTAGAAAGTTTGTGTGAGATCCTGGAACAAAATCAGCTGATAAAAGTAGTATCCGTACTCTCGCACCTGGTGGCCAGTGATGCCGAGCAGCACGATGCGTTTACCATGAAGCAGATCCAGCGCTTTGAAAAAGCCTGCAAGCAAATTGAAGAGACGCTGAAATATCAGTTCATCAGGCACATTGCCAATACCTCTGGTGTTACCCGCTGGCCGGTCGCTCATTTTGATATGGTGCGCATAGGCATTGGCTTGTACGGTATTGATGCGGCTGTGACAGATCCAAACGCCCTGCAACCCATTGCAACGCTTAAAACCAGTATCTCACAAGTAAAACATGTTAAAGCCGGTGAAACCATCGGCTACAACCGTAACGGCAGCCTGAGCAAAGGTGGCCGTATTGCAACCGTACGCATTGGTTATGCCGATGGCTATCTGCGTGCCTTTGGTAACGGCATAGGCTGTATGCTGGTAAAAGGCCGCCTGGTAAAAACCGTGGGCAACATTGCCATGGATATGTGTATGATTGATGTGAGCGAGATTGACGTAAAGGAGGGCGACGAAGTGATAGTCTTTAACGATGAGCTGCGCATTGAAGAGTTAGCCCGGCAGATAGGCACGATACCATACGAGATATTGACCAATATTTCTCAAAGGGTGAAGCGGGTGTACTTTTATGAGTAGGTATCTGTGGGTGTGATCAGCAAACGCTGGGTTGTAAAAAACCTCCTGCCAAATCCGCCTTATTTTAAACCAGAACGCTACTTTTGTCGTATAAATACGCATTGCTTACCATGAGAAGGATCTTCAGGGCTTTACTCAATTACTTTATCCGCGGACTGCTTTTTGTCGTGCCGGTTGGGGTAGCTATGCTGCTTATTTACTGGGCTGTTGCCGGGTTGGATAAAACGCTGAACTTGAGCGATTACATCCTGGTAGGCAAAAATGGTAAAGCCATTTATATACCAGGCCTGGGCATCCTTACGGTATTGGTGGTAATTATGATCGCTGGTATCATCATCACTAACGTAGTGACAGACCCGATCAAGCGCTGGTTTAACCGATGGCTGGGGCGTTTGCCGTTGTTTAAATTCCTGTATTCTTCTATCAAAGATCTAACTGAAGCTTTTGTAGGCGAGGAGAAGAAGTTTAACGAGCCCGTATTGGTTGAGGTAAATGAGTTCGGCTTGAAAAAAATAGGTTTTTTAACTCAAAAAGATCTGTCTAAAATTGAGTTGCCCGGTCACGTAGCTATTTATTTCCCTTATTCATACTCTTTTGCAGGTCAGGTTGTTATCGTGTCTTCAGATAAGGTTCAGCCGTTGCACATGAGTGCTGCCGATGCCATGAAGTTTGTTATTTCAGGCGGGGTGAGCGGTATCGAGCATTAAAAAATGCAGCGTCTTAAAGTCCTTCTTTCCTAAAACTTCGTATCACCAGGACAATGCTGATCAACATCAGCAGAGCACCGAAAATATAAGGCGAACCCGGGAAGTAAACCGATGAAGCATTGTGCTGGGTAAAGAATTTAAAGATATAACCCATCAACAACGGACCAAGTATTAAGCTGATGCTTGATAATAGTGTAAGGCCGCCCTGCAATTCGCCTTGCTCATTCTTGGCAAATTTGCTGCTGATAAAACCCTGTAGTGCAGGGCCCGAGATACCACCCAAACAGTAAGGAATCATAAAGGCATAAACCTGCCATCCGCGGGCGGCAAAAGCCATTAGCAATAATCCGCTGAAATAGAATATCAATCCGCTGATTACCGTTCGTTTCATACCCCAGCGCGGAATGATGATCCGGATCAATCCACCTTGTATACCTACCAGCAATATGCCGATAAAAAAGCCGAGAATCCCTACGCTGGTCATGCTCCAGTTAAACTTCTCATAAACGTAGAAAGATAGCTGATATTCAATCGCTTTTTGAGCGATATAAACCAGGGTAAAGGCTAAAGCTAACCCAGCAAATTGTTTGTATTTACCAAGGCTTTTCATGGTGCCCCAGGGCAGCGCGCGTTTCCACTCAAAAGGGCGGCGGTGCTCGGCGTCCAGTGATTCAGGCAGCACAAAAAATCCCCATAAAGCATTGATTAACGCAGCAGCAGCGGCGGCAATAAACGGAAACTTAATATTCATATCGCCTAGAAAAGCCCCGGCAGAAATACCGATAATAAAGCCCAGGCCTGACGCTGCACCCACTAACCCGAAGTTGGCAGAGCGTTTATCGCCTGTGCTTACGTCGGCAATATAGGCAGTACCCGTAGCCATGGTAGCGCCCGTGATGCCGGCAATAGTACGGCCCACAAACAGCCAAAAGATAGACGGAGCGAAGGCCATAAACAGGTAATCGATGCTGAAACCAAACAGCGAGATCAATAATACCGGTCGCCGCCCAAAACGATCACTCAAATTACCCAGCAGCGGCGAGAACACAAACTGCATGGAGGCATAGATGAAAGTAAGCCAACCATTATATTCAGAGGCTACGGCGTTGCCAAAGTGGCCCAGTTGCTCCAGCAGTTTGGGTATTACCGGGATGATAATGCCCAGGCCCAGCACATCAATAAAAAGCGTAACAAAGATAAACCCCAGCGCGGCAGACTGTTTGGGAGGTTTTAGATCGATAGGTGTGATGGTTTCCATTAGGCTTTTAATGTGAAACTACAGCAATATCGTTGCCATTATCTTTGGCGTCGGCTTTATCGGTCATACTTTTCTTAAAATTGCGCACGGCCAGCAGTGCGCTGGTTAGCATTAATAATGCCCCAATAATATACGGCGCTCCCGGAAATTGTACCGGTGCATTTTTATTGGTAAAATAATAGAAAGCGTTAGTCATAGCCAGCGGACCAAATATGGAGCTTAAACTCATCATGCTGGTCAGTCCTCCTTGCAACTCGCCCTGTGCATTTGGTGGTACGTTGTTACTCATATAGCCCTGGAGTGCGGGGCCCGCAATGCCACCCAGACAATAAGGGATCAGAAAGATGAACATCATCCAGCCTTTGCTGGCAAAAGCAAACAGCAGGAGACCGAGGCTGTATAATAATAAGCCCATCCAGATGCTACGCTCATGTCCTAATTTGGGCAAAGTTACCCTGATGAGACCGCCTTGCACCATCGCCGTAAGCAGCCCCACAACGCCTAGCGAGTAGCCTTGCCAATCTGTATTCCAGCCAAATTTCTTGATGGTATAGAATGTCCATACACTTTGAACCGCTTGTGCTGCGAAATAGATGAGGAACAATGATATGGCCAGTCCCATAACGCTTTTGTATTTAGTGAGCTGCTTAAGCGTGCCCACAGGGTTGGCGCGTTTCCAGTCAAACTTGCGGCGGTGCGCTTGGTCTAATGATTCTGGCAAGGCAAAGTAGCCGTAAACAGCATTGATTAGTGCCAATGCACCTGCACCAATAAAAGGATAATGAATATTATACTTGCCTAAAAAGCCGCCAATAACCGGACCGATAATAAAGCCTAAGCCAAAAGCCACACCAATCAGACCAAAGTTGGCAGCCTTTTTTTCGGGCGTACTAACGTCTGATATGTAGGCTGAGGCGGTGGTAAAGCTGGCACCGGTAATGCCTGCTACAATACGGCCGATAAACAACCAGCCAATGGTAGGGGCAAAGGCCGAAAAGAAATAATCGACACTGAACCCTAATAGCGAGCATAGCAACACAGGTCTGCGACCGTATCTATCGCTCAGATTACCAATGATGGGCGAGAAGATAAACTGCATAATGGCGTAGCAACCGGTAAGCCAACCGCTGTAACGGGTAGCCGTGCTTACATCGCCGTGGATAAGTTGTTCTATCAGTCCGGGTACTACCGGGATAATGATAGCCAGACCCATTACATCAATTAACAGCGTGGCAAAAATAAAGCCCATGGCCTTCTGGCCATTAACTTTCGCAGGTTGATCCATGCCCGCAAAATACGCATATTTTTTGTTCTGCTGGTTGATGGCTAGTTAGATCACTGTTTAATGCGTTGGTGTAAACGTAGGGTAACTGCCTCTTAAAAAAGTGTTTATCCTTAAAAAGAGCGTTGCATACTTGCTTATGTAATGAAAAGATTTTAACTTGACTAAAATTTTAGTTATGAAGAAGATAACCTTATTACTCATCTTGCCATTTCTAATGGCAAAAACCGTTCATGCTCAAAATGAACATCTAAAATTATCGGCCGATCAGCCTTCAGCAGGCTCAACGGTCGGCTTTACTTATAACCCAGATGGAACTATACTGGCCGGGAAAAAGAAAGTAGAAGCTGCTGTTTATTATATGGATTTTAAAGACAGCCCGGCAGACGACGTAGTTTTAACGGCTGACGGTAATGGGGTCAAAGGTTCGCTAAATATTCCGTCCACAGCCAAGGCATTCTTTTTAAGCTTCGCTGCGGGCAAAATTGATGATAATAACAGTCAGGGCTATTTTTATTTTATTTATGAGAATGGTAAGCCTGTGGAGGGCGCTTACGGTGCAAAGGCACTTTGGTGTTCCAGCAGCCTGTCCGCATATTCAGGCATCAAATCGTCTAATATCCCCGAAGCCATCAAACTCTATGAAAAGGAGTTTGAACTGTACCCGCAAAGCAAAGCTGAGTTTTCATCAAATTATATAATGGCACTATCTACCTCCGGCAACGATCAATATAAGGCCAAAGCAGATGCCCTTGTTAATGAGATGGCAAAAAGCGGTGATGAAAAGCAGATGCAGGTAGCCATGAGCATATTTATGCGTCAGCAGAAAAAAGCACAGGTAGATTCTTTGGCCAGTATCCTAAAAACCAAGATGCTGGCTAACCTTTCTGTAAAAGGCAAAAAGGCTGCAGCAATTGATCAGGAAAAAGATCTGGCAAAAAAGGAACTTTTGATTGATGATTTTGCCAAAAGCTTCCCGGATGATTTATCAGCAAAACTATCTATGGTAGATTACTGGCGCGGTCAAACGGCCAAAGCTTATCTGAACGGCGGTAAGTTGGGTGATTTTGAGCGCGTTTATGCCGCTATCAATAACAAAGCAACCCTGGCCGGCTTTTTTAACAACTTTGCCTATGATAACGCCAAGCAAGGGAAGGATCTTGAACTTGATGCCAGGATATGTAAGCTGGCTTTAGACCTTGCACAGAAAGATGTAGATAACCCGGCGCCTCGTCCGTTTAAAACACCCAAAGATACAAAGCACTACGTGGAGGGGGTTTACGGTACGTATGCTGATAGTTACGCTTATATCCTAATCAAACAAGGTAAATACCTGGAAGCCTATAATTATGACCAACCTGTTTATGAGAAAAATAAAGGCAACATTCAAATAGTAGAAACCTATGTAGATATTTTAATGGGGCTGAATAAATATCAGGAAGTGTTAGCAACAATAGAAATCATACTTAAACGAGGGGCTGCTACGGCAAAGATGGATAAAGATCTGAAAATAGCTTACGTTAAAACTAAAGGGTCTGATGCAGGCTTTGATGATTATTATGCAGGCTTTAAAAACGCTACTGATATCAAGCTGCGGGCCAGCTTAAGTAAAGAAATGATGAAGCAGCCAGCTCCTGGATTTACACTGAAAGATCTGGATGGTAAAACGGTATCGCTGGCAGATATGAAAGGCAAAGTGGTGATAGTAGATTTTTGGGCCACCTGGTGCGGGCCATGCAAATCATCGTTCCCCGGTATGCAGATGGCTGTTAATAAGTTCAAAGATAATCCTAATGTGAAGTTTGTTTTTATTGATACCTGGGAGCATGCCGAAAACTATATTGACGGTGTTAAAGATTTTATAGCACAAACCAAATATCCTTTCCATGTATTGCTGGATGAGAAAGGCGAAGATGGCCGTCAATCTAAAGTAGTAAGTGCTTACGGAGTTAACGGTATTCCAACCAAGTTTATAATAGACGGTAATGGCAATATCCGTTTTAAACATGTAGGTTTTGCGGGCAGCGATAAAGGTATTTTAGATGAGGTATCGGCTATGATTGATATTGCTATGCAGACAGATGTTAAAACCGATAATAAAGCAGGAGAGGAATAGAGTTTTTGCTTATTAAAAACGAAAAGGCCCGGGAAGTTTCCCGGGCCTTTCTGTTTTATAACGAAACCAGCGTTAAAAGTTTGGTTTCAATACATACTTGTCGTAGAACTTGAAGATGTGGGCCACGGCGTCTTCGGCAGTATCAACCACACGGTACAGGTTCAAATCATCCGGACTAATGTTGTGCTCTTGTTGCAGCATTTTCTCTTCCACCCAATCAAACAGGCCTTTCCAGTAATCAATACCCACAAATACAATAGGGAAGCGGGCGATTTTGCCGGTTTGAATAAGGGTAATTGCCTCGAAAGATTCATCCATGGTACCGAAACCACCGGGCAGAACGATGAAGCCCTGAGAGTATTTCATAAACATTACCTTGCGCACAAAGAAATAGTCAAACTCCAGCAATTTGTCACGATCGATGTATTTGTTGTGGAACTGCTCAAAGGGCAGCTCGATATTCAGACCAACAGATTTACCGCCGGCCTCATAGGCACCTTTGTTGGCCGCCTCCATTATACCTGGGCCACCGCCGGAAATTACACCGTAACCGTGCTCGGTAAGCAATCGGCCACACTCTTCAGAAAGTTTGTAGTAGGGGTTATCGTTATGCGTACGTGCAGAACCGAATACAGAAACGCAGGGACCAATTTTGGCCAATTTTTCAAAGCCGTCTACAAATTCGGCCATAATTTTAAATATCTGCCACGAGTCTGACACCTTAATTTCTTGCCAGTCTTTATTCTCAAACGCACGTCTTATTTTTTCATCGCCAGTCATATAGTTTGTTTTGTTTAGTCCGACGGTACGAAAAGCCGAACGCCGGGAAGATGTTTCTTTGTTTGTTTAAAATGATGCCCGGAGCGCAAAATAATCCGGGACGTTGGCAAAATATAAATTCTGCAGAAAAATTAAGTTTATTGTCTGTTAAATATTTTATGCTTTGGCCAGTTGCTCCCGGCGAGATGGTTTTGAGAACAATAACAGCCCAATGAAGGTGATTAATCCGTTGATAATAATGATCTCATTACTAAAGGTATATCCACCCAAAAGCGTGGCCGAGTGCAGGTTAAGAAAATAACAGATAGCCGGGGCTGCCACGCAAACCACGGGCGTCAGTTTATCATTCACCTGCCGCGATTTTACAAACAACCCAAAGCTATACAAGCCCAGCAGCGGCCCGTAGGTGTAAGAGGCCACCGTGAAGATAGCGCCAACTACAGCATCATTGTTAACGGCATTGAAGAGTATAATGGTCAAAAGCATCAGTCCGGAAAAGGCAATGTGTACGTAATGGCGCGTATTCACCATTTTTTTGCTGTTGATGTCTTGCTTTTTGTTGAAACCTAAAAAATCAACGCAGAAGGAGGTGGTCAAGGCTGTCAGCGCAGAATCCGTCGTAGCAAAGGTAGCAGCTGTTAAGCCCAGCATAAATACAATGGCCGGCACCGTGCCCAGGTAATTAAGGGCGATGGTAGGGTAGAGGTAATCGCTCTTATCAACCTTAATGCCGTACTTGGCGGCATACAGGTAAAGCAAGGCGCCCACGCTAAGGAAGAAGATATTAATCACCACAAACACACCCGTAAAGCTGAACATGTTTTTCTGTGCCTCTTTAATGTTGCTCAAGCTCAGGTTCTTCTGCATCAAATCCTGATCAAGCCCAGTCATACCCACGGTAATAAACAAGCCGCCCAGAAACTCCTTGGTAAAATGCAGCTTGCTGCTCATAAAATCAGTGAAGAAGAAGATCTTGGAATAGCTGCTGTTCTTAATGGCATCGGCCGCCTCAAAGATGCTCATATGGAGGCTGCGGCAAATGAAAAAGATAGAAAGGAACACTGAACTAACCAGAAAAAACGTCTGCAAGCTATCGGTAATAATAATGGTTTTCAGCCCGCCTTTGAAGGTATACGACCAGATCAATGCCAGACAAATAATAACCGTTACAGCAAAAGGAATATGATAGCTATCAAATATAAATCGTTGTAAAACAATAACAACCAGGTACAATCTAAAGGATGACCCGATGGTGCGGCTCACTAAAAATATAGCTGCTGCTGTTTTGTAACTCCAGGTGCCCAGCGCGTGTTCAATATAGCTGTAAATAGAAGTCAGCTTCATGCGGTAGTATAACGGCAATAGCACCGTTGCAATAATGATAAAGCCAGCGGCATTGCCCAGGATAAACTGGAAGTAGGCAAAACTATCTGTATTTACCTTGCCCGGTACAGATATGAAGGTAACGCCGCTCAAAGCCGTGCCAATCATTCCGAAGGCCACCAGGTACCATTTAGAATTACGGTTGGCCACAAAGAACGTATCGTTATCAGACGACTTGCGCGAGGTAAGCCATGAGATAATGATGAGCACCAAAAAGTAACCAATGATGAAGGACAATAGAATACCGGGAGGCATAGGCGTTTATTTTTCGGCAATTTAAAATATTTTATTTAACCACGGAGGGCGCAAAGAGTTTCGCAGAGGCAACGAGATTTAGAAGTAAATCTCTGCGATCTCTGTGCAATAACTCGTATCCTCCGTGATTAAATACCCCGACTTTCTCACTATCTTCGTACAATGAACTTTTCATCAAAGCTGCTGGAGAATGCGGTAACCGAGTTTTCGAGGTTGCCCGGGGTAGGACAAAAAACTGCTTTACGTTTGGTATTACACCTGCTTAATCAGGATAAGGCCGATGTGGAGCGTTTTGGCGCAGCTATTACCAAGCTGCGTAATGAGATACAGCATTGCAGCGTTTGCCACAATATATCTGATAGCCAGGTGTGCGAGATCTGCGCATCGCACAAGCGCGATAAAGGCCTGATCTGCGTGGTAGAAGACACCCGCGATGTAATGGCTATTGAAAATACCAGTCAGTACAACGGCGTTTACCATGTGTTGGGCGGATTGATCTCGCCGATGGATGGCATTGGTCCGGCCGATCTTTCTGTAGACTCATTAGTAGAGCGCGTAAAAACAGGCGAAGTGCGGGAAGTACTTTTCGCCCTGAGCGCTACTATGGAGGGAGATACCACTATTTTCTACCTGCATAAACGTTTGAAAGATCAACCAATTACTATTACCACCATCGCCCGCGGCATTTCCTTTGGCGGCGAGTTAGAGTATGTGGATGAGATTACCTTGGGGCGCTCTATTGCCACGCGTGTACCTTATGAGGGTACGCTGTCCAGGTAAGCCAGTTATTATGGCAAATTTGCCGGTGAAAAAAAAATTTATCCGTGGCATAACCTTTGGTATAAATCTCAGTCTAAGTGTAGCATTGTGTTGTTACTGCACGTTATCAACTTAAACATTCACCAACTAAACATCCGCCTGCATGAAACTGTCTGTCATCATTGTAAATTACAACGTGTGCGTATTGCTGCGTCAGGCAGTGAACTCAGTAAAGTCTGCCTGTGTGGGTATAGATCATGAAATTATTGTGGTAGATAATGCATCGGAAGATCGCTCGGTAAAGATGATTGAGCGTGATCATCCCGATGTGATTGTTATTGCCAATACTAAGAACGTGGGCTTTGCTAAAGCCAGCAACCAGGGTTTGGCTAAAGCAAAGGGAGAGTATGTGTTGCTGCTTGATCCGGATACCATCACCAAGAAAGATACGCTTTGCAAATCCATAGAGTTTATGGAGCATCATGAAGATGCAGGCGGTGTTGGGGTACGGATGATTAGCCCGCGCGGTGATTTTCAGCCTGAATCAAAACGAGGTTTGCCGCAGCACTGGACAACCTTCTTCAAGCTGACCGGTTTGTACCGTATGTTGTCAAAATCGCGTTTATATGACAGAAACCACACTTATTGGACAGATGAGTTTGAAACAACCGAGGTTGACATTCTGAGCGGTACCTTTATGCTGCTGCGCAGATCGGTATTAAAAATTACCGGTTACCTTGATGAGCGTTTCTTTATTTACGGGGCAGATATTGATCTGTCATGTCGTATCCGCCAGGCAGGGTATAAGAATTACTACTTCCCCAAAACATATATTATACATTTTAAAGAGCAGAGCATCCGTAAATATAGCTGGGCCTACATCAGGCATTATTACGGGGCGATGTTTATCTTCGCCGGTAAATATATGTTTAAGGCGCCCAAGCTCAGCATCAAATTAAAAGGACTGGAGCAGCCTTACCCGTCTCTTTATGAAATTGAATAACAAGATTGTTGTCATTACCGGCGCCTCATCGGGCATTGGTAAAGCTTTAGCCTTTGAATTTGCATCGCGCGGTGCCTCGGTAGTATTGGGAGCACGTCAGTACGTAACCCTTTGCGAGCTGACCGAACAGCTAGAAAAGCAGCACGGTGTTAAGGCGCTTGCTGTACAGTGCGATGTGAGTAAAGAGGACGACTGTGTAGCTTTAATTAAACAAGCTGTAGCAACTTTTGGACGCATTGATGTGCTGGTGAACAACGCCGGCATAAGCATGCGCGCATTATTTAATAAAGATTTAGATCTAAACGTTCTAAAAACACTCATGGATGTGAATTTTTGGGGCATGGTGTATTGCACTAAACATGCTTATCCAGAGATTCTGAAAAATAAAGGCAGTATTGTGGGCGTATCGTCCATCGCCGGTTATAAAGGCCTGCCGGGCCGCACCGGTTACTCGGCCTCAAAATTTGCCATGAATGGTTTCCTTGACTCTCTACGCGTAGAAAACCTCAAAACCGGCGTACATGTGATGACGGCTTGTCCTGGTTTTACTGCGTCCAATATCCGTAACACAGCGCTTAACAAAAGCGGCAATCAGCAAGGTGAAAGCAGCATGGAAGAAGAAAAAATGATGACTGCCGAAGAGGTTGCAAAACGCATTGTATACGGCGTAGAGAATCGCTCACGCACCCTCATCATGACCGGCCAGGGCAAACTTACCGTAGCGCTGAGCAAGTTTATTCCTGCGGTGCTGGATAAGCTGGTTTATAACGTTTTTGCTAAAGAGAAAGATCCCTTGCTGAAGTAATCGTCCATTTGAAAGAAGCGTAGGGTGTCATCCTGAGCATCGTCGAAGGGCGCGCGATGGCCCACAAATAGTTTGTTAGTGCTTCGACAAGCTCAGCATGACATGGCTATTATTTAAAGCTCGGAAGGGTATGTTCTTCATAATCATGAATCTTCCCTAAGTCCAGAATAATTCTGCCCTCATCGTCGCGGTCAAAAGCTGGCTTAAACCGGGCATCCCAAACAATATCATTAGGCATATAGGCGGCGCGTGAATGGACCGTTTGCGAGAAAGTATCGTCAAACGCTTTGAGCAGGATGCTGAAACTGGCTTCGCTTTTAATAAACTCATCATGCGTTAGGTCGCGCAGCGGACTGGCATCATCCAGCGGATGAACGATGGTCCAGCTCATGGTCAGCAGGCTCACGTGGCGGCGTTCCAACTCCAGAGGAATAAACCGGCGGATGGGCTTTCCGTTAACCATTTCGTTGTAGGAGAAAATCACCTCGACAACCAGATCTATCAATAAATTCTTTCGCTTATTGGCCAGTCTGAACATAATGCCCCGGCTATGTTCACGGTAAGGGGCAATCAGTATATTCTTGCTGTAAACTAACTTGGCCGACGGTCGCGAAAAACGCCCGTAAAGCAGGCCGGTAGCTAAGGCAAAACAAAGTAAGCCGAGCATAGACTCCAGCGCGGCAATACTGTTAGTAGTCAATCCCTTCGGACTGATATGTCCATAACCCACGGTCGACATAGTTTGAGCCGAAAAAAAGAATGCATTAGAGAAATGTTCAAAAAAATTCTTGCCCTCAGCACCGTCAAGGTTTTGAATGCCGGCTATGAGGTAAATAAATGCAAAAGCAATGTTGATGACGAAGTAGCCACTGAGTACCACTACCCAAAAACGTCCCCAACTCATGGTAATCAGGTCATGATAGGTGTCAGTAGTACTAAAAATGCTGTGCCCCATCCGTTTTACGTTGGTGGAACCATCCCGGTTAAGCAAGGGCTGGTTTTTCATTACCGGTTGCTGGCCGAAACCAAGATCGTCTTCGGGGTTAAATTTGCGCTTGTGGATAGGCATGGCGTAAATTTATTTAATCTGCTTGCTTTTGGAAAAAACAATTTACATATTTGCTGCACATTTAAAAAATGACAGTATTAAACAACAAATGGTGGTGGCTGAACGAGAGATCGTAAGGCAATCCCTGTGTTTGTTTATATAAAATATAAAAAAGGGTTGCCGTAAGGCGACCTTTTTTTTTAAACCAGGATTTAACGAATTTTTAGGATTTATAAGATGCTGGTTCGAATTATAAAACATAGAATATTAATAAAATAGGTAAGCGGAGTAAAGGAAGATCTGGTAAATCCTAAAAATTCGTTAAATCCTGATTCTTATGAAAGCAATACTCAACCACTTATTTGAACATAAAACGTTCTCGCACGCGCAGTCAAAAGAGATACTGACCAATATTGCGCAGGGCCAATACAACAACTCGCAAATGGCGGCTTTTATGACGGCCTATTGCATGCGCAGTATTACGGTTGACGAGTTAGAAGGCTTCCGCGACGCGATGGTGGAGCTATGCGTGCCGGTTAAAATTGAGGCTGATGATCTGATTGATCTTTGCGGTACGGGTGGCGATGGTAAAGATACATTTAACATCTCAACCCTGGCGTCTTTTGTGGTAGCGGGTGCAGGTTATAAAGTAACCAAGCACGGCAATTACGGCGTGTCATCCGGTTGTGGTTCATCAAATGTGATGGAGTATCTGGGTTACCAGTTTCATAATGATGTAGATACACTACGCCGGAATGTGGATGAGGCCAATATCTGCTTCCTGCATGCACCGCTGTTCCATCCGGCTATGAAAACTGTAGCGCCTATCCGCCGCGAGCTGGGGGTTAAAACCTTCTTTAATATGCTGGGGCCGCTGGTAAATCCGGCCAGACCGAATAATCAGATGGCAGGCGTTTATAATCTGGAATTGGCGCGATTGTATGCGTATCTTTACCAAAAATCAGACGTAAAGTATACCATTGTTAACGCTTTGGATGGCTATGACGAGGTATCACTCACCGGCGATTTTAAAACATTTTCTGCCGCTGGCGAGCAGATCAATAATATTGATAAACTGGGTTTTGAGCCACTTAATCCTGCTGATATTGCCGGTGGGCACACCGTGGCAGAATCTGCACAGATATTTAAAAGTGTGTTGAATGGCGATGGTACCAGCGCGCAAAACAACGTGGTGTTGTGTAACGCGGCTCTGGCCATTCGCACCATTAAACCGGAAAAAACCTTTGCCGATTGCTTTTACGATGCAGAAGAGGCACTAATGAGCAAACGCGCACTGATGAGCTTTACAAAATTGATAGCCAACTAATGAAAATTAAAGTTTGCGGTTTACGGGAAGACGGCAACATTGAGGCCGTAGCTGCGCTGAAACCTGACTATCTGGGTTTTATCTGGTATGCGCAATCGCCGCGGTATGTATACCGCTTGTCTGAAGAAACTTTAAAGAATCTTCCGGCAAACATCATAAAAACAGCGGTGTTTGTGAACGAAAATGCCGATATCATTCGTGCCATCGTCAAGCAGTTCGGGTTTGAAGCTGTACAGCTACATGGTAATGAAAGCCCGGAGTTCTGCGGTGGATTGAAAGGGGAGGTGCAGGTATTGAAAGCCTTTGGGTTAGACGAGCAGTTTGATTTCAATCGCCTGAAACCTTATGAGGGTAAGGTTGATTACTTTCTGTTTGATACCAAAACACCTAAACATGGTGGTTCTGGGCAGATCTTTAATTGGGATGTGCTGAATGATTATAAACTGAATGTGCCCTTCTTTTTAAGTGGCGGCCTGAGTTTAGAAAACCTGGAGGAAGTAAAGAAAATCAACCACCCGGCCTTTTATGGTATAGACCTGAATAGCAGGTTTGAAATTGCGCCCGGACTAAAAAGTATAGAAAAATTGAAGCAGGCTTTTGAGCTGCTGAAACAAGAATAAAAATGAGATACGGAGTTAACGAACAAGGCTACTACGGCGATTTTGGCGGAGCCTACATTCCAGAAATGCTTTACCCAAATGTGGAAGAGCTGCGCCAGCAATATTTAAACATCCTGAACGATGAAGGTTTTAAAGCCGAGTTTAATCGTTTGCTGAAAGATTACGTGGGCCGGCCTTCGCCGCTGTATTATGCCAAAAGGTATTCAGAAAAATATGGCGCTAACATTTTCCTGAAACGTGAGGATCTGAACCATACCGGTTCGCACAAAATCAACAACGCTATCGGCCAGATCTTGTTAGCCGAACGCCTTGGCAAAAAACGCATTATTGCCGAGACTGGTGCTGGTCAGCACGGCGTAGCTACCGCTACCGTTTGTGCCTTGAAAGGTATTGAATGTGTGGTGTATATGGGCGAGATTGATATTCAGCGCCAGGCGCCAAACGTTGCCCGCATGAAGATGCTGGGCGCCAAGGTTGTACCAGCTACATCAGGCAGCAAAACCCTGAAAGATGCAACCAACGAGGCCATGCGCGACTGGATCAATAACCCGGTTGATACGCATTACATCATCGGCTCGGTAGTTGGCCCGTATCCATATCCTGAAATGGTGGCTCGTTTCCAATCTATCATCTCAGAAGAAACAAAAAATCAGTTGCTGGAGCAAACCGGCAAGGAGCTGCCCGATTATGTGCTGGCCTGTGTAGGTGGCGGCAGCAATGCCATGGGTATGTTCTACCATTTTCTTGATGATGAAGCCGTAAAACTGATTGCTGTAGAAGCTGCAGGCAAAGGGGTGGATAGCGGTCACTCTGCTGCCACAACATCACTAGGTAAAGAAGGTGTGTTGCATGGTAGTCGTACTATTTTGATGCAGACAGAGGATGGGCAAGTAGTTGAGCCATATTCTATCTCAGCCGGTCTGGACTACCCAGGTATTGGTCCGCAGCATGCGCATTTGTATAAAGCAAAACGTGCGCAGTATGTAAGCATTACCGATGATGAGGCGCTGCAGGCTGGTTTGTTGCTATCGCAAACAGAGGGTATTATCCCGGCGATAGAAAGCGCACACGCATTTGCCTACCTGGAAAAAATGCAGTTTAAGAAAGATGATAACGTAGTGATCTGCCTGTCGGGCAGGGGAGATAAAGACCTGGATACTTATATTAAATATTTTAAATATTAGAACCTGGATTAAACGGATTTATAGGATTTTCAAGATTGGAATCCTGAGAATCTTGAAAATTTGTTTAACCCTGGTTCAGACCTACTTACAATGAATCGTCTAAACCAACTTTTCGCAAAGAAAAATAAAGACCTGCTGTCTATTTACTTTACAGCCGGTTACCCTGATCTTAACTGTACCGTAGATATTGCCGAAACACTGGAGAGAAACGGCGTGGATTTCCTGGAGATTGGCTTCCCGTACTCAGACCCTGTAGCTGATGGGCCTACCATTCAGGAGAGCTCGCAAAAAGCGCTGGATAGCGGCATGACGTTGAAGCTGTTGTTTGAGCAACTGAAAGATTTGCGCAAACGTGTGAGCATTCCAATTTTGCTGATGGGTTACGTTAACCCGATGGTGCAATATGGTGTAGAACGCTTTTGTCAAACCGCTGCCGAAGTGGGTGTAGATGGCGTGATTGTACCTGATTTGCCGATGTATGAGTATGAATCAATGTACAAGCCGGTGTTTGAGAAATACGGTCTGAGCAATATTTTTCTGGTAACGCCGCAAACATCAGCAGAGCGTATCCGTAAGATTGATAGCCTGAGCAATAGTTTTATTTACCTGCTATCATCTTCATCTATTACCGGTGGCAGCCTTAATGTATCAGATTCTATTGAAGGTTATTACCAGCGCGTTAAGGCGATGGAGTTGAAGAATCCAATTGTTATCGGTTTTGGTATCAATAGCAACAAAACCTACAGTAAAGCTTGCGAGTATGCTAATGGCGCTATTGTAGGCAGTGCATTTGTAAAATACCTGGGCAGTCGCGAAGATTATATGGCGGGCATCCCTGAGTTTATACAAAACATTAAAGGCTAAATAATATTAGAGGTGGCTCAAATCCGGGTCACCTCATTTCTTAATCTTAATTAAGATTTTTGTGCGCCGCCCGGTGCAACTTTGTGGTATCAAAATAAATCGATACTACAATGGAAACAAGAATTGATCTCTCAAAAGTTAATCCCGAAGCTTATAAGGCAATGTTAGGCCTGGAAGGATTTTTAGCAAAATCAGGCTTAAACAAACTGCACAAACATCTGCTTAAAATACGTGCTTCACAAATAAACGGCTGTGCGTATTGTGTTGATATGCACACCCAGGAGGCCCGTCATGATGGCGAAACCGAGCGCCGTATCTACAACATCAGCGCCTGGCATGAAACTCCTTTCTTTTCTCCCGAAGAACGCGCCATACTCAAGTTGGCCGAAGAAGTGACGCTGATTACCGGCCGTGTATCTGACGAGACTTACAACAACGCTTTAAACCTGTTAGGTGAAAAATACCTGAGCGAGGTGTTGATGGCCATTGTTACCATCAACGCCTGGAACAGGATTGGTGTGTCATTGAATTTGATGCCGGCATAATTATTGAGAATTTTTAGTAAGTTGTGATTGTGTAAATCTGCTGATAAACTAATTAAGCAAGCCTACGCCGATAAAAGACTTAAAGATTTACGAAGTTTTAAAAACTTCGTAAATCTCAATACGTTTTTACTCACTACTCACTACTCACTACTCACTACTCACTACTCACTAAATCATTGTCTCGCTCTCAAATGCAAATGATCTGGTGGCAGGGGCACAAAATCTGTTTCGCCGGGTACGGGCGGGAACTGTTGTTCCTGCCATTTTTGTTTGGCTTGCTCTATACGCTCACGGTCGCTGGCTACAAAGTTCCAGTAGATGAAACGTTCTTCGGGAAATGGTTCGCCGCCAAAGAAGTACAGCGTAGTGCCCGGGTTAACCATAAACTCGCACAGCTGACTGTTTTTGGCTACCAGTAATTCTTTTGACTCATAGGTTACGCCATCACTCTCAATGCTTCCTTCCAGAATATACAAACCGCAGTCGCCATAAAGCTCATTGCCTATCTTGATGCTTTTTTGTTCTGTACTTTTAACCTCCAGGAAATATAGCGGACTGTAAACCGGTATGGGCGATTGATGCCCCATAATTTGTCCGGCTACCAGCTTATAGTCAACACCGTCTGTTTGCCAGGCTGGTAATTCATCTTCATTAGCGTGGTGGAATGATGGCTCCATCAGTTCTAGTTCTTTTGGTAAAGCCACCCAGATCTGCAGACCGTGCAGGCTTTTCTCACTTTCTCTTAAATAATCGGGTGTGCGTTCTGAGTGGGCAATGCCTTTGCCTGCCGTCATCCAGTTTACCTGGCCAGGTTTTATTTCAACCTCAGTTCCCAGACTGTCTTTATGCATCACAGCGCCTTCAAACAAATAGGTAAGGGTAGACAGACCGATATGTGGATGCGGCGGAATATCCAGATTTTTACCCGGTGGTAATAGTGCCGGCCCCATGTGATCTATAAATATAAACGGGCCAACCATGCGTTTGCTGGAAAAAGGCAGCAGGCGGCCTACCAGGAAATTGCCAATATCGCGTGGGCGCTCTTCAATAATCAGATCGATGTTTGACATGATGTTTCGGTTTGAAATGTATGGCAAGTTATTAAGTATCTGTTAAAAATTGATGCAAGGCAACCTCAAATAAAAAAATACAGTAACAGATTAATATCTTCGGGCTCTAATAGTTATTATGAGATATTTTCTTTGCATTGTACTGCCGCCTGTAGCGGTGCTGAGCACCGGTCGCATTTTAGCTTTTATATTGAGCTGCATATTAACGCTTTGCTTCTGGATACCCGGAGTGATCCACGCCATATTAGTAACCAGCGATTATTATGACGCCCGTCGGCACCGGCAAACTATGCGGGCCATCAGGCGCAATCGTTATTAAAATAAAGATCAACCTTAATCATACGTATGTATTTCATCCTGTCTAAAATCCTTTACTTTTTGATCCTGCCGCTTAACTGGGTGATCACTTTACTGCTGATAGCTGCCTATACCCGCCGCAGAAAACTAAGGAAATGGACCGGAGGAATTGCTGTTGTGCTATTACTTGTACTCTCTTGCCCATACTTGTTTACGGTAGTAGCATGGAACTGGGATTTTCATCGTGTTGAATTGCCCGAAGGCAAAAAGTATAGCGCTGCAATTGTACTAGGAGGGTTTACGTCGACAGATGATGAGCAGAATGGTTTTTTTAACGCAACTGCCGATAGGTTTATTCAAGGCATGCGCTTGTATGAAATAGGCAAAGTTTCACACATTCTGATAACCGGGGGTAATGGGCAATTGATACATGGTGGCTATAGTGAAGGTGAGTGGACCAGGTTACAGTTAAAACAGCTTAATGTTCCTGATAGCGCGGTGCTGATTGATGGAAAGTCTCGCAATACATATGAGAACGCCAAATTCTCTAAAGAGCTACTGCAAGAAAAAGGAATAAAGCCTAAATATCTGCTGGTAACATCAGCTTTCCATATGCGCAGGGCATTGATGATTTTTCGCAACCAGGGAATAGATGTAGATCCGTACCCCTGCAATTTTTTTCTGGGTGGCGATGCTTTTTCATTGCAGCAGTTAATACCAGATTTTGCCACGGTTACTTACTGGCCAACTTACGTGAAGGAGATGGTAGGGTATATGGTCAATTCAAAAATGTAAATTTAGCTCAAAACCGGTATCTCAATGATAAAAGTAGATCCGCGGCCTTCTTCACTTTCTACCTTTAAGCTGCCGTCATGTTTCTCTATGATCTGTTTGGCAATGCTCAGCCCTAATCCGGTTGATTTTTCGCCGTTTAGTCCGCTGCGGCCGGCTTTGGTAAAACGTTCAAAAATAAGAGGCAGCATATAGGCGGGGATGCCTACTCCATAATCCTGCACTCGTATTTGTGCTTTGCCGTTTGTTTCGGTAAGTATAATATCAAGCTGATCGCCTGCTTTAGAGAACTTCAATGCGTTGCTGATCAGATTGTCCAGCACACGGTTAAATTTATCGGTATTTAATAAAACGTTTATCGGTTGCGGCGTCGCACTTAACACAATCCGGCTTTGGGTGGTAGTAAGATTGGTCCAGGCGTTAACAATATTTTTTAGTGAATCATTAAGGATTACCGGATGTAGTTCCAGGTGACTGTCGCCCTCGTGCCTGGCTGTCTCCAGCAAGTCATTCACAATGCTGCGCGCTTTAAGACACGATGCTTTGATCATGCTTAAACTTTCTTCTGTCTCGGCGTCCAATTTGTCCAGCTCCATAACCATCGCTATAGATTCAATAGCGGCAATAGGGTTGCGCAGGTCATGTGCAACAATACCAAGCACATCGTTCTTAAAATCGCTGGCTTTTTCTATCTCAATGTTCTTGCGTTGAATCTCGTTGAGCTGTAAAAAGTGATTGGCCCTGTACGAGTAAAAATAGCGCGACATAAAGTAGAAACCCGTCAATACAATAATAGATGTTAGTTGATTATAAAGCACATCGGTAGGATCGGCACGGCTTAGGAAAAGGATGAGCGTAAATATCAACTCTGCCACTATGGTCATCATAATGGTGTCTTCAACCTCCATAATAAAAGTTACGGCAACAGTAATCAGCGCTACCAGATAAAGCGTCAGGTTACTACGCGGATCGTACATGGCAATAAAGCTGCCCATAATGCCGCT
Source organism: Mucilaginibacter yixingensis (assembly GCF_041080815.1). Taxonomy (NCBI): domain Bacteria; kingdom Pseudomonadati; phylum Bacteroidota; class Sphingobacteriia; order Sphingobacteriales; family Sphingobacteriaceae; genus Mucilaginibacter; species Mucilaginibacter yixingensis. Next base: position 2,608,565 of record NZ_CP160205.1, on the reverse strand, counting down.
AAAAAGCAGAAACAGAGAGAATAGGATAACAATGGCCGTGGTTAATCCCGTTGCTTTATGTTTTTTTCGATAGCTATTCACCTGCAGCATAGTTGTCAGGTAAAACATCGGCGTAACAATAAGATACAGCCAGTTGGTAAAGCTAAATTCGGGGTAATTGGCCGCGTGTGTTAAGCTCTCCGGAATAAAAATGGTAAACAGGCGCAGCAGTAAATTTAATACAAAGAAAATAATGCTGACAATTTGTACCGCTTTCAGGTTCTGAAAGGCGTAACTGTTTCTAAAGGCAGCCCTTTGGGCCTTTGGTACATTTTTAAAAAAATAAGTATTCAATGTTGAAGAGGACTAAGCAGCTCTAAAAATATGCTTTTTACTTTTTGTAAAAAAGATTAAAGCTTGATAATCAGGTAGATTATTTCAAAGCAGAGCGAGGATATCAGTCTTTAAAACCAAAGAAATATGCCACAATGCAAAACACAAGTACGGCAAACGCGGCAATTGCCGAAAAAACCTTTTTCATAGCTTGGGGGTATTGATGTATATCACCTTAAACACAACTTAGGGGGATTGGTTTAATATTTCAAAGATAATAATTGTTAGTCATAATAACCTGGACAATTTGTCTCTTGAAATTAACAATGGCTGACTTTTTTTCAGGCGAAATGGTACTGGCAAACGTTTTGATGACAAACAGATATGAACTTTAACAATTTTACCATCAAAGCTCAGGAAGCTGTACAGAAGGCTTCTGAGATTACTATAGGCAATCAGCAGCAAGCTATTGAGAATGCGCATTTGCTCAAGGGTTTGTTACTGGTTGATGAAAATGTGATCAGCTACTTGCTGAAAAAACTAAACGTAAACTTAAACCGCCTGAACGAGTCGCTCGATCAGCAGATCGCATCGTTCCCAAAAGTTAGCGGTAGCAATGTATATTTATCTACCAACGCTAATTCTGCTCTGCAAAAAGCCCAGGGCTATCTGAAGGAGTTTAAAGATGAGTTTGTTTCGGTAGAACATATTCTGCTGGGGATACTTGCGGTTAGCGATAAAACATCTACAGCGCTGAAAGATTACGGCGTTAACGAGAAAGACCTGAAAAAGGCCATTGTTGATTTGCGTGGTGATAACAAAGTGACCGACCAAAATGCCGAGGCTACTTACAATGCGCTAAATAAATACGCCCGTAACCTGAACGAGTATGCAGAATCAGGCAAACTTGACCCGGTGATCGGTCGCGATGATGAAATTCGTCGGGTGATTCAGATTCTCTCTCGCCGTACCAAAAATAACCCGATACTGGTCGGTGAACCCGGTGTAGGTAAAACCGCTATTGCCGAGGGTATTGCTTTTAGGATTATTAAAGGTGATGTGCCCGAGAACCTGAAATCAAAAATAGTTTACTCGCTGGATATGGGTGCGCTGATTGCCGGTGCCAAATATAAGGGCGAGTTTGAAGAGCGATTAAAAGCTGTTATAAAAGAAGTAAGCCAAAGCGATGGCGATATCGTGCTCTTTATAGACGAGATTCATACCCTGGTGGGTGCTGGTGGTGGTGAGGGTGCTATGGACGCGGCTAATATTTTGAAACCGGCCCTGGCACGCGGCGAATTGCGCGCTATAGGTGCAACTACGCTGAACGAGTATCAGAAATACCTGGAGAAAGATAAAGCCCTGGAACGCCGTTTCCAGATGGTGCTGGTGGATGAGCCGGATGCCGCCGATGCCATTTCTATTTTGCGTGGATTGAAGGAGCGTTACGAAACGCACCACAAGGTGCATATTAAAGACGAGGCTATTATTGCGGCGGTAGAAATGTCTCAACGTTATATTTCTGATCGTTTCTTGCCTGATAAAGCGATTGACCTGATGGACGAGGCTGCATCAAAACTCCGTATGGAGATGGACTCAGTGCCGGAAGCGGTGGATGAATTGGAGCGCCGCATCATGCAATTGGAAATTGAGCGTGAAGCTATTAAACGCGAAAAAGATACTGACCGTGTAAAAGAACTGAGTGAAGAGATAGCCAACCTATCGTCAGAGCGCGATTCTGTACGTGCCAAATGGCAAAGCGAGAAAGATCTGGTAGATGGCATCAACCAGAAAGTTGAACTGATTGAGAACTATAAGCTTGAAGCCGAGCAGGCCAAACGCGCAGGTGATTATGGCAAAGTGGCCGAATTAGAATATGGCCGCATTAAAGAAGCCGAGCAGGAAGTAGAGAAACTGAAAGCTGCACTGCTGGAAAACCAGAAAGATAGCCGGATGCTGAAAGAGGAGGTGACTGCCGAAGATATTGCCGGTGTGGTATCTCGCTGGACTGGCATCCCGGTATCAAAAATGATCCAGAGCGAGCGCGAGAAACTGCTTAACCTGGAAGACGAGCTGCACAAACGTGTAGCAGGGCAGGATGAAGCTATTGAAGCAATTAGTGACGCTATCCGCCGTAGTCGCGCCGGTTTGCAGGATAAAAAGAAGCCTATCGGGTCGTTCATCTTTTTGGGTACTACCGGTGTGGGTAAGACCGAGCTGGCTAAAGCGCTGGCAGAGTTTCTGTTTAATGACGAGCAGGCATTGGTGCGTATAGATATGTCAGAATATCAGGAGCGTCATGCCGTATCTCGGTTAATTGGCGCGCCTCCGGGCTATGTAGGTTATGATGAAGGCGGTCAGTTAACCGAAGCTGTTCGCCGCAAGCCTTACAGTGTTGTTTTGCTTGACGAGATTGAAAAGGCACACCCAGATATATTTAATATTTTGCTACAAGTGCTGGATGATGGCCGCCTTACAGATAACAAGGGCCGCGTGGTAAACTTTAAGAATACGATCATTATCATGACCTCAAACATCGGCTCAAATATTATTCAGGAGAATTTCCAGGGGTATGACGAAGAGAACAACAAGGAGGGGGTAATAGCTAAGACTAAAAATCAACTGTTTGAGTTGTTGCGTCAAACTATCAGGCCAGAGTTTTTGAATCGTATTGATGAGATTATCATGTTTACTCCGCTAAGTAGAAATGAGATTGGCGATATTGTTAAACTGCAGTTCCGTAGCGTGCAGCAAACACTGGCCGAGATGGGTATTACCATTGATGCATCTGACGAGGCGCTGGATTGGCTGGCTCAGTTAGGATATGATCCACAGTTTGGTGCCCGCCCGCTTAAACGTGTTATTCAGAAAAAGATCCTGAACGAGTTGTCTAAACAAATACTGGCGGGAAAAGTGGACCGTAACAGTACCATCAAGCTGGATATGTTTGATAATCAGTTTGTGTTTATGAATACCGGAAATAACGAGTAATTTATCAGCTCGTAAAGCTTTTAATAATGAAAAAGGGAGCGTCGTTATATACGTTCCCTTTGCTTTTTTACGTAGGTTGTTTTCGAAATGTTTTAATTAATTTAGAGCTTTTAGGAATAATATACTGTTTATGACTGTTTTATAGTGCTTTATGTTGATAAGTATTTTTTTAATATTTAAAATATCTCCTATTTTTGAACCCTCATAAATCCCTAATTGAAGGTGAAACGCATCTACGGTATCCTATTCCTTATCCTTATGATCGGCGCATTCTCTTGCCAGAAAGCCGACTTGCAAAGCGTCCTGCAATCCATCTCTTTTAATGATCAAACTTTAAATCTCAAGGTTGGAGATACCCAGACCCTGAAACCCGTATTTACGCCCGATAGTTTTTCTACCCTTCCCGTTGTTTGGTCAACAGGTGATGAGTCGGTTGTCACTGTGTCTCAGACGGGTATTATCTATGCAACATCGCCAGGTACAACCTGGGTAAGTGTTAAAGATAAAAACAGCGCCACCAAAGGTAAGCTGGTTATTGTGGTGACTAATTAATCTCTTTTAAGCTAAAAGCAGAAAAGTTAAAGTAAAAAGCTTTTTTCTAATACAAACGGGTAAAATGGCAGTATGCTTTTGGCTTTACGCTTTTACCTTTCAGCTTCAGTGTTATTTTCTCGGTGCATAAACTATAATACAAGCGCCTAATAAAGCTATCAATGCGCCAATAATATCATATTTATCGGGCTTAAAACCATCAATTTTCCACGCCCATAAAACTGATAAAATAATAAATATACCACCATAAGCGGCATAAACCCGACCGAATGATGCTGTTTGCCAGGTAGCTACCACACCATAAAGTATCAATATTATTCCGCCGGTTAGGCCATACCAGGCGGGTTTGTCGGCTTTTAGCCATTGCCAGATAAGGTAGCCGCCGCCAATTTCACACAGGCCAGCCAGTATAAAAAGTACAAAAGATCTGATGATGTTCATTTAATTGTTATTTCAATTTCCAACCCACAAATGGTTTTACGGTAGCGCAATTGGGGGTGCCGTCTTTGCCTTGGCCGGATACGTGGGTAATCAGGTGTACATTGTCGTTTGCCGTAGCCATACTGATGCCGGTCAGCGGAATTTTCAACCGGCGATCCCACGGCTCATCGGCGGCACCCGCGTATTTCCCGATATTAAGGTAGATGAAACGTTCGCCGGGAGTCCCCTGAATAAACGGACCTCTAAAATCAGCTAGATGAGGATTGTTTTTGTCGGGCTTTACTTCAGTTGTCAGTTCAAAACACAAATCTTCGCCGGTTTTTGATTGCTGCCTTTGCGCTACTTCAAACCTGCTTCCTGATCCTTTTTGCAGCGCAAAGCTTACGTCAATATTCGGATTTTCAAGAATGATAGATAGCGTTATCAACATAAACATTTGTGGTGTTGGGCAACGCATACAATATAGCAGCTTTTTTATATTTTTGCGCCACGTGCCTAACCCTGATGCACAATAGCGCAGGTATGGTTTACGTTTCCTCTTACCAATGGATATATCAGTTGTAATACCTTTATACGATGAGGTTGAATCATTGCCCGAGCTTACCTCATGGATAGCCAGGGTGATGGACGAGCATCGTTTTTCATACGAAATTGTTTTGGTTGATGATGGCAGTACCGACGGCTCATGGGATATGATCGTTAGGCTGAAAGACCAGAATCCGGCCATTAAAGGCATTAAATTCCGTCGTAATTACGGTAAATCTGCCGCGCTCAACACCGGTTTTGAGGCAACCAAAGGCAATGTGGTAATTACCATGGATGCCGATTTGCAGGACAGCCCAGACGAAATTCCGGAACTTTACCGTCGAATAAAAGAAGAAGGCTACGATCTGATCTCCGGCTGGAAAGCCAAGCGCTATGATCCGCTCAGCAAAACTATCCCTACCAAGTTGTTCAATGCTGCTACCCGCAAAATGTCGGGTATCAACAACCTGCATGATTTTAACTGCGGACTGAAAGCCTATCGTGGCGCCGTAGTAAAAAATATTGAGGTGTATGGCGAGATGCACCGCTATATCCCCGTGCTGGCTAAATGGGCTGGTTTTAAAAAGATAGGCGAGCAGGTGGTAGAGCATCGCGCCCGCAAATACGGCAAAACCAAGTTTGGCATGAGCCGGTTTATTAACGGGTTTCTGGATTTGCTGTCTATTTTCTTCGTCGGCAAGTTTGGTAAGCGCCCGATGCACTTCTTTGGTTCAATGGGGGTGCTAAGTTTCTTTACCGGTCTTATCATTTCTATCTGGATCCTGGCCGAGAAACTTTATCTCATAGCTCATCACCGCGCTTACCGCGATGTTACTGAGATGCCGTTGTTCTACATTGCTATTACGGCCATTATCGTTGGTTCACAACTGTTTTTAACAGGTTTTGTGGCCGAGCTTATTGCACGTAACGGCACCGACAGAAACAAATACCAGATCGAGGAAGTGGTCTGATTTTTAGATTTGAGACGTGAGATTGGAGAAATGAGACAAGAATTGAAATTAAATTAATTTTATTCTTATCTCATTTCCAATCTGTGTATCAAATCTAAATAAGCGCTCACCTCAAGTCTCATATCTCAAATCTTACATCTATCTAAAGTGTTTTTCTCTATCATTATACCGCTCTATAACCGCCCGCAGGAGATTAATGAACTGCTGGATACCCTTACCCGCCAAACCTATACCCGGTTTGAGGTGCTGGTGATAGAGGACGGTTCTAAACTGCGTGCCGAAGATATTGTGCGCAGCTATGAAAACCGGCTGGATGTAAAATATTTTGAGAAGCCCAATAGCGGTCAGGGTTTTGCCCGCAACTATGGGTTTGAGCGTGCCCAAGGCGATTATTTTATCATATTCGATTCTGATTGCCTGATCCCTGCTAACTACCTGGAAATTGTAGCAGATCATCTTTCGCATGATTACCTTGACTGCTACGGCGGGCCGGATGCTGCACATCCATCATTTACCCCCATACAAAAGGCCATTAGCTATGCCATGACGTCGCCGTTTACCACCGGAGGCATCCGTGGCAACAAAAAGGGGATAGGGCAGTTCCACCCGCGCAGCTTTAATATGGGGCTCTCGCGCAAAGTTTGGGAGAGTGTCGGTGGATTTATTATTCCTTACCTGGGTGAGGATATAGAGTACAGTATCCGCATCCACACCAAAGGTTTCAAAATAGGGCTGATCCCTGATGCTAAAGTGTATCACAAGCGTCGCACTAACTTCAGGCAGTTTTTTAAACAGCTGCACTTTTTCGGCAGGGCGCGGATCAATATTTATAAATTTTTCCCGTCAGAGCTGAAACTGGTGCACTTTTTCCCGGCTGTGTTTACGTTGGGTTTGCTAACTGCTGTAATATTAAATATATTAGGTTTAAAGATCGCTCTACTGGCCAATGCAATGTTGGCAATCTATTTTTTGTTAATATTTTTTCATTCGTTAATTAAAAATAAATCGCCAAAAGTTGCATTTTTGAGCCTAATTGCTGCCTTTATTCAATTAACCGCCTACGGTTTAGGATTTATGCAGGATCTTTGGAAGCGCGTTATATTAAAAAAAGCATAAACGGTAACTATGTACCATCCTTTTTCTGTTGCAGAAACAATAAAGACTTCGTGGCACATTATCAAGAAGAACTTTGTTACTATCACGGTTTTTTCTGTGATAGCGGTAATTATTCTTGCGCTTATACAGGTCATCAATTTCTTTTATCAGTCTACTTCTGATTTTACCGTTCAGACCATACTGTTCTTCCTGCTGATCTTCATTCAAGGATATACTACACTTGGTTTGTATAAGCTGATATTTACGCTGATAGATAGCGAGTACTATGAGTTTGAATTCTCGCAGATCATCCCGTCGTTGCGTATGGTGGTGAGTTTTATTACTATCAGTATCTTGTTCGCCTTCATTGTAACTACCTATAACTTCTTTATTGTTGAGATTTGGCTGAAGGAGTATCCGGCGCTACAAGCCGTGTTCAGAACTATTGGCGTGTTAACGCTAATGTACCTGGTACTGAGATACATGTTCTGTGTTTGCTTTATAGTAGATGATGACTCCGGTCCGATTGAATCATTAAAACAAAGCTTTCAACTCACTAAAGATAATCTGGGTAAGATTGTGTTGATCCTGCTGATCAGCATCGGTCTAATCGTTTTAGGCTTTGCAGCGCTGATTGTTGGTGTAATGATTACTTATCCGCTGGTAAATGTTATTTTGATTGTTACCTACCGCAAACTGGTTTACAGCCATCAGGATGTAGACGACGACTTATCTGAAACCAACTGATTTGTTATGGGACTGAAATCGGTTTTGAGTAAGGTGTTTGCGTCGGTGGTTAACCGGAGTCTGAATAAGGTGCGTGGTAATGCTGTCGGTCTGCAACAACAAACTTTTCAAACCATTATTGATCAGGCTAAGAACACCGCATTCGGTCGAGATCATCATTTCAGTCAGATTAAATCTTACGAAGATTTTAAAAAACACGTTCCCATCCGCGATTACGAGGATCTGCGTCCATACATAGACCGTGTGGTTGACGGCGAGGAAGATGTAATGTGGCCCGGCAAACCTGCTTATCTGGCTAAAACTTCAGGCACAACATCGGGCGTAAAGTATATTCCAATATCTAAAGAAAGCATGCCCGAGCATATCAAGGCCGCGAGGAATGCTTTACTGAACTACATCCACGAGACCGGCAAGTCTGATTTTGTAGATGGTAAGCTGATCTTTTTACAGGGAAGCCCGATATTAAATAAGAAACATGGTATTGATACCGGCCGTCTTTCGGGCATTGTGGCGCATCACGTGCCGCAGTATCTGCAAAAGAACCGCTTACCAAGTTACGAGACTAATTGTATAGAGGACTGGGAGCAGAAGGTTGACGCCATTGTAGAAGAGACGCTGCAGGAGGATATGCGCCTCATCAGCGGGATACCGCCCTGGTGCCAGATGTATTTTGACAGGCTTTCGGCACGTAGCGACGGTAAAAAGATTAAAGACATTTTCCCTAACTTCAAGCTGTTTGTTTATGGTGGGGTGAATTATGAACCCTATCGCGCAAGGATTGAAGAGAGCATCGGTTTTGCCATAGATTCTATTGAAACCTACCCGGCATCTGAAGGCTTCATCGCTTTCCAGAACTCGCAGAAAGATAAAAGTCTGCTGCTACTGGCCGATGCGGGGATGTTCTTTGAGTTTGTCCCAGCGGATGAATATTTTAATGACAACCCAACGCGTTTGAGCCTGGCCGAGGTAGAGTTGAATAAAAACTACGCGCTTATCCTCAATACCAACGCCGGTTTATGGGGATACAGCATTGGCGATACCGTTAAGTTTGTATCGAAAGATCCGTATCTACTGCTGGTTACTGGGCGTATAAAGCACTATATATCAGCCTTTGGTGAGCATGTGATTGGAGAAGAAGTTGAATATGCACTGATGAGCGTGGCCAAGGCCGAAGGGGTTGATGTAGTTGAGTTTACGGTTGCACCGCAGGTTAATCCGCAGGCTGGTCAGTTGCCGTATCATGAGTGGTTGATTGAGTTTGGTAAGGCACCGGCAGATCTGCAAGCCTTTGCCCTGAAAGTTGATAAAGCACTTCAGCAGAAAAATATTTACTATTTTGACCTGATTGAGGGTAACATATTGCAGCCTCTGGTGATCAAAAGCCTGCAAAAAGACGCATTTATAAATTACATGCGCTCGCAGGGAAAATTGGGCGGACAAAATAAAGTGCCCCGCCTTTCAAACGACAGGAAGATTGCCGAAGAAATGTTGAGGTTGGACGTTGGAAAAGAATAACAGTACATTGAATAAGATAAAGAATATTGCCGTTTTAGGTTCCACAGGCAGCATTGGTACGCAAACGTTGGAGGTGATTAGCGAGAACCCCGGCTTGTTTCGTGCTTATGCCATAACCGCACAAAACAGTGCTGATCTGCTCATTGAGCAAGCCCTGCAGTTTAACCCTGCGCACGTAGTGATCTGCAACGAAGAAAAATATCAGCAGGTTAAACAGACGCTTGCGCATACATCAATCCAAGTGCATTGTGGAGCAGAAGCCATCAAAGAAATAGTTACCCATCCAGAGATTGATACTGTGCTTACCGCCATGGTAGGCTTCGCGGGTTTAGAACCTACTATTGAAGCTATCAAGGCAGGCAAAGAAATCGCGTTAGCAAATAAAGAGACACTGGTTGTTGCCGGAGACTTGATTACCGATCTGGCGCGCAAACATCATGTATCTATCCTGCCGGTTGATTCTGAGCACTCGGCTATTTTTCAATGTTTGGTAGGAGAGCAGTATGACGAGATTGAGAAGCTGATCCTTACGGCATCCGGCGGTCCGTTCCGTGGCAAAACTGCAGACGTCCTGACAAATGTTACCCGTAAAGAGGCATTAAAACATCCCAACTGGGTAATGGGCGCCAAGATCACTATAGACTCGGCCACGTTGATGAACAAAGGCCTGGAGGTGATCGAGGCCAAATGGCTCTTCAATGTAAATGTTGATCAGATTGAGGTGATTGTGCATCCGCAATCCATCGTTCACTCGCTGGTGCAGTTTAGAGATGGCTCGTTAAAAGCACAAATGGGCCTGCCTGATATGAAACTGCCTATACAATATGCACTCGGTCATCCGCAGCGTATTGCCAATAATTACAAGCGTTTCAGCTTTTTAGATTATCCTTCTCTTAGCTTTGAGCAGCCTGATCTGAAAACCTTCCGCAACCTGGCGTTGTGTTTTGATGCATTGAAACAGGGCGGCAATATGCCATGTATTGTCAATGCGGCAAACGAGGTGGCAGTGGCAGGATTTTTGAAGGATGAAACTGGCTTTTTGCAAATGAGCGATATCATTGAAACCTGCATGACTAAAATGCCGTACATCGCTGCGCCTACTATGCAAGATTATTTGAATACTGATAAAGAAACACGCATATTAGCGCAAAATTTAATCAAACAAATGCCGTTAAAGGCAGTAACTATCTGATTTAAACACACGAATGGATATAGTGATAATGGTGGGCCAGCTTTTGCTGGGCCTTTCAATTTTGGTGATCCTGCATGAACTGGGACATTTTCTTGCAGCGCGCGCCTTCGGAATCAAGGTGGAGAAATTCTATTTGTTTTTCGATGCCTGGAATTTTAGCCTTGTTAAATTTAATTATAAAGGAGTAGAGTACGGTATTGGCTGGCTGCCGTTGGGTGGTTATGTTAAAATTGCCGGCATGATAGATGAATCTATGGATACCGAGCAAATGGCCGGTCCGCCGCAGCCATGGGAGTTTCGTTCAAAACCAGCCTGGCAGCGTCTGATAGTGATGTTGGGCGGTGTGACCGTGAACATCATTCTGGGGGTTTTCATTTTTTGGATGCTTACCCTTAAGTATGGAGAAACTTATGTGCCAAACACCAGCCTAAAATACGGCATTGTTCCGGGCAAAATCGGTCTGAAAATTGGCCTTCAACCAGGCGACAAGGTTACCGAAGCCAATGGCAAACCAATTGCCAGATTTGAAGATCTGATTAGCTCTAAAGTGCTGCTGGGCAATACCGTATTAACCGTTGACCGCAACGGCCAGGAGGCTACTGTAAAAGTACCGCCAACAATTCTGAATGATATTTCTGACTATGGTATAGAAGAGTTTGTAACTCCGCGCAGCAAATTTTTTGTAGATAGTGTGAAGACAGGCAGTTTTGCCGCGCAAGCAGGTCTGTTACATGGCGATAGCATTTTGGCAGTAAACAAAGTGCCGGTGCCGTTTTTAGATGTATTGCATACGGAGATACAGAAATACAAAAACCAGCAGGTTGATTTGCTGGTGAAACGCAAAGCTGATACCATGACGCTACGTGCGGCCGTAAATAAAAACGCCACTATGGGTTTTATGGATGGTAAGCCAGGTATTGTGCTGGGGCACGATAGCATTAAAGAAATTACCCAAAAATATGGCTTCACCAGTTCACTGCCGGTGGGTGCTTCTAAGGCTTGGGATTTATTTAGTGTAAATGCTCAAGGTATTGGCAAAATGCTTAAAGGCGAAGTGAAACCTAATAAGGCTATCAGCGGCCCTATTGCCATGGCACGTATGTTTGGTAGCCATGTTAACTGGGTTAAATTCTGGAGCATGGTAGGCCTGCTGTCAATGGCGCTGGCGTTGATGAACCTGCTGCCTATCCCGGCGCTGGATGGTGGTCATGCCGTATTCCTGATCATTGAGATGATTAAAGGTAAACCACTGAGCGATAAGTTCCTGGAACGTGCACAGTTGGTTGGTTTTGTGATCCTGGTTACCCTGATGGTGTTTGTATTTGGAAACGATATCACGAAGGTGATTAAGAAATAATAAACAATATTAAATTGTTGGAGAAAGCCGCCCCGCGCGGCTTTTTTTGTTGAAGATCAGAGAGCTTTCCACACCTCCTCAACTTTTCCACAAATCATTTAATCATACCGCAATAAGTTAACTTTACGGGTTTAACAGAAGGAGTTACGTTTGGCTAAAGGAGAAATCAAAGAAACGCCGTTAATGCAGCAATACAACCAGATCAAGGGTAAATACCCGGGTGCGTTGTTACTGTTTAGAGTAGGCGATTTTTATGAAACTTTTGGGGATGATGCCGTAAAGGCAGCGGGGATATTGGGCATTGTTTTAACCAAACGGGCCAACGGTTCGGCATCGCACATTGAGTTGGCAGGCTTTCCGCATCACTCGCTGGAGACTTATCTGCCTAAATTGGTACGTGCGGGTCAGCGTGTGGCCATTTGCGATCAGCTGGAAGATCCTAAAACTACCAAAACCATCGTAAAACGTGGCGTTACCGAACTGGTGACGCCCGGCGTAGCCGTTAGCGACAACATCCTTCAGCAAAAGAGCAATAACTACCTGGCTTCGCTTTATTTTGAGAAGAACAGCATTGGTATTGCCTTAATTGATATTTCCACCGGCGAGTTTATTACAGCACAGGGTAATCCCGACTATATAGACAAGTTGCTGCAGGGCTTTAGTCCGAATGAGATTATTTTCCCCAAGAGCCGTAATCACGATTTCAGAGAGCGTTTTGGCGATCGTTACTACACCTACATGCTGGATGAGTGGCCGTACTCTGGCGATTATGCCCAGGAGTCGCTGCTGAAGCATTTCGGCGTAAAATCGCTCAAAGGCTTTGGTATTGATAAGTTGAATTTAGGTATTGTGGCTGCCGGCGTGGCGCTGCATTATTTGAACGAGACTGAACATCGCAACCTGCAGCACGTATCGGCCATCAGCAGGATAGAGGAAGACCGCCACCTGTGGTTGGATCGTTTCAGTATCCGCAACCTGGAACTGGTAGGCTCGGCTAACGAGAATGCGTTGACACTGGTTGATGTGCTCGATCACACCTGCTCGCCTATGGGCGCCCGTTTGCTGCGCCGCTGGATTGTGATGCCGCTGAAAGAGTTAAAGCCGATTAATGATCGGTTGGATGTTGTAGAATACCTGATAGGCCATGATGAATTGCGTGAGGATTTGCAACAACACATCCGCCAGATTGGTGATCTGGAGCGATTGATCTCAAAGATTGGTCTGCAAAAGGCTAATCCGCGCGAGGTTTGCCAGTTGAAGCGATCTCTCAAGGCTATTGAGACGATTAAAGTACTAGCCGATGGTTCTGAAAACGCGCCGCTGAAAACAATAGGTAATCAACTGAATGCTTGCGCTTTCATCAGCGATAAGATAGAAAAAGAGCTAAGCGAAGAGCCGCCTGCTATGATTGTTAAAGGCGGAGTAATTGCCGATGGGGTGAACGAAGAGTTGGATCGCTTGCGGAAGATTGCTTACGGTGGTAAAGGCTATCTGCTTGAAATTCAGAAGCGTGAGGCAGAGATTACCGGTATTCCATCACTTAAAGTGGCGTTTAATAACGTATTTGGCTATTACCTGGAGGTTACGCACGCACATCGGGATAAAGTGCCTACCGATTGGATTCGTAAGCAAACGCTGGTAAATGCCGAGCGTTATATCACGCCTGAACTGAAGGAATACGAAGAGCAGATCCTCGGTGCCGAAGAAAAGATCTTTGCGCTGGAAACCCGCCTGTATAATGATCTGCTTTATTCGCTTACGGAATACATCAAGCCCATCCAGCTCAATGCGCAGCTGATTGCACGCCTGGATGTGCTGCTCAACTTTGCATCTATCTCCATTAAAAACTATTACGTTAAGCCACAAATTAATGATGGCCGGGTGATAGATATTAAAGGCGGCCGCCACCCGGTGATTGAGAAAAACCTGCCCCCGGGCGAGGATTACATCACTAACGATGTTTTCCTGGATTCTGATTCACAGCAGATCATCATTATTACGGGTCCCAATATGGCGGGTAAATCTGCTTTATTGCGCCAAACCGGCCTGATTGTGTTGATGGCACAGATGGGTTGCTTTGTACCGGCCAAAGAGGCATCTATTGGTTTGGTAGATAAAATCTTTACCAGGGTAGGTGCGTCGGACAATTTGTCGTCAGGCGAATCAACCTTCATGGTAGAGATGAACGAGACTGCCAGTATCCTCAATAACCTGTCAGACAGGAGTTTGATTTTGCTGGACGAGATTGGTCGCGGTACCTCAACTTATGATGGCATCTCTATTGCCTGGGCCATTGCCGAGTATCTGCATAATCATCCTAATTACAAAGCCAAAACGCTTTTCGCTACGCACTACCATGAGTTGAACGAGTTGAGCAACAGCTTTAACCGTATCAAAAACTTTAATGTAACGGTGAAAGAGGTTGGCCATCAGATCATTTTCCTGCGTAAGCTGGTACCAGGAGGAAGCGAGCATAGCTTTGGTATCCACGTGGCTAAACTGGCTGGTATGCCGTCAAAAGTATTGAGCCGAGCTAATGAGATTCTCAAAAAACTGGAAAACGAACGCACTGGTGGCGAGAGCATTAAAGAAAGCATGAAAAAAGTGCAGAAGCAAGCTCTGCAGCTGCAGATGTTTTCTATCGATGACCCAATCCTGGTGAAGATTCGTGATACGCTGAATAACCTGGACGTAAACACCTTAACACCGGTGGAAGCGATGATGAAGCTGGATGAGATACAGCGGATGCTGAAGTCATAATACCCTTCCCGACCTCCCCGAAGGGGAGGAGATTTAGGTCTATCCTTTTCGGGGGAATAAAAGGGGATGTTAATATGTTCAAAACATCTGCTATCTAACAAGCTATCAGCCTTATATTTTAGCGGCATGAAGCATATTTCCGTCAGATTTTATTTGCCGCTGGTTGTTTTGATGCTGATTCTGTCGGCTTGTCATACCCGCAAAGCCGCCATGAAGGGTGCGCCCGGCGAAATGGTTAAACCTCAGGCTTCTGTGGTCGAAAAGTATTCGGAATTAATGGGGGTTAATAAAGACGCCATTCAAAACGGACGCCTGTATGCCTTTATAGATCAATGGTGGGGCACTCCGTACAAATTTGGCGGCCAGGATAAAGATGGGATCGACTGCTCTGGCCTGGCTCAACTATTGGAGCAACAGGTGTACAACATCAATATCCCACGTATGACCAGTCAGCAGGTAACCATGGTCAAACGTAAATATGAGGAAGATTTGCAGGAGGGCGATCTGGTTTTCTTTGACTTTGACGGAAAAAAATATAGCCATGTAGGTGTTTATCTGCAAAACGGTTATGTGGTGCACGCCAGCTCGCGCAGGGGGGTAATAATTGTACGTCTGCGTGATCCTTCAATTTATAAATACTTCTCACGGGCCGGATCGGTATTCGAGGTGCCGGTGAGTGCGGCAAATTTGTAATTTGCTTAACAACAATTTGTAAATTGGACGTTATACATTTATCATGAAACGTCTGATTTTTCTTCTCTTCTTATTTATCGGTCTGTCTGCATCAGCACAGGTGAAACTGCTGGACATGAGCCATCTGCAAAAGCGCGTTAGTAATGCCGATACCGTTTACATCGTTAACTTTTGGGCTACCTGGTGTGGCCCCTGCGTAGCAGAGCTGCCTAACTACGAGAAATTTCAGACTACGCATAAAAATCAACCGGTTAAAATCTTGCTGGTGAGCATGGATTTTCAATCTAAATTAAACACCGACGTTATTCCGTTCATCAAAAAACATCAGTATAAAACCGAAATATTTCTGGCCCAGCGCAAGAGCGATGAGGAGTGGATAAATGCTATTGATAAAGACTGGAGCGGTGCGCTGCCGGGTACCTTGATTGTCAGTCAAAAGAAGGGTATTCGTAAGTTTTATGAACAGGAATTTACGTATGACGAGTTAAATAAACTATATCAAGCCAATAAGTAAAAAATCCCATTGACTATGAAAAAGATGATGACATTATTGCTGATCGCGGGCCTGGCCCTAACAGCATTTAAGCCTGCCACTGAAGGCTATAAAGTGGGCGATACCGCTGCTGATTTCAAACTGAAAAACGTTGATGGCAAAACTATATCGCTGGCTAATTATACATCTGCCAAAGGCTATATTGTGGTGTTTACCTGTAACCATTGCCCGTATGCGCAAGCTTATGAAAAACGTATTATGGAGCTGGATAAAATGTATGCCGGCAAGGGTTACCCGGTAATTGCAATCAGTCCGAATGATCCGGTTGCGTTGCCTGAGGATTCTTACCCTAACATGCAAAAGCGTGCTGCCGAACGTAAATATACTTTCCCTTATTTACTGGACGAAACGCAGGATATTAGCCACACTTACGGAGTTAAAGCTACACCGCATGTATTTGTGCTGCAAAAAACAGCATCAGGCAATGTAGTACAATATATAGGCGCTATTGATGACGATACCGAGAACGCCAACCCCAACCACACCAATTACGTACAAAATGCGGTAAACGCATTGCTAGCCGGTAATAAGCCCGCAATTACATCAACCAAAGCTATTGGCTGTAGCATTAAATGGAAAAAAGGAGCCTGATTTGGAGTGAAAGGATAAAGGCGAAAGGTAAAAGGGATTATTCTCTTTTACCTTTCGCCTTTTTAGCCTCACCTTAGGATCTTCAAAGGGGAGGCTTTTTTATGGGAAATTCTTTACCACTCTTCAACATCAATGCGCTACAACTGCGCCGCTCACGGCTTCTACCTGATGTTTGATATAGCGTTTACCAATAAAATAGATGGCACAAG
This sequence comes from Mucilaginibacter yixingensis, assembly GCF_041080815.1. NCBI lineage: Bacteria > Pseudomonadati > Bacteroidota > Sphingobacteriia > Sphingobacteriales > Sphingobacteriaceae > Mucilaginibacter > Mucilaginibacter yixingensis. The sequence goes on along the minus strand of NZ_CP160205.1, from coordinate 2,592,061 downwards.
CCAAAAATCCGGCCCCGGTCATTACCGCAGCCAGAGGAACAGTACTTACGGTATGGAACCAGCTCATGATGGTGGTTACCATAGAACCAATGCCCAATTGTATGGCACCTAGAAGTGCTGCGGCTGTACCAGCATTCTTTTCAAACGGAGCAATGCATAGGGCGGAGGTATTTGGAGCTGACAACCCAATGCAGCTGAGCTGAACGAAGATCATGGCGATAACTAACGGCAAGTTAAACCATCCACCTGCTGCACCGATCAGGAATATCACGCCACCAATAAGCTGTACCAGGAAAATAATGGGCACTACCTGCGCACTGGTATATTTCTTCAGAATGATGGCGTTAAGTTGCCCCGAGCCAACAAAACCAACAGACAGGCCGGCAAATACCCAGCCGAACTGCCTGGCATCCAGGTGATAGATTTTCATAAACACCATAGGTGCACCGGCCACGTAGGTAAATAGTCCGGCAAATGACACCGCACCCGCAAACGCGAACGTGTAGAACTGAGGTACTTTCAATACATTCCAGAATCCGGTGAGGATCGGCACTGGTTTTAACGATAGGTGCTTATCGGGTTTATAACCATCGGGCAAAAAGAAGGCTACCAAGGCAAATATTACTACCGCAATAGCGCCTAATAACAGGAAAATGGTGTTCCAGCCAAAGGCGACGGTAATATAACCGCCAATAGTAGGTGCCAGCATGGGCGATGTGCCTAAAACCAGCATCAGTAGGGCAAAAACTTTAGCGTTTTCATCCAGCGGGAAAATATCACGTACCATGGCCATTGCAGCTACAGATGCAGCGCAGCCACCCAATGCCTGGATAACGCGGTAGACGATGAAGTGGTCAATGTCATTAACAAAGAAACACGCTACAGACGCCAGTATATAAACGCCCAGTCCTGCATATAACGGTAGTTTGCGGCCAAATTTATCCAACAAAGGGCCATACAGTAGCTGACCAAAAGCCAGGCCAATAAAGTAACCCGAGAGAGATAGGCCCACCTTCTCAAGCGTGGTGTGCAGGCTTTTTGCAATATCTGGAAAGCCGGATAGATACATATCTATACTAAACGGACTTAATGCTGTCAGCAAACCGAGGATAAGCACCAGAAAGAAATATCGTCCTTTAGTCATGACTGTTTTAAATAAAGCGGCCGCAAATATAGCCTAAATACTATTGCTGTTTTTTAAGCAAATATAACCTGGCTGTAAACAATTGATGGATGCACAGAACGACAATGACCGGTAACAATATGAAAACTGGTATTGATAAATAACCCACCAGGGTACAGTGTTTTCACGGGGTAATATGCGTGGTAGTACGGATAGGCGGGGGAGGCAAATAAATTACTTTTGACTATCAATCTTTACGTTAATGGACTTAAAAATTAATATCATGATTAAATTATTTATTGGTTTTTGCCTTGTAAGCCTACTGTTATTAACAATGGCCTGGTATGCATAATTACTTTTATTAAAGCAATTTGTAGGCAACGGTATAGTATCTGTTTGTGGCAGTTCTGGCCATTTACGGCATTGTATACAGGTGTAGTGCCACTTTAATTAACGGTTAAAAGCAGTAAAATTGATGTTTTATGTTGAAATGTGGATAACTATTGGGCTTCCCCCAATGTTAAATATCAATTAGTATACTATAATTGTAGCTGTTTTCGGCCAAAAAATACATTTACCGCTGTTAAACAAACAACCAATAGAACGGTTAACACTTATAAACTTTAAACTTTTATTCAATGGCAAACGCAAATGGAGGCGGTATTACCGCGTATTCTGTGAAGACAAAAACCAAAAATGTGCCCATGCTTGACGCTACTATCGACGTAAAGTCTGGCCGTTACATTGCTACCGGTAAAGATGCTGATGGTAACAAAATGTCGGCTATCCTTAGCAAAGCTTCTGCTGAAGATCATATCAGCAAAGGCAATGCTAAAAAAGGCCAAGGTTGGTAAGCAATAATTTGCTTTAATGCATCAAACCCGTTCAGGCTATGGCATGAACGGGTTTGTTGTTTTATACATATTTCGGATTAGGAATGTTCAATTTCGGATTTAGCCGATAATATAACCATGGAGTACAGTGAGCTTAATGTAGAGAGCACAAGGATGTGAGCTTTAGTAATTCTCTTTGTGTCGCTATGATTAACTTGTAATCCGAAATTGAACATCCCAAATCCGAAATTACTCATACCTCAATGCCTCAATAGGATCTAACCTCGAAGCCTTCTGTGCGGGGTAATAACCGAAGAAGATACCGGTGATACCGCACACAATAAACGATACCACGATAGACGTTTCAGAGATAATGGTGGGCCAGTTTAACGTGAGTGTAACAATACGAGCGGCGGTGATGCCTAAGAGTACGCCGATAATGCCCCCGATAATGCTGATGATGATGGCCTCAATTAAAAACTGAAGCAGGATATCAATCCCCCTGGCGCCGATAGACATGCGCAAGCCTATTTCCTTGGTACGTTCTGTTACCGATACATACATAATGTTCATGATACCAATGCCGCCAATAACCAGCGAGATGCCGGCAATAACGGTAAGCAGGGTGGTCAGCAATCCGCTGGTTGAGCTGAGGGTGTTGATCAATTCGGCCTGGGTGCGTACCTGGAAGTCGTTATCCTCGCTGTCGCGTAGCCGGTGCGATTCTCTTAGCGTTTCGGTAATTTCGTTTACGGCAGCATCGGTCACCGCTTCGTTAGTTGCAGATGCGTAGATGTTCTGGTAATAGATGGTGGCCAGGATACGTTTCTGCACCGTGGTATAAGGAGCGATGATGATATCATCCTGATCCTGTCCAAAGGCATTCTGTCCTTTTGGATTGAGGATACCGATGATCTGGAATGGGATACGGTTAAAGCGGATTACTTTGCCAATCGGATTTTCACCATTTGGAAAGATGTTGTCAATAACCGTTTGACCGATCAGGCAAACTTTAGCCGAGGTAAGTACATCTGCATTGGTAAATGAAATGCCGTCTTTAAGTGTCAGTTTACGGATATCCATATAATCTGGAGATACGCCCTGGATTTGTGTCGGCCAGTTGAGCGCACCATTAATGGCCTGTCCACGCGAGGTTACCGATGGCGATAGGGAGTTGATATCTTCTACATTGCGTTTTAGCAGGGTGATGTCTTTAGATGTCAATGTTTGGAAGCTGGAGCCTGCAATACGTACGCCGCCGTTAACATTACTGGCCGGCAACACAGTAATCATGTTTGAGCCCATGCTGCTCAATTGTGATTGAATGCTCTCTTTTGAGCCCTGACCAATGGCCACCATGGTAATAACCGCACCTACGCCAATGATAATGCCCAGCATGGTCAAAAAAGCCCGCAGCTTGTTGCGCAACAGGGCCCTGAAGGCTATCCGTATCAGGTTGGTTATATTCATTTGAACTGAAAGCTAAAAGGCTAAAGCAGAAAGCTTTTAATCTGTTTAATAATTAATAATCATCAGTATGTGGCAAATTGTCCAGCACTTCCCTGGCCGATTTGCGGTTTTCATTCATGGTATCTTTCTGAACAATGCCATCGCGCAACATAATGGTGCGGCTGCTAAACGAGGCGATATCCGGCTCATGCGTTACAAATACAATGGTTTTGCCCTGGTTTTGATTCAGGTCCTGCATCAGGGCCATAATCTCGTATGATGTGCGTGAGTCAAGGTTACCAGTGGCTTCATCGGCCAAAATCATTACAGGTTCGTTCACCAATGCCCGGGCTATGGCTACGCGCTGCTGTTGCCCGCCCGAGAGCTGACTGGGGGTATGATCCAGCCTTTCGGCCAATCGTACAGCCTCCAGGGCTTTAATGGCCCGTTCGCGGCGTTCGGCACTGCTGATATCTTTGTTGTATAATAACGGCAGTTCTACATTTTCTAATGCCGATGTACGCGGTAACAGGTTATAAGCCTGGAAAACGAAACCTATTTTATGATTGCGCAGCATAGCCAAATCATTGCGCGATAGCGCTTTAATATCTACACCATCCAGCTGGTAGGTGCCGATGGTGGGTTTATCCAGGCAGCCAAGTATATTAAGCAACGTGGTTTTGCCAGAGCCGCTGCTACCCATAATGGTTACAAACTCGCCGGCCTCTACGTTGAACGTGATGCCTTTAAGTGCGCGTACGGTTTCGCTCCCCATGGTAAACTCGCGCTTCAGGTCGTGTATTTCTAAAATGCGCTTGCTCATCGGCCGCGGCCTCCTCCGCCACCACTACCGCCACGACGCCTTTGCGGCATAAACGGACTGCCAGATTGGCCGCCAGCTATCAAACGCATCGGTAACCATCAGCATGGTGTTGCCAAGTGGCAAAGAGCCGTGCATTAATGCGTTTTTTTGCTCGGCAGGCAGGTTTTCCTGGTCTGGGCTATCGCCGTAACGCATCATCATGGCGATTTGAGTGTGAAATACTTTTGCATAAAAATTCAGCACTTCTTCTGAATTGCCGCCGAAATTCAAATAGGGATTTACGCTTGTCATAATTTTGTGTTTTAGAATTGTTGATGAACAAAGCTAAACACAAAATGGATGATATAGGAGAGGGAAATTAGACGAAATATGGTCCTGTTTTCTACGAATGTTAGTTTTGGGTGCTAAACCGCCCGAAGTAGCAAATCTAAAAAAGGCCTTCGCGCGCCCTTCGACAATGCTCAGGATGACACCTGGCGCACGCTAACGTATATAAAGAGTAAAAGCCTTACTAAGTTTTAAATACTTAGTAAGGCTTTTAGATATTTTATCTGTTCAAGTTCCGACCATGAACCATGATCCATGAACTCTTAGCTAACTAAACAATCCCCAAAACCTTGCCCGTATGCTCACGGGTGCTGTTGGCCAGGGTGGTATCTTTAGCTAATGATTGACCGTATGATGGAATCATTTGCTTTAGTTTGGCTTGCCATTCTGGTGTTTTGGCTTTGTCTTTAAAGCAACGCTCAATCAGCTGCACCATAATAGGCACAGAGGTTGATGCGCCTGGCGATGCACCCAACAAGGCAGCAATGCTACCATCGGCTGCGGTAACTACTTCTGTTCCAAATTCCAGTACGCCGCCACGTTTCGGGTCTTTTTTAATTACCTGTACACGCTGACCGGCAAATTCCAGTTTCCAGTCTTCTTTTTTAACGTTAGGGTAATAATCGTGCAGCGCTTTCAAGCGATCATCTTGCGATTGCATTACCTGGCCAATCAAGTACTTGGTTAGCGGAATATTATCGATACCCGCTTTCATCAGCGGATAAATGTTATTGCCTTTAATGGAAGCAAACAGATCCCACAGTGATCCCTGTTTCAGGAAACGGGTTGAGAAACCGGCATACGGACCAAACAGCAATGATTTTTTGCCATTAATAATACGTGTGTCAAGGTGAGGTACAGACATTGGCGGCGAACCAACCGAAGCCTTACCATATACTTTAGCCTGATGGCGCTCAATTATCTGCGGATTGTTACAAACCAGCCACTGGCCGCTTACCGGGAAACCACCAAACCCTTTGCTTTCTGGTATGCCCGATTTTTGAAGCAGGTGCAGCGCACCACCACCCGCACCAACAAATATAAATGAAGCGGTAAGCTTGCGGCTGTTGCCGGTTTTCAAATCTTTAACGGTCAGTTGCCATTTATCGCCTTTGCGTTTAACGTTGGTAACATCGTGGCTAAGCGATACGTTTACATCGGCGCTCTTGTTCATGCTGTCAATCAATTCGATGGTCAGCGCGCCAAAGTTTACGTCGGTGCCAATATCCATACGGGTGGCAGAAACCTTTTCGCCTTCGGCGCGGCCTTCCATTACCAGCGGGATCCACTTGTTTAGTGTAGCAGCATCTTCAGCATATTCCATACCTGCAAAAAAGTGGTGACCGCTTAACGCGTTATAGCGTTTTTTCAGATAGTCCACATTTTCATCGCCCCAAACAAAGCTCATGTGCGGTACTTTGGTGATGAATGAGGTAGGGTTGGTAATAAATTTATTCTCGATGAGGTAAGCCCAGAATTGCTTAGAGATCTCAAACTGATCTGCAATTTTAATGGCTTTGCTGATATCTACCGAACCATCAGGCAGTTGTGGGGTATAGTTAAGCTCGCAAAAAGCAGAGTGACCGGTACCGGCGTTGTTCATGGCGTCAGAGCTTTCGGCCGCCATGACATCCAGGCGCTCAAAAAGCTCAATCTTTAAACCGGGTTGCAATTGCTGCAGCATAAAACCCAGTGTGGCGCTCATAATACCTGCGCCAATTAAAATTACATCAACTTCTGAATTTTGATTTGTATTGCTCATTTTACTTATTCACGTGGCCGTTACACAGTGGCTGTGTTTCAATTTGAGGGTTCTGGTACCGGTTGTTCGGGAAAAAACGAAGATATTTTGTCCCCAAAATGCCGAATTCGATTATAAGAAACAGGAACCCGTAATGCAGGCGCAAGTTTAGTGATTTTTTTTGTAAAGAATTGAGCTGTTTTAAGCAAAAAGTGCAAAGAAATATGCTTTTTACAATAAGGATGTCAACCGGCCGGATTTATTTAGCCGATAACTTATCGCTGGATGAGCGAACAAGCAATTCTGTGTCCAATTGCTCGGTAATAAACTCGGTTACCGGGTATTTGCTTTCAATCAAATTAATCAGTCGCTCGGTAGCTATCTGGCCAATTTGAAAGGCGGGTTGGCGTACGGTAGTAAGCGGTGGATCGAACAGCTCGGCAGAGTCTGAATTGGTAAAACCGGCGATGGCAATATCCTCAGGCACGCGCATGCCTAGTTTTTTTAAGATCTGCAGGCAGTTAATGGTTAAGCGATCTGCTGTAACAAATAGTGCGTCCGGTCTTTCGGGCAGATCCAGCAGTTCCTTAATTATTACTTCCACTTCGTCATGGTTCATGCCGCCATGGTTACAGTGTTTCATATAATCCTCGCGGAAGGGCAGGCCATGTTTCTCTAAAGCAGCCTGATAGCCTTTCAACCTATCCTGACTGATCAGTAAATTATAAGAGTTGGTGAGATGTGCAATGCGTTTAAAACCTTTATTAATCAGCATCTCGGTGGCATCAAAAGAGCCTTTGTAGTTATCTACCGTTACTTTGTGGGTGGTGATATCAGGTGCTACCCGGTCGAAAAAGACAATAGGGAAACCTTTGTTGTGCAGGTATTTATATTGAGCCAGATCAGTCGTCTCGGCAGAGAGTGATACCAGAAGTCCATCTACATGCCTGGAGATCAAGTGTTCAACGTTAGCCTTCTCCCGGTCAAACGATTCATGTGTTTGGGTGATGATCACATGGTAACCACGATCATAAGCAATAGATTCGATACCATTAATTGCCTGCGAGAAGTAATTATTGGCCACCTCGCAAACCACTACGCCAATAGAATGGCTGCGCTGCTCTTTTAAACTGAGGGCAATAGGGTTGGGGCGATAGTTGATCTTCTCGGCATATTCCAAAACCAATCGCTTGGTTTCGGCGCCAATTTCGTGACTGCCATTGAGCGCTCTCGAAACGGTAGAGGTGGAGAGCCCCAGCGCTTTGGCTATATCTTTTATGGTATAAGTTTCGAACATTGACACTGCAAAATTAGTACTTAATAATGAAAATATGGAACCTCAAACACGCAAGCATCGGTTTCGGGAACGATTGCATGGATTTTCCGGGCCAGATTGTTGCATTGTTAGGCATGAACGGCTAATCTTGTTTTACATTGTTTGTAACGAATATCTGACGTTTTTGCAATCGATTGCAAAAACAAATTACATTTGTTGTCGACAGCCAATTAATTGATAAACCTTTTACTAACTCAGACCATCTGAAAACATAAAGATGTTTTGTAACATCTTTATAGCGATATCTTAAATCGGGATGGCTTATGAGGGCATAATTAGGCGCATATTGTAGATTAGCGGCCAGGTGATGAGCTTTACCCCAATTATAAACTAACATGAACGGGCATGGTGGCTTTTCGCCTGTTCCAGATACTGAAATATAAACTCAAAAATGACGAAAAGACAGAAATTGTTCCGTCCGGTTTGTTTGCTGGCGGTTCTTGCTTTGGCAATCTCGGCTTTCACCTTTCAGCCTCAACACATAACCGTATGGTTGGCCGGTGATTCTACCATGGCCGATAAACAGGTAAAAGAATTTCCAGAAACAGGCTGGGGCATGCCTTTCAAAGCCTTTTTTGATTCTACGGTTACCGTACGTAACATTGCCCGTAATGGCCGCAGCACCAAATCTTTCTTAAAAGAAGGCTCATGGAAGATCATTACCGATGGCATGAAAGCCGGCGATTATGTGCTGATCCAATTTGGCCACAATGATGAAGTGCCAACCAAAAAGAACGCCACCACGCCAACCGAATTTCATGATAACCTGCTGCGCTTTATTACCGAGGCCCGTGCTAAACAAGCTATCCCGGTTTTAATTACGCCTGTAGCTCGTCGCAATTTTGATAAAGACGGTAAGGTTGAAGGCACCCATGAGGCTTATTCAACCATCATCCGCAAACTGGCGGTAGAGGCAAAATGCCCGCTGATTGATCTGGATAGCGAGAGCAAGGGTTTGCTACAGCAATTCGGTGTTGAAAATTCTAAATTCCTGTATAATTATATCGAGGCAGGCGATAATCCTAACTATCCGCAGGGCCGTCATGATAATACCCATTTTAGTGAGATGGGTGCCCGCCGTATGGCACAGATCGTGCTGAACGATATTAAAAAGCTGAACCTGGATCTGAAAGACCGCATTGTAAAAGGCAGTTTTCCGGATAATGTGCCTGCCCAGGTTAGATAACAACGAAACCTACTAAACAAAATACTTAAAAACCCAGTCCCGAGAAGCATGAACTTAAAGACCACCGCAAAAGCGGCTTTATCCATTGCATTTGGCGCCATGAGCTTGTGCGCCACCGCCCAGCAACAATACAGCTGGACCAACCTGCCAAAAATTGCGCAGCCGGTATTTAAAAAAGATACCATCAGCATTGTAAAATTCGGTGCAAAATCAGACGGTATTACGTTGAATACCAAAGCTATTAACAATGCTATTGACGCTTGTAGCGCCAAAGGTGGTGGTGTGGTGTTGGTGCCGCAAGGCTACTGGTTAACTGGCCCCATCGTATTGAAAAGCAACGTAAACCTGCATGTTGACCGTGCAGCTATGCTGGCATTTACCAGTGACAAAAGCCAATACCCTTTGGTAGAAGGTAACTACGAAGGACACCCTTCACCTCGTAACCAGTCGCCAATTTCGGCTACTAACCAGGTGAACATTGCCGTAACCGGTACCGGTATTATTGACGGCCACGGCGAGGTTTGGCGTGCAATTGGTAAAGACCGATTAACAGAAAACGAGTGGAAGGCGCTTGTTGCCAAAGGCGGTATCGTAAGCAACGACGGTCGTTCATGGCTGCCTTCAGAAAGTTATCAAAAAGGTGCTACTACACCAAACTCAACCTATATACAGCCTGGTAAATCACTTAAAGATTATGAGCCGATGAAAGATTTCTTCAGGCCTAACATGGTGGTATTAACCAACTGTAAAAAAGTATTGCTGGAAGGCGTAACCGTTCAAAACTCACCGGCCTGGTGTTTGCACCCGCTGTTGTGCGAGGATCTTACCCTGCGCAACGTGCGCGTGCGTAACCCATGGAACGCACAGAATGGTGATGCGATTGACGTAGAATCATGCAAAAACGTATTGATTGAAGGCAGCACTTTTGATGCCGGTGATGACGGTATCTGCGTAAAATCTGGTCGTGATGAGGAAGGCCGTAAACGCGGCAAGCCTACCGAGAACATGATTGTACGTAACAATGTGGTTTACCGTGCGCACGGTGGCTTTGTTATTGGCAGCGAAATGTCTGGCGGTGCCCGCAACATCTTCGTTTCTAACTGTACTTTCATCGGTACCGATATCGGTCTGCGTTTTAAAACAACCCGCGGCCGTGGTGGTGTGGTAGAGAAGATCTTTATTAAAGACATCGCCATGCGCGATATTCTGGGTAGCGCTATCCTGTTTGATATGTATTACGGTGGTAAATCATTTGCAGATGGCGACGCAGCCGGCAAAACAAATGTTTCAGCTATTCCCGTTACTGAGGCTACTCCACAGTTCAGAGATTTCTGGGTGAGCAACATTACCTGCGATGGCGCTTCTAATGGCCTGCTGATCCGTGGTTTACCAGAAATGGCTATTAAAGACATTCACCTGGATAACGTAACGCTGAAAACCACTAAAGGCGCTGAGATTTCTGAAGCCAAAAACATCTTCCTGAAAAACGTACGTTTTGAATGCAAAACCAGCCCTGTAGTAATAGTTGATAACAGCAGCAACGTAAACATTGACGGTATGAAATATACTGAGAATGCCGATCAGCTTTTCCTGGTAAACGGGGAGCGTTCTGGCCAGATCAATGTAACTAACACCGATGCTTCTAAAGCCAAAGAAAAAGTAAGCTTTAAAGGCGGTGCGAATAGCAAAGCGATTAGCATTAAATAATAATCAGTGAATTGTGAGTGGTGAACAGTGAGTGAGATAACGCTATAAAATATAAACCTTCCCTAAAAAGCCCTCTCCTTTGGAGAGGGTTTGGGAGAGGTCAAAAAGACTCAACATCAATACAACCAATTAACCCATTATGAAAAAACTAATTCTTTTTGCCTTGTCAATAATGGCCGCCACATTATTGCATGCGCAACCTATCAGTAAGGTTTACACTAAAATTACCGTTGCGCAAGATGGCAGCGGCGACTTTAAAACTATCCAGGAAGCCATTAACAATGTGCGCGATCTGGGGCAATTCCGTGTGCCTATCTTTATTAAGAAAGGTGTATATCACGAAAAACTGGTGATTCCGTCTTGGAAAACCAAAATTTCATTAATAGGAGAGGATAAAGAGAATACCATCATCACTAACGATGATTATTCAGGCAAAGCAGCTACGAACGGCAAAGACCAGTTCGGTCGCGATAAAATGTCTACCTATACCTCGTTTACCGTTCAGGTACAAAGCGATGATATCATCCTGGAGAACCTGACTATCGAGAATAAAGCCGGCAGGGTAGGCCAGGCTGTGGCCTTGCATATTGAGGGCGATAGATGTATTGTAAGAAACTGTCGTTTGCTGGGCAATCAGGATACTTTGTACACCGCAACTGCTCATTCACGCGAGTTATTTCAGGATTGCTACATTGAGGGAACTACCGATTTTATTTTCGGCGAGGCTACCTGCGTTTTCCAGCGTTGTACTATTAAAGCATTGACTAATTCGTTCATCACTGCTGCTGCAACTACACCTTTGCAGGAGTTTGGTTACGTGCTGATGGATTGTAAACTAATTGCAGATCCATCGGTAACCAAAGAGTATCTGGGGCGCCCTTGGCGGTCTTATGCCAACGTGGTTTACCTGCGCACAGAGATGGGCAGCTTTATTATTCCTGAAGGCTGGAACCCTTGGAAAGGTGATGCTATGTTCCCTGACAAAGAAAAAACTGCTTATTATGCCGAGTACAAATGTACCGGTCCGGGTGCTGATGCTAAGGCCCGTGTGGCGTGGTCGCACCAGTTAACCGATAAGGAAGCTAAAAAATATACCATCAAAAATATACTGAGCGGCTGGGATAAGTGGGATCCGGAGGCGGTAAAAAGTAATTAAAAGCATTGCGGGGCATCATCTCGCCCTGCTGTCATCCCGACCAACGGGAGGGATCTTTTCGATCATACATCACAATAGATCGCTTCGAAAAGATCCCTCCTTCGTCGGGATGACAAATGTTTTTCAACTTGAATTATTGAGTGAATTTAATAGTATAACTATTTGAATAATAAACAACTATAAAATTGAAACGAAACAATATTACCAATAGTAATAAGTATATAAAAGGCCTGATCTGCGCTTTTGGCTTGGCTGCATGCAGCACTTTGGCCTTTGCGCAGAGCAACTATGTATCAAAAGTTTGGGTGGCCGATCAGGGTAACGGTACTTACAAAAACCCGGTACTGAATGCCGACTATTCTGACCCCGACGCTATCCGCGTAGGGGATGATTTTTACCTGGTATCATCAAGTTTTGAGGATATCCCGGGCTTGCCTATCCTGCATTCAAAGGATTTGGTTAACTGGGAAATTATCGGTCACGCTTTGCTGCGTCAGCCGCCGTTTGATCATTTTAATGTGCCTCGTCATGGTGATGGCGTTTGGGCACCGGCCATCAGGTTTTATCGCGGCGAATTCTATATCTATTATCCTGATCCTGATTATGGCATCTACCTGGTAAAAGCTAAAAATCCGGCTGGTCCGTGGAGCAAGCCAGAGATGGTGATGCCGGGCAAAGGGATTATTGACCCTTGTCCGCTGATTGATGATGACGGCCAGATGTACCTGGTGCATGGTTTTGCCGGTAGTCGAGCAGGTATCAAAAGCGTTATTGCCATTAACAAACTGAATAAAGAGGGCACCAAAGTAACAGACGAAGGCGTAATGGTTTATGACGGCCACGAACTTGACCCAACTGTTGAAGGACCGAAACTTTATAAACGTAACGGTTACTATTACATTCTGGCACCTGCCGGTGGTGTACCTACTGGCTGGCAGCTGGCCCTGCGTTCTAAAAATATCTATGGCCCGTATGAGCGTAAGGTGGTGATGGATCAGGGTAAATCATCAGTTAACGGCCCACACCAGGGGGCATGGGTTACCACTCAGACCGGCGAAGACTGGTTCCTGCATTTTCAGGATAAAGAACAATACGGTCGTGTGGTACATCTTAATCCAATGAAATGGGTTAACGGCTGGCCTGTTATTGGCGTTGATAAAGACGGCGATGGCAAAGGCGAGCCCGTACTTACCTACAAAAAGCCGAACGTTGGCAAAGTTTACCCAATTCAAACCCCGGTAGAGAGCGACGAGTTTAACGGTAACACCCTGGGCCTGCAATGGCAATGGATGGCCAATGCCGAGCCTGCCTGGTACTTTATGAATCCGGGTAAAGGCTCATTGCGTTTGTACTCGGCTAAACCAGAGAATGCTAAGAACCTGTGGTTTGCATCAAACGTGTTGCTGCAAAAGTTTCCGGCTGATGAATTTACGGTGACTATCAAGCTGACGTTCACACCTAATCCAAAATTAGAGAATGAGAAAGCTGGTTTAACCATCATGGGCTTCAGCTATGCATCGGTAGCTGTTAAAAATAAGAAAGACGGCATTTATCTGGTGTATGACCTGTGTAAAGAGGCCGACAAAGGCAAAGACGAAAACGAACAAACCATTACCAAACTAAGCAGTCCAACCGTATGGCTGCGCGTAAAGGTGAGCAAAGGTGCCAAATGTCAGTTTAGCTATAGCTTAGACGGTAAAGACTTCAAAACTGCGGGCGACGAGTTCCAGTCTGAAGTTGGCCGTTGGATAGGTGCCAAAGTAGGCTTGTTCTGTACCCGCGATACACAGTCTAATGATTCGGGTTATGCCGATGTGGACTGGTTTAGGGTAACGCAATAAATTCCCCACTGTCAGCATAGTTGATGACGGTTTGTGCTGCAGGCAGGTTAACTTTGATGGAAAGTATTGAAGTAGGCCCGCCTGTAGCTGCATTTTACCGGGAACGTTTGCGCATTTTTAATTAGCAATCATCACTGCATAGAAACATAAATCTGTTAACATTGCGGTGCAATTAACTAACCGATCAATAAAATCTGTTCCGGGCACAAAACAAATCCCGGCAAATTAACTGCAAAAATGAGAAAGACATTACTGTCAAGCCTTTTCGCGTTGGCCGTTATCGGCACAGCATCGGCACAGGAGAAACCCTGGTCGCAGCGTATGGCTGCCACTGCCATGAAAATTTGGCCAGACACCGCATCTAACATGCGCTGGACCTATGAGCGTGCTGTTGTTCTAAACGGTATGGAAAGCGTATGGCGCAACACCGGCGATGGCGAATACTTCCGTTACATTCAACACAGCGTAGATAAATTTGTAGCTGCCGATGGTACCATTGGTTCAGGCTACAAAGCCGATGTTTATACCCTGGATAACCTGTTACCTGGCCGAAGCGTATTGCTGATGTATAAAGTGCTGGGTGGCGAGAAGTATTATAAAGCAGCAAATCTGCTGCGTCAGCAGGTGAAAGAGCAACCACGCACAGCGTCGGGTGGTTTCTGGCATAAAAAAACTTATCCAGACCAAATGTGGCTGGATGGCCTTTATATGGGCGATACCTTCTACTCGCGCTATGCATCTGCCATGGATGAAACGGCTGACTTTGATGATATTGCAAAGCAGTTTATCCTGATGGAAGCCAAAGCACGCGACCCTAAAACCGGCCTGATTTATCACGGTTGGGATGAGAGCCGCAAGCAAAAATGGGCCGACCCTAAAACTGGTTTGTCGCCAAATTTCTGGGGTAGAGCTATGGGCTGGTACGGCATAGCATTAGTTGATGCGTTGGACGATTTCCCTAAAGATCATCCAAAACGTGCAGAGCTAATAGCAATTTTAAATCGTTTTGCTGCTGCCGTAACCAAATATCAGGATCCAAAATCAGGCACCTGGTGGCAAGTAATGGATAAAGCCGGTCAGGAAGGCAACTACCACGAGTCGTCAGCCTCTTGTATGTTTGTTTATGCACTGGCCAAAGGTGTGCGCGAAGGCTACCTGCCTGCAAGCTATAAAGCTGTTGCCGAAAAAGGTTTTAACGGTATTACCAAAGAGTTTATTAAAACTGATGCCGATGGACAGGTTAACCTGACCGGTACGGTAAGTGTTGGTGGCTTGGGTGGTAACCCATATCGTGATGGTAGCTACAAATACTACCTGAGTGAGAAAGTTGTAACCAATGATCAGAAAGGTGTTGGTTCATTTATTTTGGCAGCGGTAGAGATGGAGCGTCTGGCAAACATCGGCGCAGCCAAAGGTAAAAATGTAGTGCTTGACAGTTATTTTAACGATGAGCACATGACCGATAAGCTGACCGGTAAAAACGTTTCTTTCCACTACAAATGGGAGGAAGAGGATAACAACGGCTTCTCAACCTTTGCGCACATCTTCCATAACTACGGTTTCAAAACCAGCACTTTATACACAGAGCCGACTGCTGCTAATCTGAAAAATGCATCTGTTTATGTAATTGCAGATCCGGATATCCCTAAAGAAAATCCAAAAGTTAAATACATTGAGGAAAACCACGTTAAAGCAATCAGCGAGTGGGTTAAGGCGGGCGGTACTTTATTGGTATTCAATAACGATACTGGTAATGCTGAGTTTGCACACCTCAATAAGCTGATGGGCAAATTTGGTATGACCTTTAACCTGGATAGCCGTAACCACGTGGTAACGCCGCATTTTGAAACCGGCGCAATTAACATCCCGGCTGGTAACGCTATCTTCAAAACCGCTAAAAAGGTTTACATCAAAGAAATCAGCACTTTCAAAGTGGTTGCACCTGCACAGTCTGAATTGACCGACAAAGGCGATGTGATCATCGCGGTAGCAAAATATGGTAAAGGCACTGTGTTTGCCGTGGGCGATCCTTGGTTCTACAATGAGTATACAGACGGCCGTAAACTGCCTGCTGATTATGATAACTACAAAGCCGCAGAAGATTTGGTGAAATGGGTTACTAAACAATTACCAGCAGCCAAATAATATGAAAAAGCTAGTCGCAATCGTATTGACATTGTTTGTAGTTGCACTGCAATGCGCTACTGCACAAACAATTGTGGTTGATCAATCTGGTAAGGGTAATTTTAAAACCATTACCGAGGCGCTTAAAAGTCTGCCCGATTCATCAAAGACGGACAGAACCATCCTGATTAAAAAAGGTGTCTATCATGAGAAGGTTTTCGTTACGCAGAGCCACGTTATTTTAAAGGGAGAGGATGCAAAGAATACAGTAATCACCCAGGCCATTGCCCGCGATATCTTTCATTGGGAAACTGGTAATAATGACGATTGGGGTGTAGCGACCATTAACCTGCGTGGCAGCGATATTACTTTAAGAAACCTGACCATCATCAACAGTTACGGGTTTGACCATAAAACCGATACCACTTTTAACTGCACCACAAACGGACAAACAAGCCAGCACGTGGTACACCCAATTGGCCACCAGATGACGTTGCGCTCGTTTGACGGCGCTACGCGATTGAAAGTGATTGATTGCCAGATTTTGGGCCGCGGTAATGATACGGTTAGTCCGTGGAATGGCGACAATGGCATGTTCTACTTTAAGAACTGTGTGATGGAAGGCGCGGTAGATATGTATTGCCCTAAAGGATGGGCTTACGCTGAAGGCTGCAAGTTTGTATGCCATAGCATGAATGCCGGTATCTGGCATAACGGCGCCGGTAACCAGTCGCAAAAAAGCGTGCTGGTTAATTGTACTTTTGTGGGCGATGATGGTTTTAAATTGGGCCGATACCATGTAGATTCTCAATTTTACCTAATCAATTGTAACTTTGCAAAAAACATGGCCGACGCGGCTATTTACAAAGCGCCAAGCGGACCCGGGGCAAAATATGGTCAGCGTACCTATTATTACAATTGCCACCATGATGGCGGCGATTTTGCCTGGTTGAAAAACAATTTGAATGAAGCATCAGGCGCTCCACAGGCTAAGCAGATTACAGCCGAATGGGCCATGGACGGAAAGTGGAATCCTTCAGCAAAATAAAATCAGTATCTTATATAGTTTATGATCCTATCTAAAAATAACTTAAACAAAATCAATTCGCCGGGTACTGTGGTGCCAGATGAGCAGTTGTTGACTTTACCTGAAAAGGTATTGCAGTTTGGTACCGGTGTGTTGTTGCGCGGCCTGCCTGATTATTATATTGACAAAGCTAACCGCCAGGGCGTTTTTAACGGCAGGGTAGTGGTAGTTAAGTCGACAGATACGGGTAGTGCTGATGATTTTGATACACAGGATGGTCTTTATACCTTATATATTAAAGGGATTGAAGACGGCCAGGCGGTTGATGAGCAGATTGTATGTTCATCTATCAGTCGTGTGGTTTCTGCTGCAAAAAACTGGCAGTCTATCCTTGATCTGGCTAAAAGTGAAGATCTGAAAGTAGTGATCTCTAACACTACCGAAGTTGGTATCCAACTGGTAGAAGAAGATATCAACCAGCAGCCGCCTGCATCATTCCCAGGCAAATTGCTGGCTGTATTATATACCCGTTACAAAGCTTTCAACGGCAATGCAGATAGCGGCCTGGTAATTGTACCAACCGAACTGATTGTAGATAACGGCAAGAAATTAAAACAGATCTGTGTTGATCTGGCAAATTTCAATCAACTGGAGCCTGAGTTTATTGAATGGTTAACTAACGCTAACAGCTTCTGCAGCTCATTGGTAGATCGTATTGTACCGGGTAAACCGAGTGCAGATCAGTACCAGGCAATGGAAACTGAGTGTGGTTACAAAGATGGCCTGCGCATTATTTCTGAGCCTTACAGCTTGTGGGCTATTGAAGGTGATGAGAAGGTAGCTTCTGTGTTATCATTTGGTCAGGCTGATAAAGGTGTGGTTGTTACTCCGGATATCGAAAAATTCCGTGAGCTGAAACTGCGTTTGCTGAACGCAACCCACACACTTAGCTGTGGTGTAGCTTTCCTTTCTGGCTTTAAAACGGTAAAACTGGCAATGGATAGCGACGCTTTCACCAGCTTCATCACCCAGATTATGCGCGGTGAGATTGCTCCGGCAATTCCATACGGTGTAACCACTGCCGAAACTGATGAGTTTACTTACAAAGTACTTGATCGTTTCCGTAACCCGAACATCGAACACATGTGGATCAGCATATCGGCACAGTACTCTTCTAAAATAAAGATGCGTGTGTTACCTTTGCTGTTAAACCACTACAAACAAGCTGACAGCGTTCCTCAACTGATTGCCTTTGGTTTTGCAGCCTTTATTCGTTTTATGAAGGTTACTAAAACTGAGGATGGTAAATTTGTAGGTAATGTTGACGGTGTTGAATATGTAGTGACCGATAGCCAGGCCGAGTATTTTTACAACGCGTGGACAAAAGGCGATACTCGCCAGGTGGTTGAAACCGTTTTACAGGATAAAGCATTGTGGGATGCCGATCTGACCGCCCTGAACGGTTTTGCTGATGCTGTTACCGCTCAACTGGATGCCATTGAGAAAGGTGGCGCCCTGAATGTTTTAGAAAATTTGGAATCAAAAAGCTTGGTTAAATAACAAATGAAACAGAGATTATTAAAAGTACACCCTGCCGATAACGTACTGGTTGCGTTGACAGACCTGCAGGCAGGCGAGGTAGTAAGTTTTGAAGGTAAAAACTACACATTGGTAGATTTTATTCCGGCAAAACATAAGTTTGTTACTACAGATATGAAAGCCGGTGATGAAATCATCATGTACGGCGTATTGGTTGGTAAAGCACAAAGCGATATCCCAACCGGTGGATGGATCAGCACTAAAAACGTAAAACATGCGGCTCACGGCTTCAATAGCGAAGCACACCAGCACGAGTGGCACAAACCAGACGTAAGCAAATGGCAGGACCGTACCTTTATGGGTTTTCACCGTCCTGATGGTAGCGTGGGTACCGGTAACTACTGGCTGGTAATTCCGATGGTATTTTGCGAGAACCGTAACGTTGAAGTATTGCAAGAGTCATTAGTAAAACCTTTGGGCTATGGCCGCAAAAAGGCTTATGAAAGCAAGGCTCAGCACCTCATCAATAAAGTTCGCGGTGGTATCAGTGTTGACGAGATCTTATACACCGAGGTAGGCGACGGCCACGACGAAGAGGCAGCACCAAAAGTGTTCCCTAACGTTGATGGTATCAAATTCCTTACCCACGAAGGTGGTTGCGGTGGTACCCGTCAGGATGCGCAAGCACTTTGCGGTTTACTGGCAGGTTACGTTACTCACTCTAACGTTGCTGGTGCTACTATCTTAAGCTTAGGCTGCCAGAATGCACAGGTTAGCATGTTGCAGGAAGAGATTGCTAAACGCGATCCTAACTTTGCTAAACCACTGTACATCATAGATCAGCAAAAAACAGGTAAAGAGTCTGATGTGTTGGATAATGCTTTACGTCAAACCCTGGCTGGCTTAATTCAGGCTAACGAGAATACCCGTCAACCTGCACCATTGAGCAAAATTACTATCGGTTTAGAGTGTGGTGGTTCTGATGGTTTCTCTGGTATTTCTGCTAACCCAGCTATCGGTTACACTTCAGACTTACTGGTTGCTTTGGGTGGTTCAGTTATCCTGGCCGAGTTCCCAGAACTGTGCGGTGTTGAGCAAAACCTGATTGACCGTTGTGTAGACAGTGGCAAAGCTGAGCGTTTCAGCAGCCTGATGCGTACTTACGCACAACGTGCTGAAGAAGCGGGTTCTGGTTTTGACATGAACCCATCACCGGGTAACATTAAAGACGGTTTGATTACCGACGCTATCAAATCTGCAGGTGCCGCTAAAAAAGCAGGTACTTCACCAGTGGCCGATGTATTGGATTATCCTGAAAAAGTAACCAAACCGGGCTTAACCCTGTTGTGCACTCCGGGTAACGACGTAGAGTCTACCACTGCCGAGGTTGCATCTGGTGCCAACGTAGTATTATTTACTACAGGTCTGGGTACACCAACTGGCAATCCTATCACCCCGGTTATCAAACTTTCAAGCAACACTGCGTTGTATAATCGCATGAGCGATATCATCGACTTGAACACCGGTACCATCATTGAAGGTGATGAAACCATTCAGCAAGCAGGTGAGCGTATCCTTGATTACGTAATTAAAGTAGCCAGCGGCGAAGTAAAAGTAAGCGCTGTTACTCACGGTCAGGATGATTTTATTCCATGGAAACGTGGCGTATCGCTGTAATCAATCTTAATATCAAGAAGGATTTGATCCTTTGGTAAATAAAAACAGCCGTTTCAAAATAACTGAAACGGCTGTTTTGTTTATTGTGTGGGCTGATATGCCTAATTGGTTGCTGCCACTCCCTCGTAAGTTATACGCTTGTCGCCTATATTTATCTCTAATTTTCCTGTACCATCTGGATTGATGTCAAATGTATACCTTTCTATACCTTCGCCGCCCTTGGGTTTGATAACCACTTCTACATCACCCTTTTTCTTTTGGGTTACCTTGTAATCAAACTGCTGGGTAGAAAATTTTGTTGGGGTTTCATTAACAGCAACGTTCAAAGTAGTTGTAGATACATTAGCATTATCCTGAATCTCATTGTTGTCAAAGTAGGGTAGGTTTGATGATACGGAGTCGGGTTTAACACTAACTCCGGCATTAGCTGTTAACTGGATTTTTTGATTGGAAACATTGGATGTGCTACCGCCCATTGCGCCCAAATTCATCTCGGCGGTCTGGAATACTACGGCGTTTAAGGCTTTAAAAACAAATGTTTTGCTGTCGACCATCTTTTTAATAGCATCAGCGCTTTGGGCAAATGTGATGTTTACTCCAGCAACAACCATTGCGGCCAGGAATAGAATTGGTTTTATTGGTTTCATACGTTAAATATAATGATCCATACTATAGGTCTGGTTAAGTTCACTTTAACATAACATAAAAAAGGTGAAAATGGATTTTACCCTTCATACTTTCTTCATGAAGAAGGTACATCTTTGTGATGATTAGGTTTTGGTTAGTATGTTTTATGTAAAGGGAACATACGTCTAAATCCCCTGCCGCCCGGTAGGGGATTTTTCTTTATATGGTGGTTTGAACCAGTAAAATCTCATTATACCGCTGTTTTTATAGGTGTTTTTTAAGAAAATGGTAAAATTTGGCTTTGAATGGTAAATTATTCATGTTTTGGAAGTAAAAGAGATGATTTTGTGGTTTTTTTTAAAAAAAATCTCTCGATTTATAAAAATTTTATAATTTAGTCGAAAATATTGGTTTTCCGATTAGAAAAACTAACTAAACTCAAAAAATTACTAAATACGTTTCAAAAAAATGGCAAAATTAGAGTACATCTGGCTGGACGGTTCTCAACCTACTCAAGGACTGCGCAGCAAAACAAAAATTGTTAAAAATTTCGGCGGTACACTGGAAGAATGTCCGGATTGGAGCTTTGATGGTTCATCAACTCAACAAGCACCAGGTGGTTCGTCTGATTGTATTCTGAGACCAGTATTTATTTGCCCAGACCCACAGCGTAAAGAGGGTTACCTGGTAATGTGTGAAGTTCTTGACTCTCATGGCGAGCCACACGAAACCAACGGTCGTGCTCATATCCAGGATGATGATAACGATTTCTGGTTTGGTTTTGAGCAGGAGTACTTCCTGTGGGATCCAAAAACCAACAAACCACTAGGCTTCCCAGAAGGTGGTTACCCAGCGCCACAAGGCCCATACTATTGTTCAGTAGGTGCTGCTAACGCTTTCGGTCGCGAGATCATCGAAGAACACTTAGACGTATGTCTGGAAGCTGGTCTGAACGTTGAAGGTATCAATGCTGAAGTTGCTGCCGGTCAGTGGGAATTCCAGATCTTTGCTAAAGGTGCAAAAGACGCTGGTGACCAGATCTGGGTTGCTCGTTACCTGTTAGAGCGTATTGGCGAGAGCTACGGTGTAGTTATCAACTGGCATTGTAAACCACTGGGCCAATTAGATTGGAACGGTTCTGGTATGCACGCTAACTTCTCTAACACTACCCTGCGTACTGCAAACAGCAAAGAAACTTTCACTAAAATTTGTGAATCTTTCCGTCCAGCAGTTGCTGAGTGTATCGCTGTTTACGGTGCCGATAACGATCAGCGCTTAACCGGTAAACACGAAACTGCTTCTATCCACGACTTTAGCTACGGTGTATCTGACCGTGGTGCTTCTATCCGTATCCCTCTGTACACAGTTGATCACAACTGGAGCGGTTACCTGGAAGATCGTCGTCCAAACTCAGCTGCAGATCCATACAAAGTAGCTGCGGTTATCATCAAAACTGTAAAATCAGCTAAACTTTAATCATTAGCTACCCAGTTATACAAAACGCCCTGCCGGAAACGACAGGGCGTTTTTTTGTTGAACCAGGATTTAACGAATTTTTAGAATTCACAGGATTTTATTCCCGGTCATCCCGAACTTGTTTAGGGCCCCCACAAGCTGGGTTATTGATGCTACTTTAACACATAGGATACAGAAATTCTAATCCTGTCAATCCTAAAAATCTCAAAAATTCAGGTTCAGACGTATTTTCCCGATAAAATCTGCCGATACCCGTTCACCGGATGGTTATAGAGATACACCCAGCAGTTCAGTAAGCCATTTTCGGTTTCAATACTGATCACTTCGCGGGTATACTCATATGGTTCTTCATTTTCAGGGCCGATGCCTTCGTATGGATCGAGATAGGAGAGGACTTTGTCAGGATCTGGTAGTTCTACTATTTGTCCGTGTACTTTTAAACCGCAGGTTTCGTCAAAAAAGGCACCGGGGTAATGGCCAATATCATATAGTCTGCCAGAAAAGCTGCCGGCTCCAATCAGTTTACTGTTAGCTTGCAAAAATGCACCAAAACGATTGCCTGAATCGAGCAATGTACCGTAAATAAACAAATATGGGCTGTGGCTTGTCATTTGCTATAAATTTGAAATTTTAAAATCAATTATAAAACAAGGTTCGTGCGTTATTTTTAACTTGCGGGCTCTCATTTAACCTTATTATGGATAAGCAACAGATTGCAGCTTACCTGCAAGAAAAAAATATAGATCACGTTAAGTTTGCCTTTGCCGATATTGATGGTGTGCTGCGCGGTAAACTGATCCATCGTGATAAGTTCCTGGATGGCCTGAAAGACGGCTTCGGTTTTTGTGACGTGGTGTTTGGTTGGGATAGTGCTGATGTGTGTTATGATAATGTGGAACTCACCGGTTGGCATACGGGTTATCCTGATAAATACTGCCGCATTGACCTGAATACCATGCGCCATATCCCATGGCAAAATGATACTACTTTCTTTTTAGCTGATTTTACCCAGTCTGACGGTAGCGCCGTCCCAGCTTGTCCACGCAGTTTGCTGAAGAAGGTGATAAAACAATGTGAGGATATGGGGTATCACCCCGAGTTTTCGCAGGAGTTTGAATGGTTTAACTTTAGCGAGTCGCCCAAAAGTTTGCAGGAAAAAGGTTTTGCCAACCTGGATACCTTAACGCCGGGTATGTTCGGTTATTCTATTCTGAGGCCGTCGCAACAAAGTGCATTTTATTACGATCTGTTTAACCAGCTCAATAAATTCAATGTGCCAATTGAGGGCTTGCATACTGAAACCGGTCCTGGCGTTTATGAAGCAGCCATACAACACGATCACGCCCTTGCCGCTGCCGATAATGCTACACTGTTCAAAACTGCGGTTAAAGAAATAGCCTCGCTACATGGCATTACCGCCACCTTCATGGCCAAGTGGAATGCCGATTTACCTGGCTGTAGCGGCCATATACACCAAAGCTTGTGGAGCAAAGACAAATCGCAAAACCTTTTCAGCAGCGCAACAGACGCCAACAAGATGAGTGATGTAATGAAACATTACCTGGCAGGCCAGTTGTATTGCCTGCCGCATTTGTTGCCTATGTATGCACCAACCATCAATAGCTACAAGCGACTGGTAGAAGGTGCCTGGGCGCCAACCACCGTTACCTGGGGCTTTGATAATCGCACCACAGCACTGCGCGTTATCAATGACACCGTGGGGCATACCCGCTTAGAAACTCGCATCCCGGGTTCAGACACCAATCCATATCTGGCCATTGCTGCAGCGCTGGCATCGGGCCTTTATGGCATTAAAAATAAACTGGAACTAACTATCCCTAATACCGTGGGCAACGGTTATAAAGATGCGGCTCACGGCATTTTGCATACCAATCTTAAAGAAGCAGCTGTTGCCATGCAAAGCTCTGATATTGCCAAAGAACTGTTTGGCGATGACTTTGTACAACACTTTACCCAAACCCGCATGTGGGAGTGGAGGCAGTATAGCAAAGCGGTAACTGATTGGGAATTGAAAAGGTATTTCGAAATAATATAATGAACCAGGATTTAACTGATTTGTGAGATTTTCAGGATTTAGTTTTAGATGGGATTAACAGATAATAACGATATAACCGGTAAAATTATAGGTTGCGCAATGCACGTGCATACCGAGTTGGGAACAGGGTTTCAGGAAATCATTTATCACCGGGCTTTAGAAATAGAACTATCTTATAATAATATTTCTTTCATCTCAGAGAAAGAAATGCCCATTTATTATCGCAATATTAATATTGGCACTAGACGTGTTGATCTTTTTGTAAACGGTTCAGTTATGGTTGAACTTAAAGCAGTTGCTCGATTAGAAGATATACATTTGGCCCAAGCAATAAATTATCTTGAAGCTTATAATATTGATACCGGTTTGTTAATTAATTTTGGAAGCGCGTCTTTACAGTTTAAGAGGCTATTTAATAAGAATTTTAAACCTTTAAAAAGGTCAAGCAATTAAAAATCGATACTAATTCCAGGAGATCAGAAAATCCTGATAATCCTAAAAATCCGTTAAATCCTGGTTCATGGACTACTCCGCAATTATAACTAAAGCATGGGAAGGCTACGATGCCTCTAAAACCATCAAAAAAATAGAGAACATCAGCGCAAATGTATCTACCAATTATGTGTATAAGATAACGTTTGATGATGATGATATCATTATTGCCAAGCTCTCAAACTTTGGCAAATACGAATATTTTAAGGAGGATCATCGCATCATCCATTCGCTTTCCAACAATTTGCTGTATCCGTTTGATAACCTGTTGTCTAAATCGCTGCTAAAAAACAACAGGGTTTATATTTATAGACACAAGCAAGCCGGTGAGCCGGATGCGTGGGTGGTATTTTATAATCCGACACGTATTATGGAGCGTTTGCCTCGCCGGTTGGAAGATGAGCATATCCGCAAGTTTGGCCAACAGATTGGGCGTTTCCATAAGGCCTGTTCCAGGTTGAAGAATGTGTTGCCAAAATCGTCAAAAACGCTGCGTACTGATATTGCCGTACTGATGCAGGAGCTGGATAAGGAGGATGGACGCTGGTCGCGTATGCAGGCCGATTTTCTAAAATACCATTGCGAGCAGTTTCTGAAAAATCGATCGAAATACAACATGAATACTTTCGAGATTATTCCGGTATTCATTGATTGGAACATCGGGAATTTCTCTGTCACTAAAAATCTGGAACTGTATTCACGTTGGGATTATGATTGGTTCAGGATGAGTTACCGGATCCTGGATTTCTATTTCTTCAGCAGGGTAGTGTCTGACGCAGGCGATCGTACGGTATTCAGTTACCTGATCAACCCAATGACCGAGCCGCGCTTTATCCTCTTCCTGAAAGAATACCACAAGATCAATCCGATAACGGCAGACGAAATTCGTTTCTTGAAAGAGATGTACCGTTTCTTTATCCTCAATTATGTGGTGAAAGACGGTCAATACTTCTTCAATAAACAATACGCCGAGAAGCTGCAGGCCGAAGCTTTTGATATTTATCTGCCTTCGGTAGATCGTGATTTTGACGCTAATATTTTGCTCGACGCCCTGAAACTTAAATAAGCCCCTATGCATATAAACGATTTTAAATCCGTTGTAGACCGTTACGAGATCATTTTTTTTGACGCCTTTGGTGTAATCAAAAATTATCACGGACTGGTACCTGGCATTGAACAGACTTTTGAATATCTCGATAAAACAGGTAAAGAATATTACATTGTAACGAACGATGCATCGCGCAGTCCGCAGCAATTGGCCGAATCATACCACAAGCGCGGATTGATGGCTATTACACAGGATCGGGTGATTTCATCGGGTATGCTGGCCAAAGAGTATTTGGATTTAAAAGTGCACGATGGCATTGTGGCTTATCTGGGTACGCCCAACTCCGCCCACTACATAGAGAGCTCAGACCTGCACACATTGCCGGTAGGCGAGGTTGACGAGCATAATATTGATAGTGTGAACGCTTTAGTGTTTCTGGATGATGAAGG
Source organism: Mucilaginibacter yixingensis (assembly GCF_041080815.1). Classification (NCBI taxonomy): domain Bacteria; kingdom Pseudomonadati; phylum Bacteroidota; class Sphingobacteriia; order Sphingobacteriales; family Sphingobacteriaceae; genus Mucilaginibacter; species Mucilaginibacter yixingensis. The sequence continues at coordinate 2,566,024 of NZ_CP160205.1, read as the reverse complement.
TTTCGATTGGTTTCGTGATTTGAACAAAGCCGTTAACCTGTTGCGCAAACGCAATATCCCGGCTATTGTAGCTAATACAGATATGGCTTACCCGGTAAACATGCACGACGTATCTGTAGCCGTTGGTGGTTTAGCTGATATGATTGAAAATATTGTAGGTAAGCGTTTTATCCGTTTTGGTAAGCCCGATTCGCAGATGTTTATGTTTGCTTATGATACCATCCGTGAACGCCGCACTATCGAGAAGAAGGATATTGTGATGGTAGGCGATACCCTGCATACCGATATTTTGGGTGGTAACAAATTTGGCTTGGATACCGTGCTGGTACTCTCTGGCAATACCCAAAAAAGTGACGCAGAAACGCGCATTAATTCTACCGGCATTGTACCTACTTACGTTTGCGAAACAGCAGTAATCAACCTTGATTAGTAGTTTGTAAACACTTGGTTATGTTGCGGTTATTCTTTTTAGGAATATAGAAGGTACGCCTGCGCAACGGTTATTCTGAAGTTTTTTTAAGATGTCAGGAAACCAAAACTTTTTCTAACCCGTTATTACTGTTGTGATAAGGTTTAGGTTGATGATGAGTTGAGGAACTCATCATCAGGGCCTCGCCTGGCGGCGAGGCCCTTTTTTGGTTACCTCACCCAACTCTCTCCAGAGGAGAGGGCCTTAGGAACAACAGGGATACGTTACTAAAGCTTTTCCTCAGACACTAATCAGAAAAATGCTTTAGGTTTTCCTTTCTGCTTTTAGCTTTCTGCTTTTCAACTATCTTTACCGTAAAAAAATTACCCCTATGCCCATTAAATCTTTTTTAGCTTTTATCGGTTTTGTAATGCTTATTGCTGCTACCTATTGTCCGCTGTTGCGCGCATTTGGGATAGCCAGTTTTGATGTTTATGATATGAACAAGCCTTACGGCATTGTTATTTTGCTTATTGGCATTGTTGGTATAATAGGAGTAGTGCTGCGTCAGTTATCAGTAGCCAAAGTAAGTGCATGGATTAGTCTGGTATTGGTAGTATTGCTTTTTGCAGCCGCTTATTTTAAGATCCATCATACTTTTACTTTTATTCCGTTTAAGGGTATCGCTGGTTATTTAACCTCAAAAATTAAATATAAATGGGGCTGGTATTTGCTGTTTGCTGGTCCAATTATAGCTGTTATTGGAGTGGTTACAACCAAGAGTAGTATTGTAATACCGAAAGAGAAATAATGCACGGCAAAAGCCATTGGCCTGAAACATTATTTTGTATTTTGCGTATTGATATCTCACTTACATCAAACTATAAACAAAAACGAGCTATATAAATGTTTAAATTAGCTTTTAGGCAGCAGGTTCTTTTGGGCTTTGCTGTTTCTCTTTTACTGGTAATAGTGGTTGGTACGTTGTCTTACAACAGCATCAATCAATTAGAAGATGATACCCAGATGGTTGATCATACCCAACAAGTGATCAATACTTCAGATGACCTTTTACAGAAATTAATTGATGCCGAAACAGGTATGCGTGGCTTTTGCGCTACAGACAGACAGATCTTTCTTGATCCTTACAATGCCGCGCTCCCTGAGATTAATGACGACGTAAGCAAACTGCGTACATTAACCGCTGATAACCCACTGCAGGTGCGTCGTCTTGATTCGCTCTCAAAATCTGTTAGTGCAGAGTTGGCTATCCTGAAAGAAAACATTGATACCCGCGATGAAAAAGGTTTGGAATATATGGTGCAAAACCAGATGTTCTTAAAAGGTAAGCATAGCATGGATACTATCCGTTTTCTGTTAACTAACCTTAAAGCTGAAGAAGACAGGTTGCTGCAGGAAAGAAAATCGGGCACGGCAGGTTCTGCAAAAAGCGCTATCAAAATTATTATTGCAGGTTCGGTAATCTTTTTCATCATCATCGTAGTACTGTTCAACTACATCCAAAAAACCTTCAATGCGCAGAAGTTAGCCGAAGAGAAGATAAAGGATACCAACATTGCACTGGAAAAAGTGCTAGATGAGAACGAAGCCAAAAACTGGCTGCTTACAGGTACTGGCTTACTAAACGAGAGAATGCAGGGCCAGCAAAGCGAACGAGAGCTGAGCAACAGCCTGCTAACCGAGGTTTGTCAGTATTCAAAAGCCATTACCGGCACGGTTTACCTGTTTGATGAACAGCAGGAAACGCTTGATTTGTATGCCTACTACGCCTTCCATGATCTGAATGCCATTAAGCATAAGATCAAGCTTTCTGAAGGATGGCTGGGCCAGGTAGCTAAAGATGGCAAAGCAGCCATTATCCGCGGTACGCTTAATGATAAGCTGGAGCTGGAAACATCGATCATTAGTCAGGAATTGGCCGAGATTATGATCGTTCCGTTCTTCTTTGATAAAAAGCTGAAAGGCGTATTAGAGGTTGCTTTCCAAAACGAGATTACCAATAACGTACGCGATTATATTAATGTTATTGCCAAAGATATTGGTATAGCCATTAACACGGCACAGGCGCGCACCATTATGCATGACTTGTATGAGGAAACTCAGCAACAGGCCGAAGAACTGGAAGCGCAGCAAGAAGAAATGCGTGTTACCAACGAGGAACTGCTCAACAAAACCGAGATGCTGCAAGCCAGCGAGGAAGAGCTACGCGTGCAACAAGAAGAACTGCGTACCATTAACGCCGAACTGGAAGAGAAAGCCAGCCTGTTAGAAGAAAAAAATCAGGCTATTGAAGAGGCCCGCGCCGCTATCAACGTAAAAGTGGAGGAACTGGAAACTACCGGTAAATACAAATCGGAGTTTTTGGCCAACATGAGTCACGAGTTGCGTACCCCGCTGAATAGTATCCTGGTGCTGGCGCGTATCCTGAAAGATAATAAAGGTGCTAACCTGTCTGAAGATCAGATCAAATATGCCAGCGTAATATTTAACGCCGGTAATGATTTGCTAACGCTGATTAACGATATCCTCGACTTGTCTAAGATTGAATCTGGCAAGCTGGATATGATGAACGAGCACATCGCCATCAGCGAGATTGTAGGCGATATGGAGATGTTGTTTGCCGAGGTTGCGCAAAACAAAAAGATCAATTATACCCACAGCATTGAAAATGTACCGGGTACCATTTACACCGATAAGGTACGGGTGGAGCAGGTGATTAAAAACCTATTATCAAACGCGTTTAAGTTTACTCCAGAGAATGGTAGTATCAATATCATCGTTCGTCCGGACGAGGGTGATACCGTTAGGTTTACCATTAAAGATTCTGGTATTGGTATTCCTCCCGAAAAACAGAAACTTATTTTTGAAGCCTTCCAACAGGCAGACGGTTCTACCAGTCGCAAGTACGGAGGCACCGGTTTGGGCCTGTCTATCAGTCGAGAACTGGCGGCGTTGCTGGGCGGCCATATTACCGTACAGAGCGAGCAAAATGTAGGCAGCGAGTTCTCGTTGATTATACCACTTGCGGCTGTAGATGCCGAACCACACGTAGTGGAAGAATTGCCTACGGTAGAAAGCTTCCAGCCGCAGCAAAGCATGCTGAAACCGGTAGAAAGCCTGGTTCGTAAAGATCCGGACCGAGAGCCGTTGGTGGTGATTGTAGAGGACGACAAGAATTTTGCTGAGATTCTGAAAGACTACGCCCGCGATCATGGTTACAAGGCTGTAGTGGTGCATGAGGGCACACACGCCTTTGATACCATCCGCGAAAATCAACCTGACGCGGTAATTTTGGATATCATGTTGCCGGGTAAAGATGGCTGGCAGATTTTGAAAGAGTTGAAAAACGCCGAAGAAACCGTAAATATCCCGGTACACCTCATGTCGGCCGGCGAAGCTGCTGCTCACCGTGTGCGCAAGGAGGGAGCTATTAGCTTTATGAAGAAGCCTATAGATACGGCATCGCTTGACAAGCTATTCTCTGAAATGGTGAAACAAAGTGGTGTGGCCTTTAAGCAGATCTTGCTGGTAGAAGACCACAAAGCACAGAGCGAAGCGTTGAAAGAGATGATGGAGAAGCAAGGTATAACGGTTGATCAGGCCTTTGATGGCGAATCAGCTTTCCGGATGCTGCATGATAATGAGTATCAGTGCGTAATTCTGGATCTTAACCTGCCTGATATCTCTGGTCTCGATCTGTTAGATAAAATTAAAGGTCTGGAGCGTTTTGAAAGCCTGCCGGTGATTGTAAACACGGCTATGGAGCTGGATAAATCATCAGTAAATCGCCTGATGCAATATGCTAATGCCATGGTGGTAAAAACCAGCAAATCATCAGACCGGCTGATTGACGAGGTGAACCTGTTTTTGCATAAAATAAGCTCGGTAACGGGGCAGGCAAGCAATAATAACGTAACATCGGCCAAAGCCAAAAGCATTACCAAGGGTAAAGATAACCTGAAGGGCAAGAAGGTGTTAGTGGTTGATGATGATATGCGTAACATCTTTGCGCTGACCAGTGCGCTACAGTCATACGACTTGCAGGTAGAGATTGCCAACGACGGCGAAGAGGCGATTAAAAAGCTGGAAGATATAACCGATATTGATATTGTGCTGATGGATATTATGATGCCTAAGATGGATGGTTACGAGGCCACGCGGCATATACGCAAGCAAAACAAATGGGCCAAGCTGCCTGTAATAGCTTTAACTGCTAAAGCGATGAAAGACGACCGGGAGAAATGTATAGCTGCCGGTGCCAATGATTATATTACCAAACCGGTTGATATAGACAGACTGATCTCGTTAATGCAGTTATGGTTAGGAGCCTGATATGGATAATGTTTGGACAGCGGCAACTTTAACAGAAACAGAACTGAACGAACTGGTAGACCTGGTAAAGAGAGTTCACGGGTTTGATTTTTCTGAATATAGCAAGGCATCGTTAAGACGCCGTTTAGTACGGATCATGCAGTTTAAAAAACTGCATTTTTATGATCTGAAACACAAACTGGTCAATGATCCGCAGTTTTTCCAGGAGTTTCTGGAAGAGATTACGGTGAACGTAACCGAGATGTTTCGCGACCCGGCTTTTTACCGGGCGCTCAATGCCCAGGTACTACCATATCTGTCGTCATACCAGCACATCAAGATCTGGAGTGCGGGTTGTTCGTCTGGTGAGGAAGTGTATTCGTTAGCTATACTATTGCATGAGGCCGGTTTACACCATAAATCATTCATCTATGGTACAGATATAAATACCGAGGTACTGAAAGAAGCCCGTATGGGCATCTACAGCCTGCGGAAAATAAAAAGCTATGCCGAGAACTATCACTTTGCAGGCTTGCCCGGTTCTATAACCGACCATTTTACCATGATGTATGATGCGGCGACGATACACAGCGAGTTGAAGCAAAACACGCTGTTCTCTGTACATAACCTGATCTCTGACACTATTTTCAACGAGTTTCAGATGATCAGTTGCCGAAATGTATTTATTTATTTTGAATCAGAGCTGCAGGAAAAAGTGCTGGATCTGTTTTACCGTAGTCTTTGTCCGCTAGGCTTTTTATGTCTTGGGAATAAAGAAACCATCCGGTCTGATTTTTTCCGCAAGCGTTTTAAAGTGATCAACAGTAAGGAAAATATCTACCAGAAAATTGGCGCTTGACCAACATATTATTCAGCGATGGCGCAGCTCTAAATTGCTGCTGCTTGGCGGCTCTGCGGGGTCTTTTAAACTTATTTTCAGGGTGGTAAAAAGTATGCCGCCCAATTTGGATAAGACGGTAATTGTGGTTATCCATCGTAAAAAAAATTTTTTCAGCGAAATAGAGAAACTTTTTGCGGAAAATACGCGTATGTATACGCGGGAAATAACTGACAAAGACAAGATTGCTGATAACACCGTTTATATTGTTCCGGCCAACTATCATGCGCTGATAGAAAAGGATGGAACTTTTGGCCTTGATGTATCAGAGGCGGTGTGGTATTCCAAACCATCTATTGATGTTACTTTTGAAAGCGCTGCCGAGGTATACGGTAATCGTTGTACCGCGGTATTGTTCTCTGGCGCTAATCAGGATGGAGCGGCTGGGCTACTTAAATTAAAGCAGGCAGGTTCACTTACAATTGTACAACATCCTGATGATGCCGAGATGCTGGAGATGCCCCAGGCCGCTATTAATTTAGATGCAGGGAATTACGTACTGCACAATAATGAGATTTTTGAATTGTTATCTATATAAAACAAGCTTACAACATCACCTTAATTGAATGGCCCCTCCAGTTAATATCCTGATAGTTGACGATCGCGAAGAAAACATTATGGCGCTGGAAGCGCTGTTGAACCGCAACGACATCCGCATTTTTTCTACCACCTCACCAAACGATGCCCTTAAAATAGCCTGGGAAAACCCTATCTCTATTGCCCTGGTAGACGTGCAAATGCCCGAAATGGATGGCTTTGAACTGGTGGAGATGCTGAAAAGCAATGCCAAAACACGCGATATCCTCATCATATTTGTTACCGCTATATCTAAAGAGGCCAAATATATTGTAAAAGGTTTGGGCACAGGTGCCGTAGATTACCTGTACAAACCGCTTGATCCTTACGTTACTGCAGCCAAGGTAGATTCTTTTATTCAACTGGCACGCACCCAGGCAGAGGTACGGGAGAAGAACAATGAACTACAGAACTACGCGCTGGTGGTGCGCAACTCTGCCGATATTATTTGTACCATAGATACGCTGACCATGCGTATTGAAACCATTAACCCGGCCATTGAAAAAATAATGGGCTACAAGCCGGCCGAGGTAATTGGCAAAAGCATTATTGATCTGGCGGCCGAAAATGAACGCACAGCTTTCCGCAAAAAGCTGGGGGAAGTAATTAAAGATAATCTAAGCTTCGCCGTTTTTGAGTTTAGATTTGAAACATTCGATAAACGTTTGATCTGGGCCGAGTGCCGCATCTCGTATCGCAACAAGATGATCTTTATGAACATCAGCGATATTTCGCCGCAGAAGAGTTACCAGGAACAACTGGTTAAATCAAAAGAAGCCGCAGAATACTCACGGAAGGTAAAAGAAACCTTCCTGGCTAACATGAGCCACGAGTTGCGTACACCGGTAAATGGCATTATTGGCTTAACCAATCTGCTGCGTAAAACACAGGTTGACGAGCAGCAAACCGGGATGCTGGATCTGCTGGAAACTTCATCTCAATCTTTATTGGGAGTGATTAATGATGTACTGGATATCTCTAAGATAGAGGCCGGTAAATTCAGTATTGTGCGATCGCCAAATAGTTTGCGTACGCTATGTAAAGCGGTTCATGATCTATTGAAGTACAAGGCTGATGAAAAGAACATCGAGCTATTGCTGGAGATTGATGATAACGTGCCAGATTATGTGATGGTAGATTCATTGCGCATCAACCAGATCTTGATGAACCTGCTCAGCAACGCTATCAAATTTACCGAGCGCGGCTACGTAAAACTGAGATTGACAGAACAGCAGCGCCACGGTGATAAATCAAAAATACAGTTTACGGTAGAGGATACCGGTATTGGTATCCCGGCTGATAGATTATCTAAAATATTCGATTCGTTTGAGCAGGCCGAGGATGATACTTCGGTAAAATATGGCGGTACGGGATTAGGACTGACCATCGTCAAGAAACTAATAGAGCTTAAAGGTGGCAAACTCACTGTAAGCAGCATATCAGGTAAGGGGAGTACCTTTAACTTTGCTAACTGGTACACATTGGCACAAGCTCCAAAACCAGAGGTTGAGCAACGTCGTAATACTAAAGAACTGCCGCCTTTTAAAGATTTACGTGTATTGGTAGCAGAAGATAACCTGGTTAACCAATTTATGCTCTCTAAAATGCTGAAGGATTGGCAAGTCCAGGTTGAGATGGTTGACAATGGCCGCAAAGCCCTCGAAAAACTAAAAACCAAGCCTTTTGATATTGTGCTGATGGATACGCACATGCCAGAGATGAACGGTTATGAAACCGCCAAAACCATCAGGCTTGATCTGGAAGAACCGGCACGCAGTATCCCAATCATATCGTTATCTGCGGCATCATTTGATCATGAGCAGCAGCAGGCCATAGCCGCTGGTATGAATGATGTGTTGGCCAAGCCATTCTTACCGCATGAACTGCATGACAAGATTGAACAGCAACTAAAGCATAAAGGTGTGTTGAGTTAAATCGCACGCGATTTATAAGTAACATTTCTCCCTTTGGTCTCGAAATGGCAAGAGGGCATCGTGAACTTTTATAACTTAAAACAAGCTGGTTTGACCAACACCCAGCACTTTAGCTTCATGCTGCAAAAGCCATTGTTTGCGCCACAGGCCACCGGCATAGCCGGTTAAGCTGCCATCTGAGCCTACCACACGGTGACAGGGCACCACCACCCACATGTGGTTGCGCCCGTTGGCCGATGCAATGGCGCGGATGCCCAGCGGGTTATTCATCCGGTTAGCTTGTTGCGCATAGGTAATGGTTTTGCCGTAGTCAATCCTTTCTAACTCCTGCCATACTTCTTGCTGAAAATCAGTACCTTTTTGTCTAAAGGGAAAATCGAAGTTTAAGCGCTGGCCCGCAAAATATTCATCCAGTTGGGCGATGGCCGCATCAATAGCTGGGCAGCTTTCGGTAGCATCGTCTTTAGGTTCGTCATAAATTAAAACAGAGATCACCAGATCGCCCTCGGCCTCAATACGGGCAAAGCCTAACGGATTTTTATAGTATACTACCGGCATACGCTTGCTAATTTATTTGGTAAATTTAGAAAAATTCCGTTGGCGTAGTGTCTGTTTTAAATAATAATCAGCCGTAAAAACTAATTATATTTGTTGGCAATGAGTCTGTACCACCAAACGCTGCAACTGCTAAAAAAAGAGATCCTGATAGAGTACCGTGCCAAATATGCTTTTAACGGCGTGTTGCTGTATGTGGTGTCTACCGTGTTTGTGTGCTACATTGCTTTCAGCCTGAGTCAGGGTTTTGAGCAGAGCCAGGGTTATACCATTGTGTGGAACGTATTGTTCTGGATCATTATGTTGTTTGCTGCGGTTAACGCCATTGCCAAAAGTTTCTTGATAGAAAACCGGGGGCGGATGTTGTATTACTATACCATCACCAGTGCGCGCGCAGTTATCCTCTCTAAAACCATTTATAACAGTTTGCTGATGTTGTTGCTTACGCTGCTGACTATGGTGGTTTATCTCATCTTTTTTAACAATACCATTGGCGATGTAGTTTATTATTTCATTGCCGTGTTGCTGGGTAGCATCAGCTTTTCAACAGTATTTACCATGATATCGGCCATTGCCTCAAAGGCCGGCAATAACAGCGGCTTGATGGCCGTGCTTAGTTTTCCGGTAATTATTCCGCTGATTATTATCCTTATCAAACTCAGTAAAAACGCCATGGACGGCATAGACCATAGTTTCAGTTACGGGCATATTACGATGTTGTGCGGCATCAATGTAATTGTTGTTGCCACATCACTGTTGCTGTTTCCGTATCTATGGAGAGATTAAGCCCCCTAACCCCGTAAAAAGGGAATTTATAGAATGATGACCAATAAAAATACCCCGAACTGGCCATCCCTTCAATGGGTTAAATGCCTTTTATTTCTTTTATTTTTCCCTTCATTGCTTTTTGCGCAGAACTCCATCAGCGGTAAAGTGGTGCGGATTGACAGCAAAGGCCCCTTGAGTAAAGTGAGCATTTTTCTGGGCAATTCATCGTACGGCACTATTACTAATGACGATGGTACTTTTACGCTCAACAATGTAAAGCCAGGGCAATATGAGTTGATTGCTACAATGGTGGGCTTTGAAGATAACATCCAGACCGTACTGGTAAGCAAAGATCCCGTAAAGCTGAATATTGAAATGTTCCCCAAAATTACCGAGCTGCACGAGGTGGTGGTTACCGATAATGCCAACTGGAAGGCAAACTACGCCATGTTTAAACCGGAGTTTTTGGGCACGTCTGATAATGCAAAAAAGTGTACCATTCTTAATCCGCATGATATCAGCCTGGTCTATAAAAAATCAAAAAGGACCTTGCAGGCATTCTCTTCAGAGTTTATTGTGATTCAGAACAAAGCCTTGGGCTATAATGTGAAAATGCTGCTCAAAGATTTTAAGTACGACGAGGTGAACAATGTAATATCATGGCAAGGCAAGTTATTGTTTGAGGAATTGAAAGGCTCGGCATCGCAACAAGCTGTGTGGGATAAGCGCAGACAGGAGATTTATTACGGCTCACCGATGCATTTCTTCCGTTCGTTACGGTTGGGTAACTTAACCGATCAAGGCTTTCAAGTGATGATTCTGGTGCGCAGGCCTGATCCTGAGCGTCCGCCGCAGGATGTGATTGTGAGAGAATATGAGCATTTCAAAAACAGTTTTCTGAAGGACTCTATTAACTATTGGGCACGTATGTATAATCGCACTAAGTACATCAATCAGCTGATCAGAACTCCTGTAAAAGAGACTCAAATTATGACGGATACATCGCAACCCGGTATTTATGGCTTGGAGTTTCCTGAATGTTTGTATGTGATGTACACCAAGAAGAGGGAAGATGTAGATTTTAAAGATGTTTACCGTCCGCTGGATCTGCCTAATTATGAAACCAGCGTGGTAACTTTAAATGGTAAATATGCTTTGTTTGATATGAATGGTTCTGTTATATCAAGTCCTAGTCCGCTGTTTGAAGGTACCTGGTCAAAGGATAAAGTGGCTGAATTGCTGCCAGTTGATTATTTGCCGCCGGGCGCACATTAAGCACTTAATCATCTTTGCGCAATCTTTGTTTGGTGATGTCTAAACTTTGTAATTTGTTATACCTTTGTCACGCTAAATTAACATGAAGATAATCTATCAATGGTGGTGGAAGGTACTCACGTTGGTACTGATATTTTATACCCTATTTGCCGGGATGTTATTCCGCGTACCGGCGCTGCCCATACTGCACGAAACTATACGTAACCTTTATTTCCACGTACCTATGTGGATGGCTATGCTAACCTCGCTGGTCATATCGGTGGTATTTAGTTTAATGTACCTCACAACAGGTAAACCAGAATATGATCTCGCCTCGGTAGAGAGTGTGAAGACCGGCATAATGTTCTTTGTGCTGGGACTGATTACCGGTATGATGTGGGCCAAATATACCTGGGGGGCCTATTGGAGTAATGACCCGAAGCAGAATAGTGCGGCCATCGCATTTTTATTATACTGCGCTTACCTGGTGTTGCGTAATTCGGTTGATGAAGAGCAAAAGCGTGCCAAAATCTCTGCCATTTATAATGTTTTTGCCTTCCCGGTAATGCTGGTGCTGATATTTGTGCTGCCGCGATTAACAGATTCATTGCATCCGGGCAATGGTGGCAATCCCGCTTTTGGCCGGTATGATCTGGATAGCCACATGCGCGTGGTACTTTATCCTGCATTTTTGGGCTGGAGCTTATTATCGGTTTGGATTGCCAGTCTGCGTTATCGCATGGCCTTGCAGGAATACAAAAAGAACACTCTTTAAATGAAAAGATACTTTATTACCCTTCTGTTATTATTCGTGACCAGCCTGCTGTTTGCACAAAATGCGCAGCCTACAGAAATGGCCGATGCTTTTCGTAGTCAGGGAAAAATCTATGTGGTAATAGCCACCATTGCTATCATATTTGTTGGCCTCGCCATTTACCTGGTAATGATTGACAGAAGGCTGAGAAAAATTGAGAACGACAATTAGCAGCAAAAAATAGCGCTATGATGTTTAAACATAGATTATAATTTGTTGTTAATTTGGTGTAGTTTCAAACTAAACTAAAATCAATTTGCAGATATGGATAAAATAACTGCACATTTGCTCACCACTTAAACAAACCAATTATATCTATTATGGCTAATAATAACATTGCGGCCAATCAGGACTCGCATTTCTTTGCTGATGTTTGTAAATTTTTTGACCATGCAGCGCGCTTTACGCACCACGATGCCGGCCTGCTTGATCAAATCAAATCATGTAACAGTGTTTATCGTTTTCGTTTCCCAATGCGCAAGGGCGACGGCTTTGAGGTGATTGACGCCTGGCGTGTCGAACACTCGCAGCACCAGAGCCCAACCAAGGGCGGTATTCGCTACAGCGAAATGGTGAATGAGGACGAGGTAATGGCCCTTGCCGCACTGATGACCTACAAGTGCGCTATTGTGAATGTACCTTTCGGCGGTGCCAAAGGCGGTATCAAAATCAATCCTAAAAATTATACTACCCTGGAGCTGGAAAATATTACCCGCCGCTACACGGTAGAACTGATCAAGAAAAACTTTATAGGCCCAAGTGTTGACGTACCTGCGCCAGACTATGGTTCAGGCGAACGCGAGATGAGCTGGATTGCCGATACCTATGCAGCTATGAATCCCGGTCAGCTTGATGCCATGGGCGCTGTTACCGGTAAGCCGTTAGCGCTGCATGGCATTCATGGTCGTAAAGAGGCTACTGGTCGTGGTGTGGCTATTGCTATACGCGAGTGTGTAAGCGTGGCAGAAGACATGCAGAAGCTGGGCTTAAAACCTGGTCTGTCTGGCAAACGCGTAATTGTGCAGGGGTTGGGTAATGTAGGCTACCACTCGGCCAAATTCTTAACAGAGTTTGGTGCTACCGTTGTTGGCCTGTGCGAGTTTGAAGGCGCTATTTATAACGATAATGGCCTGGATGTAGATGCCGTTTTTCAGCACCGCAAAGCCACCGGATCAATCTTAAATTTCCCGGGCGCAAAATCATTCGCTCACTCTGGCGAAGGTTTGGAGCAGGAGTGCGATATCCTGGTACCGGCGGCCTTAGAGAACCAGCTGACTATCCACAACATCCGCAACATCAAAGCAAAAATTATTGCCGAAGGTGCCAATGGCCCGACTACGCCTGAGGCCGAGGCCATATTTTCGCAAGGTGGCGGTATTATCATCCCAGATATGTATTGTAATGCCGGCGGTGTAACCGTATCTTATTTTGAGTGGCTGAAAAACCTGTCGCACGTAGCGTTCGGTCGTATGAGCCGTCGTTTTGAGGAAAACTCAAACCTTAACCTGGTAAATACGGTAGAGAGCATTACTGGTATAAGCCTGTCGCCAGACCAACGTGCCAGCATCATCAAAGGCGCGTCTGAACTGGAACTTGTAAATTCAGGTTTAGAAGATACCATGATCCGCTCTTACCACGAAATTCGGAATACCTTCAAAAACTCCGGCGAAATTGATACCCTGAGAACCGCCGCGTTTGTGGGAGCAATTAATAAGATTGCAGTCTCGTATCAGAATTTAGGCGTATGGCCATAATTGAAGTTAAAAGCCGGGAGGTTAAAGCATAAAGCAAATGCCGCTTTGGATTTTCCTTGGCGGCATTTTTTGTTTCCTGTTTCTGAGGCGATGTTAGATTTACGAAGTTTTAAAAACTTCGTAAATCTCTGCGGGCACATGCTTAACTTCGGCGTATACATCCACACATGAAATTATTTATCAAAGCATTAATAATTACCATCGTTTTAAGCGCAGCCAATCTGGTGGTACAGGCACAAACCATCCGTGTTGCGGCGGCGGCCAATCTGCAGGCGGTTATTAAAGTTTTACAAGCCGATTTTAAAAAGCGTACCGGTATCAGCGTTGATGCGGTGACCGGATCGTCTGGTAACCTGGTAGCGCAGATCAATAATGGGGCACCTTATGATGTTTTTCTTTCGGCCGATATGGAGTTTCCGCAGAAACTAAAACAAAGCGGGCAAAGCGTCAAAGACCCGGTCGTATATGCCATGGGCAGCCTGGTGATCTGTAGTAAAGAAAACATCAACCTGAAAAATTGGCAAAAACTAATAGTAACTGACGCTGTAGGGAAAATCGCTATCGCTAACCCCAAAATTGCGCCGTACGGCAGGGCAGCAGAAGAAAGCCTGCAAAAGGCCGGATTATTAGAGCAGGTGCGTGCTAAAGCGGTTTACGGAGAGAGCATATCGCAGGTAAATACTTATATCACTACGGGCGTGGTAACCGTTGGTTTCACCACACAATCGCTGGTGAAAGATCCGGCTAATGCAACTAAGCTTTATTGGCAAGCCATCAGCCCTAAAACCTACGCACCGATAGAGCAAGGGATGGTAGTTTTGAAACACGCCACTGATGCTGGTAACGTTGCCGCAGCTAACCGCTTTTATCAATACATGTTAAGCGGTGCGGCTAAATCAATTTTAAAGAAATACGGGTATATTGTACCGTAATATTTACAAGTAAAGATAAAAACAATGTCATGCTGAGTAATAGAATACCGGCGGTGGGACTATGAAAGTGAAATAACAAACGAGCGCTGTCAGTCTGAGCTTGTCGAAGACTCGCGCGGAGAGGCCCACCCACCATGCTTCGACGGAGCTCAGTATGACATCCTTTTTTAACTTGTCATGGGTAGGAATGAAGCATCTCTGATGCATATCCTGTTTGACTGTCCGCAGAGATGCTTCGTTCCTCAGCATGACATAAATTATAACATAACATCACTTTGGACTGGCTACCAATTCTCCTATCCCTAAAACTAGCTGCTGTAACAACAGCGTTGCTGCTGGTCATTGGCTTGCCACTGGCTTATTGGCTAAGTAAGGGAGGCGGCATTTTTAAAGTGATTCTTGAGGCGCTGATTACGGTGCCGCTGGTGTTGCCGCCATCAGTGCTGGGGTTTTACTTACTGCTGGCGTTTAGTCCGCAGCATGGTTTGGGGGGATGGTTGCAGCGGGTATTTCATCTTAGTTTTGTATTTTCTTTTCAGGGATTGGTGCTGGCGTCTATCATTTATAGTTTGCCGTTTATGATTGGGCCCATCAAATCAGCCCTACAACAATTGCCTTCATCGCTGGCGCAGGCTTCTTACACTTTAGGTAAAACCGAGCGTCAAACATTTATACACGTATTACTACCCAATATCAGAGCATCGGTTTTTACCGCCATGATTATGACCTTTGCCCATACCCTGGGCGAGTTTGGCGTGGTGCTGATGATTGGCGGTAATATCCCAGGCGTTACCAAGGTGGCGTCTATCGCAGTTTATGACTCGGTTGAGGGGATGGATTATCGCACAGCTAATCATTATTCATTGCTGCTGTTCGGTATCACCTTTATAATGGTGGCCACCATGTTTATCATTAACCGGCGCAATGCCAAAAGCCCGCTGGAATGATAGATATCAGCATAAATAAAACCTTGAAAGCCGGCCATCATCAATTGCCGCTTGATGTAAAGCTTCAGGCTGAGGTCGGCAGTGTAACTGCCATTCACGGACCGTCAGGCGCAGGTAAAACCACGTTTTTGAAAATGGTTGCCGGGTTGGTCGCACCGGCATCTGGTCATATCAAAATCAATCAAGAAGTGTGGTTTGATGCTTCGATAGGTATTAACCTTACACCACAGCAAAGGCGCGCAGGTTTTGTGTTTCAGAACTATGCACTGTTCCCGAACATGACGGTTAGACAGCATCTTAGTTATGCTTGTAACGATATAGCCTGGATTGACGAATTACTGCAAATTGGCGGTCTTTTGCATCTGCAAAACTCCAAGCCCGAATACCTATCCGGCGGGCAACAACAGCGACTGGCCATTTTGCGCGCCATCTCTATCAAGCCGAAACTGTTGCTCATGGATGAGCCTTTCTCGGCGCTGGACGCAAAGATGAAGCAAGAAGTGATTACTGCATTAAAGCAATTGTGGAAACGGCAGGGTTCCACTGTCTTTATAGTAACTCATTATAAAGAGGAGTTAAAAGATTTAGCTTCTAATGAGTTGTGGATTGGCGCGTGAACTTCACCCTGGTAGTAGCTTGCGTCTTCTCGAGTGACGACTGTCCTGCGGCCCCTGGCCGCCGTTAGCAAACAAATGAGATCTGATCAATTTACGGCGGCCAGAGGCCGTGAGATAGTCGTCACTCGGCTAGAGCCGAGCGACTGCATTAAATTTTTCTTCTATTTCTTGTCAGCCTTAGTTTCTTCCAGCGTGCCGTAGAAAGTAATGGGATCACGGTTATTGCTGGTCACGGTTACTGTGGCATAGCCGTTAAGCGATGTACTGATGATGATCTGACGAATCTCTTTGCTGTCCTGCAATTTAATAGTGATTTCCCGGTTATCATTCTTTTTGGTTACGCTGCTGTAGGTAAACTTGGTTGAGGTAAACTGTAGCGGGCTTTCCGTTGGGTTATAGGCAACGCCCATATAAGCGCGGCCATAGTAAGGAAGATACGCAATAATGCTATCTTTCTTAATCCGCAGATCATTAATGCCGGTAAGGTTGATGGTTGTGCCACGCATGGGGTTAGCCGATTGCGCATTGAACGTATAGTTCTTCATGTCCAGCGCTCGCATTATAATGTTTTCTTGTTCGCTATAGGCTTTCTTCTTGTTTTGTGCGTGAGCAACATTCATCCCGGCAGTTATTGCCAGAACTACAAATAATGCTTTTAATATTTTCATGACGATTGTGTTTTTATTAAATGATGCAACAACGCTCAGGTTTCCATAAACAGAGAACACAAAATTTAACAATATGTTGCTGTGACGGTTACGTGTGCTGTTTAGATTAAATTTACGGCGAATAGTTTAAAACAAAAAGCCATCCTTGCGGGATGGCTTTTTATATATCGCCTCCTTTGCAGAAGGCTTAATGCACACTTAAATCATTTCAACGCTGCGGTTTACAAACTCTGTTAACTCAGAGCCGGTAAGCAAGCCTTGTGACAGTAAGGCCAGGTCGAACGCCTGTTTAGCCAGGCGAGATTTTTCGCCTTCGTCTTCAGTTTGCAATATGCGGCTAATCAGCTTGTGATTGCCGTTTACCACTACTTTGTAGTTGTCAGGCATGCTGCCGTAAAAGCCCATACCGCCACCCATGGCAGCCATGTCTTTCATACGGCGCATCCACTCATCCATAGTTACGGTTACCGGCAGCTCGTCAGGGCTCAGGCTTTCCAGTTCTACTTTGAACGCTGGTTTGTTAATGGCGCTATCAAAGATGATTTTTACCTGTCCGCCTTGCTCTTCGGTCAGTATGTGAGCTGGGGCGTCGTCTTTCTTAATCAGCTTGTCAATTACATCAGCATCAACACGTTTTAACGATGTTTTTTCCAGTTTCTGCTCCAGGTGACTGATAAAGTGATTATCAATCGGCGAATCCATTACCAGTACATCATAAGCTTTACGGTTGGCCGACTGGATGTAGGCATCCTGCTTATCGCGATTGTTGGTATACAACCAAACTTGCTGACCGTCTTTATCGGTTTGTGTAGCTGCCACCTGGTCTTTATACTCGTTCAGTGTAAAGTTTTTCTTGTCGGCATTGGTCAGCAACACAAAGTCTTTGGCTTTGTCGTAGAACTTTTCTTCGCTGATGATGCCGTACTTTACAAACATGCCAATATCGCCCCACTTCTCTTCGTAGCCGGCACGGTCGTTTTTAAATAGTTCGCCCAGTTTATCAGCTACTTTTTTAGTGATATAAGTGTTGATCTTTTTGACGTTGCTATCAGCCTGGAGGAAGCTGCGCGATACGTTCAGCGGGATATCTGGTGAGTCAATCACACCGTGCAGCAGCATCAGGAATTCTGGTACGATGTCTTTCACCTCATCGGTAATAAATACCTGGCGAGAGAACAGTTTGATCTTGTTTTTCTGGAACTCGAAATCGTTTTTCAATTTCGGGAAGTACAATACACCTGTCAGGTTGAACGGATAGTCAACATTCAGGTGGATCCAGAACAGTGGGTCTTCGCTGAAAGGATATAGCTCTTTGTAGAAGTTCAGGTAATCCTCGTCCTTCAGTTCAGAAGGCGCTTTGGTCCAGATAGGGTTGGTGTCATTGATAATATTATCAACCTCAACTTCTTTGGTTTTTTCTTTGCCATCAGCGTCCTCGCCATCAGCCTCATACTCGGTTTTAGTACCGAATTTGATTGGTACCGGCAGGAATTTAGCGTATTTATCAAGAATGCCTTGCAGCTTGAATTTATCCAAAAACTCTTCAGACTCCGCATTAACATGCAGGATCACGTCGGTACCGCGGGCAGCGCGTGTGCCTTCGGTAATCTCAAACTCGGTGCTGCCATCGCAAATCCAGCGGGCAGGCTCGGCGCCATCCTGGTAGCTCAGTGTTTGAATTTCAACCTGATCTGCCACCATAAAGGCCGAGTAGAAACCTAAACCAAAGCGACCGATGATCTCGTTAGCATCATTAGCCTCTTTAAATTTCTCCATGAACTCGGTTGCGCCAGAGAAGGCGATCTGGTTGATGTATTTTTTGATCTCATCAGCCGTCATACCAATACCGTTATCAGAAATGGTGATGGTTTTGGCATCTTTATCAAATGACACTTCTACCTGCGGCTGGCCCACTTCACCGCCAAATTGACCTAATGAGGCCAGGCGTTTAATCTTTTGGGTGGCATCAACAGCGTTTGATACCAACTCGCGCAGAAAGATCTCATTATCAGAGTAAAGGAATTTTTTGATGATAGGGAAGATGTTCTCGGTGTGGATGGAGATTGTTCCTTTTTCTTGCATCATAGTGTTATAAATAGATTTGTCTTATCGTGTTTGAATTAACAGATAATGTTCATCAATGCCCGTTCCAAAAGGGTAGAGGTTGTCAAATTGGCAGAGGGGAATTAGTCCGAAAGACCGAAAGTCCGGAAGAGAGAATATAAAAGCGCAGTATCTGCTATTTCAGCGGTTATGTCTTAAAAAGAAGAAGTAATGCTGGTGTTTCTTTTTATATTAGTTCAGCCTTTACACATTTATGAAATTAGTCACTGCCACCTTTTTACTTCTCTGTCTAATAATTATTGTCGGATGTTCGAGTGATCCAAGACCTCAAACTAAAATTAAGAAAGACACTGCTGTCCGAGTTTTAAATGCCGCGATCGATATTGCCGATAATAAATTTGCCTTTAAAGATCTTACATCAACAAAAGCTTTTGATCTGTTCATGGATGATCAGGATCATTCGCGTGCGTTTACAGACCATTCAAAAAGGCATCAACTAACACCATTAACCAAGGCAGAGAAGTTTGCGTTGTTGGGCCCGTTTATAAAACAAGAACTTAAACTTGATCCTGCATATGTACGCGATGAGATGAATGCGTGGTTTGTTGCAAAACAAGACAAAATAGGAGACTTACAACCTATTATAATAGATCTGGAAGGGGATGATTATGGTGCCGTGGTCATGGTCTTATTGGATAGTAATAATAAATACGTTAGTGGATATAATATTAGTGGAGGCGAACAACCTGGTCCAACTGAGGTTGGCGATTCGCTGGAAGTTTATCAGTGGAAGAATTATGCGGTGATAAACAAAAATATTATAACCAATTATCAACTTGAAAAAACAGACTATACCGATACGCTAAAACATGTTTCGCTGATAGATTCGGTTGTTTACAAAATCGAAATAGATAATAAAGGACGGTTCAATAAAAGCAAGCTTAGCTCGAAGAAATACACTGTAAATGATATTAAATAGGGAGGATAATTCACGATAACATCTCCTGGCAGGATCAAACATCGAGTTTAAAACAATAATTTTATTGATCAATAAATAGGGCCATGAAACTTAAGAACTTATCGCGGTTACTTATTGTGGTCGTAGTGGCCGGCACCGGCTGTTCATCCTGTCATGTGAGAAATTCACAGAAGAGGGAAAGTTCTATAGATGTTTCAGATGCTAAGTTCGCCTTTAAGAATATTTCGAGTACAAAGTTCGTTGAGCATTTTGTTTATGATGAAAAACAAGATGAGTTGTTTGCTGATCCAACAAAAACGAAGGCCTTGGTATTACTGACCGACAGTGAAAGGCTAAAATTGTTGGGCCCGATGATGGGGCCAATGTTTAAAGAGCCGCCGTCTTATGCGGTTAAGCTGATCACGGCATGGTATGTTGCTAAACAAAACAAGATCGGTGCGTTTACCCCGGTCGTTATACATGCGGAGTGCGAGCATGACTACTGGTTTGATGCCATGGTGTTATTAAATGCAAACAATGGTTATGTAGATGGTACAGCATTAGCCGAAGGGCCAAATGTGAACGATGGCGATCCTGAAGCGGATCTGGTTTCTGTTTGGAAGGCTTATGCCGATCTGGGGGCAACTATAAAATGTTATCGTTTAATTAAAACCACTTACAAAGATCACAATAAGCGGGCACTGATCGATTCCGCTGTCTATCAAGTTGAAATAGCTGCCAACGGTCATTTTACAAAAAAACAGATCAGTTCAAAACAATACACGTTATGATCTACCCAATCATCTCCAAATATAGATCTTCCACCTTCTTACGTGCCCAATCTGTTTTGCGTAAAAATTTGAGGCTCGATTTAATGCTTGGATCCTGTAAAAAACAATTAATCCGGATGCGATAGCCTAATTCGGGCCAGCCATAGTGCGCAACTAATTCTGTTAAAATAGCCTCAAGTGTTTTGCCATGTAGCGGATTATTGGGTTGCGGATTACTCATTAATTTGATTTATTGCGTTGAGCAAGTTATCAAAAACGCGGCGTAATTCAGCCTCAGTACTGGCATCTGTTATATTCCCCTCAGCATTAAAGCGTGAGCGAATAAACGGAATGAGCAATGCGTCAGTTACTTGTGCCGATAATGCGCTTAGTATTTTCAGCAAAGCTGCATGAGCGTCATCACCCTTGGAGGACGCGGTGATTAAAGCGACAGGTTTATCTACCAGGTTGCCGGTGCCAACCGTCCAATCTAGTAAGTTCTTTAGCGAGCCAGGGACGCCAAAAGCATACTCAGGCGTGCAGATAATTAGGGCATCAGCTTCATTGAGTTGTTGGTGGAGTACGCTTACTTGCGGTGGCAGTGGTTCGCCTTCGGCAAATGGTATAAAATGCGGGAGTACCCCCATACCGTCATAGATCAAATAGTTGACGTCCGCAGGCATCCATGTGCCCAATAATTTCAGGATGCGGGTATTGGATGAATCAGAGCGAAGACTGCCAGAAATGGCCAGAATGTTTTTCATGGGCGTGGTTACTGCTGATGACAAAAATAGCACCTATTGATCATCCCGTTCATCAAAAAGTAAAACATTTGGCTGGTATAGATAGTTATTGAAATAGATAATCAGGCAAAAACCAATATCACTTAAAAACTAAAACCATGAAAAACTACGAAACCCTGGTCGACGCGTTGAACGACCTGAATAAAAGAGGTTATACCGCCAACCTGAGTTTAGATGGCGAAACCATCGACGATAAATCGGCCGGTATACAGATGGCGGCTGAGGATTTCGAGATAGACGAATTTTACCGTTTCGAGGGTGCAAGCAATCCTTCGGATACCTCCATTTTATACGCCATCACATCATCAAAATATAACCTGAAAGGCGCGCTGATTAACGCTTACGGCGCCTATGCGGACGACAGTACATCTGCTATACATGCCAAATTGCACCATTATATGGTAAGCAGAAATTTGCATAGGGAAGACAGGCCTACGGCGTAAGCACTAAACCTCACCTTAAATCCCTCTCTAAAGGAGAGGGACTTTGAAAATATTCTAAATTAAAGTTCTCCCCGAAGGGGAGGGTTGGGGAGGGGTGCTTAATGCGGCTCAAAATAACTCAGCAACCTCCGGCCTTTTGATTGTATGGCTGCAGTGCCATCGCGCATCAGGTACTCAAGTTGTTCGGGGAGTTCTTCCACAATCCATGGATAACGTACACGCATATTAAACAAGGCCTCGCTGGCAAATGATTTTACGGCCACCAGCACGTGTGGGTCAATCAACCAATCAAAACATTGCTCAATAGCAGGTTCCAGATCAATGTCATTAATAGCCTGACGGATAGCCAGCGGTGCGCGTGGCGAGGTCAGGTGCATCATAATCTTGGCATAGTGGCGCTTGCAACTTGGGTTTTGTACCTCTTGTATTCTGCTAACGATATAGGAAATATTTGGCAGGATAATTTCAGGATATCTTAAGAACATGTTTTCCAACAGCCAGGCGGCACGAAAGGCAATGCCCTTATCGGCATGGAAGGTTAAATCAATCAGGTCATTAAGCGCAAAGTCTTTTTCGGCAAGCAGTAACCCCAGCTTGTCTACTTTCTTTTTGCCCATCGTTGCCGAAAGTTGTTTAATTAGATCGGGGTACATGATAATGTTGTAGGTACTAGTAGCTTAGGTTATACGCAATGCAATGGTTAAAAGTTTCAATGCATTAAAGTTAGCATTTTAATGCTAGCGTAAGCTTTTTGCAATTAGCTTGCGGCTTTCATTTCAATTACTATACATTTGTTCACCATTTTTTAACAGATACTTATGGTTAGATTTAACCGATTTACCCTGGCCAACGGGCTGCGTGTTATTGTGCATGAAGATGCTACCACCCCCATGGCCGTACTCAATATTTTATATGATGTTGGCGCGCGCGATGAAGATCCATCCCAAACGGGCTTTGCACATTTGTTTGAGCATCTGATGTTTGGCGGCTCTGTCAACATCCCAACTTATGATGAACCGCTACAACGCGTAGGGGGCGAGAATAATGCCTTTACCAGCAACGATATCACCAATTACTACATTGCGCTGCCTGCCGAAAACCTGGAAACAGCGTTTTGGCTGGAGAGCGACCGCATGCTGAGCCTTGCCTTTAGTGAGAAAAGCCTGGAAGTGCAGCGTAACGTGGTGATGGAGGAGTTTAAACAACGCTACCTCAACCAGCCTTATGGCGATGTGTGGTTAAAATTGCGTCCGCTGGTTTATAAGCAACACCCATACCGTTGGGCCACCATTGGCGAGAAACTGGAGCACATAGCCGATGCGCAGATTGATGCCGTAAAAGCCTTCTTCAAAAAACATTACAATCCTCAAAACGCCATAATGGTAGTTGGTGGCAACGTGAAGACCGAAGATGTTAAGCAACTGACCGAGAAATGGTTTGGCCCGATACCTACCGGCGAGAAATATCACCGCAACCTGCCGCTGGAGCCCGCGCAGACCGACGAGCGCCGCGAAACGGTAAGTGGTAAAGTACCATTAAACTCGCTTTATATTGCTTTTCAGGCTGATGAACGCCTGGCTGACACTTATCATACTACGGATCTGCTGTCTGATATTTTAGGTCGCGGGCAATCATCAAGACTTTATCGTAATCTGATTAAGGAGCAGCAACTGTTTAGCGACATCAGCGCTTACACTACCGGCAGCATGGATAAGGCCATGTTTGTAGTAGAAGGCAAGCCGCTGGAAGGGGTGACCATTGAGCAGGCCGAAAGCGCCATCTGGCAAGAGTTGAATAAACTGAAAGAAGCCGGTGTGCCTGATAATGAACTGGCCAAGGTGAAGAACAAAACAGAATCGACCATGATTTTCAGCGAGATGGCTTTGCTGGATAAAGCCATGAATCTGGCTTATTTTGAGTTGTTGGGCGATGCCGATCTGCTAAACAAGGAGACCGACCAATACCTGAAGGTGACATCTGATGAGGTGAAAACTCAGGCCAATAACCTGTTCAGAAAAGAAAATTCATCAACCTTAGTTTATTTGGCAGAGCGTAGTCCGGAAGTCGGTAAGACGGAAAGTCTGGAAGTAGAATTATAGCAACTGAAGATTCAAGTTTAAAAATCTTCCGGACTTTCCGCCTTGTGGACTTCCGGACAAAAAAATACCATGTTAGACAGAACCATAGCACCCGACTTTAAAACGGTTGAGCACATCAGCCTGATAAAGCCGGAACATATAAAACTAGCCAACGGCTGCGAGTTTTTCTATTTCAATTCAGGTGATCAGGAATTATTGCGCCTGGAGTGGATATTTGCCAACAAGCGTTTTGATGCAGAGAATCCGTTGCTGAACATGGCAACGAACACCATGCTTACCGAGGGTACGGCCACCCGCACCGCCGCACAGATTGCCGACGAGATAGACTTTTACGGCGCATTTATCCAGGTAGAGTATGGGTATGACCACAGCACGGTAACGCTGTATACGCTCAATAAACACCTGGCCAAATTGTTGCCCGTTATCAGCGATATTTTAAAGGGATCGATGGTTCCCGAGAAAGAGGTAGATACTTTCAGGATAACGCAAAAGCAAAAACTGCAGGTAGGTTTACAGAAGAATGATGTGCTGGCCCGCCGCCAGTTTAACCGGGCTTTGTATGGAAGTACTGCTTATGGTTTTGCATCAGAACTAACTGATTACGATAAAATTAAGCGAGATGACCTGCTGGTTCACTTTAAGGATGTTTATCAATCTCAAAATTGCACCCTGGTGGTTGCCGGCAAGGTAGATGATGACGCATTAAATCTGATTACCGAAGCCTTCGGCGATAGCTGGCAGGGTAGTGGCGCTATTACAGATATTTCGCAACCGGCACTGCAAGCATCAGCAGAGAAGTTTTATTTCATCGAACGTCCGGACGCTTTGCAGTCGGCCATTCGTATTGGTCAGCCTACCATTAGCCGCACGCATCCTGATTTTCCCAAAATGTCGGTATTGAACACGGTGTTGGGCGGCTATTTCGGCTCGAGATTGATGGCCAACATTCGTGAGGATAAAGGTTATACTTACGGCATTGGTTCGGGCATGTCATCACTTAAACATACTGGCGCCTGGTTTATTGCCACAGAGGTAGGCGCCGATGTTTGTCGTAATGCCATTGCCGAAATTGAAAAAGAGGTAAATCTGCTGAAAACAGAACTGGTACCAGACGGTGAATTGTCATTAGTGCGCAACTACATGCTGGGCTCGTTATTGGGTAGCTTAGAGAATGTTTTATCGCATGCCGATAAGTTTAAAAACGTTTATTTTTCAGGCCTTGGTTTGGATTATTATGATCGTTATACCGAAGCCGTAAAAAATATAGACAGCCAGCAGTTAATGGAACTGGCCAACAAGTACTGGGACTGGGATAACCTGTATAAAGTGATTGTAGGAAAGTATTAAGAGATTTCGGATTTCGGGTGTTCAATTTCGGATCTTAGTTGCCGGCTGAATCTGTTTCAGTGCCTCAAGATATAGTAAATCCGAAATTGAACATCCGAAATCCCAAAAACCCAAATCATCAAAATTTCGTCAATAAAACACTATTTCTAAATCAAACTTCTCAAATCCGAAATATTCCATTACCTTTGCCCGGCAAATAATAACTCACAAATTATTTGCCATGCACGCACCAGATTCCTCAAAATTTATAGCCGAAGGTTTAACGTATGACGACGTATTGCTCGTACCGGCCTACTCTGAAGTGTTACCCCGAGAGGTTAATACCCAGTCGTTTCTGACCAAAAAGATCAAGATCAACGTGCCTATCATCGCTGCTGCGATGGATACCGTAACCGAATCTCGCCTGGCTATTGCCATTGCACAGGTGGGCGGTTTGGGTATGTTGCACAAAAATATGTCTATCAAGGCCCAGGCTGAGGAAGTACGTAAGGTAAAACGCTCCGAGAGCGGCATGATCCAGGACCCGGTTACCCTACATGAAAGCTCATTGGTTGCGGATGCACTGCGCATCATGAAAGAAAACAGTATTGGCGGCATCCCGGTAGTGGATGATAACGGCCTGCTGAAAGGTATCATCACCAACCGCGATATGCGTTTCCAAAAGGAAATGAATAAACCGGTAAGTGAGGTGATGACCAAAAATAACCTGATTACCGCTCCTGTTGGTACAACCCTGGCAGCAGCACAGGACATTTTGCAAAGCCACAAAATTGAGAAACTTCCGGTAGTAGATAATGACGGCAAACTGAAAGGCCTGATTACCTACCGCGATATACAGAAAGTAAAAAACTACCCGATAGCCTGCAAAGACGAGCATGGTCGTTTGCGTGTGGGTGCCGCAGTTGGTGTTACACCAGATACAATGGATAGGGTAGATGCACTGGTAAAAGCCGGCGTAGACGTTATTGCTATTGATACCGCTCACGGTCACTCAAAAGGCGTAATCAACATGCTGAAAGCCGTTAAAGCAGCTTACCCAGATCTGCAGGTTATTGCAGGTAACATTGCCACTGGCGATGCTGCCCGTGCCCTGGCACAAGCAGGTGCTGATGCGGTTAAAGTAGGTATCGGTCCAGGCTCTATTTGTACCACACGTATCATTGCCGGTGTGGGGGTGCCTCAGTTATACGCCGTTTATGAGTGTGCTAAGGCCCTGCGTGGATCAGGCATCCCGGTTATTGCCGATGGTGGTATTAAACACACTGGCGATATTGCTAAAGCCATTGCGGCAGGTGCCAGCACCATTATGGCAGGCTCGTTATTTGCCGGTGTAGAAGAGTCACCAGGCGAAACTATTATTTACGAAGGCCGTCGCTTTAAATCATACCGCGGTATGGGTTCAATCGAAGCAATGGAACAAGGTTCAAAAGACCGTTACTTCCAGGACGTAGAGGACGATATCAAAAAACTGGTTCCAGAAGGCATTGTAGGCCGTGTACCATACAAAGGCACCCTGGCCGAGGTAATGTACCAGTACGTAGGCGGTTTGCGCGCCAGTATGGGTTATTGTGGTGCTAAGGATGTTGAAACCCTGCAGCAGGCGCAATTTGTACGCATCACCGCTGCCGGTATCCGCGAGAGCCACCCGCACGATATTACCATCACTAAAGAAGCACCGAACTATACCCGCTAATTGCGGAGTGATCAGTGATCGGTTAGTCAGTGATTAGTTGATAAAAAGAAAAGAGCGATGGGACCCATCGCTCTTTCTTTTATGCGAGCATTTGTGGTGCCGGTTATTTACCGGTGGTACCTATTTTAGGCATCAGTCCATCGGCAGTGATGATTTTTATGGCTTCGTCACGGGTTATGCCTTCATTCATTAAAGCGTCAAGATAGGCCCTGGTTAATTTGGCTATCTCCTGTAATTTACCTGGTTGTTTGAAATACTCTACCTGGGCGTCCAAGGTCGATTTGGTCATTGCACCCATCATTGGCGCCATGGCATTCATTATTCCGCCCATGTCCATTGCGTTACGCATGTTCATCGGCGGCGGAGGAGGGGCAAGCGTTACACTCACAACGCGTTGGTTTTCTACCGGTCGAGACGCTGTTAAACTTACATGGTAAAAATTAAAGAATCTGATGGCGTCCCCTGATGTTCCTGCTCTTTCAATCACATCAACATATTTAGTTGTTGCGGGTATTTTCTCAAAATAAACCTTAAAGGTTAGTTTATCGCCGCCACGTGCGATGGTAGTTTTTTTAGGAGCTATGGCGATATCCTCCGCTTTTACAAATTTGTAGTGCACATCATTTCCTGTGCGGATAAACATGTCGTTATTTATCTCCACCCAACTGCTATCGCCCGGTGCAACAGTTTCAAAGGTGATGACTGTAAATTGTTTGTTTGTTTCTATTTTGCTGATGCTAGTGTTAGTGTCATCGCGTCCATCAAACTTGGGGTTGGTAATGTTTTGTGCAAAGGCTGTCGCGCAGGCAAATAGCGCTACTGCTGACAAGGTTAATTTTCTCATTTGTGTTTTTTTTTGATTTAAGGTTTTCGTGAAGTTAGATAGATAATCTGATTTATTGTTACCACAAAACCATTATTTGTTGATAAATATCTCGCTGATTATTTTTTGACGTCCTATACTTTGCCGACTTTGCATCATACTAATCATTCATCCTTCGTTATGCAAAATATCTGCGTATTCTGCGGCGCTAACTATAATGGCGACCCCATCCTGAAACAAGCTGTTGAACAACTGGCCGAAGTAATGGTGGCCCGCAACATGGGCCTGGTTTTTGGCGGCGGCAGCGTGGGTGTAATGGGATTACTGGCCGATGCGATGATTGAACGTAACGGCCGCACAATAGGGGTGATTCCTCAGTTTTTGCAGGATAAAGAGGTTGGCCACAAAGGTTTGACCGAAATGCATGTGGTTGAAAACATGCATCAACGCAAGCAAATGATGAATGACTTATGTGATGGCATTATCATGCTGCCCGGTGGTTTTGGTACGCTGGAAGAGTTTTTTGAAGTGCTTACCTGGCTGCAGTTAGGCCTGCATCGTAAACCCATCGGCGTGCTCAACGTAAACGGATTTTACGATTTTCTGCTCAAGCAGATGGACGTAATGGTAGAACAGCGTTTCCTTAAGCCGGTAAACCGCGACCTGGTGATTACCAGCGCGGATGCCATCGAGCTGGTTGACCTGCTCAGCAACTTTACAGCCACGCCAGACGAAGTTTGGTTTCGCGACAGGAACTTAACTTAAAATATAGGCTAGTCGTATTGTCATTGCGAGGAACGAAGCAATCTCGTCATAATACAATCCGACTAACAGTGCAGATTTGCATTCGACGAGATTGCTTCGTCGTTCCTCCTCGCAATGACATAAATGGATACTTTATGAATTTAATAGGCCTAATTAACCAGTGGCGCCTACCATACGTGTACGTTTAAACCAAGCCAGCACATTATACTTCTTACACAAATAAATTACGGTCAGCACAATCATCCTCGTTCGTTTTATGGTTTATCAATTAGTTCCTTGCCACAAGTAGTGTAAAAACTGTACCAAACGTTGGTTTGAGACAATTGAGTTTTTGTTAACTACGCGGGTGAAGTAATAGGTTGGGGGATGTTGCAAATGTAACATCCCTGATATGTAAACCAAATTTATTTGAAAATAGCCTCCTTGCTTAAAATATAAATTACTATGCGCGCATTGTATTTATAAGAAATGTTGCTTAACATTACAGCGTACTACCACCAATTATGGACATTGAATTTAACCGCAACGAAGATCTGAATAAGCAACAGATCTATGATCTGAAGAACCGCTTAAAGAAAATATATCAGGGTGGCGGCGAGAAAGCCGCAGCCAAACAAAAAGAAAAAGGCAAGCTGCTTGCACGCGAGCGCATTGACTACCTGTTGGATAAAAATACCCAACGTGTAGAAATTGGTGCCCTTGTTGGTGATGGTATGTATGCCGAGCATGGTGGCTGTCCGTCGGGCGGTGTGGTCTGCGTTATTGGTTACGTATCGGGCCGTCAGTGTGTAGTGGTAGCTAATGATGCCACGGTGAAAGCCGGCGCATGGTTCCCAATTACTGCGAAGAAGAACCTGCGAGCGCAGGAGATTGCCATGGAGAACCGCCTGCCCGTTATCTATCTGGTAGATTCTGCCGGGGTGTACCTGCCTTTGCAGGACGAGATATTTCCGGATAAAGAACACTTCGGTCGCATTTTTCGCAATAACGCGCAGATGAGCAGCATGGGCATTGTGCAGATTGCCGCCATAATGGGCCCGTGTGTGGCTGGTGGTGCATACCTGCCAATTATGAGCGATGAAGCTATGATTGTTGATGGCACAGGCTCGGTTTTCCTGGCAGGATCATATCTGGTAAAATCGGCCATTGGCGAGGATGTAGATAATGAAACCCTGGGTGGAGCCACTACGCATTGCGAGATATCGGGCGTTACCGATTACAAGCAGCCCAATGACCGCGCCTGTCTGGATAGCATCCGCAATATTTTTAGCATGATGGGGGCTAACCCTAAAGCCGGGTTTGATCGCGTTAAGCCATTGCTGCCTAAGCAGAAACAAGAGGATATCTATGGGATTTTGCCTGATAGTCGCGAAAAGCCCTACGACATGTTACAGATCATAGAACGATTGGTGGATGAATCAGCTTTTGAACAATATAAAGAGGGCTTCGGCCAATCCATCATCTGCGGACTAGGCCGCATTGACGGCTGGGCTGTGGGGATAGTGGCAAATCAGCGGAAAGTGCTTAAGTCAAAAAAAGGAGAGATGCAGTTTGGCGGTGTCATCTATTCCGACTCGGCCGATAAGGCTACCCGTTTTATTATGAACTGTAACCAAAAGAAGATCCCGCTGGTGTTTCTGCAGGATGTTACCGGTTTTATGGTAGGTAGCCGCTCAGAGCAGGGTGGGATTATAAAAGACGGTGCCAAGATGGTGAACGCTGTAGCCAACTCTGTGGTGCCTAAGTTTACCATTGTGATAGGTAACTCTTACGGTGCCGGCAATTATGCCATGTGCGGTAAAGCTTATGATCCAAGGTTGATCTTTGCCTGGCCTTCGGCCAAAATTGCGGTAATGGGCGGCGCGCAGGCGGCTAAAACATTGTTGCAGATCCAAACCTCGGGTTCAAAAGCAAGGGGAGAAGTGCTTTCTGCGGCAGAAGAACAGCATCTGCTGAAAACGATTACCGATAAGTACGACAGTCAGACCACGCCATATTATGCGGCTGCACGCTTGTGGGTAGACGGAGTGATTGATCCGCTGGAGACCCGTAAAGTAATCTCTATGGGTATAGAAGCAGCAGACCATGCGCCCATAGAAAAGCAATTTAATGTAGGCGTGATCCAAACCTGAGCAGGCGATTGACAGTTATATAAGCAGGCATATTATTGCCATTTACATTTGCTGTTTTTACAGATAAGCACTAAATTAATGTGATGCATTTAGAATGGTATCATATTCCACTGGCAGCCGGGATCCTCTTCCTGGTATATGGCTTATACCGGCTTAAACGGTACACCAGCATGTGCAGCAAATGCCTGCGTGCTGAGGGATCGGTATATGATATCATTACTAAGAAAGATGAGCAGGGGGCCGATGATTATTACATGGTTATTGGTTTTATTACCCAAAAACAGGCGTTGATTATTGAAGAGATCAACGTTTCTTTTAATCCCTATGAGTATCAAAAGGGCGATACAGTAAGCGTACTCTATAATACCCAAAACCCCGAAAAATTTATTCTGGACGAAAGCAAGGTATCAGCCTATACCTATATTTTTTGCCTTGCGCCGGGCATCGTTTTTATTTTAGTGGGTATGTGGATGATTTGTATGAAAGATGTAAATGCGTATGGGTGAAGGGCAATCTCATTGCTTATTAAAAATTTGTCATTGCGAGCAGGGCATAGCGCAAGGTTGAGCGCGAAGCAATCTCGTCGCACGTATTTGTCTTACGACGAGATTGCTTCGTTCCTCGCAATGACAAACTTTTTAAACTCATCTTCCAGCCTTTTGGTCACTCAAAATTTGCACACTATTAATGTTTACCAACACCTGACCTGAAACTATCCTGATTTTTATATTTTTGTCTTTCATTTTTTTAAGCAAGAATGCAACAACCAACTGAACACGTAAAATGTCTGATCATCGGTTCGGGGCCTGCGGGTTATACTGCGGCCATTTACGCCTCGCGTGCCGATCTGAAACCTGTTTTATATACCGGTATTCTGGCTGGTGGCCAACTTACCCAAACTACCGAAGTAGAGAACTACCCGGGTTATCCTGATGGGATCCAGGGCCCTGAAATGATGGAGAACTTCCGCAAACAGGCGGAGCGTTTAGGTACTGATATCCGCTTTGGTTACATTACCGAGGTTGATTTTAGCAGTACACCCCATAAAGTAGTGGTAGATGGCGAGAAAACTATCTCTGCCGATACCGTAATTATTTCTACCGGCGCCTCTGCTAAATGGCTCGGATTGGAAAGTGAGCAAAAATACAACGGCTTTGGCGTTTCTGCCTGTGCCGTTTGCGACGGTTTCTTCTTCCGCCAGCAGGATGTGGCTATTGTAGGTGCCGGTGATACCGCGGCCGAAGAAGCTACTTACCTGGCTAAAATGTGTAACAAGGTTTACATGCTGGTTCGTCGTGGGGAGTTCCGTGCTTCAAAAGCAATGATGCACCGTGTACAGCACACCCATAACATCGAAATTTTATATAATACCGAAACCAAAGAGATTTTAGGCGACGGTCTGAATGTAACTGCTGTACAGGTAGTTAATAACCAAACCGGTGCTGAAACCAAATTGGATGTTACCGGCTTCTTTGTGGCTATCGGTCATAAACCCAACACCGATATTTTTAAAGGCTGGTTGGATATGGACGAGACCGGTTATATTCAAACTGTTCCAGGTTCAACCCGCACCAACGTTGAAGGCGTTTTCTGCTGCGGCGATGCGCAAGATCATGTTTACCGTCAGGCTGTTACTGCAGCCGGTACCGGGTGTATGGCAGCTATTGATGCCGAGCGTTACCTGGCTGCCAAAGAGCACGAGGTAGTAGCTTAAGTTGAACCAGGATTTTAAAGATTCTGAGGATTTACAGGATATAGTAAAGGCACGGACTGCTTCCGTGCCTTTTTGCATTTTGTCATTCTGAGTAATAAAATCCGGCGATGGGACTATGAAAGTGAAGTGACAAACGAGAGGGCTGTCAGTCTGAACTTGTCTTTTATGTTTTGCTAATTATCCCGGATATTTCCCCCTCATATAGGCATAAGCCTTTTCAACCAGTTGCTTTAATACCTCCATATCCACATCTTTTAGCTTCTTAATATACAAACATCCTTTAGATGTAGTGTGCTTGCCCAGCTTTGCCAGTAGCTCATCTTTCCCCTCGTAATCAGCCCCGCCATGGATATACAGCGTTAAAGTCGCCTTGCGTGGTGAGAAGCCTACCATCATCATGTCGCCCTCGTGGCCGCTATCGTATTTGTAATGATAGCTGTCAAAACCTATGATAGACGGTCCCCACATTTTAGGCTCCAGCCTGGTTACCTGTTGCATCAGTGCTACTAATAGGTGGCTATCGGCGCGTTTGGCTTCGTCGTCAACGGTATTGATAAAATCAGCTACGCTGGCTACTGTTTCGGTGGTTTTGAGTTTAGCCATGGGAGTGAGGTTGTTAGGTTAAATATAAGTAATTCACGTCGAAGAACTTGGCCTTCTCACTAGTTCAATAACTGCGATTGAACTAGTCAACAAACTAACGTTCGAAATAACATAAGGAGAAATGACTAATAGGCGCTTGCTTTATTCAATAACTCAATATCAGCTTCAGTTAATTTCAACTCTACCGACGCTGCCAGTTCTTTTAATTGCTCAACATTGGTAGCGCTGGCCAAAGGCGCCAGGATAGATGGTCTAGCCATTAACCAAGCCAAGGCCACAGTGGCTTGACTAACGTTATGCTCATCGGCCACCTTATCTAATCCGTCAAGAATACGGTAACCACGGGTGTCTAAATATTTAGATACAATATTTTTCCCGCGTTTACTCTTGTTGGCATCGGCCTCAGAACGGTACTTTCCGCTGAGGAAACCACTGGCGAGCGAGAAGAATGGCACTACGCCCACGCCGCGCTCCAGGCATAAAGGTTCGAGTGTTTTTTCGTAATGCTCGCGGGCGTATAGATTATATTCGGGTTGAAGGGTTTGATAAGCAGCCAGATCTTTACTTGCGCTAACTTGCAACGCTTCGGCAAGGCGGTCGCCCTGGTAGTTGGAGGCGCCGATGATGCGTACTTTACCTTCTTTAATTAAATCAGAGAAAGCCTGCATGGTAACTTCCAGCGGTGTATCCTTATCGTCATCATGCGACTGATAGAGATCGATATAATCTGTTTGCAATCGTGTCAGCGAAGCCTCAACCGCTTTTTTAATATATTCCGGAGAGAGACCTTTCCCTGCCAGCATCTCTTTGCCAACTTTGGTAGCCAGTACTATCTTATCGCGTTTACCCGATTGCTTGAACCATTTGCCAATAATGTTTTCAGATTCGCCACCGACGTGGCCGGGTACCCAGCGTGTATAAACGTCGGCGGTATCAACAAAGTTAAAGCCAAGGTCTACAAAGGCATCCAACAGTTTGAATGACGTTTGCTCGTCTGCCGTCCAGCCAAAAACGTTGCCACCAAACATCAGCGGGGCAACAGCAATACTGGTTTTTCCTATTTCTCGTTTTTCCATGTTCGTTTTGTTTAATCACAAAGAGAGTTATTGCACGGAGGATAGCTCTATAAAAGCTTTTGTGTCTCTGTGGTTAAATATAGCATACATTATGAAATACCAGACCTGTAGTGCTTGGTTACTAATGAAATTTAGTCGGCCTTTTGCTTTAAGGACGGCTTATTTTAAAACAGATACCTGCTCCACCAACTCTTCAACCCAGCTTGAAAAATAGGGGGTACTGCCAGCTATCCTTTCCCAGTGGCCGTGCGCGTTGCGACCAACAATCAGGTGTATACTCTCGTCAATAGCGTTAAACTCATAGGCCTGGCTGTATCCGGGGTAGCCAATGGCGCGGGCAATACCTTCCACCACGGTGTCAGATCCGGTTAGTTTTACATCAAATGCATTTTCCATGGTCGTCATTTTGATAAAAGAACAGCCTTTTGCACCAAATGGTTTATCAAATTTTGAAGCCGGGTTGCGTCAGTCGTTATGTCCGATTGGGGGCTAAGCACACAATTTTAGTCTATTGCTGTTGTAATTAAAGCAGTGGTTGGGTCTGCGGTTAAAAGTTATGGGCACCTGCTATTAATTTTTTTCGATCATCATAATATTAATATAGAATGAGTTTGTTTGTCATTATTGCTTTATTGATAATCATTAGTGCGGCATACTCTTATATTAATGCAAGGTTTATCAGGCTGCCGGGTACTATTGGTATCATTACGCTGGCCATTTCGGTTTCTATACTCATATTGGTTATCAATCAACTTTATCCGAGTGCTTCTGCCTGGTTAACGGCGCTGGCCAAAAACATTGACTTCTCTAGAACAGTGCTCAATATCATGTTGGGTTTCCTGCTGTTTGCCGGCTCTTTTAATGTTGACGGCAAGAAATTGAAGCGAGAGATGCGACCTGTGTTTATTTTGAGCACGATAGGTGTTATTCTATCCACTGGCGTGTTCGGTACGCTGTTTTATTTTATAGCTCCTGTATTCCATATCTACGTTCCACTGGTTTATTGCCTGCTCTTTGGGGCGCTGGTATCGCCTACAGATCCGGTTGCCGTAGCGGCAATTATTAGAGGGACAAGATTGCCAACTCACCTGGAGACCATTATAGAGGGCGAATCGTTGTTTAACGATGGTGTAGGATTGGTGCTCTTTATCACGCTGTTGGAAATCACGCAGTCTGGTGATAATAATATTGATTTTGGTAATGCGCTGATGTTATTTGTGCGTGAAGTGTTCGGCGGTATTGGTCTGGGTATTATCTGCGGTTTTTTTGCCTACCGATTGATGCGCTCTATTGCCGATTTTCAAACCATTGTGCTGGTATCGCTGGCTTTGGTAATGGGCATCTCGCTTGTGGCCTCATACCTGCATTTATCTATCCCGCTGGCGGTGGTTACAGCAGGCTTATTTACAGGCAATCGCTCTATAAACAGCGATGAGAAAGAGCGATCTCATCAAGCTTTAGAACGTTTTTGGCGGCTGGTGGATGAACTGCTGAATACCATCCTGTTTGTGATGATAGGTTTGCAAATGGTCAATTTTCCGTTTCTTAATAATTACTGGATGACTGGTTCGCTGGCCATTATACTTATTCTGGTAGCGCGGTGGGCCAGTATTATGTTGCCTATTACTTTTTTGCGGCGAAATCTTAAAACCAGTTATAAAAGCGTGCGCATACTTACCTGGGCCGGCGTGCGGGGAGGGATATCCATCGCGTTAGCACTGTCATTACCCCATACCAAGTACCGCGAATTAATACTGGCCGGAAGCTATTTTATAGTGATTTTTTCCATCATTGTTCAGGGGTTGACACTGAACCGGATGATTAACCGCATTTATCATTTGGAGGAAGAACCGGTTGAAGAGAATGCCTGATGTCTAGTGATTAAACTTCATGTAGTCAGACAAATCGCGCACTACACTGTCTTTGCTTTTACTGAGTGTGTCGACTATGTTATTACGCTCCACTTCGGTTCTGTTTTGACTTAGTTTTTGTTTGCCTTGCAGGTCCGTTACCCTAATCTCAAAAGCTACAATGCCCTTTAATAATTTTTGCTTGTAATCTATGGGCATGCTATCCCATTGTTGTAAGTAAGGTGCGTCATAAGTGCTGATCATCGTTTCCATCATCTGCAATTGAGCTGCTTCGTCTTCAATAATAATTGCCTTGCCGTAGGCATGTATGGCTATGTAATTCCATGTTGGCACATTTTGGAGTTTCTCATAATGCGAAGGCGAAATATAGGCATGTGGCTCTGTAAATATTACCAAAGCTTCGGTCTGATCAATATCTGCTGCTTGTGGATTAGCTTTGGCAAAATGCGAGGTCAATATTATATCGTTACCACGCTGTTCCGTAATAAAGGGAATATGTGTAGCCTCAGGATGATTACCAATGGCAGTCACCAACGTGGCAAAACTGTATTTCTGCATGAAGGCGACGGCTTGCGGCACATCATCAAGTGCGAAATGTTTAGGAATATACATACCGCAAATTACGGCTTTTTAATCAGGTAGACTTTAGACAGGGTAGAAGCGCGGGTACTTTCGTTGATAAAAGCCGGCAAAATGTTTTCTTCGGGATAGTTGCAAAACTCTTTTACCACCACAAACTGTTGATGCAGGCTGCGCAACTGATCTACTGATTCTTGATCTGCATAAAACAAAGCCCCTGCCGGCGATGGTGTGGCATTAAATTGCTCCATATTGAACAAGCCCACCGGTCTGTCGCAATAAAACTGAAACACATTGTTCAGGCTTTTTACCGAATAAACAGCTGTTGTTTGAGGAACTTGCTGATTGACGTATCTGGCTGCCTTAGGTTCGCCTTTATACCTGATAATGGTAGGATAGAATTCGGTATTGACATAAAAACAGGCAAACAACATGGCTACGCAGTTGAGCAGAAACAGCTGTGAGGACATTTGTTTGCCAGATTTAAGCAAGTAAATAGCAATCGGCACAAACACTATGATATCTATAATAAACGGCCAATAATGAGCTGGCTTTAAAAAGTAGTTAAGCAGGATAACCACTATCGGTAACGCTATAACATAGATCCACTGGGCAACAGAACGTATAGTTCGCTCGGTTGATGACGTAAGCTGTTCATGACAAATCCTTGCCGTGCAAATAGCAAACAACGGAAAAATAATATTGGTATAAAACGGCAGTTGAAAACCTGACAAAGAGAAAAGCGCCAATAAAATCAAGCCGCCGCTGATGGCATAATACTCACGCTGATGTTTTCTTTTAATAATGTCGCTAACAATCTTGTAAACAGAAAAATAGAACAGCAGGCACCACGGCCCAAACGCCCAAAGTAGCGTATGCAGAAAATAAAAAATGCTGCCTGTTTTACGACTGATCGGTCCGCTATTGGTAAACCGTCCGAACTGGCTGTCCCACAGAAACCATTTAATACCCGATACATGCTGATGCCCGAAAACCACCTTCTCGGGATGCAGATCAAACTGAATATAAAGACTGTAAAGCTCGGGAGCGGAAAAAATGACGGTAAGTATTACCAGTAGCACCCATTTAAATCTGAATACTTCTTTTAATTTCCCGGCCAGTAGCAGATGGCCCCCCAGTGCGCCGTAAATGGCTATCATTACAAATACGCCCTTGGTCATTACCGCCAAAGCGGTAAGCAATGCGGCAAGAACGAGTTGTGTGCCCGATGAACGCCTTTCCAGGTTAGAAATGTGATAAATGGCGCCAGTAATAAAAGCCATAAGGTAAGGCTCGGCCCTGATGTCGGTATTTGACATCATAACGTGTAGTGATGTGCTCACTATCAGCACGGCCATAGCAGCTACTTCTGCCCCGTAGTATTTACGGGCAAACAACCAGGTATATAACAGGCTTAATAAAAAGCAAATGATGGCGGGCAGTTTATACGTCCAGGTGTAGATGCCAAACGTACGGAAACTAATCATCACCAACCAGAAGGGCAGGTGAGGCTTATCCAGCCAATCGGCCCCATAGCTGTAAAGCTGGAAAAAGTCGTGCTTGTAGATGAGTTGCTTGGCAATGGAGGCATATAAGCCCGGGTCATCTGTAAAAAACAGAAAGTTGATCGTACAAAAATTAACAACAAGAGCCAGGATGAACAGCAGCAGGTAAAATTGTCGGTTTTTCTGGTTCATACGATATGCTTTTTTACTGCCTTTCTGATTGAATGTTTGAGTGGGCAATATTACTAAAATTTAGAACAAGACGTTGTGCAGCGCTTTTAAACGTTGATTACCAGCTAAAAACTATTACGTTTGTATTCTGAAGCTTATGAAACCTGTATCCCGTGCAGCAATTGATGATGCTGTAGAATTAACTGAACTTGTAAACAATGCGTACCGCGGCGAAAGCTCCAAAAAGGGCTGGACAACAGAAGCCCATCTGCTTGGCGGGCAACGTGTTGATGTAGAAACCATGACCGGTTATCTGCTCAATCCGGCCATCATGATACTCAAATACGTTAATACAGATCATCATATTACCGGCTGTGTTTACTTACAAGTGCGCAATCAAAAATTATATCTGGGCATGCTCTCCGTAAACCCCAATGAGCAGGCTAATGGCATAGGCAGGCAATTGTTACATGAGGCTGAACTACTGGCTTTCCAGCTAGAGTGTACAGCTATTACTATGACGGTGATATCATCTCGTAAAGAGCTGTTAGACTGGTATATACGTCGTGGATATAAACCCACGGGAGAGGTGATACCCTTTCATAACGACGAGAAATTTGGCATACCTAAAGAGGTAATCCAACTGTTAGTATTAGACAAGGAGATTTGAAATTGAAACTTTTTCAAATCCGTTATGTTTAATTCTTCGTAGTTAATTTATTTACGCCCCTAATTGATGGATTTTCTTATTTATGTCAGCGAGGCTGCGACAGCTGTAACTGACGATGGCCTCATGGCGATGCTCGAAGAGTATCGCGTTAGCAATTTGAAGCTAAACATAACTGGTTTGCTACTTTACAGCCAGAATGTTTTTCTTCAAGTTATAGAAGGAGAATTGCCCGATTTAACCCAAGCTTACGCGGAGATAACGAAGGACGAGCGTTTTAAAAACATCCAAATTTTAACAACCGGCGAAACGGATGGACGTATGTTCAAGGGTTGGCGCATGGGTTTTGTGCCTGTTGGTAAACAAGACATGACCGATGTTAAAGCTTACCTCAATCCGATTGATGCGCGAAAGACTACAAACCTCACCAGGGGTATTTATCCTGAAATCAAAATTATTGACGATTTTCTGAAGGAGCATTTTTCGTAGCCAAAACCTATTCTTATAATCAACTCATTTTAAAACTTTATAATTTAAACAGGTTATTTTAATTTACCGGTACTTGTTTAGCTTTATGGACTACCTTATTTACATCAGCACCGCTGTTAAACTGATGACAGACGATGATCTGTCGAGCCTGCTTATTGAAAGCCGTGATTTGAACAGCCAGCGCAATATTACAGGTATGCTGTTGTACTGTCATCGCACCTTTATACAAGTTTTGGAGGGTGATATTGCTGATATAGACCGTACGTTTGCCTCGATCAAACGAGATAGCAGACACCGCGATGTACAATTGATGATAACAGGGCCTATCAGTTACCGCTCGTTTGCAGATTGGTCCATGGGTTTTAGCGCGGTTAAATCCACCGACTTAATACAAGTGCGGGGTTATCTTGATCCTAAAAACCAAACACAAGTTGCACAAAAAATAAACGGGCCCCATCCCAGTATAACACTGATGAAGAGTTTTTTGGTCAACAATATATTATAGTATCGGCAGTATTAAATAATCTGTAAAATTATAAATGCTCATAGGGTTAAGATAAATTTGTTTATACGCTAACGCTATGAAAAATTATTTGTTTGCACTTTTAGTTTGCGTTTTGGCAAATTCAGCTATTGCACAGTTGGATACTGCTCAGCAAATTGTTCCTGGCCGGGTTAATTCGCGTAGGCAGCAGCAAAAGCCCTATGTCATCTTGATCTCGGCAGATGGCTTTAGGTATGATTATGCTGAACGATACCAGGCCAAGCATCTGCTTGAATTAAGTAAGGGCGGTATTTCTGCAAAATATTTAATCCCTGCGTTTCCGTCGGTAACTTTTCCTAATCATTATACTTTGGTCACAGGGCTTTATCCCGCGCATCACGGTATAATAGCCAATGATTTTTATGATCCCGGTACCGAATCCTATTACTGGCATAAAGGCAAATCCGCCGGCGAAACCCAATGGTATGGTGGCACCCCGTTGTGGACACTGGCTGAGCAGCAGCACATGCTATCTGCCTGTTTTTATTGGGTTGGTGGCGAGGCCAGAGAAAAAGGTTTCGGCCCCACATATTTCTATCATTACAACGAGGCCATTAACATGCCCAGCCGTTTACAAGTGGTGAAAAATTGGTTGGACTTACCACCAGAAAGGCGTCCGCATTTAATAACGTTCTATTTTCCGCAGGTTGATCAGAAGGGGCACAAATATGGTCCGGACGCTTCTGAAACCATAGCCGCTGTTCGCCTGATAGACTCGGCCGTATATGCCATGACCCAGCTGGTTAAGGCATCCAGAGTAAAGAATGTCAATTTTATTCTGGTGTCAGACCACGGGATGGCCAAGATTAAAAATGATTCGCCGCTGAGTATTCCGGCATCGATAGACACCAGTAAATTTATTGTTTCTGGCGAGGGAACAATATTGGAAGTTTATGCCAAGAAAGGACAAGATCGGTATATAAACAGCACCTACCGCACTTTACACAAGGAAGCGCATAATTATAAGGTATATTTAAAAAGTAATTTACCTGCCAGTAAACATTATACGGCTAAAGACGATCGTTATCACCGCATTGGCGATATTGTTATAACACCCAATTATCCCTACGCGTTTAAAATGCCGCAGTATAAATATATTGACCCCGGTGCACACGGCTATGACCCGGGTCTGGTTAAAGATATGAACGCTATTTTCTACGCCTGGGGCCCACAGTTTAAAAAACGATTGGTAATACCGCCATTTGAAAATGTGAATGTTTACCCGGTTGTAGCAAAATTGCTCGGTTTAAAAGTTACAGAGAAGATTGACGGCACATTGGCTGTAGCTCATAAAATACTAAAGCAATAGCGCTTATAAGCGATTAAACCAGCCCTTTTTCCAGAATACATATACTTGCACCAACGCAATAGCAAACATTAGTACTAATGCGTAAACATAGCCATGCGGCCAGTAAAGCTCGGGCATGTTATCTGGGATGGTGCGACCATGTTCATCTTGGTGAGAGAAGTTCATGCCGTAAATACCCGCGATAAACGTAAGGGGGATGAAAATTACCGAAATGATGGTGAGCACCTTCATAATCTCGTTCATGCGGTTGCTTACCATGCTCAAATAAAGGTCTATCACGCTGGAAGTTATCTCTTTATAGCTCTCAATCAAATCCATAATCTGGATACAATGATCGTAAGCATCGCGTAGGTAATTTTTAACCTCGGGAGTAATGAGTGGACTGTCTGAACGGATCATGTCGTTCACCTTATCGCGCTCTGGCCAGGCCACGCGACGCATCATAATTAATGAGCGCTTAAGGTGCTGCGCGTTATACATAATGGTTTTATCGGCCTTGTCATACAGTTTATCTTCCAGCTCGTCCAAACTGTCGCCAATGTGGGCCAGTTTAACAAAATATTGGTCAATAATGGTATCAGTTAAGGCATAAAGCATATAAGCAGGGCCGGCCGTTCTAATGGCGCCCTTGCCGGCATTGAGCCTGGTTTTGATTACGTCAAAGCGGTCTGAATAATCATCTTCAAAAGTAATGATGAGATCTTTTTTAACGATGGCAGAAAACTGACTGTTTACAATCTCATTTTCTTTGTTGATGAAGATGATGCGGCTCACCGCAAACACGTATTCATCATATTCCTCAAATTTTGGCCGTTGGTGGTTGCTGCTAATATCCTCCAGTACCAGCGTGTCAACGTTAAGGTGGGTGCCAATCTCTTCAATTAGCTGCAGATCGCCCAGTCCGTTTATTTTGATCCAATGGCAGTGGCATTTGCATTCCTCAAACTGCTTTAATATAACGGCCAGGTCATGCCCTTCGGCACATTGTACTTCGTGCTCGTTGTAAGAAAAAACGGAAATCTTGGGTTTCAACGCATCATCGGCAATACGAATCATGCCGGGTGCATCGCCCACTTCGCCCAGGCGTTTGTTTACTTTAAATCTTAAACGGGGTATTGAGGGAATAGTCATTACAGGTAGTTTAACGTTTGCGGCCCCTGGTTAAACAGCAGGTCCACAATGCTCAGGTTTTTCATAAACCCTTTTCTTTCTTCAAAAACCTGAAAATAGGGTTTTTGTTCATAAGCTATTTCCTTTTTAGCACTAAAAGTCATGCGGTAATCGGCCATGTCAGGGTAGTCGCGCTCGTAAGTTTCTGTCAGGCTGATGTTGGTTTTCATCTTCGTCATGCCGATGATCATGTTGAGTAATTGCTCATTATAATCAAACAGGAATTCAAATTTTTCTTCATAAAAGCGCACGAAATCAGCCTCATAATATTCAAAATAAGCCGAGCGGCGGTAACATCCCTGCAGGCTCATCCAATGCAAGCGCTGCCAGTTAAAATCATAACTGATGCGCACGTCTTTCATTTGTGTATGTACTTTGGAGCCCTTGATAACCGGTACAACCAGCGAAAGCAGGCCGTCGGGCGAGTAGATATGTGCGCGGTTGCGATAGGTTTGCTTAATGAGGTGTTCGTCTTTCTCTATCAATATATTGTTGCGATGCTGATATAGCAGGCTAAAATATTGAACGGGAGGAAGATAAAACATGGGGAATACGGCGCCGTTTTCTGTCATTATATTATTACTTTTGCAGCTAAAAATTCTGCGAAATTAATGATAATAAAAGGGCTTTCAAGAATAGGCGTGTTCTTTTTGTACTTGCTATCGTTGCTGCCCTTCTGGTTTTTATATCTGTTGTCAGATGTTTTGTACTTTGTGATCTACTACCTCACCGGTTATCGCAAAAAAGTAGTGCGCGAAAATCTGCGTAACTCATTCCCCGAAAAAACTGATGCCGAGCGCCGCGCCATTGAGCGTAAGTTTTATAGCTATCTGTGTGATCTGATGCTGGAAACTATTAAAATGCTTACCATTAGCAAAAAGCAGGTACTTAAAAGAATGGCACTTCAATCTGCCCAAACTGATATTGAGATAAATAAAATTATTGCCACAGGCCGGCCAATAATTGGTGCCGTTGGCCACTATGGCAATTGGGAACTGGCGGCCTTGCGTTTTAGTTTTTATACTGATGTTGAGCGGGTTATCGTGTATAAGCCGCTCAGAAATGAAACGTACGAAAAACTCTTTAAACACATGCGCCAGCGTTTTGGAGCCACCCTGGTAGCTATGAAAGATATTTTGCGCAAACTGATTGAATTGCGCGGCAAACAGACCTTTACCATGCTGGTATCAGACCAGACGCCGATACAGGAGTCTGTACAATATTTTACAGAATTTTTGAACCAGCCTACTGCCGTTTTTATGGGGGTGGAAAAGCTGGCTAAAAGCACCAACGCCGTTGTGGTATTTTGCGATGTACGCTGCGTTAAGCGGGGATATTATACCTTCAGTTTTGCCTTGCTGGAAGATGAGCCGAAAAACGCAGAACCGCATGCTATTACTAACAAACATGTGGCGTATCTGGAAAATATGATTAAACTTGCGCCACAATATTGGTTATGGTCTCACCGCAGATGGAAATTTAAGCCGAAGGCAATTTAAGATGAACAACACTCCTAAAGTTGCCATTGTTATTTTGAATTGGAACGGCCTGAAATATCTGCAGCAGTTCCTGCCATCTGTTATGACTACCACCTGGTCCAACCTGGAGATAGTAGTAGGAGATAACGCTTCTACCGATGATTCGGTAGTTTTTCTTAAAAGCCAGTATCCGCAAATTAAGATCGTTCAGAACGATGCCAACTATGGTTTTACCGGTGGTTATAATCGTGTGCTGCAACATGTCGAAGCTGATTATCTGATCCTCTTAAACTCAGATATTGAGGTAACGCCCAATTGGATTGAGCCCGTTATAGAAATGATGGAGGCCGATGATACCATTGCAGCAGCTGCACCTAAGATCAAAGCGTATCATCAAAAAACACATTTTGAACACGCCGGTGCTGCTGGTGGCTTTATTGACAGTTATGGCTATCCTTTTTGCCGCGGACGGATTTTCTATGAGGTGGAGGAGGACAAGGGGCAATACAATCAATCGGGCGAGGTATTTTGGGCTACCGGTGCTGCGCTGTTCATTAAAAAAGAATGCTGGGATGCTGCGGGCGGTTTTGACGAGCGCTTTTTTGCCCACATGGAGGAGATTGACCTGTGCTGGCGCTTAAAAAACATGAACTACCGTATCATGTACTGCGCTGAGTCTGAGGTTTACCACGTTGGCGGCGGAACGCTGGATAAAGAGAATCCGTTTAAAACCTATCTCAACTTCAGGAACAACCTGTT
This sequence comes from Mucilaginibacter yixingensis, assembly GCF_041080815.1. Classification (NCBI taxonomy): domain Bacteria; kingdom Pseudomonadati; phylum Bacteroidota; class Sphingobacteriia; order Sphingobacteriales; family Sphingobacteriaceae; genus Mucilaginibacter; species Mucilaginibacter yixingensis. Next base: position 2,521,734 of record NZ_CP160205.1, on the reverse strand, counting down.
GCTGCTCAAAAAGAACTTGCCATGGGGACGCTCTGTGGTAACTATCAGCGTGCGTTTCTGGCTGGATCTGCTGGCCATTATGCGTTTCATGGGCGAGGGCAAGCGTAAAGATGCCTGGGCTGTGAGCCGTGCACACCAGAATTTTGTGCGCAATATGTTTAAGCGCGAGCAATCATTAAAAAACAAGCACGGCGTTATTCCGCATCACTCTACGTTGTTTGGTATGTACAAGCACAATATTGTGTGGGAGTTTTTTGTGAAGAAGAAAAAAGCTTTTACCGATCTGCAACAGGACGATTTTTACCGATAGTTATTTCTTATCGTTAGTCTTTTCGTCGTCCTTCTTTTCGTTGGGCAGATGGATAGCTACTTCTTTCGGCGTATAAGGCAATCCTATGCCTTCTTTACGTAGCGTAGCATAAATATCAGCCAGTACCTGGCTTTTCAGTCTTTCCCAATTACCAATTTCATCGGCCCAGAACGATACTTTAAACTCAATAGAGCTTTCGCTCAGGTTTTGCAGCAGTACAGATGGCGGCGGGGTGCTCATAATATCTTCCCGGTCTTTTAGTACATCTCTTAGCAATTGTTCTACCTGTTTAATATCAGAACCATAGGCTACACTGATTTTAAGCGTCACCTGGCGGTTGCTATCACTCAACGTCCAGTTGATCACGTGGTTAGAGATCAGATCGCCGTTAGGAACAATCAATTCTGCGCCATTGCCTATTACTATGCGGCTGGAACGGATACCAATCTCTTTGATGGTGCCCGATTTATTGTCAACCTCAATTACATCACCAATTTGTACCGGTCGTTCAAATGCCAGGATCAAGCCTGAAACCAGGTTGTTTACGATGTTCTGCAAACCGAAACCTATGCCCACGCCAAACGCACTAATGATGATGGTCACTTTATCTAAAGGAACACCAGAGGCTGCTACAGCCAGCAAAAAGCCAATAGCAAAAACGGCAATTTTTACCACCAGGATTGAGGTGCGTGTTTTCTTCTTAAATAAAGGCGCCGAGCGATGCTGATCGGCAAAATCATAGATATAGCTAATGAGGCGTGCCACAATTGACGATAGCCAGATCACCGCTACAAAAATGATCACGCTGCCAAAGGTAAAGGTGCCTGTACCGCCAACGGTGTGCGAAGTGGTTAACACCTCACTTATCCAATCAAACACGCCATCCTCAATACTCAGGTTTTGTGCAAGCATGATAAGCCATACTATAGTGGCACCGAAACTAAGGATGCGGCGCAGTTTTTTCTGTAATACACTAAAGTCAATATAAGAGTTAATGCCCTGGTCTGACTTATTGGCCTCTAATTGCAGGAAAAGGCTTTCCATCAGGATTTGTACTACCATGTACAGTCCTAAGCCCAGCCATAGGTTATATACCGCCGTAAAGCCGATGATCTTAGCCAGGCTGAACCGGCCGAATACGTTAAGCACGAAAGAGATGGCTTGCAGGATGATAAACACACGGATAATGAACCGGCTGTGCGGCAGGAAATCATCGCTGCCCTGCAATTTTTTTTGTAATTGAATGGCCATTGCAGCAGTCAGGCCGGCCAATATTAATATTACCACCCGATCTGCCTCTGATGCTTTTACAAACAGGTTACTGGCGCTATAAAACAAAGTGAGAACAAATAGTTGCAGCAGGAAGATGAATACCGGTCGCTCTTGCGTCTTTTTAACCAGGTAAAGCACGGTAATAAACATCAACAGGGCAAACACCTCAATAAACACCACTGGTGGGTAATTGTAAAAGTTTGGTGCAACAGCGGTTACCAATAAAAAGGCCGAAACAAACGGGTACTTGGCCAGGTAAGTGGTCTGGCTTAAAATCTCATGCGGGCGCTCTTTGTATAACAATATCTTTCGGCGATTGTACCCCACCCAAGCCAGAAATAAGACAAAAAGCAGGCCGGCGCAAACATGCAATACCACGTCACGCGTAATCATAATGCTGAACAGCTTGCCGTTCATGGTGAGTGACCGGTTGAAGGCGTCTTTAAATGTGGCCGTTTTATTGGTTGGGGCTTGCCAGATGTAACCCGCCTCGCAGGAGAGCGCGCGGTCGCCAAAAACACGGATCTTTTGATCTATCTGGTCGGTTTGATCTAATACGGAGATGTAAGCTGAGGTAACCCTGTTTTGCAGTAGGCCAACTTTGGTGAGTAATAACTTATCTAACGAGTCAAGCTTGTGCCATTTGCGGTAGATAGTAATTTTTTGCTGCATAAAGGTTTTTACCATCGAGGTATCAGATGGTAATACGCGCAGCATAGAGTCTTTGTGCATCTGCGATAGATCGCTTTGTGATTGAACCAGCTTTTCATTCAGGTCACTCAGCTGGTCTTGCCAGCCGTCAAGCTGTTCTTCGCTGCGGTCAAGTAGGTCGCGGATGGTGTAGAGGTAGCGTAGGGTACTGGATTGATCGTCGTTGATCAATTTTTTTACCAGCTGTACGCGCTTTTCAATCTTAGGCAATTGCGTGCTGATCTCTACTGTATCGATATCACGCCCCAGGTTGTTTTTTATCTGGTTGAATGACGCGTTGTAATATTCAACCTTTTGCAGATAATCGTTAATAGAGGTATCAGAGCGCTTAAAAGTGCGCATCATCGAGTCGCGACGTAAGATAGAGCGCCGCAACGAATCGCGTTTGTTTGATTTACGGTGCGAGTGCTGGGCGTTTGCGTTGGGCAGTGCACACACCAATAGCAGGGCAAACGCCGCTAAATACTTTAAACAACTTTTTGCCTCACGCATCATCTGCTGAAAATGATTTTATTGCTGAACCGGTGCAGTGAAACTTTCTATAGCCAGGCGATACCCATCTAATCCGAAACCTACAATGATACCTTTACAAACTGCCGAAAGGTAGGAGTGGTGCCTAAAAGCTTCGCGTTTATGCACGTTAGAAATATGCACCTCAACCACCGGTGTATTGATGGCCGAAATAGCATCGGCAATGGCAACCGAAGTGTGGGTGTAAGCACCTGCGTTCAAAATGATGGCATCATAATCAAAACCCACTTCGTGCAGTTTGTCAATTAGTTCGCCTTCTTTATTGCTCTGAAAATAGCTGATCTCATAACTCGGATAACGATGTTTCAGGCTATCCAGGTAGGTATTGAAGTCGCTGTCGCCGTATATCGATTTTTCCCGAACTCCAAGCAGGTTAAGGTTGGGGCCGTTAATAATTTGTATCTTCATCACGTCAAACTTAGTAAAAATATCAATTGGACTGGCGTTCGGCTAAAAAAGGATTTCAATCTTATTTGCGACTGGAAAAGTCGCTCTCCGATAATTCTATTCAAGCCTACGGCAGGGATGTCGATAAACTAACACAATTTGCAGAAGCAAAGTTTGCCCCGCTTAAGCCAGACACAATTACTTTAACGGATCTGCGCGATTTTATTGTGGAGATAGGCGATGTAGTGCCCACCTCGCAAGCGCGCATCATCTCGGGGATCAAGGCATTCTTCAAATACCTTTTACTGGAAGATATCATCCAAACCGATCCGGCTGAGTTGCTGGAAGCGCCCAAAACACGCCGGAAACTGCCGGACGTGCTCACCATTGAGGATATCAACAACCTCATTGCCGCCATTGATCTTTCCAAACCAGAGGGCCCGCGTAATAAAGCCATGCTGGAGGTGATTTATAGCTGCGGACTGCGGGTGTCTGAACTTATCGGACTTAAAATATCTAACCTTTATCTGGATATCGACTTTATAAAGGTAACCGGAAAAGGCAATAAAGAACGCTTGGTGCCCATTGGTAATGAAGCCAAAAAAGCATTAGATATCTGGCTGAATCAGGTGCGCGTGCACGTAGAGGTTAAAAAAGGCGAGGAGGACTATGTTTTCCTAAACCGCCGCGGCGCACATTTAACCCGTGAGATGATGTTTATTATCATCAAGCAGCTGGCAGCGTTGATTGGGCTGAAGAAGAATATTAGTCCGCACACTTTCAGGCATTCCTTTGCTTCTCATTTGATTGAAGGCGGTGCCGATCTGCGAGCCGTACAGGAGATGCTGGGGCACGAAAGTATTACCACTACGGAAATCTATACCCACTTAGACCGCGAATACCTGCGCAGCACCATCATAGAGTTTCACCCCCGTAGTTGAGCTTTGGTCATGCGATCACGGTCGGTTAAATCTTTTCTTAACTCGCTATTTATAAATTGATTATTATTAATGAGATCAATGGTTTGTTCGCCATAGTTTTCATTGATTTCAAAGAAAAGATATCCGTTAGAATTTAGTTTTTTCGCGGCAAACTGGGTGATAGCACGATAAAAGATCAATGGATCATCCTGCGGAACAAATAAAGCGGTATGCGGCTCAAAGTCGGTTACGTTGCGGTGCATTTGTTCCTTGTCTTCCAAAGTAACATATGGCGGGTTGCTGACGATGATATCAAACTGAGGCAGCTGCTCTGCTGGATTAAGGATGTCATCAAATATGAAATGAACTTCCGCTTCATTCAGCACCGCATTTTGCTTAGCGATATTCAGCGCTGCCGCTGATACATCCATCGCATAAACCTGAACGTTTGGTAAATGCTTTTTGAGGGCGATAGCAATGCAGCCACTGCCGGCGCCAATATCAAGGATGGTTTTAACCGGTGTTTGTTTAGTTGTATCTAAGATCCATTGAACCAGCTCTTCAGTTTCAGGTCGGGGAATCAACACCGCCGGACTAACCTTAAATGGCAAACCATAAAATTCAGTTTCGCCGAGGATGTATTGAGCAGGTTCGCCCGTTTCTAAGCGAGATAAGATATCGGTTAGTTGCAGGCCGATGCTTTCTGGTATCTCCAGCTCTGGGAATGCTTTTAGTTTGGCTTTATTAGTTTGAATTAACTCGCTCAAAACTAATGAGGTTATAGCGTCTGTCTCATCTGTGGCGTAAAGTTCTGATAAACGCGCTTTAAACTCAGCAAATACATCCTTAACTGTTTTCATGCAACAAAGAAACAGAAAAGCTACTTTTGCAGCATGCCATTGCACCAAAAATATATGCAGCGTTGCCTTGAACTGGCCAGTCTGGGAATCGGGCACGTGAGTCCGAACCCTATGGTAGGCGCCGTTATTGTTCATAATGATAGCATTATTGGTGAGGGCTATCATCGCCAGTACGGTCAGGCACACGCGGAGGTGAACGCGGTAAACGATGCGTTGCATAAACACTCCAACGCTGCCGAGCTTTTGGCAGACGCAACCATTTATGTATCGTTAGAGCCTTGCGCACATTACGGTAAAACGCCGCCCTGTGCAGATCTGATCATTAAGCATCGTATCCCGAGGGTAGTAGTAGGCTGCCGCGATCCTTTCCCGGCGGTGGATGGCAAGGGGATAGAAAAATTGCAAGCGGCAGGAGTAGAGGTGACTTTGGGTGTATTAGAGCAGGAATGTTTGCACCTTAATCGTCGTTTCTTTACCCGGGTGCAGCAACATCGGCCTTATATCATCTTAAAATGGGCCCAAACCAAGGATGGTTTTTTTGCTCCGGAAGATGGCTCGCAATTCTGGATAACCGGGCCTGAAGCCAAACATTTGGTGCACAAATGGCGTAGTGAGGAAGATGCCATATTGGTAGGCAAAAACACTGTGTTTGCAGACAACCCCCAGCTATCTACCCGTAATTGGCCCGGCCGTTCACCTAAACGCGTGGTTATTGACCGTCGGCTCGAGCTTCCTGAAACCATGAATGTGTTTGATAATTCGGTAGAAACGTTCATTTTTAACGAAGTGAAGTTTGACTTTGTCGGCAAAAACAAATACATAGCGCTGGAGGATTTTAACTATTTTGTGCCGCAGTATATCCTGTACCAACTGTATTTGCAGGATGTGCAGTCGGTAATTATAGAAGGCGGCGCTGCAACCTTGAAAACTTTTATCGATGCCGGTTTGTGGGACGAAGCGCGTGTTTTTACCGGTGATAAAGTTTTAAATATGGGCATACAATCGCCTTTTATAAAAGGAGTTATGGTATCTCAATCAACCATTGGTTCAGATACGTTAAACATCTACCATAAAGAAAATTAATGATCTATATACTTCTTAGCGCCTGTTTCAGCGTAGCGGTTTCGGTACTGCTTAAGCTGGCCAAACGGTATAGCATAGATGTATTTCAGGCCATCACCTGGAATTACTCTATTGCCATTGTGCTAACCTGGCTGTTCTTCAGGCCGCAGGTAAGGCACCTGGAACAACTCCCGCTGGATATTTATACACCGTTAGCAGTTTTGCTGCCGGCTTTGTTTTTTATCATCGCACTTTCAGTACGCACGGCTGGCATTGTACGTACAGATGTTGCCCAGCGTTTAGAGCTGTTTATTCCGGTCTTGGCTTCATTCGTTATCTTTCATGAATCGCTCAGTGCTTATAAGGCAATTGGTTTAGCTACAGGTTTTGCCGCAATCCTTTGCGCTATTCCGTGGCAAAAACAGCGTGGCTTCCGTGCTGCCGGTGCAGGCTCAGCCTGGATTTATTTGCTTATTGTATTTGTGGGGATGGGCGTAATTGATATCCTGCTGAAAAAAGTAGCAGCTTACCAGGGCGTGTCATTTACCTCGTCGCTCATTGTCATTTATACCATGGCCTTTGCATTGTCGCTGATTGTGATGATGGTTATGATCTTCGCCGGGAAGCTGCAATTTACATTACGGCATATTTTTTTCGGCTGGATATTAGGGATAGCCAATTTTGCTAATATCTATTTTTATCTCAAGGCCCATCAGGCTATCGCCACTAATCCTTCCACGGTTTTCTCCACCATGAATATTACGGTGATTGCACTGGGCGCAATTGTTGGTTTGGTGATATTTAAAGAGAAGTTGAGCACGCTCAATAAAGTAGGGCTAGGACTGGCTGTTTTGGCTATCATCATTAATTTCATGCTGGCCAAATAATGCTTTTTGACGATACCTATCTTACCATATCCTGCGCCGCCGAAGGCTTGTTTCGTGATCGCGGAAGCAAGTTTCTGGCCTATGCCTATCCCATCCGCAGCGAGCAGGAGATTAAGCCCATCATCGCGCAGCTAAAAGCAGAACATCCCAAAGCGGTTCATCATTGCTGGGCCATGCGGCTGAGTCCGGACAGATCTGTGTTTCGGGTTAATGACGATGGCGAACCATCAGGCACAGCCGGTCGGCCAATCCTTAATGTGCTGCTTTCTAAAAACTTGACTAACATTTTGGTTGTGGTTGTGCGTTATTTCGGCGGGACCTTGCTAGGCGTACCGGGATTGATCAATGCCTATAAAACAGCAACGGAAGAAGCGCTTAACCAAACCAAAGCAGTTGAGCAGACGGTAAAAGATGTATACAAGATCAGTTTTGATTACCTGCAGATGAACGATGTAATGAAGGTGATTAAAGACGATCAGATCAACGTGATGGAGCAGCAGTTTGATAATAATTGTGTGGTTACCATTGCCATCCGTAAGGCTGATCTGAATAGGGTTATTGGCAAGCTGGAAGGAATCTCTGCAGTTAAGACCCATTACCTTTACACTGCGTAACAACTTTACATCCTGATTTTCTGTGTAAAACGCCTTAGTTTTAGTAATGCTTTTATAGGAGTGAGCCGGCTCGCTGGTTGTTTATTCTGCTACTTTTTTGTACCTCTTTTTTGCTCATTTTTTGGCGCATTTTTGCGTACTTTGCCGCCATATGCAATCTTTTGAAATCAACAAGGAAGACTTGCTCAAGCTGCATGCAGCGTTGGAGCATGGTGATGATGAATTGCACGAGTTTCTGCAGGAGTATCACGCCTCTGAGATTGCTATTTTATTTGAAAAGCTCGATGTAGCAGATCGCGAGCGTATCATTAATATCCTCCCTGCCGATGTTGCCTCGGAAGTTATTGCCGAGATGGACGAGGAACATAATCCCGGCGAACTTTTGGCTGGTCTTGATCCGGAAAAACGCTCAGAGATTATCGATGAGCTGGATTATGACGATGCTACCGACATTATCTCTCAAATGGATGAAGAAGACCAGCAGGAGATTCTGGAGGAAATGGATGAGGAGGATGCCAGCAACATCCGTGCGCTACTAACCTACGAGGAAGATACTGCGGGTGGTTTGATGGACACCGATCTGATCAAGGTGAACATCAGGCTGAATAAAAAAGATGCGCTGGACGAGATTATCCGTCAATCTGAAGAGATGGAGGAGTTTTATACCATCTACGCTGTTGATGATACCGATATGCTGCTGGGTATAGTATCTGTAAAGGATATTATTAAGGCCCGTGCCAATGCCATGGTAGCTGAGCTGATCAATACGGATTTTGTTTATGTAAAGGCCGATCTTGACCAGGAGGAAGTAGCCCGTCTTATCTCGCAATATAACCTAACCAGCATCCCGGTTGTAAATAACGATATGCGACTGCTTGGCCGCGTTACGGTTGATGATATCATCGACGTAATGGAGCAGGAAAATACCGAGGACATTCTGAAAATCTCGGGTGTATCTGAAGACGAAGAACTGAGTGGTAACTGGAAAGATGCCGTAAAAAGCCGTTTACCGTGGTTGATCATCAACCTTGCCACTGCATTTCTGGCGGCCTCTATCATTCGCGGTTTTGATGCTATTGTGGTTAAGCTGGCAGTCATATCTGCTTATATGACTATTATTGCCGGTATGGGTGGCAACACGGCTACACAGGCGCTGGCCGTAACGGTACGCCGTATCTCACTGAGTAATCTGAGCGATAAACAGGCTTATAACACGGTTTTAAAAGAGATATTGGTAGGTTTGATTAATGGCGCGGCCAATGGTTTGATTGTGTTTTTTGTGGCCATGTTTTATGACCAGAACCCCAAATTGGGCTTGGTACTGTTCCTTGCCATGACCGGCAATCTGGTTGTAGCTGGGCTTACTGGCGCCGGTATTCCGCTTATTTTAAAACGTGTAGGAATAGATCCGGCTGTAGCTTCATCCATCATAATCACTACTTTTACTGATTGTATAGGATTTTTCTTGCCACTTTATTTGGCAAGCAAGCTTTTATTATAATATTTGACGCCTTGAAACATTTTGATATGACGGAAGTAAGAAACGACTGGACTAAAGAGGAAATTGCCGAAATATACAACAGACCGCTGCTGGACCTGATCTACGAAGCGGCCACTATACATCGCGAAAATAAAGACTACGCCGAAGTACAGATCAGCTCGCTGATCTCTATTAAAACCGGCGGCTGTCCCGAAGATTGTGCTTATTGTCCGCAAGCGGCGCGTTACAGCACAGGCGTAAACGTGCATGGCATGTTGCCTAAAGAAGAAGTGGTAGCTGCTGCTCAGAAAGCTAAAGCAGGTGGTGCATCTCGTCTTTGTATGGGTGCCGCCTGGCGCGAAGTGCGCGATAATCGCGATTTTGATAAGGTAATTGAAATGGTGCAGGCCGTAAACGAGCTGGATATGGAAGTTTGCTGTACCCTGGGTATGCTTACCGAGAGCCAGGCTGAGCGTTTAGCTGATGCCGGTTTATACGCCTACAACCACAACCTGGATACATCTGAAGAAGATTATAAACGTATCATCAGCACCCGTACTTATGACGAGCGCTTGCAGACTTTAGAGAACGTGCGTAAAGCAAAGATTACCGTGTGCAGTGGTGGTATCATCGGGCTGGGAGAGAAGGTGGAAGACCGCATTTCTATGCTGAAAACCCTTTCTAATCTGCCGCAGCACCCGGAGTCAGTGCCAATCAATGCGTTGGTGCCGGTAAAAGGTACGCCATTGGCAGATCAGGCTAAGGTTGATATATGGGATATGGTGCGCATGATTGCTACTGCCCGTATCATTATGCCTAAAACAGTAGTAAGACTATCAGCTGGCCGTACAGAGATGAGCGTGATTGAACAATCGCTGTGCTTTATGGCTGGGGCTAACTCTATTTTTGCCGGTGAGAAATTGCTGACTACGCCAAACCCATCTTTTGATGAGGATATGGCCATGTTCCAGTTGTTGGGACTGAAACCACGCGAGGCTTTCAAAAACGGCCGCCCAAAAGGTGCTGTTAAGAAGGAAGTTGCTGCGGAGTAAGATTACTCATTTGTCAGAAATGACAACTATTGAATAATAGAAGTGCCCGCTTAGAGCGGGCATTTTTATTATTCATAAATCCAAATAGAGCAATTAACCCAGCAAGGTTGCTTTGGTAGCATCTAATATCTTAAATGCGCCGCCGGTATCTGGTGCTTCTGCATATACGCGTAACACCGGCTCGGTACCAGAAGGCCGTACCATTACCCATGAGTTTTCATCGAAGTGGAATTTGTAGCCGTCCATATCATCGGTGCTGGTAATTTTGTAGTCGCCAAATTGTTTGTAGTGGCCGGCTTTGCAGTTGGCAATAATTTGTTGTTTTTGTTCGTCGGTTACATGCAAGTCGTAACGTTCAACGGCAAATGCGCCTACCAGGTCGTAGATTTCCAGCACCAGGTCGCTCAGCGGGCGACCAGTTTTGGCCATAAACTCCCAAAGGGTGAGGCCGATCCAGATGCCATCGCGTTCAGGTAGATAGCCAGCAATGGCCAATCCGCCAGATTCTTCGCCACCCACCAGGAAAGGTTTGTCTGAATTGACAATCAAATCGCAAATGTATTTAAAGCCAATTTTAGTAACGGTGTTGTGCAAGCCATAAACATCGCACAGTTTCTGTATTTTACTGGTGCAGGAGAAGGTGGAGTAAACCTCGCCCTTCTGACCTTTCACCTTGTACAGGTAATGGATGAGCAGCAGCAGAATATGGTGTGAGTCTACAAACTTGCCAGTCTCATCATACAGGCCAATTCGGTCGGCATCGCCGTCAGTAACCAGTCCCGAGGCAATTTCACCTTCCGATATTTTGATCAGGTCTTCAAACTCCTGCAGGTTGCGTTGAATAGGCTCGGGCGCTTGTCCGTCAAAGCCAGGGTTATGATCGCAGTGAAGGAAGGTGATGTCGGGCAATAACCGGCGCATTACGTTCTGTCCGGCGCCATACATGGCATCATAGGCCCAATCTTGTCCGCAGGTGCGGATGGTCTCGAGGTCAAAGTTATTCTCTACGTGGGCCACATACAGATCTTCGAGATCAACTAATTCCATCAATCCGTTTTTCTGATAATCAGCAATAGACTTTAGCTGCAGGTCGAGCTTATCCGGAATCTGTTTTTCTACTTTTTCAATATCCTCAGGTGTAGCAGGGCCGCCGTAGGAGGCCTTGATCTTATAACCACTATATTCAGGTGGGTTATGGCTGGCTGTGATAATGATACCGGCTGATGCTTTATAATGCACGGTTGCCAAAGAGATCATCGGGGTTGAAACAAAGGTATTTTCGGCCCGGTAAACTTTAACACCTTGCGATGCCAGTACGGTTGCAGTAGTATCGGCAAACAGTGGCCCGCCAAAGCGAGGATCACAACCGACGACTGCTGCAGGGTTTTCAAAATTCTCTTTCAGCCATATAGCGGTGGAATAGGCAACACGCTTTACATTTTCAACGGTAAAGTCGTCTGCAATAACGGCTCTCCAGCCATCGGTACCAAATTTAATTTTAATCATCAGAGAGTGAGCTATATTGTTTTTTTAACCCTATTTTTGCGCCTCGAAAAAGCTTACACAAGAAGATAAATATTTGTTTTAACAGGGATAATGTCTTAAAGTTTCAGCCTTAATATAAGGTATGTTAAAAGTTTAGATGTTTTTGCCCCAATCCTTTTGATAGTCAATATGTTCAACAGCGGTATTGTTAGCCGTTTCAGTCAACTAGAAACGCCTTTTTATTATTATGATCTTGGTTTGCTGCGTCAAACCCTTCAGGCTTGCCAAACAGCGGCCAATCGTTATGGATACCATGTGCACTATGCCATGAAGGCCAATTTTAACGAGAAGGTGGTTAGCACCATTCAGTCTTTTGATTTTGGTGCCGATTGCGTAAGCGGTGGCGAAGTGAAAGCAGCCATTCATACTGGTTTTGATAAAAATAAGATTGTGTTTGCCGGTGTCGGTAAATCTGATAAAGAGATCAACACCGCGTTGGATGCCGATATCTTCTGCTTTAACGTAGAATCTGTACAAGAGCTGGAGGTAATTAACGAGTTAGCGGCGGCTAAAGGCAAAACGGCGCGTGTGGCTATCCGCATTAATCCTAATGTTGATGCTTATACGCACCATAACATTACTACCGGCCTGGAAGAAAACAAGTTTGGTATTAATACCTGGCAACTGGATGATGTAGTTGCTGCATTAGGTAAACTCCCCAATATCCAGTTCCTGGGTGTTCACTTCCACGTAGGTTCGCAAATTACTAACCTGGAAGTATTTAAAAACCTGTGTGCCCGTGTTAACGAGCTGGCACAATGGTTTGAAGATAAAGGCCTGGAAATAAAAGTGCTTAACGTAGGCGGTGGTTTAGGTGTAGATTACTATCAGCCCGATACCAATAACGTGGCTGATTTTGAAGCTTATTTTAAAGTATTTGCCGATAACCTGAAGGTAGTCGAAGGTCAGGAAGTACATTTTGAACTAGGCAGAGCGCTGGTAGCACAAAGTGCTGCGCTGGTATCGCGCGTGTTGTATGTAAAAAATGGTCAGAAAAAGAATTTCCTGATCCTTGATGCGGGTATGACTGAGCTGATGCGCCCTATGCTTTATCAGGCTTATCATGAGATTGAGAACCTGAGCAAAGCATCCGAAGGATCGCATATTAAATATGATGTAGTGGGCCCAATCTGCGAGAGTACCGATTGTTTCAGGAAAGATGTAGAATTACCAGAGTCATTCCGTGGCGATTTGATTAGTATCCGCACGGCTGGCGCTTATGGTGAGGTAATGGCATCGGGCTATAACCTGCGTGATAAAATTCAAAGTGTCTATTCAGAATAGTCAATCGAATATAGATCCAAAAAAGAAAAGGCCGTCTGAGATTCTCAAACGGCCTTTCTTGCTTTTATATAGCGAGATATTACATTTTTTTCGCAGTATCAGCTTTAGCGGCTTTAGCAGCAGCAGTGTCAGCTTTAGCAGCAGCGGTATCAGCTTTAGCAGCAGCAGTGTCAGCTTTAACAGCAGCAGAGTCAGCAGCTTTAGCGGCAGTATCTGCAGCTGAACCTTTACCTGAACCACCACAAGCAGCAATTGTCATAGAAAGAGCCAGAGCTACAAAGCCGAATTTGAATGCATTTTTCATTTTGTTTCTTTTTTAGTTAAGTGTGAAAGTTTAGTCTTAATACTTGCTTTTTTAAAAGGTAACCCGGCATCCTTTAAAAAAAATAAAAGTTATTTAACACGCATTTAAAGAAGGAAACCGCAAAGGGCTGTAAAACAGAAAACCCCGGATAAACCGGGGCTTTCAAATAATTTACTTCTAGAGAAGAAGAATTACATTTTTTTCGCAGTGTCAGCTTTAGCTTTTGCAGTATCAGCTTTAGCAGCAGCAGTGTCAGCTTTAGCAGCAGCTGAATCAGCTTTAGCAGTGTCAACTTTAGCAGAGTCAGCTTTAGCTGAATCAGCAGCAGAACCTTTACCTGAACCTGAACAAGCAGCGATAGTTAAAGAAGCGAACAGAGCTAAAAAGCCGAATTTGAATGCGTTTTTCATTTTTTAATTTTTTTAAGTGTGATTAATATTTAGCCTTAATACCGGCAAATATAGAAAGGTAACCCAACTTTTTTAAAAAGTTTTTCGATTTGTATCAAAAACGTTAAAAAATTAACAAATCAAGGTTTTTGAGTCACCGTTTTCTTAACCACAGTGGTCTTAGTAACGGTTTTTTTTAAGGTGTCTGGCTTACCGGAGGTGGGCACTTTGCTGGTGTCCGGATTTAAAGTGTTGGTATCACGGGCTACCATGGTGTCTGTTTTAACAGTTGTATCGGTGGTGCTTCGGGTTGTGGATTCTACATTACTAGAATCTGTTGTACTTTTGTTGCCGTTGCCATTGCAGGCACATAGCGCCGCCGATAATGCCAGCGCAATGCTCATGGTTTTAAATGCGTTTTTCATAGTGATGTTAATTTAAAGTTCATGTTAGCTGCAACCAATAATTGTGCCGATGTGGTTTTAACTATAAAATATACAGCTAGTTACGGTTGTTTTAGTGTACAGGTTGATCATTATTGTAGCTGCATTGTTAACTAATATTTGTTGTTCTGACGTAAAAGCCGGCGGCCGATTTAATTTTTTTTGTTATTTATGGGTTACAATTTTTAGTAAAAAGTATTAAGGGTGAGTAAAGAGGTAAACAGTTCTGTGCCAACAGATAGCGAGGTGATACTCGGGATATTGAATAATTCTGATACAGTGCTCAGACGGCTGTATGTCGCTTACTTTCCGATGGTGCTCCAATTGATCGTTAATAATAACGGCACTGCCGACGACGCAAAGGACATTTATCAGGAGGCAATTATTGTTCTTTATAATAAGGTGAAAGCCGGCAATTTTGAGCTGAGCAGCAAACTGAAAACTTTTATTTATTCGGTTTGTCGCCGGTTGTGGCTCAAAAGGCTGGCACAGATGAGCCGCTACGGCGGTGATGTTCATGACTTTCAGGATTTTTTACCTGCGGAGGAAGAAGATATCGATCAACACAGCGAGCGCGATATACAGTTTGGCAGAATGAAAAATTCATTGGCTTTGCTGGGCGAGCCTTGCAAAACTATTATAGAAGACTTTTATATAAACGACAGATCTATGCAGGAGATCTGTGAGAAATTTGGATATACCAATGCGGATAACGCCAAAACTCAAAAATACAAATGCCTGCAAAGGCTGAAGAAATTGTTCTTTCAGCAGAAATAGAATAAAAGAGATGATGACAAACAATCAGTTGACCGAGGCTATTGAACGCTACCTGAGCGGCCAGATGGATAAGGAAGAACTTGCCCGCTTTGATGAATTGCGCCGCGAGGATGCTGATATAGACATGAAAATTGCCGAGCATCAGCAGTTTTTGGGCATACTGAAACAATACCGCGAGCGTGTTGAACTGGTAGACCGCCTGAATGCCATTCATGCCGAGATTGATGTACATGAGCTGGTAGAGGAGATGACTTCGCATCCATCATGGGTGGTGCGCATGTGGCGTCAGCACCATTCAAAGATCTCGGTAGCTGCGTCTATCGCTATTTTTGCCATGCTGGCAACTATGTTCTTTACAGGTTACTTTGGTGGTCAGCCTAAATATCGCGAGCTGCGCGAAGAGATTGGACGCGTTAAGCAATCAACTGCACAACTGAACTTAAAAACCAACGCGCTGCAACGACAAATTAATGGCAGCCCTAAAAAACACATGCTGCCGGGCAACTATAAAGGTTCTGGCTTTGCGCTATCAAGCGACGGTTATATTGTAACTAACTACCACGTAATTGGCAGCCGTTATGACTCAGTTTATGTGCAAACTGCTTCAGGTGATTCATATCGCGTAAAAGTGGTTTATACCGAACCGCAATATGATGTGGCCATCCTGAAAATTGATGATAGCTCATTTAAAGGTTTGCCTGCGCTGCCTTACAGCTTCAAAAAATCAAAATCAGATCTGGGCGAGCGTGTTTATACCATCGGTTACTCAGAAGGTGATTCGCCGGTTGTTGATCAGGGTTACCTGAGCTCGGCCAACGGCTACCAGGGCGATTCTGCCGCTTATCGCGTGTCTATCCCGGTTAACCCAGGTAATAGTGGTGGTCCGCTGGTTAATAGCAAGGGTAGCATCATCGGTATCGTATCAGGTAAACAAACCCAGACAGAAGGCGCATCATACGCCGTTAAAACCGGCTATCTGTACAAAGCCTTGCAAAATGTACCGCAAGATTCATTGAGCGATAAGGTGACTATGAGTAACAAAAATACCCTATCAAACCTGAACCGCGTTCAGCAAATCAAAAAGCTGCAGAACTATGTGTTTATGGTGAGGGTTTATTAAGAGATTTCTTTTATAAATGAGAAAAGGCGCCAATTGGCGCCTTTTCTCATTTATAATCCATGTCATTTTGACCAACGGGAGAAATCTTATCAAGGCGATAAGCCGATTGATGGGATATCGCATGTACAAGATTTCTCTTGCGCGCTTACGCTCCAGCCCCCGCTCGTGCTCATCGAAATGACATCGGGGTGAGGTAAGACTAAACCTACCTATCCACTTCCCCTAATACAAAATCAATCGAACCAATAATAGCAATCAAATCCGCTATCATTACATTCTTTGATATGGCGGGTAGAACAGACAAGTTACAGAAGCTTGGCCCGCGTGATTTTACGCGGAACGGTATTTCCGTATCGCGGCCTTCTTCATTTTTCTGGTGCATAAAATAGAAGCCCAGTTCGCCCTTGGCACCTTCGCCGCGTACATAATAGTCCTGCGGTTTTGGCACGAGCTTTTTAGGCATCTTGGCGCGAGGGTCAAAATCAGGTGTGCGTTTTAGTTCCTTCTGCAAACGGTCAAGACATTGCTCTACAATGTGGACCGATTGTTCTATTTCTTCTACGCGTACTTTGTATCGGTCCCAGCAATCGCCCAGGGCACCCATTTCCCCTTTGCCTATCGGTACATCAAACTCCAGTTCAGGGTAAACTGAATAACCATCAATGCGGCGCAAATCCCACTTTAGGCCAGAGCCACGTAGCATTGGACCGGAGCAACCGTAGTTAATGGCAACGTCCATTGGCAACACGCCTACATTGGCGGTACGCTTGATAAATATCTCGTTATTGGTGAGTAGGCCGTTCAGCTCCACCATTTTGGGTTTGAAGTAATCTATAAACTCGCGACAGCGTTCTTCAAAGCCTACCGGTAAATCATAAAATAGGCCGCCCACCCAGATGTAATTATACAGCATACGTGAGCCCGATGCCCATTCCAGCATCCCCATAATATGTTCACGATCACGGAAACACCATAGGAACGGCGTAAACGCACCGATATCAATACCATAAGTACCAATAGCTATCAGGTGCGATGCTATACGGTTCAGCTCGCAAACCAGCACGCGGATGTATTCAATACGTTTCGGAATCTCCTTATCAATACCCAACATCTTTTCTACACCCATTACCCAAATGTGGCTGTTATTCATGGAGGCCAGGTAATCCAGGCGATCTGTAAACGGAATGGTTTGCTGATAGGTGAGTGATTCTGCGTGTTTTTCAAAACAGCGGTGCAGGTACCCAATATGCGGGATCACTTCTTTTACAATCTCACCGTCGGTAATTAGTTCCAGGCGCAACACACCATGGGTAGAAGGGTGTTGCGGACCCATATTCAGTACCATGTCTTCGGTACTGGCGGCTGCAATCTTTTCGGTATAGCGGCGCAGCGCTTCTTCGTATATGGAGGTTGTGGCGTTCAAATTCTGCAGTAAATAAAAAAGCGGCAATTGCCAACGCAATCACCGCCCGAATTTAAAATTTATTCTTTATATGCGTGGTTGCTTAATATTTATTTGTCATTTTACTGATATTAGTAGCTACCCAGGCATAGCTATACATGGCTAAAGCCTTAGGCGTACTATCGCGCTTCTTAAACGTCCACACATCTTTCATGAAATCTTTGTGGTTCTTGTTGTTCAGCGAGTCAAAAGCCACAGAAATGGTTGGTGTTAATGAGTAAGCCGTATGCCAGGTACCAAACGGGATAAACAAGGTTTCGCCCGGACCAACTACAAAACTGATAGGAGTGGCGTCTTTATATTTCGGATACTTTTCGTAATCTGGTTCAAAAATATTCAATTCAGAACGCCATGGATCATCCGGACGAGGATATAGCAAATGTTCCTGTCCGCGTGGGAAAACCGTAAAGCGTTTCTCGCCATACAATTGTGTAATCCAGGCATTCAGATGGTAATAATCTAAATGCAGGTAAGGAAATTTACCGCCCGGCCCGCCTACAAACATTTCTAGCACGGCACCCCATTTTCCAATTTTAAACATTTTGTTATCCAGCCAGTTAGGTTTAGAGTACTCAATGTCTGGTTTAATCAGCGGCAGTATTTCGGGCAGCGTTTCATTAATATTGAAGATGCAGGGATAAGGTGCCGGTTTCTCCTCAGTACTGGCTTCTACCATATCCATAATCTCTTTCATGGTATAGGTTTTGCCTTTTACCTCGGTAGTGCGATCGGCATAATTTTCGCGAAACCAATCGGGGGTAAATAAGCCTTTGGCTTTCCAGTCTTTAACAGCGTTTTTGAAAACAATGGGCACACCTGGTTTGTAGTGTTGCTCCATAAATTCTTCGTAAGAGATCTCGTCTCTTCTTATAATATCCATATTTATAATTGTGAGTTTAGGTTAAAATCACTTTATAAATATAAAGAAAAGTTATAGCAGGAAGCCGATTTTTAAATAAATGATAGAGAGACAGGGAGTATATTGAACCTGGATTGAACGAATTTTTAAGATTTATAGAAAGCTCGTTATACGTTGGTATGAGTCTTTTGTCGTTCTCATAAAGTATCCTGTAAATCCTAAAAATTCGTTTAATCCTGGTTCTTCAATCTATCTTAATTCCCTTGTAATATTCGGCGTTGTGGTAGTCTTTACGCAAAGGATAGCCTTCCCAATCATCAGGTAGCAATAGTTTGCGCAGGTCTGGGTGACCTTCAAAATAAATACCTATCAGCTCAAAAGCTTCACGCTCGTGCCAATCGGCCGCACCATAAACAGAGGTAATGCTGGGGAAATGCGGTAGAGTAGTCAGATCCCGGCCATGTTCTTTAGAAATTTTTAAAGTTAACTGCGTTTGAAAGGGGATAGAAGCCAGGTGATAAACCACCCCAAAACGACCGGCGGTTACGCCGTAATCTACCCCGGTTAAACTGCTCAGAAAATCGAAATACGTTGCCGGGTTATCGCGCAACTCCAGGCAAACTTCACCGATGCGCTCAGGAGCTATCAGCAGGGCAGGCTGCAGGCCGCCGATTTCTTCGCCAACAACCACATCTTCGCCAAACTTGGCAGTAAGCAGTGCTTTAATTTCTTCCAGACTCATGGTGCCAGGCGTACTATTTTCCAATTTTTGTTATCTACCTTTTTATAAACAATCCTGTCGTGCAGGCGACTGGTACGGCCTTGCCAAAACTCAATATGACGCGGTTTTAAAACATAACCACCCCAGTGCGATGGTTTGGGTACAGTTTGTCCTTCCAGTTCTTTTTCAACCTCTTGCCAGTGTTGCTCTAATTCCTCCCGACCTTCAATCTCCCGGCTTTGTGGCGATACCACGGCACCAATCTGGCTGCCAAACGGACGGGTGTGAAAGTAAGCTTCAGATTTCTCTTTGCTCACTTTTTCAATAGTGCCCTCTATGCGTACCTGGCGCTCTACATCGCCCCAAAAGAATACCAATGCACCCAATGGGTTCTTGGCTAATTCTTTGCCCTTGCGGCTCAGGTAATTGGTATAGAACACAAAACCTTCGTTATTAAACCCCTTCAGCAATACCACACGTGCAGACGGGCGGCCGTCGGTTGTTGCGGTAGCCAGCGTCATGGCGTTGGGCTCGTGTACGCCGGCGGCAATGGCCTGGTTAAACCATTTATTAAACTGATCTATAGGGTTGGCAGCTACATCGGCTTCTAATAAAGACGATGACTGGTAATCTTGCCTCAGTTTTTGTATATCTTGCTCGTTCATTTGTGCAAACATACAAATTATCCATAGCGTTAATTAGGTATAAACTTTTTACTTTACAATCATATTAATAACCAAAAAAATTTCTACTTTGACCAACATATGTTAAGTTCTATTCCGGCCGCTGTAGGCCGACTACTCATTTCTGAACCTTTTATGATGGACCCTAATTTTAAGAGGTCTGTTATTCTTATTACAGAGTACCACGAGGAAGGTGCTGTGGGCTTTGTGCTGAATCATCAAAGCGATAATTTACTGGGCGATTTGCTGCCCGATGTATCATACTCAGAGCTTCCGGTTTATCTGGGTGGGCCTGTAGCTGCTGATACACTGCATTTTATACATCGCTGTCCCGAGAAAATTCAAGGTGGCCTGGAAATTGCCAAAGGTGTATACTGGGGCGGCGATTTTGATACGGTAAAAAACCTGATTAACAACTACCAATTAAATCCTGATGAGATTAAATTCTTCACCGGCTATTCTGGCTGGACTGCCGGACAATTGGACACAGAGTTGCAGGACGATACATGGATTGTAGCGTCTGATTATAAACCGGAGATGATTTTTGCCGATTCTGAGCATAATTTATGGCGCGAGGTAGTAATTAGTCTTGGTCAGCGGTATGCGCATATTGCCAATTTTCCGGAAAACCCGATGTTGAATTAAGCAGAGAATGCTTGTTTTGAATAAAGATGTAAGTCGGCCAGCAAACACTTGGCCGACTTTTTTTATTTTACTTTTGATGTAACCCGATGCGGCACGCCAGCGTCATAAACATAAAAACCATGAAAAATCACCTACTTAAAACAATTGCATTTACTTTATTAACGGCGGGTGCTGCCACATTAAGCTCGTGTAATACTACCTGTGTAAAAGGATCGGGCAAAGAGTCGTCTGAAGATCGTAAAGTAGAAAGCTTTACCAAGTTGAGGTTATTGGGCGGCTATAAAGTGTTGTTAAAACAAGATAGCTCATTCTCTGTACACGTTAGTGCCGATGATAATCTGCTGCAATATATCCGTACAAGTAATAGCGGCAACGAGTTAAAGATAAAGACTGAAAAGAATATCTGTAGCAATCATGATATTACGCTTACCATCGGCGTTAAAAATCTGGAAGCTATAGAGTGCTCCGGCGCCGTAGAATTGAGCAACCAGGATACCCTGCGTGTACAGGATCTGGAGATGAAGTTGAATGGTGCCAGTAAAGTGGATATGAGCATTAATGCTGATCGCCTCACAACGCGTGGCGCTGGCAGTACCAACGTTAAGTTGAGAGGGCAGGCTACTACCCACGATGTTAAAATGACCGGCGCAGGCTCATTAGACGCGTTTGACTTTGTGGTGAGTGGCTATGATATAGAAACCACCGGTGCAGTACACAGCAAGATCAACGTGTTGAAAGACCTGACCGTACACTCAACCGGCGCGTCAGAACTGCAGTATAAAGGCAATCCGTCAAATGTAAGCACCAGTAAAACCGGTGCCGCAGATATTAAAAAGGTTAATTAAGTTACTGTTTTATCTCGTAAAAGAGCGCCCTTATACAGGGCGCTTTTTTTTTATCGCTCGTTTTCATCAATGCCACCAGCCTAAAATGGTGCCCATTAGCGTGAGTGTTAGCAGACTGTACCCTCCGTTTATAAAAATATAGCGCCAACCCTTAAGTTCAAATAAACTGTGAATGGCAATTGCGCAGAACGTCCAGATGCCGGCGTGAAAACCAATGGCCGAGCCTCTGCCTATATCAGCATGTGTCATTGCGATGAATAGCGACAAGTTAAACGACATTAACAACGAAAATACCGCCGTAAAGCCGAAAATTTTTCCTTTGTTACCGTTTTGAATGTCGCTTTCGGTGAGTTTACTATCGGTCAACCAGGCGTCGCCGAAGAGTGCGCTAGAATACCAGATACCGCCTATCAGAAAGGCAGACAGAGCAGCAGTTGCCACTGCGGCCCAGTTAATCAGTTTGGGATCCATAAGTTTAAATTGTGTTAAGTATCTCTAATATACCTGTTTTAAATGAAATAATGCGTTTGCACTTCGCGTTATCTGTACGTAATAGGTTGGTTTTATTGTCGTAGTGTATACCTTTGCGGCACATTTTCAACCACAAATACCCAAATCAACAACATGAAAAAAACGCTTACTATTTTATCACTATGCCTGCTTACTGCAAAATTTGCATCGGCACAGCTTATACCATCTTTTGAATTTGGTTTGAAAGGCGGCGTAAACCTTTCGCGCTTTTCAACCAACTCAACTTTTAATTCAAACAACCGCGCAGGCTACCTGGGTGGTGTTTGGGCACGCATTGGTGGTTTAGGTTTTAACCTGCAGCCGGAGCTGTATGTTACAGGCAAAAACATCGAGGTGAAAGACAACAATGGTGTAACCGCTACCGCCCAGTTTACCAGTATTGATTTACCAGTGTTGGTAGGTGGTAAATTTGGTGCCATGGGTATAGGCGGTCGTATTTACACCGGTCCACTGGCTTCGTTTACGGTTAACAAAGATCAGAGTCTGGGTAATGCGTTTAGTAAAGCCGTATCGTTAAATTATAAAGACCAAAACTTTGCCTGGGTATTTGGTGCTGGTGTTGATATAAAGAAACTAAGCATTGATGCGCGTTATGAGTACGGTTTAACCAAACAACCATACGACGCCAGCGGCGATAAAACCCGTGTAAGTTTGTTCAATGTATCTTTAGGGTACCGCTTGTTCTCACTATAAGCAAATCGTTAGCATAAAACAGAAAAGGCGTCATGATTAAAGTCATGACGCCTTTTCTGTTTTCTTTTTTATAGCTTAAGCATGATTAATGGCCATTTCTAAAGCTTTATTGTGCTTGTAGCGGAATACAAATGGGAAGATGACTGCAATAACCAAAGCGTAAGCTGCAAAGGTTAGCCAGATCCCGTGCCAGTTCTTAGTCATATCTGCATGGGTAAAATATTTGTCGATAATAACACCGCTGGCAATGCTGCCAAACAACGCTCCAAAACCGTTTACCATCATCATAAATACACCCTGCGCGCTAGCCCTGATCTGCGGCGTGGTTTGTGTTTCTACAAACAATGAGCCCGAGATATTGAAGAAATCGAACGCCATGCCGTAAACGATACACGAGAGGACGATCATCCACAGACCATCAGCAGGGTTGCCAAGGGCAAACAGACCGAAGCGCAGCACCCAGGCCAGCATGCTGAACAGCATTACATTCTTAATGCCAAACCGGCGCAAGAAGAATGGTATGGTTAAAATAAACAGTGTTTCTGATGCCTGCGAGATAGACATAATGATGGCTGGATATTTCACGGCCATCGTATCATGAAACTGCGGGAAGTTCTTAAAGTCGCCCAGGAAAACATCGCCGTAGGCGTTGGTTAACTGCAACGCCGCACCCAACAGCATAGAGAAGGCAAAGAAGATAGCAAAGCGAGGAGTTTTAAACAAAGTGAATGCCCTTAAACCCAATACGTCGATAATAGAGCTGTTTTCTATCTTATTCATTGGTGGCGGGCATTTCGGCATGCTAAAGGCATAAATTCCCAGCGCAAATGCCACGGCACCGGCTATATAAAATTGATTGGCAGATGACTCGTTGTGCGTTAAACTAACGGTCCACAAAGCTGCAATAAAGCCAATGGTACCAAACGTGCGGATGGGAGGGTAAACTTTTACTACGTCCAGATCGCGGTTCTTCAAAGCTGTATAGGCTACAGTAATGGAGAGTGAAAGCGTAGGCATGTAAAATACCATGTTCAGCAACATTACCCAGAAGAACAGGGTGGGGTCTTTAACCATTGGTACGCAAAACAATACTACACCGCCCAGAATGTGCATCAAACCGTATAAACGCTCAGCATTAATAAAGCGGTCTGCAATTATACCGGTCAGCGCAGGCATAAAAATGGCCGAGATACCCATGGTTGAGAAAATGGCCGAAAACTGTGTAGCGTTACCCAGTTTGTTATCAAACCAATAATGCCCGATGGTTAGCAGCCATGCCCCCCAAATAAAGAACTGCATAAAATTCATCACTATTAAGCGGAACTTAATATTCATATAGGCACTCGGTTTGTTATAGTTTCTGTTAAAAAATTAAAAGTGGAAATTAGGGATTTTAATGCGAAATCAAAAAAGAATAGTTGGAGTGTAGGGTGCTTATTTGTATTGCGAGGAGGAACGACGAAGCAATCTCGTTGTAGGACTATTGCGTGCGACGAGATTGCTTCGTCATCCGGCCCGCTATTCACAGCAATGACAAAAATCTATAAACAGAAAAGGTGCAGTAACCCGCACCTTTTCTGTTTTATCTAATCTTTATTCTTCAATCACTATTTATTCACTGGGCCAACAGGCATTACGGTACGACCGTAAACCTCGTTCAGCACATTGGCAATACCGGTGTAAATGGCAGAAAGACCACAGATGATGCCCTCGTAACCTGCAAGGTGTTTTACGCTTGGGTTTTCGGTAGCATCGCCAATTACCAGTAAAAAGAAGAGTATGGTTAACGATGCAAATACAAACTGTAAAGCACGGTTCAGTTTAAGTGTGCCGAAAAACATGAGCAATGTAAATACGCCCCAAACTGCCAGGAAGGCCGGCATGGTAGAGCCGCTTGGTGCTTCGGCCCAGCCTAGTTTTGGCATTACCAGTAATGCCACCAGTGTAAGCCAGAAAAAACCATAAGATGTGAAGGCGGTAAGGCCGAAGGTGTTGTTCTTTTTAGCTTCAATAATACCTGCAATTACCTGGGCCAGGCCGCCGTAAAAAATGCCCATAGCCAGTATCATTGAGGTAAGCGGAATAAAGCCGGCGTTGGCAAGATTAAGTAAAACGGTGGTCATGCCGAAGGCGCATAGACCGAGAGGGGCAGGATTGGCAATGCCATCCTTAGCAATAGGTGTTTCAGTGCTCATAAAGTAAGGTTAGTAATTGTTTTATAGGGGCAATCTAATTTATTTGCAGTTAATTAACAAGTGTTTTTCAAACAGGTAATTTAATTTATCGTTATTTATCACATGCAAAAGTTAGTATTGATAAGGCATGGCGAAAGCTTCTGGAACAAAGAAAACCGCTTCACCGGTTGGGAAGATGTAGACCTGTCTGAAGAAGGCTGCCAGCAGGCTCATCGGGCCGGTCAGCTGTTAAGGAAACATGGGTTTACGTTTGATATCGGCTTTACATCGGTGCTGAAACGATCAATCAAAACCATGCACTTTGTGTTGGAGGAGTTGGATCAGCTATGGATCCCCGTACAAAAATCCTGGCGCCTGAACGAGCGCTTTTACGGCGCCTTACAGGGCTTAAACAAAGACGAAATTACCGCTAAATACGGCGAAGAACAGGTACACAAATGGCGCCGTGACCCGCATGAGCATCCGCCGGCCATTACTACAGATGATCCCCGTTTTCCCGGGCATTACCTGCGTTACAATGATTTAACTTATCGGGAACTACCGCTCACCGAAAATCTGAGCGAGACCATGACCCGGGCCTTACCGTTTTGGCATGAAGTAATTGTACCGGCCATGCGCCAGAACCAAAAAGTGATTATAGCAGCGCATGGCAACAGTTTGCGCGCCTTGGTTCAGTATATTGATAACTTGCGCGATGAAGAGGTGAGTCAACTAGATATTCCCACCGCTCAGCCCTGGGTTTATGAGTTAGATGACCGGTTAGATAAGATCAGGCATTATTATCTGGACTAGCGTCTGCAGCAGTATCGCGCTCTTTGGGATCATAGTATTGAATTTTATCGGCCTGAGCATCTATCCAGTTAGCTATTATTTTATTGCAAGTGATCAGTATGTAGGCCATAATAAATTTACCTATCTGGAGGAAGAGGTATTTGGTTTCAGGGTTTGCTATTATGCCGATGGACTTATCGCTGAGAGAAAAATAAGTAGACAGGCCACTAACAAAAGCAGGTAAAGCCTCAACCACAAGCCAAGTGCCTATCAGTAACAAGATGATCCGGATAATTTTTACACGTTCGATACTGAGTTTAAACATTTCATCATCAAATCCTCTTTCTAATTTTAATAGGGCTACAATTTTTTCTGCCCGGCATAAGCAGGCCCAAATCAACCATACAAATACCATACAGCCAACAAACTGCAGTAAGGCAGCTTCCAGGATACTATCACGGCCGGGGCTGTTTAAATTAATTGAAGCAACTATTATTAATTGAGGTATTACCCCCAGTGCCTGGATCAGCAGAAAAATACCGGCGATTTTTATAACAATCAGCCAAAAGGTTTTAGGTGACATAGTAAGGTTTATTTGTTTTAAATATACAGAAGATAAATTAATGCAGTGGTGCTAATAAACCTATGTTTAGCCATTTTGTCTATATTCGTATAAATAAAAACTAATAAAACCTGATGAAAAGATTAACCCTGATGCTGGCATTTTGCCTGCTGGCCGTTGCGCCGCTGTTTGCACAAACTAAAGACGAAAAAGATGTAGCCAACGCTGTTGAATTTATGCGCAAAGCTATGGTTGACGGCGATCGCGCCCGTTTGACCCAACTAGCGGCTGACGATCTGAGCTACGGTCACTCCAGCGGAAAAATACAAGATAAGGCGGCGTTTGTAGAAGCCATTGCCTCAGGCGCGTCAGACTTTGTGACGATTGATCTTACCCAGCAAACCATCAAGGTAGTAGGCAATACTGCTATTGTTCGCCATATCCTTACCGCGCAAACTAATGATGGCGGTAAACCGGGCACTACGCAATTAGGCATTATGCTCATTTTCCAAAAACAAAAAGGGGCATGGAAGTTGCTGGCTCGTCAGGCTTACCATTTGCCGGTGCAGTAGTTGTTCAAGAATAGAGATTGAAGAATAAAGATCGGGGTGTGCCTGGTCATACAATAAAAAAGCGATGGGGATATACCGCATCGCTTTTTTATTGTATATGGTGACAGGTAGGTTTATTTGGTGGTAATGATGATAGCGCCGTTTGCACCTTTATCGCCATATATGGCTTTAGCGCCTGCAGTGCTCAGTTTACTGACGGTCTTGATATCAGCAGCTGATAATTTTCTGAATTGTTTCTGAGTAGCTTCTTTACCGTTAATAATGATCAGTTTGTTATCAAAGTTAAGTTGATTGAAAATCGGCAGATCTGCATACTGAACATTGTTTAATTTGGTGACGGTATGTTTGGGGCTGACGCTGTCGAGGTATATAACATTCGCCTTGGTATTTATACCGGTCTTCTTACCGTTTATTTTTACTGAAGTAACATGGATGGTATCAGCTGTAAGGTTGTAGCTTTGGCGCAATTGATACAACTCTTCTACTTTGGCGCTATCTGTTTTAACCTTTTTCGCAGCGCGGTATCCTAATACCGTAACAGGGTCCAGACTTTTTTTACCGGTGCCGATTGAGAAAGTGTTTGCTTTCTTTGACGTATCTACGGTCCCGTTTGCATTTTTTAATGTGATATAAACCATGCCTTTGGCTTGGCTTACTTTAGGGTCTTTGTACACTTCAATATGGTCAATATCGGCTGCTGGAATTTTGTTTAACTCCAGGTTCTCCACTTTTTTGCCGTTGATATAGTATTCGATGTTTTGTTTCTTGAGGATGGTATCGCCAACAGCGGTAGTATAAGTTGCTGTAAGCAATTGTTCAGGTTGCTCTGCTTCGTTTATGCTAATAGGGGGAGCCTTAATTGTTTTAGCAGGCTTGGCAACTGGTTCATCTGCCTTGATTTTTGCATGTTCAGGCAAAACTTCTTTTAAGTTTACTACGGCTTTATTAAGCGCTTTTGCCACTACTTTGCCGGCTTTGTCAAGGCTTCTGCTTATTTCTGCTTTTGATACCGAAAATACCAGCAGCATCAGCATCACCGCAGGCACTAGTATCAAGTAACGGGTGATGTTGATGTTTGAAGAACGTCTGGCGTTCATCATCATAATTCTTTTTTTTATGGTTGATATGTTGAAGTTGTTGGCAATGGCATGATTCTGCGCCTGCAGGTTTACATTGAGCAGGCTGTATTGATATGTTTTGGTATCCATACCTTTTTGCAGAATCTTACGATCTGTTATAAACTCTATATTTTCGCGGATGGCGCGTTTCATGAGCCAAATGCCCGGGTTAAACCAGTAAAACACCGCGCTGAGCTCGCCTAGCAGAATATCCAGCGTATGCCACTCGTTCACATGGATTTGCTCATGTTCCAGAATAGCTTGCAGGTCGTTTGGTTCGTGGTTCTCCGGGTTTACATAAATACTTCTCCAGAAAGAGAATGGGTTTACGTTGCCCTTGATAGCCCGCACAAAATATTGTTGGATGCGTAACGGTTCAGAGCGCTTGTGCAAACGGTAAAGAGATAATAGTTGCGTACCTAGTCGCATACCAAGGATAATAACACCTGCCCAGAAAGCCATTTGCAGCCAGTACCATTGATCGTGCCGGGTGGTAAGCGCTTTTACAGGCGCTTGCCAGTTGATGATCACCACCTGGATTGGCTTGTTGATCTGCTCGTGCCGCTGCAGAAAATTATTTAGATCAACACGCGAATAAAGCGTGGCAAACAGGATAGCCGTAACCAGATAAATACGGTTAAGGGTGTAAAACGTAAGCCGGCGTAGCACCAGGTAATAACCTGCGCAAAATACCAGCAGGGCTACGTTTACTTTGATGAGGTATATAAATAACTCAGGCATGGCGTTTATTTTTTAGGGTTTTCAATCATGTTGATGATCTCTTGCAGATCCCCCGCGCTTATCTTTTTCTCTTTGGCAAAAAAGGTAACCAGTTCTTTGTAAGAGTTCTGGAAGTAATCGCTTACAAAGCCGTTCATAAATTTCTTTTTGTAATCTTCCTCAACTATCTGCGGGCGATACAGGTAAGAGTTTCCCATCTTTTCGGCGGTTACAAAACCTTTGCGTTCCAGGTTCTTTATGGTTGAGGCCAGCGTAGTATAGGGGGGCTTAGGCTCTGGCATGGCATCCAGGAAATCTTTAATAACACCCGTCTTACACTGCCATACCGCTTGCATGGCTTCTTCTTCTTGTATGGTTAATTTATCCATTGCTAATACGATTATATCGTAAATCTACGAATGTTTCGTAATTAAACAAATTTATTTTCAGGTTTTAACAGAATTTAACAGAAGGGGAGATGGGGAAGTGAGCTACGATGTCATTATGAGCGATAGAGAAGAACTACTCTTTTGAACGAAAGCGAAAAATATTAGAGGGTAGGTAACTAGGATTAGCCGGGATTTTTCTAATGTTGAAACCTTCTGCATCAATCACCCAATCGTCATTTTCCCCAACCTTATAGCCCTTAGAAAACTATATCTTTGTTTACACCGTAAGGATCAATACAACCCCTTAAAATACCTTATAATATGCGTACCCTAAAAGTTTTAGCCCTGTTGTTGTGTCTGTCCGTTTCTGCCTTTGCGCAGCATCTTAAAACCAACGGTCATGCCAATAATCCTTATTATTCAAATACTGATACCAAAAAGCTCAACGTGAGTAATGCGGAATGGAAGAAGATATTATCACCGGATCTATACGCCGTAGCGCGAGAGCAGGCAACTGAGCGTGCTTTTACCGGCAAGTATTGGAACTCGTCTGCAAAAGGCACTTATTATTGTGCAGTATGTGGTAACAAACTGTTCCGCTCTGATGCCAAGTTTGCCAGTGATTGTGGCTGGCCCAGCTTTTTTGAAGCCGTTAGAAAAGATGCAGTTATTTATAGAGAAGACGACTCATACGATATGCAGCGCACCGAGGTAATCTGTGCTCGCTGCGGCTCACACCTGGGGCACATTTTTGACGATGGCCCGGCGCCAACTTACAAGCGGTTCTGCATGAATTCTGTATCGCTTGATTTTGAACCGGACAGGGCTTTGTAATCTCTGTGCTTACCGCCCGTTCAGTTTCTTTAGATAGGCTTTTTGCAGATTATCAATAGCCGTTTTGTATCCTTTCTCATCCGCAAATGCTTCCGGATTGTAAGGGTCATCAGGCTTATGTTTTTTCTGCATATTAAACTGGCTGGCATGGGAGGCCAGCCATATATCAAACTTAATACCTTTCATCTTGCGTAGGGTGTACTCGTAATCTTCGCCTACATCCTGATAGCCGGGCATGCCTGCAAGTTTGGTTTCGCTGAGTACGGTAGGCATGTTGGCAATCAGTACTTTATATGTACGCTTGTCATCTTTTACATCAAATAAAAAGCTGCAAGCGCCAGGCGTATGTCCCGGACAATGAATAACCCTGATACGCATACCGTAAAACTTTACGGTGTCGTTATCGCATAATAATTTATCAGCCTTCACCGGAGCGAACATGGGGCCTTTGCCGCCCATCACATAATCGGAGTTGCCTCCGTCGGCCAATGAAGGGGCATCTTTTTTACCGATCATTACCTTGGCGCCGGTCTGTTCTTTTATGGCAGCAACCGCGCCCACGTGGTCATAATGGGCATGCGTGGCCAGTATTACCTTGATATCGTTGTATTTAAAGCCCAGATCTTCAATGTGTTTTTTAATCATAGGGGCAGAGTCTGGCAAGCCCGTGTTGATCAACATCAATCCTCTCGAAGTAGTAATAAGATAGCAGGCTAAGTCTGCCGTACCTACATAATATAAATTCCCGGCAATACGAAACGGCTTATAGTCTTGCGACCATTCGGGCTGTACCACCGGCGGTTTTACCAGTTTTTGAGCCAACGTTATTGAGCCCAGTAAACATAAAAACGTTAAGGGTAGTGCTGTCTTTATCAATCTCCTAAACACGCTCATCTTCTTCACTTTTTGATAAATTATTTGGCAAATGCAATGTGTAATTCTGTAACCTGTTTCATGCAGCGGGCGGGTTTCTTTTCGTCCTGCACAATGATGCGGAAAGGACCATCAGCTGCCGCAAGTGGCTGGCCATCTATCTGAGTGGCCAGAATAATGGCACGATCTGTAAATTCTTTATCCAGCTCGGCAAGGGCAAAAGTTACCTGGTAGCCATCGCTGGCAGAGGCCAATACGTATTTTACCAGATTTTCGCCTTTCAAATCTTTACCCATGGTAACGCCGGCTTTTTGCAACAGGGTAGAAAGCAGCACGCCAGTGTAAGTATGATCTTTCCCGTCGCGGTCTTTACGGGTTACTTTGGTTTGTTCGTATGTTTTGATGTTATCTGGTGTAATAGTGAGCGGGGTGGTTACCTCGCCGGTAATTTTAACCGAGGCCTGCTTTTCAGCTTGGGCATTAACCAGAAATGGCGCTGCTAGTAATAACAGCACAATGGCATATTTTTTCATTCGGATAGATTTTTCTTAAGCTGATGTTTGGTTACAGATATAAAAGGGTCTGCAAACCGGGCATCGGCCGTAAAGGTAGTATCGGTTAACATATTTAAAAAAGCGATAAGCTGTTTTTTTTCAATTGCAGTCAATTTTAAAGCCCGTCCGCCTGGTATGTTAGAAGCATCCTGCAAAAAAGCGCTCAACGCAGGCGATTGTGCCACATGTTCGCTGTAATGGTCAAGTACTTCATTTAATGTTTTAAAACGCCCATCGTGCATGTAGGGTGCCGTCAACGCGATGTTGCGCAGTGTGGGTACTTTAAACCTGCCTCTGTCGGTTGCCAACTTAGTAAAGGCACCAATACCTTCATCTTTAGAAATACTGTCGAGTCCGTTATTGTGGAACAACTCCAGGTAATTTTTGGGGCCACCATGGCAATGCGAGCAATTGGCTCCGCGGATGCCTTTCTCCGGGTCAGGGAAAGTATTGAACAAGGTCATGCCTTTCAACTCGTCATCGGTAGGTTGGTAGTTGTTAGCCAGATAGCGATCGTATTTTGAATTGGCCGATATCAGCGTGCGTTCAAATTGTGCCAGCGCTTTTACCATGCGGTTGGTGGTTATAGCGGTATCGCCATAAACTTGCTTAAAAATGGCAGGGTAGAAGGTAGTGTTTTTAAGCTTCTTAATAGAAACGTCAAGCGGTTGCCCCATCTCTACCGGATTGACCAGCGGAAACGAAGCTTGTTCTTCCAGGCTTGACGCACGTCCATCCCAAAAAAACTTTCGTGCCCACAGCAGGTTGGCCAGCGACATGGAGTTACGCGCAGCCCGCGCACCATGTACACCGCGACTAAAAGCTACACCATCCGTAAAAGCCAGCTCCTGTTTGTGACAGCTACTACAAGACACCGAGTTATCCGCCGAAAGCAATGGTTCATAAAACAGCAGCCGACCCAGAAATACGCCTTGTTTGGTGGTCGGGTTATCATCCGGCGTGTTAACGCGGTTGCCAAAGTTGGCAGGATAATTTAGCTGATATGCACCGGTAGGGATGGTAGTGGCATCATAATAAGTCCACGCAGAAAGAGCCGATGTTGTTACCGCCAGCAAAAGCACTATTGCGCCGGTAGGCAAACGTCGTCGTCTTAAAATCTTGGTATGCTTGGCAGACTTCATATAATAGTTTCTAAAATAGGGAAAAGAAAAGCCCGGATAGCTATTACCCGGGCCAATCTACTGTAATATTTAGCTTACAGTTATTTTTTTGCGGCTCGTGCCTTTTTTACGTCGGCTACGGTTACGGCAGGAGCTTTGTTGCCAAAGCTGTTACGCACATAGGTAAGCACAGCGGCAATTTCTTCATCTTTCAGCATGGCCAGGGCGGGCATGGTGTTGGTATAAGTATCGCCGTTAATCTCCACGTTCTCGCTAAAACCGTTAATCACAATTTTGGCCATTCGCACCTTATCGCCTAAAACATAAGGCGTTTTGATTAAAGGCGGGTTCATGTTCTGCACGCCACCGCCGTCAGCCTGATGACAGCTTACACAATAAGTGGTGTATACTTTTTGACCAGCGGTGATAGTTGCCGCTAAACCAGCTACAGGTTTAGTTTTACTTACCGGCTTTTTTTTAGTCTGTGCAAAAACAGCAACAGATGCAAACGTGAGGGCTAATATGAGGAGCGTCTTTTTCATTTATAATATTATTGTAAGTTGTAATGTTTGGATGTTGTGAGGTTGAAGTCTGTGTCCCTAATCTTTAACCTTCAATCTTCAAAATCTATTTTCCGTAGCTAATTTTATATACTGTTCCTTTGGCGTCGTCTGTTACGTAAATTGAACCATCGGCACCTTGTGCAAGGCCGACCGGGCGATGATCTGCACGGCCTGATGCTGTTTTTTCAGGACCGCCTGAAAAGCCATCGGCAAATACTTCCCACTCGCCATCGGGTTTGCCGTTTTTAAACGGTTGGAAAACCACATAGTAACCGGCTTGTGGTTCTGGTGCCCGGTTCCAAGAACCATGGAATGCGATGAAAGCGCCGTTACGATATTTTTCAGGAAACATTTTGCCGGTGTAAAACAACAACCCATTAGGAGCCAGGTGACCAGGGAATGCAACTACCGGGTCAATAATATCTTTAGCGCCTTCTTTCTTGCCATCACCGCCATACTCTGGCGCTTGTATTTTTTTATGCTGAAACTGATCGTAATAAATGTAAGGCCAGCCGGCATTGTCGCCTTTTTTCAGCGCGTACATACATTCGGCAGGTAATAGTGATGATTCTTTAACCGAATACATCTCCGGGAAAATATCATGCAACTGATCACGACCGTGCTGCATAACAAATAGTTGGTTAAGCTGTTGGTTCCAATCCAGACCAACTACGTTGCGTAAACCGGTAGTATAGCGCACGCCATCTTTATAAGTCTGATTTAGCTTATCGGCCTTGAACTGCCAGATACCGCCTGCCGAATCAAGGATAGGGCATCCCGGCATACCCATAGAATGCAGTTGGCGATCCTTCTCCTGGCATGAGTTAGAGTAAGCACCAATATTTACATAGATGTTGCCATCGTTATCCAACACAATCGACTTGGTTTCATGCTCGCGACCCATTTTTAGGCCGGTAACTATTTTTTCAGGCTGATTAGGGTTGATTACCTCGTTTTGTTCATTCAGTTTGTACCGAAAAACTTCCTGGTTTGATGAGGCGTACAGATAGCCATTCTTTATGTAAATACCAGTGCCGCCATAATTAGCAAAACCTTTTACAAAGGTGGCTTTGCCATTGGCGCCTTCTTTATATTCCAGCAATGCTACGCCGTCTTTATCAGGTCTGGCCAGTTTTACGTAGATCAGGCCGTTGGGTGTTACGGCAATGTGGCGGGCTCTGGCACCAGTTTCGGCGGTAATTACAGCACTGAAGCCGGCAGGAAGTTTTAGTCCTGCGCTATTGGCATCTGCCTGGGGACGGTGGTTTTTAAATGCGGCCGTAAGCATGAACACAGCACCGGCAATAACCGGTACAGCTGCGGCCAATAAAATTTTCTTTTTCATACGTGGCTGTTTGGTTTGAGCGAAGATACATTAATATGTATCAATGTTTAAACACATGGCGCTTCATAACAAATAAGTTATACAAGCAATTGGTAGGGCTAAATATTCAAAAAAATAAAATTTGGTCTTTAAAGCCTAAGGCGCTTTTGCGTTTCCTTTAAGATTACTATTTTTATAAAAATTGAAATTATATTCTTATAATTTATAAATAAGTAAAATATAATTTTATTTCATCTAAATTTCATGGAACAAATACTTGTTGTGGATTAAACCCTGATGTGCTTTAGTCGTCTATCATACTAAACAATAAAACATAAGACGATGAAAAAGTTAGTATTGATACCGGCCCTTTTCTTTGGCGCTTTTGCCGTAAAAACTGCTAATGCGCAGATAGGCTTACATGTTAACTTACACCTTGGCGGTCTACATGCTTCAGCCATTATTCCGGTGGTGCCAGCAGCTCAGCCTGTTGAAGAACCGGCGTGTGCTGATGATGACTACTATTACTACCCTGAGGTAGAAGCTTATTATAGTGTACCAGAACATTGTTACTACTACCAGGATAATTACGGTAGCTGGGTATCTGCAGCTTACCTGCCTGGCCGATACCACGATTTTAACTGGCGTACTGCCCGTAGGGTTGAGATTCGTAGTGCACGTCCATACGCTCATCATGATGTGTACCGCTCACGTTACGGTGGCTGGTCAAACCGCGATGACTATTATTCAAGGGCGTTCCCTGGCCGTGATCGTGACATGCCTTCTCCCGGCTTCGACAGAAGCGATCGTCGCGACTGGAATGGTTCGAGAGACAACGGCCGTGATTGGAATCGTGGCGACCATAACAACTACAACCACGGCGACCGTGATAACAATGCCTACAATAATAACCCTGGCAGAAACCAAGGTGGTTATAACCAACCCGATCAAAACCGTAGCTCACAAAATGGTTACGGCCAGGGCTGGGGTGGCAGACAGAACCAAAACCAGGGCGGCTATAACCAGCCAGATCAAAACCGCGGCCCACAGGGTGGCTTTGGTCAGGGCCAAAACCATGGTCAATACGGTCAGGGACAGCAAGATGGTGGTCAGAACCGTGGCAGAGGCGGTTTCGGTGGTGGCCAATACACACAACGTGGCATGGGCGTAGTTAATGGTGATCGTTCCGCAAACATGGCCATGAACAACAGGCCAACAGCAGGTTTCTAAAAATTACTAACTCCAGCATATATTGAAACCGTCTCGCAGATGAAACTGCGGGGCGGTTTTGTTTTTGGATGGGATTTTGTTTAAAGACATCATCGCGAGGAACAAAATAATCTTGTCTCCTTGTCATTTTGAGCGATAGCGAAAAATCTCCGTGGACAAGCAATGAGGACGATCCTCAAAGATGCTTCGTTCCTCAGCATGACATGGTGGTTACTCATCTGACGAGCTTGTTTCGTTTCTTGCAATGACTTTGGGAAGCTAACAAGCAACTTCTTTAACAAAAACCATAAATTTTTTACAAAAAATACATGTTAAAACATACTTAAATAGGTAAATTCACGTCCTTTAAAGTATTGAACTATTGAATGATTGGCTCTTGTAATAGATTTATTTTCCTGATTGTATTATGTGTGTGGTTTAGTAGTGTTGCCAAGGGGCAAGATAATCCTAACTTAAATATAATTCCGGCCCCCATATCAGTGCAAAAACAGATGGGGCAATTTAACCTGAGCAATCAAACCGTTATTATTGCCGATAGTATCAATAATAAATCAGTGCAGTTTTTCAGCGCTTATCTTCACGATAAATTTGGTCTGCAAAATCAACTCAAGGCAGCCAGTGGCCCGGTTTCGTCTAATAGCATCGTGCTAACTTCCGAAGGCAGCGATGGTCTTCCTGCCGAAGGTTACCGTTTAACCATTACTCCACAACAAATTAAAATTTCAGGAAAGGGTGCCGGCTTGTTCTATGGCGTGCAATCGCTGATACAATTATTGCCTTTAGATAAAGCAGATGCTGCTGTTATTCCGTGCGCAACTATTGAAGATTATCCGCGCTTTGGCTATCGTGGTATGCACCTGGATGTGGCACGCCATTTTTTTTCAGTTGATTTTGTGAAGAAGTATATCGATCTGCTGGCCACCTACAAACTCAATAACTTTCACTGGCATTTAACGGATGATCAGGGCTGGCGCATCGAAATCAAAAAATATCCGCGATTAACCACGGTTGGCAGTCAGCGTGCGCAAACATTGGTTGGCCGTTATCGTAGCTATAATCAACAATATGACAATACGCCTTACGGCGGCTTTTATACTCAGGACGAGATCAGAGACGTGGTGAAATATGCGGCAGATCGTTACATCAACATCATCCCGGAAATTGA
Organism: Mucilaginibacter yixingensis; assembly: GCF_041080815.1. Taxonomy (NCBI): domain Bacteria; kingdom Pseudomonadati; phylum Bacteroidota; class Sphingobacteriia; order Sphingobacteriales; family Sphingobacteriaceae; genus Mucilaginibacter; species Mucilaginibacter yixingensis. Next base: position 2,485,356 of record NZ_CP160205.1, on the reverse strand, counting down.
AATGCCGGGGCATTCCAGGGCTGCACTAGCCGCTTATCCGGAGTTTAGTTGTAATCCAAACCGCAGCTACAAAGTGGCTGAAACCTGGAGTGTAGAGGATGGTGTTTACTGTCCCAGCGAAAAAACCTTTGCTTTTTTACAGGATGTACTAGCCGAAGTGATGGATCTGTTCCCCTCAAAATACATTCACATAGGCGGCGACGAAGTTGCAAAATCTGTTTGGCACAACTCATTATACTGCCGCCAGATGATCAAGCGCCTGCGTTTAAAAAACGAGCATGGCTTACAGAGCTACTTTATCCATCGCATAGAAAAGTTTGTAAACTCCCAGGGCCGCAGTATTATTGGTTGGGACGAGATTTTGCAAGGTGGTTTAGCGCCAAACGCCACCGTAATGAGCTGGCGCAGCGAGTGGGGTGGAATTGCAGCCGCGCAGCAGAAACATAATGTCATTATGTCGCCCAGTAACGAGGGTTTGTATTTTGATTTTGCACAAGGTCGCGTAAGTGCCGAACCATTGAGTATTGGTCGTAACTCCACCTACCAGAAAGTTTATAATTACAACCCCATGCCTGCTGCTTTAAATACTGAGCAACAGCAATATGTAATAGGTGTACAGGCCAACATGTGGACGGAATATATTGACAGCGAAGAGAAGCTGGAATATATGCTGCTGCCGCGATTAATGGCCCTTTCTGAAATTGCATGGACGCCACAGGACAAGAAAAACCTGAATGATTTTGCCGAAACCCGCATGCCGCATCACCTGGCGTGGTTGGATAAAAGTAATTGCAATTTTAGGGTTGACCGTGCGCTTGGGGTTACCGATACCATGAGCATCGGTAGCCAACTGAATGTGGCCTTGAAACCTACCGTGGAAGGAGCGAAAATCTATTATACCACAGATGGTTTTGCGCCCGATAAAAATTCCAAAATTTATAATGGTCCACTGAATATTGATATTCCAGACGGACAGTATCGTGAGTTGCAGACGATGGTGATTACGCCAGGTGGTCGTCAAAGTCAGGTGACACATACGGTGATGGCTAACTTACCGCCGCTGCCCGCCATAAATTTCCAGGCCAATGATACCGGTGTAAAATATAAGTTGATGCTGAATGCAGATACAGCTGCAAAAGCGCAAGAAGATACCGTGGCTTTGATTCCAGATTCTGGTATGCTGAAAAGTTTTAATACCTCCCTTATCCGTAAGACTAAAAACGCCTTTGGGGTAATATTCAGCGGGTTTATCCGTATTGATACTGATGGCATTTACTCGTTCTCTACAAAAGGCGGCGATGGAACAAACATTATGATTGACGATCAGCCGGTAGTAGCAACAGATAAAAAGCAAAGTACCTATTTGCCAGGGGGCGGACTGGTACTGAAGAAAGGTTATCACCGCTTTACGTTAAAATATTTTGATACGGGCAATGCAGGTGATATATTGCATGTTTACATGGAAATGCCCGGCAAACCTAAAGGCGAGCTTTCTGCCGAAACGATATTTAATTAACTTATTGCGATATAGAAAATGTTACGCAGCTATTATTTAGTAATTGCAGGTATTGCCATCATGGCGGCCGGCTGTTCGCAAAGCGGCACCAAAAGTCAACCGGTGGCCAGTGCATCAACCAAGCCACAATTAATGCAGCCGTTTACCTATCACAAAATGATTGAGGTATCGCCGGGGCAGTATTATGATGTGATGAGCTGGGGACGTGGCGGCAAGGGCAAGGGTGCTTTACTCATTTTGCATTCAGACTCGGTTAATAAGGATTTTACAACCACCACCGGCGATCTGGACGGTGCCATTTTTGACGTATTTAATTCTGATATGGATGCCGATGGCAATCCAGAGTTATTAATCGAGTCAAAGGGTAAAGACACCGTTAACTACAGTACCATCCAGGCGTATGAGTTTAACGACAAGGCCCAGAAACTAGATTTTCCTAAGCTGCAATCATATCAGAAACGCGGTTACCGTGGTAATGATAATTTTTTCATGAAGGATGGCAAGCTGATTCGCGAGTATCCTATCTATACCAGCAATGATTCTACCGCCAAACCAACCGGCCAGAAACGAGTGCTGGAGTACAGTCTGCGCAGCAACAATCTGACAGTAAAAGATCTGAGTAAGGATACGCTGAAAGTGATCGGTCAGCCTGCTGCAACCACTACTGCTGCTACCAAACAACAGGACGAGAAACCAAAAGCCAGCACACAGAGCGATAGCAAGAAAAGCAGCGAAAAGAAATCGTCAAGTAAATCTTCTAAGAAGCACTCATCAAGCAGCAGTCATAGTAAAAAGAAGAAGCACCACCATCATCGCGAATAGTTTATTGTCATTTCGATGAGCACGAGGGGGGATGAGCGGAGGAGCGGAAGAGAAATCTTATACGATTGATAAGCTGATCGTTAAGCAAGCATGGAATGATGTTTTCTCGCATCCGCTTAAGAGAATAGTTTTCTCTTTGCTACGCTCGGTTCGACATAAATGTTTTTACTTACCGTCAACCTTAAATCTCGGCTCCCAGCAACCAGCGCCAGGCCCAGCGTGTAACGCGGTTAAAGCCGTTCCATTCTGATACAAACTCAATAATATCCTTCATGCAGTTCTCGGCAAACTTCTGCCTGTAGTTTTTGAAGGCGACTTTGTAGACATCGTCTGTATTTGATAGCCCTATGCGTTCATAAATCTCGCGCTTTACGTACATGGTGCGCACAAAGTAAATATTAAGCAGAATAACAAAACTATACAAGCTGCGCTTAATGTAACCGGCTTTTTCGGTATAGCGTTTCAATAGCCATTTGGTAAACACAATGTGCCGGCCCTCCTCAATATTATGCAGATCAAAGATCTTGCGGAGCACCAGGTAAGTTGCGGGATATCGGCGGGCGTGGTTGCCATACATGTCGGTAATTAATTCTACCGAGAGGCTGCCCATAAACAGATAATCTGCCGGGAGATATTTGGTGGTAAACGTGCCGACAAACCTATGCGCGCGCGATTGTTTCAGCGGTTCGCCGCCCAGATGCGTAATAGCCTGGGCAAACATTTCCTGGTGACGGTATTCTTCAATCAGCTCGCGCAGCAGAAAGCGGTGCTCTGCATCTGTGGGCTTTAGCGTAAGCAGGTATTTGCTCATAAACACGCAGAATAAAGCCTCACCCCAGCTATACGAGAACATCACCTGCACAATTTCATGTCGACCCAGTTCTAGCTTTTGAGCAGGGGTGAGGGTATCAAAAATGGGCGTCCCCTCCAGCGATAGCAGTTTTTCGGGCAGATATACCTCATCAGCCTGCCGTTCTGTTTGCCAGGGCACATAGGTTTCCGGCATCAGCGGATGCTCTTTGCTGATCCTGATCAGACGCTCGATGGTTTTGTCCTGCATTATTTAAATATAACGTGGTAGGGACGAAATAGTTGCCTGATATTGTTATTGCACCAGGAGACAGGGCTGATAATAAGATCGGTTTATTAAAGTCTTTTAGTTTTAGGCTGATCACCGTAAATCCTTAAAAATAGGATTAGGCTCACGACAAAAGACGGAAGCTTAATAATACCCGGATTAATATAAAAATGATCCATACCTATTTTAACGTAAACGTATGGTAATGCTGCGCTCAATAAAACTGATAGCAATACACAAATGCTAAACCAACGAAAATAATTGCGGATCGCAATATTTCGAACAAAGAAGAGGCCAACAATCATCCAAAGTAGAGCAATCATGTTTACGATATTAAGGACAGTGATCCAATTAGCAACAGCGGCATATAGATGTAGCAACGCTATTAAATTTGCAGGGATCTGCAACAAGGCATAAGCTGCCACAGCTGCGCTAATCAGAAAGCTCTCTTTAAAAGAAGATAGTAGAAACACCAAACCGGCGAAGATGAGCAGGTTGAGGAGCGACATGACCACTTGTATCACCATCACCACATTGGCCGCCAGTTGCACCGGAGGGACTGCCCTGAAGGCAATAATCGGTTGTTTTAACCAAATCATGAGCAGAAAAAAGTAAACGAGATATACGATATTGATGATAATGAATGAGAGCAGGCTCTTTTTGATTTGCATGGGGATGTTTTTCTTTTCGGTGAGGCTAACTTAAATAATCTTTTAAAAAATTATCGATAGAAAATAGAATCTCTCTGTGTTTGCGTTCATTGTAAACCAAGTGGCAGGGAGGCATTGTAATAAAATAAATCTCGCCGTAATCTAGAATTTATGATTTAGTTAACGGTTTGGAAATGCTTTGTTTTAGTATTTGTGTGGAATATATAAAATGTTAATAAAGTTGATGGTTTATTATTAGTTATTTGTATATCAATGAATTGTGTTGTTTTGAAAATGTTGATAACCGCTGTTTTTAGGTTGATAACCTGTCAATAAAAAGCATGCGATTTTACTTGACAAGTATGCTTATCCGAGCTAACTTAGATATATCAAGAACGACGTACTTTGACAGCCTTACAGTAAACAGATCATGAATCGGGGGAGTTTTAGGACGAACTAAAGATCATAGGAGTTGCTGGATTACTTGGACGAATGGATAATTCGCAAGAGTTTTTTATACAGAAAAGATAATTAGAAAAGGCATTATGATGACTGTTGGAGCACTACGGCGCAAAGGCAGAAACAGATAAGAGATATGTGGAAACCAGAACTCGAAAGGGTGGAAGGAAAGAAACTATCGGTTGGAGATACACAAAACTTGATGCCTGATGCGTAACTACGGTTGCCTTTAGGTTGAAAACGGAAGAAATATCGAACGATATGGCTTCCGTTTTCGTTTTTTATAAGGTTTTGGTGGTTGATTACCTACTCAATACAGGCCCCACTGGTGGTTTTACAAAGCTAAGGTTTACAAAAAAGTTGATATCGCACTGTTTGTTCGCCTCATAATAAACCGGCCATTTAATCTGATTGAGCGCTTTTGTAATGGCAGACTGCCAGGTAGCATCAACCAAAGCTGCTTTCATGGTATTGGCATCAAGTATATGTACCTCTATTGGCCTTCCGGTAGTATTTGTCTTAAAATAAATAGTAAGTAATCGGGGGTGGTCAGGTAGTTTTTTTAGTCGCCATCGTTTAATGTTTTGTATGATTAGGTTACGCATTGAATCGCGTACGACGGATGGGTTGGGGGCTCCAATTGCGTTGCCGGGGTACTCAACCGTTTTTATGCTGGTTACAATGCCTTTGGTAATACTAATACAGGTCTCTCTCTGCCATATTGGAAATATAGGAAGAATCCAATTAGCGGGTGATTCGTTAGTTACCCAAAGTTCACCGGTAAGCCAATCGGCCTTTACTATCCCATTGTGAAATTGAGCAGGAAAGAGTTTCTGGAGGTCTGCCTGAAGTGGTTTGGCGGCATATGCGCAACTTTTTATAGATTGCAGTATTACATGCCCATCAATTATTTTCCACTGTGCTTCAAAATTACAAAGGCAGTCAGCACAATTAGTATCTCTATAGTATTCTAATAGGGCTTTGATTTTTTGTAGCGAATCAAGAGGACTGGCAGATACTACTTGTATATTTTGCCCATTTACTATTATGCTATCGGTAGGTTTGGCTTTAGCGATTGTTATTGATCCCCCGAAGATCAACAGTAAAAGTAAAGTGACGTTTTTCATAGAGATAAGGCAGCTTTACCATAAAGGTCAATAAAAAAAGCGCCAACGTTGTAATGTCGGCGCTTTTTATTTTGATCTTACTCACCTCGCTTCAAGCCAAACTTCTCAATCTTACTATACAGGTGACTGCGTTGAATATCAATATCGTCAGCAGTTTTAGATACGTTCCAATTGTTTTTTTCCAGTTTGAACTTAATGTACTCACGCTCGGCAAAATCTTTATACTCCTGGAAGTTTTTAAACTGTTCAAAATCTGGCTGATTGGATGCAGCGGGCATTGCTGCGCCGCTGGTAACAGCTATGGTTGCCGAAGGATTAGCAAACACGCGCACATCGGCATCGGTGATGATCTTATCGCTCAGAATGATCAATCGCTCTACCATGTTACGCAGCTCGCGGATGTTGCCAGTCCACGGGAGGGCTTTCAATGCTTCCAATGCATCATCAGATACGCGTTTTACCGGCATCCCATATTCTGCACAAATTTCATCCAGGAAATGCTCAGTTAAAAGGGCGATGTCATCCCGACGTTCAGTAAGCGGCGGCACGTGAATCAGGATCACGCTCAAACGATGGTACAAGTCCATACGGAAGTTGCCGGCTTCTATTTCTTTCAGCAAATCTTTATTGGTTGCCGCAACCACACGTACATCTACGTCAATCTCTTTTTCGCCGCCCACGCGTGTAATCTTATTTTCCTGCAGTGCACGCAATACTTTAGCCTGGGCAGAAAGGCTCATGTCGCCAATCTCGTCCAAAAACAAGGTGCCACCACTGGCCGATTCAAACTTGCCGATGCGCTGCTTAACGGCCGATGTGAACGATCCTTTCTCGTGTCCGAACAGCTCACTCTCAATTAGTTCTGACGGGATAGCCGCACAGTTAACCTCAATAATATGCGCATTAGCCCGGTTTGATTTTTCGTGCAGCCAACGGGCAACCAGTTCTTTACCGCTGCCATTGGCGCCAGTAATTAACACGCGGGCATCGGTAGGGGCCACGCGGTCAATAGTTTCTTTAATTTTATGAATGGCTTGCGATTCGCCCAGTATCGGTCTAACTTTTGATACTTTGCGTTTCAGCGTTTTGGCTTCAGTTACCAGGCTACCGCGATCTAAGGCGTTGCGTACAGTAATCAGCAATCGGTTAAGGTCGGGTGGTTTAGAGATAAAGTCAAACGCACCTTTTTTGCTGGCCTCTATGGCGGTTTCTACCGTGCCATGACCAGAGATCATGATAAAAGGCAGGTCGGGTTTAATGAGGAGACCTTCGGTTAGCACTTCCATGCCGTCCATCCGGTTCATCTTGATATCGCAAAGGATCAGGTCGTAATCATTGTCGCGAATCATGGCCAGGCCATCAATGCCATTGTCCACGTCGTCAACTGTATAATCTTCGTATTCTAAAATTTCGCGCAGGGTATTGCGGATTGCCCGCTCATCGTCAATAATTAAGATTTTAGCCATTAGTAGTTGTTTCTCGGGTATGGTGTAATAACGTTAAATTTAAAGGTTTTGTATAGAAAACAAAACACTTTTCATTTTGTGTTAAAAAAAATGCCCCCTTTTTACAGGGGGCAAAATATCAGCAGCAAAGCTGTAAGCCGGGTTCTGTACCGCTTGCGCGGCTTCTATCATTAATCTGCGCCTTACATTGCTGCAAGGCTTTAGCAGCCTACCCATCCTGACGTGCTTTTTGCAAAGCACAGAAGCGAGCAGCTTCCATATTCAGGACCTATTTGGCCTTTCAACTCCTGAGGTTTACCGCAATTACGGTTGCCCGTAAAGGCCGTGGGCTCTTACCCCGCGTTTTCACCCTTACCCTCACTTTACTGTGGGGGCGGTTTATTTTCTGTGGCACTTGCTGTCGCCGGCTGACGGCGCCTTCCCGTTAGGAAGCAGGATGCTCTGTGTTGCCCGGACTTTCCTCCCTGCGTTTTGAGCGCCGAGCGATAGAACGTTTTGCTGGCTGCAAAGGTAAGAAAGATTTGGAACCCGGATTTACTGAATTTTCAGGATTTGCAGGAGATAGGTTTATAGAGTGGATATTATTATTTTTTCCTATAAAAATTCTATTGTTAAATAGAATGATTTTTTGCCCAAAACAAAAGAGCGACACCAATGGCGCCGCTCTTTCAATTATATGGTTTTGTTTAGTATTAAGCTTGCAATTGCCAAATGCGATTTTCTTCCTTTATTCTTACTGAGAGCATCCAGGCATTCAGTAGCGTGAATAGAATCAGGGTAAAATATAAGTGGAAGATCAGCGGGGCGACCAGTATCTCTGCAATCACCTCTATATAATTAGGATGGCGTACAAAGCGGTAGGGCCCGGCGGTAATGGGCTCACTATTGGGTATGCGGTAGAGCCTGGTCGTCCAATAAACGCCTAGCGTACTCAGTGTCCAGAATTTAAAGGCCAGCACTGCTATAAAGGTGAACAATAGTGCCAGGCTTACCGGGCCGCCGTTTGGAGTGTTACCGTACTTAAATTGATGTTCAATTAATAGCGATACAATGAACAAGGTATGCATAGATACCATAAAAGGGTAGTGTTTCTGGCCATATTCAACAGCGCCATTGCTGGTGAGCCATTTGGCATTACGCGATGACATAAATAATTCCATCAAACGCAACACAATCAAGAAGATAACGAAGGTGATAAAGTATTTGCCGGTCATAAGTTATTTTTTGAGTAAAACCATTTCGCTGCTAAAGCCTGGCCCCATTGCCAGCATCAGCGCGTAGCCGCTCTCTATACCTTGTTGCATAAACCGTTCCAAAACATAAAGCACCGTTGCACTAGACATATTGCCGTAGTTGCTCATCACCTCGCGAGTGTATTTTAAAAAGTCGCCCTCAATTTGTAAGGCATCGTTGTAGGCATCCAAAACTTTCTTGCCTCCGGGATGGAAAATGAAGCTTCTAATATCGCTTAACCCGAGCCCGTTTTTGGCCAAGAACGTTTCGATATCATCTTTAACGTATTGATGAATCAATGTTGGTATGTCTTTAGAAAACAGCACTTTAAATCCTTCATAGTTGAAGTCCCAGCCCATCACATCTAACGAGTTTGGATAAAGCTTACTGCCTGCGGCGATGTATTTTAAAGGTTGATTGGTAGCATGATGATCGCCTTTGATGATACAGGCACAAACCCCGTCTGAGAACAGGCTGGAACCGATGAAATTGCTCTTGCTAAAGTCGGTGCGGATGAGGGTCAATGAGCATAACTCCACTGCGATAAAAGCTATTACCGCCTCGGGATTTGCCTGAGCGGCTGTGGCGGCTTTTGCCAATCCTGACACACCACCTGCGCAACCTAATCCCCATATTGGGGTACGGTTGATGTTGGGATTGAGCCCCATTTTATTGATGATGCGTGCGTCTATACTGGGCGTAGCCAGGCCGGTGGTAGATACAAAATAGATATCGGTAAGTTGATCTGGGGTAACGCCGGCGCGCTCGCAGGCCTGCTCAAGAGCAATGATAGAATTTTCTAAAGAAATTTCTATGTAGGCATTATTCCGTTGTTCAAAACTAAGAGGCTGATTATACCAATTGAGCGGCTGACAAAAATTACGAGTAATAATTTCAGTATTATCAAATGCGGCTATCAATCTTTCTATTTGTGGGAAGGTGGGGGCGAACATTTCTCGCACCCTTTCTTTTACCTGTTGCTGATCTGCTTTGTGTTCAAAATCAATTTTTGCTGCTGACGCGATATAGGGCATGTTTTTCTGATATGTTTCTTAAAAAGGATTAAAGTATGAATAAGTTTAGGATGTGCTTTAAATAGATGTTTCTGTAGTATCGATTTTTAAAACCGATCTCCGTTATTTGTAACACGCGGCAAAAGCTCGTGAGGTTGTGTCTGCATGCAATTAATTTAAACATTAACGATAGGAAACACTCATCGCTATACAGTTAAATGCTCATGAAAAACTATTTTCTCCGCCTATTTGGGTACGATCACACTACCAATTTAAAGATGCTGGATGCTATCGCGGCTGCTGATCAGACAGGTAAATCGGTGCAGTTACTGGCTCATTTACTGGCTGCTCAGCAAGTATGGCTATGTCGCTGCAAAAGAGAGCCGGCACCGGGTGGCGCGCTTTGGCCTGACTGGCCATTAGAAGATCTGAAGACAATAGCCGATAGTAATTATAAAGCCTGGACTGATTTTTTGAACCAAACCGATGATTTTGAACAACAAGTAGACTATAAAAACTCGCGCGGTGAAAGTTTTACCAATCAATTAACGGATGTGCTGGCGCATCTTATCAACCATGGTACACATCACCGGGCACAGGTGGGGCAACAATTAAAGTTTAATGCCGATGTAAATTTGCCGCCAACTGATTACATTTTTTATATCAGAGAACAGCAAAGTTAGGTTTTGAGTGCATGTCAATTGTAAAGCTGCTAGTCAAATGCAATCATGTTGCCAACTTTATACATTAATCACTACCTTTGCGGCCAATGTTTAAACGCGGTTTAGCTTTATTATTGATCACCTGCACGCTGGCAGCCAATTTTTCCAGGCTGTTTGTATTTGCCGGTTATCAGTTAAACCAGCAGTATATTGCCAGTACACTGTGTGTAAACAAAAGTCGCCCCTGGTTACATTGTAATGGCCGTTGCTACCTGATGAAGAAAATTCAACAGGCCGAGCAGAAAGAGAAAAGTGCCGAGCAGCAAGCCCAAAAAAATCTGTTTCAGGAGGCGTTCTTCACAACTACAGAAAACCTCACTTTTAACTCTCAATTGCTGCGTGTAATTGCCAGTCCGTACAAGACTTTATCACCACAGGCTGTAACAATAGCTTTGTTGCGTCCGCCCTGTATCGCTTAATTTCCTCCGTTTCTTACTGAATTAGTCCGTGTTATCATTATTCATGCAATAACGGTATTGTCGGGTATTGGTGTTCAGTAATTTTCAATTTATTAACTCAGTAAATTAATCTTATTCATTTACATGAAGCAATTTATCCTATTGCTTTGCCTGCTTATTGCTGGGGCTTTGGTAAAGGCGCAAAGCACAATCAAAGGTATGGTGACTGATGCCCGAACGCACGAAGCGTTACCTGGCGTGAAAATATCGGCCATAAACAGCGGCAAACCACAATTATTTACTACAACCGATGCTAAAGGTAAATTTCGCATCGCCCCGAATACAAAAACAGATACCCTGAGGTTTGAAATGATAGGTTACACGGCGCAGAACATCGCGCTAAACGATCGTGCTAATTTCAACATCAGCATAGAACCCTCGGCTGTTGATCTGCAACCGGTTATTATTTCTGCCAGCAGGGAGCAGCAATCGCGCAAGAGTGCGCCGATTGCCATTAGCAAGATCAGCCAAACCCAGATTCAGGATACCAAGGCTACTGCGCTTTATCAGTTACTCAATAAAGTATCAGGGGTTTACATGGTTAACCTGGGTAATGAGCAGCATACCATGGCCATTCGCCAACCAATTACCTATAATGCCTTGTATTTGTACATGGAAGATGGCCTGCCCATTCGCCCGACGGGAATTTTTAACCACAACTCGCTTTATGAGATCAATATGAATGGCGTAAAAGATGTTGAGGTGATCAAAGGTCCGGCGTCATCGCTTTATGGTAGCAACTCTATCGGTGGGGCTGTTAACTTTATTACACAAAATCCGCCATCGGGTTATGTAGGTGATGTAGCTATTCAGGGTGATAGCTACCGTTACCGCCGTATTGACGCGGATGGTGGCACCACTAACGGCAAGTTTGGTATTTATGCTGGTGGCTATGTGGCCAGTCAGCAAAATAGTTGGCAGGATTACTCCAACTTTGATAAGTATTCGGGCAACCTGAAAACCACTTATGATTTTGATAACAGTACTAAATTAACTACTTCAGCCACTTACAACTATCTGTACACCCAGACGCCCGGCAGTCTGGACAGCGCACATTTTTACAATCGCAGTTATGGCAGTAACCAGCGATTTACCTATCGCAAGGTAAATGCTTTCAGAGCGAGTGCACGGTTAGATCATAGTTGGAATGAACACAGCAATACGTTTTTTACGCTGTTTTATCGCGATAATTCTACCGCGCAATTACCTAGCTACTACATTGCTGATGTGCGTAACAGCAGTGGTGCCTACGTAAGCTCAAACGGGCAGGTAAATGATCAGCGTTTCCATAGTCTGGGTTTTCTGACTCAACATCGTACTGATTTTGATTTCCTGAACTCGCGCTTGATTGTGGGGGCTTACCTGGATGATAGTCCGAGCAGCTACTACGCGCAATATCTCAATATTCAAAAAGATGTTGCCAATAATTACTATACCGGCTTCACCAATACGGGTAATTATATCGATAACTATCGCATCAAATTATTCAATTATGCCGGTTATGCCCAATATGAAATGAAGCCGACTGAAGCGCTACGCATTGTCGCTGGTTTGCGTTATGATCATGTGCACTACAATTTTATCAATGGATTACCGCCAACAAATACCAAATACAAGCAGCAAGAGACCAGCAATTTTAACATTGTAGCACCAAAGTTGGGTTTGACGTATGATCTGGGTAATAATAAAGGCTTGTATGCCAATTACAGCGTAGGCTTCCAGCCGCCTGAAACAGGCGATCTGTATTCATCGCGCCAGCAAACCCCTTTAAAACAAGCCACTTTCAACAATTATGAGGTAGGGGGATGGTTTACCGCTCTAGACAAAAAGATGTATGCCGAAGTGAGCCTATATGACCTGGAAGGTCGCAATGAGATCATTACTCAGCTACTGCCAGATAATACTACGCAAAACCAGAATGCTGGTGCTACCCGTCACCGTGGGGTAGAGTACAGCGTGGTTTATGCACCAGTTAACGCATTGAGCGCCCGTGTAAGTGGCACCAACGCCTGGCATACTTATTTAGACTACAGCGAGGTGCGTACCAACTACGCCACCAACAGTAGCTACACGCTGGTTTATAACGGCAAACGCATGGCCAACGCACCCAACTGGACGGTCAATACCGAACTGACCTACAAACCTGTGTTCATCAACGGTTTTTATATCTCTGGCGAGTGGCAGCATTTGGGTAAATACTTTACAGATCCGGCTAATACTAAAACTTACCCTGGTTTTAATATTTATAATATGCGCATGGGCTATCATTTTAGGAGGGATAGATTGAAAGGCACCAGCATTTGGTTTAATATGCTCAATGTAACCAATAAACTGTATGCCACCACGGTAACCAGTAACCAATATGGCGATACCTACAATGCTGCGCCGCCACGCACGGCTACATTAGGCGTCAGCTATGCACTATCAAAATATTAAAACATGAGCGGCTCATTTAAAAAGCGATTCTACAAATGGCACCGCATCTGCGGTTTAATTGCGCTGGTACCTGTAATGTGCTGGACACTGAGTGGACTTTCGCATCCGTTTATGTCCAACTGGTTTCGTCCGTTCATAGCGCACGAAACTTTTAAGCCCCTGACGTTGGATAAGCTGGCGCCGAAATTGACGCTGCAACAAGTACTGCAACAAAATAAAGTAGACAGCCTTCGCAATTTCGGGCTGGTAAAACTGAATGGGCAAACCTGTTATCAGATATTAGGTGCAGATAGCGCTTATACTTATTACTCGGCCTCAACAGGTTTTATTTTGGCTGACGCCGATAAACAATACGCCATCCAGTTAGCGCGATACTTTACGCAGGATAGTGTATCCGCCATAAAATCAGCTGTTTTACAAACTAAGTTTGATGATTGGTATCAGCCTATCAATCATTTGTTGCCAGTGTGGAAGATCAGCCTTAACCGGCCCGATGGGATGGATGTTTATGTAGAGACCGGTCAGTCGCGCATGGGGACGTTTAACAATAACACCCGCAAAACTTTCTTGTGGGTATTTGAGCAATTGCATACCTGGGATTGGCTGGCCAAACTATTTGGTGACCGCGTGCGGCTGATCGTTTTGATGGTAATTGTGGTTGCCATGTTCGCCGCCATGCTTAGCGGATTGATTGTTTACGGTTTGTTTTGGAGTCGATTTAAAGATCTCAGTCAAAAGCGAAAAAGAGATAGTAGGGAAGATCGGCGCTTTGTGCATCGCTTTCACCGTCAGCTAGGGTTGATCGTTTCTTTTGTGATGTTTACGTTTTTGCTGAGCGCCGGTATCCACATCGGCGTGAAACTGTATAACAATAAGCCTGTTCCGGCAGATTTTAAGCAGATCATTCGTACTTCAGATTTGAGTGTTGATAATCTTCACCTGCAAATGCCGGATAGTTTGATCCGCAAAACATCGCTGGTTAAATTTAATGGACGGACTTATTACCAGGTGAACACTGCAAAAAAACAAGTTATCTATCTGGATGCAGCCAATGGAGCTGAACTAAAAAATGGCAACAGGCAATTTGCCGCATATTTGGCCGGTTATTACAGCGGAGCAAAGCATCCGGCTGATTCTATCGTTCATATCAGGCAATTTACTGAAGAATACGGCTTCATCAACAAGCGTTTGCCGGTAGAGCAGGTGCGCTACCCAGGTAAGGACGATTGGTACATAGAGACCACCACACAAAAGCTGGCGACCCACGTGGCCGGACCTGATAGGTTTGACGGTTTTTCGTTTATATTTTTGCATAAGTATTTTGGCATGGCTTGGGCGGGCAAAGATGTACGAGATATAGTGAGTATGTTGGCTGCTTTGGGGGTATTGGTGGTTAGTTTGTTTGGCTTTGCGGCCTTTACTAAAAACAGATAGAAATGAGAAAGATCATATTTGGCGCTGTTGTTTTAGCCGCATTGTTAAGCGCTTGTAACAACACTGTCAAACAGAAAAAAAATGTGGTATCAGAGCAAAAAAAGACTGAAATTGCGGGCCGTTATACCTGCACCATGCATCCTGATGTGTTAAAAGACAAACCAGGTGTTTGCCCGAAATGTGGTATGGATCTGGTTGAAAAAGACAATTAAAAAAATGATGAAATTTTATCTATTTATAGCGACTTGCTTTGCAGCGGCCTCTATTATTGCCTGCAATAGCGCTGGCGGCAACAAAGAACAAGAAAAGAAACAGCAAGACGTTATCCTGCAACTGCACGATAAAATGATGGATAAGGACGAACTGGTGCTTACCAATAAAAGCAAACTGGATACGCTGTTGAAGAAATATCCAAATGATGCTGTTAAAACCGGGAAAGTAAACGGTTTAATTAAACAAATTGACGCGGCAGACGATGCCATGCAAAACTGGATGCACAAGTTTAATCCGGATTATACCGGTAAATCGCACCAGGAGGTAATGGAGTATCTGCATAGCCAGCAACGTCAGATCGCCACTATTGATTCATTGCTGGATGTTGCCGCTGATGCATCTACTAAATTTTTGACCGAAGTAAAATGAAGAAACTCATCATTTTAGCTGCTGCACTGGGGCTTGTTTATGTGGGCTGTAAATCGGGCGCTAACAAAGCACTGCCAATTTATGGCGATAGGCAGGCTGTTACCAAAACGGTTGACGGCAAAGAGGTAGTTGATACCGTTTATCAGACCATCCCACAGTATAAATTTATCAATCAGTATGGCGATAGTATCACCAATAAAAACCTGAACGGTAAAATTTACGTGGCCGATTTCTTTTTTACCAGTTGCCCGTCAATCTGCCCGGTAATGCATCGCAACATGCTGGCGGTATATAACGAGTTTAAAAATCAGAACGATTTTAAAATCCTCTCGCACAGCATCGACCCGAAATATGATAGTGTGGCTGTATTGAAAAAATATGCCGACAAACTGGGCGCGAAAGGTAATACCTGGTGGTTTTTACAAGGTAAAAAAGATGAGACCTACGCATTGGCAGCCAAATATTTGGTATCTGTAGCCGAAGATAATAAGGCTCCCGGTGGCTATGTGCATCAGGGCTATTTTGTGCTGATTGACAAGCAAGGACGCATCCGTGGCGCTTATGACGGTACGTTGCCAGATAAAGTGCAGCAATTGATAGCAGACATTAAAACCCTGCGTGCAGAACCAGATCAAAGCATTGCACAATGAAGGCATTAAAAGCAATTGGGATAATTTTAGTACTGGTAGCTATTATAACCGCCTGCCAGAATGAAGGCGAGTTGAACTATAGTCGTTACTATGCTAACGGTCAAGCTATTTATCAGTCTAATTGCCAAAATTGCCACGGACAGAACGGGGAGGGTTTGGGCGAATTGATCCCACCGCTTACAGATAGCGTGTTTTTGAAAACGCACCGCCATGAACTGGCTTGTTTTCTTCATAATGGCTTAAAACAAACCATTGTGGTTAAAGGAAAAACCTACGAAGGGCAGGCAATGCCGCAGCAAAACCTGTCGCCAATAGAAGCTGCTGAAGTAATTACTTATGTACTTAACTCCTTTGGCAATAAGGCGGGGGTGCATGATAATGCCGCCGTACAAAAAGACCTGGCAGGCTGCAAATAAACAGTAAAACCCCGGACAATCATCCGGGGTTTTTTGTTACCAAACGGGCCGAAAAAATATTATCAAGTTTATGGAATGGTGGCAGCTACGGCATCTTAATGATAAATCAACTCATTAAGACCATAAATTATGCAAGCCATTAAACACATCAGCATCCCGCAACCCTGTCATGAACAATGGGACAACATGAAGAAGGAGGAACAAGGCCGTTTTTGCCAAAGCTGCGCTAAAACGGTAATAGACTTCTCTGTAATGACCGATCAGCAGGTGATTAATTACCTCTCCGGCACGCATAATGTATGCGGTAAATTTGATGCCATGCAGTTTAATACGGTCAACAATAAACTGTATGCTCAAAATCTACAACAGGCAAGCTGGTGGAAAAAGCTGGCCATTGCAGGTGCGTTAACCAGCATGCTTCCTTTGTTCAAAGCACAGGCGCAGGACAAACCTGCTCAAGAACAAAGTGACACAATAGCCACACCAAAAACAATTATGTTGGGAAAGGTTGCAGGGCCTGTGCATTCTTCAAAAAATCGCATGCTTACCGGATGTGTTAGTGATAACAGACAGCCATTAATAGGAGTTACCGTAAAACTACCAGGTACTAATACCGCTGTAGCTACTGACGTAAATGGCAGGTTTCAAATTACAGTACCTCAAGATGCAAAGACACTCGAGTTTGATTATATCGGATACAATCAGTTAGTTACCCCAATTACCACCAACAATTATTACGACGTTAAAATGGATGAAAGAAGGGCAATGTTGGGAGGGGTTGTTGTAGTGCGTGCCCCATTTTACAAACGCTGGTATTACCGTTTTGTCAAACGCCCGGTTAAAAAGATTTTCGGTTGATGGTTGTGGCAAGTTATAGCACTGGTTATATTAGCTGTATATAATTTAGCCGCCTTGCACTTTCCTGTAGATATTCCCTTGGGCAAATCGTCCATCCCCGCGCACCTGATTTGCGAAACCCTGGCTTATTTTCTGGGATATCGTTATTATGCTTATCTGCGCCGCAAAACTGTTGATGTTATAAGTGAGGCCAACCGGCTCATTATTTTTTGCGGTGCTGCTTTTGGCGCCATCATTGGGGCGCATTTGGTAGGAGTACTGGAAAAGCCCAACGAGTTTAAGTTTGATCTGGTTTACCTGATAGCTAATAAAACCATCACCGGCGGTTTTTTAGGCGGATTGGTTGCAGTTGAATTGACCAAAAAAGCCATCGGTGTAAAACCATCTTCGGGCGATTTGATGGTGTATCCACTTATTCTGGCTATGATTATCGGCAGAACAGGATGTTTTCTGGCCGGTTTAGGGGATGGCACCTATGGTAACGCTACCAGCTTGCCCTGGGGGATTGATTTTGGCGACGGAGTACATCGCCATCCTACTAATCTTTATGAAATACTTTTTTGGATGGGGCTTTGGCTCGCCCTTTTATTGATAGAACACAGGTACAAACTGGCTGATGGGGCACGGTTTAAACTCTTGCTGTCGGCTTATCTGGTATTCAGGTTATTGGTAGAATTTATTAAGCCTGATTATTTCTTTTCCTTCGGTCTGTCGGTAATTCAGTTGGTTTGTGTGGCCGGAATTGTTTATTATTATAAAGTATTTCTGTTCCCTAAACGCCTTATAAAAACCTATGCCCGAACGTCCGTACATCTACTATGATTTTACCGTAAGTATTTGTTCAACCTGTTTAAAGCGGGTTGACGCCAAAATTGTGTTTGAAGACAGCAAGGTCTACATGCTGAAAAACTGCCCGCAACACGGCCGGGAGAAAGTGCTGATAGCTACCGATATAGAATATTATAAGAACTGCCGCAACTACGCCAAGCGCAGCGAAATGCCTTTGCGTTTTAATACCAAAACGCATTACGGCTGTCCGTATGATTGCGGCTTGTGTCAGGATCATGAGCAGCACTCGTGCTTAACCATTGTTGAGGTGACCGATCGTTGTAACCTGACTTGTCCGACCTGCTACGCCATGTCATCGCCGCATTATGGCCGTCATCGTACCTTAGAAGAAATAGAGCAAATGCTCGATGTGATAGTGCGCAACGAGGGGCAGCCAGATGTGGTACAGATTAGTGGGGGAGAGCCCACCGTGCATCCGCAGTTTTTTGAGATTCTGGATATTGCCAAAACAAAACCCATCAGGCACCTGATGGTCAATACAAACGGCATCCGCATAGCTAAAGACGAGGAGTTTGTAAAGCGGCTGGCAACCTACATGCCCGATTTTGAGATCTACCTGCAGTTTGACTCATTTAAAAAGGAAGCCCTGGAGCAACTGCGTGGCGAAGATCTGCGCGAAGTGAGACGTAAAGCGATTGAAAATCTCAATAAATATAATCTCTCCACCACACTGGTAGTTACTCTACAGAAAGGTTTGAATACCGATGAGATAGGTGAGATTATTGAATATGGGCTTCAACAGCGTTGTGTGCGTGGGGTAACTTTCCAACCAACACAGGAGGCGGGTCGATTGGATAATTTTGAAACACAGTCAGATCGATACACCCTGACCGAAGTGCGCTCTGCCATTTTGGAACAAAGTGATATTTTCAATAGCGATGACCTGCTGCCGGTGCCTTGCAATCCGGATGCGCTGGTAATGGGATATGCACTAAAACTAGGCGGACAGGTGTTCCCGCTTACGCGGATGATCAACCCGAATGATTTGCTGGATAACTCCAAAAATACCATCGTGTATGAGCAGGACGAACGTTTGAAAATGCACCTGATCAATATGTTTAGCACAGGTAACTCAGTTGATAAAGCGCAGGAACATCTCAATTCCATTATGTGCTGCCTGCCTGAGATTGATGCGCCCGGACTGGCTTATGATAATCTGTTCCGTGTAATTATTATGCAGTTTATTGATGCGCATAATTTTGATGTGCGTGCCATAAAAAAATCATGCGTGCATATTGTAAATAAAGACTTGAATATCATTCCGTTTGAAACCATGAACTTGTTTTATCGCGATGATAAAGTGAACTATCTGAACCAAATTAAAAACGAAATGGCCATATAGCTATGGAAAGTCAAAACGATCAGCAATCAGAAAATACCCCGTTTCCACCATCGCCTGAGAACAAATCAAAAACAAATATGAAAATTGTGGGGATAAACTTGCTTGTTATGGCTGGTTATACCATAATTTTCCGCGCGGTTGTTGGTGGAGAAGAGGGCCTTATTTATGATGCAGTTATACTGATTGGCCACGCAATTTTATGCATACTAATAGCACCGTTTGCCAGAAAGTGGGAATGGGCCATAGCAGGCTTATTAATAGCGGGAATTGGTTTTGCCACTTGCGTGGGGGCATTTGCAGTCCATTAAGCTAACTTAGCAAACCAACCAACACACCTTCTTTTAAAGCCCAGGTGGTCATAGCTACCTGATGTATACCTAATTTATGCATTACGTAGCGAGTTACCAGCGATGCCGAAACAATCATATCCACCCGTAGCGGAATGATGCCCTTGATGACCGCGCGTTCCTGGTGAGATGAAGCAATAAGGCGTGAGGTGAGGGCGATAAAATCATCTTCTTCAAACTCCATACATTTCAGCGTTTTCAGATCAAATGGGTTGCCTTTTTCCAGTTCAATCACCTCAGCAAAAGTTTCAAATGCACCTGATGAGCCAACCACTCTACTTACCGGCATTTGCTTGGCCGCTTCAAATAATGGTTGCAAGGTTGCTTCCAGGTACTCGTTTAACTCACCAATACAATCAGCAGGAATGGGGTCTGTTTGGTGAAATTTGTCCATCAGCCTGGCTGCGCCAATTTCAAAGCTTTGTTTCCAGTAAATCCGTTCGTTATTACAGATAATAAACTCTACGCTACCACCGCCGATATCCAAGATAAGAGATCGCTCATTACCTAAACACCCCGACGCATTTACACCCTGGTAAATGTAAGCGGCTTCGGCGTTGCCGTCAATTATCTCTATTTCAATGCCGGTGTTTTGCTTAACCTGCGCAATAAAATCTGGCCCGTTGGATGTGCTGCGCATGGCCGATGTGGCCATGGCTTTCACCGCTTTTACATGATGCTGTTTGATATGATCGCCAAAACGATTCATAGTTGTAATGCCTCGTTCAAACGCATCGGGTTGTATAACGCCCTTGTTAATGCCACCCTGGCCCAGTTTCACTGGTTCGGTTATATGCACCAGCTCCTGGTAATTGCTGCCTTGTCCGTCTGCAATCAACAGGTGAAAAGTATTGGTGCCCAGATCCATCACAGCTACGGGACCTTTGGTGGTGTTGGTTTGTTCGGCGTTAGTCATATCAGTTGTATGGTAAGTAACTTAGTTTTTCAAATATATGTTTTCAAAAAAAATAGCGATGGGTTTTACGCATCGCTATTCGATAAAGTTTTTTAGCGGGAGGGAGGTTTACTCTTTATAGAAAAACCACTTTTTCATTTCTTTATAGCTGGTCTTTTTGCCATACATCAAAATACCAACACGGTAAATGCGGGCAGCCACCCAGGTGGTGAACAAAAAGCCAACTATCATCATAAATGCAGACAGAGCAATTTGCCACATAGGCGGGTCAAACGGCATACGGATCATCATTACTACCGGTGCCGTAAAAGGGATCATAGACAACCATACCGCCAGATTACTGTTTGGCGCCTGAAACAGGTATGTAACTGATATAATATAGGTAAACAGCAGCGGCATCGTTATGGGCATCATAAATTGCTGCGTCTCGGTTTCACTATCTACTGCCGAACCGACCGCCGCAAACAATGCACTATAAAGCAGGTAACCGGTAAGGAAGTAGAACGCAAAAGCGCCCAATTCTTTACCCCAGTTACTATTGTCTAACTTAGAGAGCATTTGCCCAACCGGGTTTTGCGGTTTAGCGCTTTGTTGTAAAGCTGCGCTTACGCCGGTGGTTTTTTCGGTTTTTACTGATGCCTTGTTATTTGAAAACATGTTGGCGGCTACATAAGTTACCGCGGTAGAAAGCACGATCCAAAGTAAAAACTGGGTCAGGCCAACCATGCCAACGCCAATAATCTTACCGAGCATCAGCTGGAATGGTTTTACAGAAGAAACAATCACTTCTATAATCCGGTTCGTTTTCTCTTCTATTACTCCCCGCATTACCTGTGCGCCATAAATAAATAAAGACATATATACCAAAATAGCGCCGGCAATAGAAAAGCCCATGGCTGTACCTACACCGGCATCTTTTTCACCCTCGGCGGTAATTTGTTTCGTGTCTATAGAAATCTTGCTGTCTATTTTGTAAAGTTTGGCCGTATCAATGTGCGCTTTAACCATTTGGTCATTATTAGAGATCTTTTCCATCTGGTTGTCAATCTCTTCGCTTAAAACCAAGCTTGGCTTGGTTGATGAATAAAGGTGAACACCGCTCTTTCCGCTATAAGTTTGCGGAATTTCCAGTACAAATAGACTCGGATTATCCTTCAGGTCTTTTTTTAGCTCGGCCACAGGCTTGTCGGCCACAGTAAATTTTACAAGTTTGGTATCTTTAAACTGATGGGCGAACACACCACTTTGATCAGCTACATTAACTATCGATATATCTTGTCCTTCTTTGTTCTTAATCAAAAAGAAGGCTAGTGCATAAGCAACCAATACCAGGCCGGGCACGGCAAAGGTCATTACCAGGAATGCTTTTTTGCGAACGCGCGATAGATATTCGCGTTGTATAATGAGTAAAATTTTATTCATGGCTTATCGGTTCATTTCGGTTACTTTCTTAATAAATATCTCGTTCATCCCCGGTATCACTTCCTGTAACAACTGAATGCGTGCCTTAGGAATAAGGTATTGCAGCACATCGTTTGATGTAGTACCGTTGAGTTTTATGCGGATGGTAAAACTATCTTCGCCGGCCACCTCGTCTAATAATTGAAATGGTTGTGTACCATCAAAGTCAAGCTTGTTGCCTACGTATTCAATCAGGTAGGTATCGTCCCGGTATGAATTACGGATATCCTTAACCCGGCCGTCTAAGATTTTATGCGAACGATCAATCAGCGCAATGGCATCACATAGTTCTTCTACCGATTCCATACGGTGGGTAGAGAAGATAATGGTGGCGCCTTTTCGGTTTAGTTCCAAAATCTCGTCTTTAATTAACTCGGCGTTAACCGGGTCAAAACCGCTAAATGGTTCATCAAGAATAATCAGTTCAGGATCGTGCAGTATGGTGGCCACAAACTGGGCTTTTTGCTGCATGCCTTTAGATAGCTCTTCAACCTTTTTGTTCCACCAGGCTTCCATGCTTAGTTTCTCAAACCAGTATTTCAGTCGCTTGCGGGCATCTTCGCGGCTCATACCTTTTAGTCGGGCCAGGTAGATCATTTGCTCGCCAATCTCCATTTTTTTATAGAGACCACGTTCTTCGGGCATGTAACCTATCTTTTCAATATGACTTTGGTTGAGTTTCTCGCCATTAATCAGTACCTGGCCAGAGTCTGGTGCGGTAATTTGGTTAATGATACGGATGAGGGAGGTTTTCCCGGCGCCATTGGGTCCTAACAGACCGTAAACCTGTCCGCTTTCTACTTCCAGGCTTACATCGCTAAGCGCACGGTGCCCGGCGTATTGTTTGACAATATTGCGGATACTTAGCATTTATGAGATCAGTTATATTTTTAGGGATTAGATGAAGGTACAGATTTAATGTTACAACTTTACTTTTGATTAATTTTTAAGTAAACTATACCTTATGAAACTCCGCACCGCACGGCATACAGATCATCTCCAGCCAATAATAGATTTTTATACCCAATTACTGGGCCTTCAGTTGTTGGGCGAATTTAAAGACCATGCCGGTTATGATGGTGTATTTATAGGAATACCCCATGCAGCATGGCATCTGGAGTTTACTACATCGGCAGAGGCGCCAATACATCAGCCTGATGACGACGATCTGCTGGTGTTTTATCCTGACACTGAAAAAGAAAGAAACCAAATCTTAGACCGATTCAGGCGTGCCGATATAGCCGAGGTTGTTGCAAAAAATCCTTATTGGAACAATAATGGTCGCACTTTTACTGACCCTGATGGCTTCCGGATTGTAATTGCAATGTGAATTATTTGATGCTGTAACTGGTCAATACTTCATTACTAATGGTCATGCCAAATGCGCTTGCGTCCAGTTCAATTACGCCTACACCTTTGGCAATATAATAATCATAAGTGCCAAAGCTTTGAAACGTGCCCTGTACGTTGTATTGCAAATCAATTTGGGTATGCATTACGTTGCTGTAGGATTTACCTGCAACTGTTTTGGCGATGTTCCGTTCTACCATGGTACCTACAAACCTACCTTGGGTGCCGTTAATAACACCAGAATCATTCACTTGCGCTTTCCACGTATGGCCAACAGCCACAGTATCTATCAGGTAGGGCATTTCTACCGTTACATTTGCCACGATTGAAGTGCCACGGTTGGCGTAAACATGCTGGCTTGAGTAAAAGTAGCTGGTGCCAGAGGCGGCACCTTGCAGAGTTGCTGTTGCCGCAATGTTATAATAGGTTTTACCATTAAAAATGGTGCGGTCGCCTGTCATGGTACCTGTGGTGCTGTAGTTTTGACCGCTCAACGCTACGGCGTAAGTCCAGGTAGAGCCTTTGGTAACAGGCTGATAGGTATCGGCGTTACTTAGCGGTGTAGATCCGCCATCGCCGCCTGTGTTCTTGTCGATATTTAGACTGCCGTCGGGGTTTATAATAGGCTTCATGCAACTGCTCAATGCCATGGTACAAATCGCCAGAATAAGGAAAGGTTTGAGTTTCATAAAATAAATATAAGACATTTATAAATTAAAGGCATTACACTATTTTGAAACTGTAAAGTAGCTACTGATAAGTGCGCAATTATTATAACTTTGATAATCTATGAAGAAAATACTGGTTGCTAACCGTGGCGAGATTGCCCTGCGGGTAATGCGTTCAGCGCGCGAGATGGGTATTCAAACGGTAGCCGTATATTCAGCGGCAGACCGTGACGCCCTGCATGTACGCTATGCCGATGAGGCCGTATATATTGGTGATGCGCCAAGCAGCCAATCATACCTGGTGGGCGAGAAGATCATTGCCGCTTGTAAAGCAACGGGCGCTGAGGCTATTCATCCGGGTTACGGCTTCCTTTCAGAAAACCCTGCTTTTGCCCAATTGGTGCGTAAAGAGGGTTTGATTCTCATTGGCCCATCGCCTGAAGCCATGGAGGTGATGGGTAACAAGCTCTCAGCCAAAGCTGCGGCTTTAAAGTATAACATTCCGATGGTGCCTGGTACTGAAGAAGCTATTACTGATGTAGCAGATGCCAAAGCGCGAGCCATTGAGGTAGGTTTCCCTATTTTGATTAAAGCAGCAGCAGGCGGAGGGGGTAAGGGGATGCGTATTGTAGAGCAAGCCTCAGACTTTGAAGAGCAGATGCAGTTGGCGGTATCAGAAGCCACTTCGGCCTTTGGTGATGGCTCTGTGTTTATAGAGCGATATGTTTCTTCTCCCCGGCATATAGAAATTCAGGTATTGGGCGATACACACGGCAATATAGTGCATTTGTTTGAGCGTGAATGCTCGGTGCAACGTCGTCACCAGAAAGTAATTGAGGAGGCGCCATCATCGGTACTAACTCCTGAAATACGCGAGCAAATGGGGCGTTGTGCGGTTGATGTGGCCCGGTCTGTTAATTATACCGGTGCGGGTACCGTGGAGTTTATTCTGGATGAGCAATTGAATTTTTATTTCCTGGAAATGAACACTCGTTTGCAGGTAGAGCATCCGGTCACCGAATTGATTACCGGGATTGACCTGGTAAAAGAACAAATCAGAATTGCGAGGGGAGAGCCTATCAGTTTTAAACAAGAAGACCTGGAGATACAAGGCCATGCCGTAGAATTGCGTGTTTATGCTGAAGACCCGGCTAATAATTTCCTGCCGGATATTGGCACACTAAAAACATACGTCACTCCAAAAGGTCCCGGTGTGCGTGTGGATGATGGTTTTGAGCAAGGCATGGAGATCCCGATTTATTATGACCCGATGATTGCCAAATTGATCACCTATGGCGCTGATCGTAATGAAGCCATCGAACGAATGATTCGCGCCATTGATGAATATACCATTACCGGTATTACTACCACACTCGGTTTCGGTCGTTTTGTGATGGAGCATGAGGCGTTTACCTCGGGTAAGTTTGATACGCACTTTGTTAAGAAATACTTTACGCCGGATGTGTTAAATAAAACTGATGATGAAGAGGCTTTGATTGCAGCGGCTTTATTAACGCAGCTGTTAGGTCAAGTGCAAAAGACGGGGATGAGTACATCGGTCACAGAAGAACAATCAAATTGGGTGAAGAATAGGCGCGGGTTTAACTGATTAGCCGCTTTGTCATTGCGAGCAAGGTGGAGAAGGGGCAGTGCGCGAAGCAATCTCGTCGCTTGCTAATTAGTCCTCGGACGAGATTGCTTCGTCGTTCCTCCTCGCAATGACAAATGTTTTTGGTATCGATCATGTCGACAATAAACCGACCAACTGCTCCACCAAGCCAATCTGTGCGGGATTGATCTTTTTTAAAGCTATTTCAATCTCAAACCACTCTGCCTTGTCTACCTCGGGAAAATCGGCCATTCGGCCGGAGCGGGGAGGCCATTCAATAGAGAAAATGTTGCTCTTAATGCTGGCTGCGTCAATATCTCGATTCAGCGCCCAAGCGTAAACCAGTTTGCCGCTTTTCTGCTTGATGGGGTGCAGTTCGATAAAATCGCCGTCGATATTTTGACCTGTTTCTTCCCAAAACTCACGTTTAGCAGCTGTAAGTGCGTCTTCGTTATCTTCAAATTCTCCTTTGGGAATGCTCCAGGCACCCTCGTCTTTATTGCGCCAAAAAGGGCCTCCGGGATGCACCAGAAATATCTCAGGCTCGTTTGCTTTTAGCCGATAGAGTAATATGCCTGCGCTTTTCTTCGCCATAAACACAAATATATAGAATGCTGGTTGTAAGCTGGTTGTTGGCCTTTCGCTAATTATTTCGATATTTAAAGCTACCAACACGAAAACTAATGATAGCGGATAAACGCTGGACACAATTTAAAATAACGGCCGACCTCAATATCCCCGTTCGTGCCGCTTATGAGGCCTGGACCACATCAGGCGGATTGGAAAGCTGGTTTCTGCGCGAGGCTGATTTCTTTACCAGTGCGGGCAGAAAGCGTGCTCCCGGAGAGTTTGTGGCCAAAACCGACCGCTACGAGTGGCGCTGGCACGGCTGGCCAGACGATGTGAAAGAGCACGGTCAGATCCTGGAAGCTAACGGTAAAGATTTTATTAAATTTAGTTTTTCAGGTGGTAGCGTTGTTAGTGTTTACATCAATAAACGAAACGATTTAACCATGATTGATCTGGTACAAGAAAGCATACCGTTTGAAAAAGATCCATCAAAAAGTTTATTTGTAGGGTGCCAGAATGCTTGGGTATTCTATTTGGCTAACCTAAAATCTATCTACCAGGGTGGTATTGATCTGCGCAATAAGGAGGTGGATGTGATGAGTAGTTTTAAGTGAGGCCTACCGCCCCCTTAAATGGGGAGATTCTTTTTGCATAAGATCTTGAGAAATATACACCCTGAGTAAAAATCGTTCCCCCCTTTAGGGGGTTAGGGGGATAATCTTTAATTTAGCAGCCATGTTTACCGGCATTATAGAAACACTGGGCGCTGTTACAGAACTGCGTCATGACCATGGCAATGTGCACATCACCGTGGCTTCGGCTATTTCACATTTGTTGAAGATAGATCAGTCTGTGGCGCACAATGGCGTTTGTTTAACCGTAGTTGCTGTTACCGATGGTACACATACGGTAACGGCAATTGAGGAAACCCTGAACAAAACCAATATTGGCCTGCTTAAAGTAGGCGATCTGGTAAATCTGGAGCGCTGCATGCAAATGAACGCCCGACTGGATGGTCACATTGTGCAGGGCCACGTTGACCAAACTGCGGTATGTACATCCTACAAAGAACTGGATGGTAGCTGGGAATACACTTTTGAATATGACGCCGCTACAGGGAATGTAACGGTAGAAAAAGGATCAATCTGTGTTAATGGTATCAGTCTAACTGTAGTGAACTCTACCGATAACGGCTTTTCTGTAGCCATTATTCCTTATACTTATGAGCATACCAACCTGCAGCATGTGCGTCAGGGTAGCACCATTAACCTGGAGTTTGATATTATTGGCAAGTATGTTGCCCGTTTAATGAACCGTTAATGCCCGCTCTTGTTGCCCTATGAAATTCAAAGCCATTATATTTGACCTTGACGGCACTATTGCCGATACTTTGCCGCTTTGTATAGCTGCATTTAGAAAGAGTGTGGAGCCGTTATTGGGCAAAGCTATTAGCGACGATGATATTATAGCCACGTTTGGTCCATCAGAAGAGGGGACGATCCGTAAACTGATTCCGCAGTATGAAAAGGCCGGAGTTGCGGCTTACTTACAGCATTATGAAGAATTGCATCATACCTGTCCCGTACCTTTTCCAGGAATAACGCAATTACTCGACTGGCTTGCAACTGAAAATGTGCCGTTAGCTATGGTGACGGGTAAGGGTATGGACAGCACCCGATTGTCGCTGAAACAATTCGGTTTGTCTAAGTACTTTGATATACTGGAAACAGGATCGCCGGAGGGGCCAAATAAAGTTAATGGCATTCGTTCTGTGTTAAAACGTCTGAATGTTGACGTACAGGACGCATTATATGTAGGCGACGCCCCAAGCGATATTAAGTATTGCAAAGAAATTGGTGAGCCAATAGCAGCCGCGGCCTGGGCTACCACCACCAATTTAAGTGAACTACAACCGCTTAATCCTGATTTTTTGTTTACATCGGTGGATGACTTTCAGCGCTGGTTATCAGGACAATTAGCTGATTAAAGATCTGGTTGCGTAAATTGTCTTGTTAATTATCTAAACAAATTCTTGTAAAAGGCTGTTGCTTTATCAGTATCAACCAATAAAAAGAACACAGTTATGGATACGTTAAAGAAATCTGCGCTGATGGAAAAAATTGTTCACGAGTTGGAAGACCTGAAGAACAGTCAGCTGGCCATTATACAAAAACTCGCTAAAATTGAGGTAGATAACATTGATCTGGGCAACAAACGCCTGGAAAAAGATCTGCCTGATATGCACCAGCGTGTATCAGAAAATCTGGATACCATTGCCGGCATTCTGGAAGACTTTGCTACTCAGACCGACAAATTTAACACCCAAAACAACGTTGCTGCCCTTAAAGAACAGGAAGCGATGGGGAAATAAGTTTGTTGGGCTTGATTCAAGAGGATAGAATCAAGAGTAAAGAAATTTAGGCAACCAAGAAAGCCGCTTCAATTGAAGCGGCTTTCTTGGTTTTGATTATTATTTGCGAGAAAGTTTATCCGGCATCTTGATTCTCTATTTTTGAATCTAAAATCTACTGAGCAGGCTCTCTATCAGCACTCTGCCTTTCAACCATCCAGCCTGGGTATTCTTTTGGCAGCGAGCTCAATCCATCTAAAATAGCTAGTTCTTCAGCATTTAGCTGGATTTCAGTCGACTTGATGTTGTCGTTCAACTGTTCTACACGTTTAGCGCCAATAATAGTGCTGGTTATTCCCGGTTGATGCCTTACCCAGGCCAGTGCAACCTGTGCTACAGATACATTGTGGCTTTCGGCAATTTTGGCCGCAGCATCTATAATGTCATACGCTTGCTCCTTATTTACCGGCGGGAAGTCAAAAGCATCACGACGAGAATCGCCGGCTTTCTCATTGTTACGAGTATACTTACCGCTCAGGAACCCGCCTGCTAGGGGGCTCCATGGCATTACGCCCAGATTTTCTCCCTGTGCCAGAGGAATGATTTCGCGCTCAATATCACGACCAGAAAGCGAATAGTAATACTGCAGGCCTACAAATTTGTTCCAGCCATGTTTCTCGGCAATACCCAGCGCCTTCATTACCATCCAGGCCGGCCAGTTGCAAACGGCTATGTAACGCACTTTGCCAGTCAGCACTATGTCGTTCAATGCACGCATAGTCTCTTCGATCGGTGTTTTCAGATCGACACCGTGTACGTACAGTACATCAATATGGTCTAGTTGCAAGCGCTTCAGACTTTCATCAACTGAATTAAAAATGTGGAAGCGGGACAGGCCAATAGCGTTAACATCCTTGCTCATCCTACCGCGTACTTTGGTGGCAATTACTAACTCGTTGCGATTTAGTCCTAATGTTTTAATGGATTGACCAAGCAATTGCTCTGATAGACCGTAAGAATAAACGTTAGCCGTATCAAAGAAATTAATGCCGGCGTCAACGGCTGTTTTAATCAGGTCGTTCACTTCATCCTGCTGTACCTTGCCAACGTGTTCCCAAATGCCCTCAGAACCGCCAAAGGTCATGGTGCCAAAACAGAGTTCAGACACCAGCAGGCCGGTGTTTCCTAAAAAGTTGTATTTCATAGTTTGATGTGGATTAAACACAAGTTTAGGTTTTCCGCCTAATCCATCGGTCATTTCAATATCAAAACTTTATGTTTTAATATAATGTTAATACTGGTAATGACACGCCTGGAAAAGAAGTTAGAAAAAATTGGCCGCGACCCCAAAGTAACCGCCCGTGCTGTGGGTTTATGCTACGTGTCGGACACGATGCCCGGTTATACCCGCAAAAAATCTGGTGCAGGTTTTTCTTTTTATGATGCTGATAATAATTTGGTTAAGGATAAAGAGCTAATTCATCGCTTTAAAAGACTAGTCATTCCTCCGGCTTATACTAATGTATGGATTTCGCCTAAAGAAAACAGTCACTTACAGTTCACAGGCGTAGATGCGGCGGGTCGAAAACAATACCGCTATCATCCGGATTGGAACCGTATTCGCAATCAATCTAAATACCATCGTTTACAAACCTTCGCCGCACATTTGCCCGCTATTCGCCAACAGGTAGATAAGGATTTGGCGCGACACAACCTGGATCATGATAAGGTGATAGCTCTGGTAGTTCGTTTAATGGAGTTAACCAGCATAAGGGTAGGGAATGAATCGTACAAGAAGCTGTACGGCTCTTTCGGTCTCACCACGCTGATGGATAAGCACGTAAAAATTGAAGGTTCAAAAATCAACTTTCAGTTCAAGGGCAAGAAGGGCGTAATACACAACATTGCCCTCCAAAGCAAAAAACTGGCGCGACTGGTTAAGCAATGCCGCGATATTCCAGGTAAAGAGCTTTTTCAATATTATAATGCCGATGGTCAGCATTGTTCCATTGGTTCAGGGGATGTAAATACTTATCTGAAAAATATAACCGGCGAAGATTTTACTGCTAAAGATTTCCGCACCTGGGCAGGTAGTGTAAGCGCTCTATATGCTTTTAAAGAAGCCGGCGAATTTGAAACGGTATCAGAATGTAAAAAGAAAATTATCAGTGTGTTGGATGAAGTGGCCGTTAACCTGGGCAACACCCGCACTGTTTGCAAAAAGTACTACGTACATCCAACGGTGATTAAAAGCTATGAAGAGGGGAGGATCTTTCGCTATATAAGCGATTTGGATGGACAGAAAGATATTAAAGCGGCAGAGCTAAATACAGCAGAGAAGGCGCTGTTACAGATATTGGAAAATGAGAAGCTTGCGGAAGCCAGTTAATGGCAAATTAAACAAACACGTCATTGCGAGGAACGAAGCAATCTCTGCAGATGCATGTCGGATTAGCGTGTCCGATTGTCCTGTACAGAGATTGCTTCGTTCCTCGCAATGACGTGTTTGAATCTATGTTATGCCATCGCCCTATTCAAGGCAATCACCGCGTCTTTAAAACGATCGCGCGCCACCAGGAACTGGATGTTTACTTTTCTCAGCGCAAAACCGGCGCTCATGATATTGATGCCTGCATCGGTTAAAGCTTGTGCAGCGTGGGCCAGCAGGCCAGGGTAGTCCATATTAGTACCCAGCATGCACACCATAGCAGTTTTCTCTACGGTTACTTTTTCAAATTCGCTCTCCAGATCGCTTACCAGTTTTTGATCGAAATCGCGTTCCCAGATCACGATAGAAATGCTGTTGGCGCTGGTGGCTTTGAAAATGTAGCTGATTTTATTGTCGGCAAAAATCTGCATGATTTTCAAGTCAGAGCCTACGTTGCTTACCATCAGCGGATCGTAAACATCAATCAGTACTAGTTTATCAGTACCGGTAATTACCTCTACACGTTTGGTTTCGCTTACAAAATCCTTTGTGATCAGCGTACCTGGGTGAGCAGGCTCGAAAGTGTTTTTAATACGCAGATTAATACCGTTAATTTCCAGCGGTTTTGAAGCTTTCGGGTGGATG
Source organism: Mucilaginibacter yixingensis (assembly GCF_041080815.1). Classification (NCBI taxonomy): domain Bacteria; kingdom Pseudomonadati; phylum Bacteroidota; class Sphingobacteriia; order Sphingobacteriales; family Sphingobacteriaceae; genus Mucilaginibacter; species Mucilaginibacter yixingensis. The sequence continues at coordinate 2,453,841 of NZ_CP160205.1, read as the reverse complement.
GCCTCCATACCTACGTCTGCCAGCTGATCTGCAATGTCATAGTTGGTGTTACCAACCGGGATGCAGTTTTCTACACCCACAATGCCAGGATCGGCAGTAGAAAGGTGGTATTCTTTGTGGATGATAGCTTCATCAGGTTTCAACTCCTGTGCAATCTTGCTGAAGGTTACCTCGCTATAGCCACGGTCAAACTCGCGCATAATACCTTCAGTACCTTTGGCGTAGCCGGTTACAATACAGATGGTTTTCTTAAAGTCGATGTTTGCGAAAGAATGCTTAATTCGCTGATCTATAGTGTATTGATGATGGTCATGTAAACCGCTCAAATCCACCAAAGTAGCGTTGATGCCCATATTGTTAAGGATCTGCGTAAAGTTATAAGCAGAGTGACTTTCGCCGATAGAGGCCAGAATCTCACGTGCGGCTTGCAAGATACTTTCCTGACTTACATAACCTGAAGCTAAGATGTTCGACAGGTTTTCCAGGTATTTCTGTGCGTCATTAATATGGTTTTCAATGAAGGTATCGGCTTCGGCCAGGTTTAAACCCAAATCAACATATTGAGTGTTAATCTCTTTCAGTTTAATAACCAGTTCTTTCAGTGGTTTATGAAAATCCTGATGCTGAGCCAGGCGATGGTATACACCAGGTTCACCGGTTTTTTTGTTCTCCAGCAACAGGTTGGTAACGCCAGAGAAGGCCGATACTACAAAAATACGGTTGTAAAGCGCATCACCCTCGCGTTCAAAAAGGATGACGTTATCAATTACTTGTTTCAGGGCACTCATAGAGGTGCCGCCAATTTTTTCTACAGTAAACATTTATAATGAGTAATATAATTAATGAGTGAATTTTGAAGGAGCGAATGAGTGAATTGATGGATTTGAAGAGATCTAATCACTCATTCAAAACTCACTCATTCACTCATTATATAAACTCAATCTTTATAAAGTACACCAGCTTTTTCTGCCGATGTTTTGATGCCTTTAATCATGGCCGAGCTGAAACCATTGTGCTCCATCTCGTTCAAACCGGCAATGGTACAGCCTTTTGGCGATGTTACTTTGTCAATTTCATGCTCTGGATGCGATGCCAGTTGCAGCAGCAAATCGGCAGCACCTTTAGCTGTTTGAGCGGCCATTTTCAGTGCGTCGTGCGCGTGGAAACCAATCTCTGTACCACCTTGTGATGCCGCACGGATTGCGCGGAGGAAGAATGCAATACCACACGCACACAGCGCCGTGGCCGATGTCATCAGCTCCTCATTGATCTGGATGCTTACGCCAACAGAATCAAACATGGCTTTTACAATGTTTACGTTCTCTTCTGTGGCATTATCGGTAGCAATACAAGTCATTGACTGACCGATGGAGATAGCCGTGTTAGGCATCACACGTACCACTTGCACTTCCATACCCAGGTATTTGCGAATATCCTCACAGCTAACGCCAGAAATAACGGATATCAACAGGTGCTTAGCCGGATCAATAGCAGATTTAACCTCATCCAGCAGTTTATTTAATTGCTGCGGCAGGATAGCTAACACGATAATATCGGCTTGCTTTACTGCTTCTGCATTATTGCCGGTAGTTAAAAAACCTTCTTCTTTTAAAGGCGCTAAAGCCGCCACATTACGGCGGGTAAGGGTAATTTGTGCTGGCGAATAGATTTTAGCCTTGGCCAGTCCTTTTGCCAGTGACAGCCCAATATTACCGCTGCCTAAAATGGCTATATGCTGATTGTTCATGATTATTTACTTAAACGTGTACCAAATGAATGACCGCTGCTCTGCAGATTACCTAACTCGTCTGCATGGCCAATAATAACAGCTCTTACACCGCTGTGAATAGCGCTGAAAGCATTATCCAGCTTCGGGATCATGCCGCTATGGATGATCTTGGCTGTTTTTAATTCCTCGTAGCGCTCGGGGTTAATCTCGCGGATCACAGAATCTTCATCATCAATATCTTCCAGCACACCGCGTTTCTCAAAGCAATAGATCAGGGTCGATTCATAGTGCGCAGCCATTGATACCGCCAGGGCAGAGGCAATGGTATCGGCATTTGTATTTAATAACTGACCTTCGCCATCGTGCGTTAATGCGCAAAAAACCGGGGTGAAACCAGCTTCTAATAAAGCGGCAATACCTTTTGCGTCTATAGAGTCGTCTTTTAAATCGCCTACGTAGCCATAGTCAATGGTTTTGACCGGGCGTTTCTGCGCACGGATCAGGTTACCATCTGCACCTGTCAGGCCTATAGCATTGCTGCCATAGCGCTGCAGTTGGGCTACAATGTTTTTATTGATGAGGCCGCCATAAACCATGGTTACCACGCGCAAGGTCTCTACGTCGGTTATGCGGCGTCCGTCTACCAGTTTGGCTTCAATACCTAAAGTTTCAGAAAGTTGGGTAGCTACTTTGCCGCCGCCATGCACCAGTATTTTATGCCCCTGAAGGGCTGAAAAGTCTTTCAGAAAACGATGCAGGGCTTCAGAATTGTCTATTACATTCCCGCCAATCTTAATTACATGTAGCTGCTCCATACAAAAAATTGGATGCGAAAATAGGGAAATATATCTATAAAACAGGCCTGTGAAGTGTAAAAATCTATTGGTTTGGTAGACTATTTTACGCTCGTGTTCCCTGTGCGCTGTCATGCTGAGTAATAGAATCCCGGCGGCGGGACTATGAAAGCAATGACAAACTAGAGGGCTGTCAGTCTGAGCTTGTCGAAGACTCGCGCGGAAAGGCTCAGTCACCATGCTTCGACGGGGCTCAGCATGACATCCTTTTTTAACTTGTCATGCTGAGCGATAGCGAAGTATCTTCGAGGACAATCAACAGGACCGTCCTCAGAGATGCTTCGTTCCTCAGCATGACATTATGGGATATTTGTACAGGTTTTGATTATCATTATTAAATAACCGTTAAATCGCCATAAATCTCTTTCAGGATCAGCATATTTGAGCAACAGAATCAATACCCTTTAAACAGAAGCGGATTAAAACCGTTACTAAATTATATGGATCTTTCCCAAACAACACCCGGCAAACCCCGCGTAGTAATTATAGGTGGTGGCTTTGGCGGCATACAAGTAGCTAAGAGTTTAAAAAATGCCCCAGTGGAAGTGATGATGCTTGATAAGCATAACTACCATACTTTCCAGCCTTTACTTTATCAGGTGGCTATGGGCGCCTTGGAGGGCGATTCTATTGCGTTTCCCATTCGTCGCATCTTTGGCCGGCAAAAGAATTTTACATTCCATTGGGCCGAAGTACAACGCATCAACCCAGATAACAACACGGTAACGGCCAATATCGGCGAGATTAAGTTCGACTATTTAGTCATTGCCACCGGCGCCAATACCAACTACTTCGGCAGCAAGGATATTGAGTTTTATACCATGCCGATGAAGAATTTGCCCGAAGCCCTGAACTTGCGCAGCCTCATTATGCAGAACTTAGAGAAAGCGATGGTGACGACCGATGAAGAGGAACGCCAGGCGCTACTTACCTTTGTGGTTGTTGGCGGTGGACCGACCGGCGTAGAGCTATCCGGTGCGCTGGCCGAAATGCGTATGCACATCCTTTGCAAAGATTATCCCGGCCTTTGTCTGGATGATATGAAAGTTTACCTGGCTGAGGGTAAGCCCGAACTGCTGGCCGCAATGTCTGAAGGTGCCTCAAAAAAAGCCAAGACGTTTTTGGGCGATCTGGGCGTCACTATTTATAACGATGTGCACGTTACCAGTTACAACGGCGATCTGCTGACTATTGACAACGGTACCAATATTAAAACCCGGAACGTATTTTGGGCGGCCGGTGTGCGTGGTGAGGTACCGCAGGGTGTTGACGCTGCACCGCTAATGCGGGGCAACCGTATAAAAACCGATGATATTAGCAGGGTAGAGGGCTATCAGAATATTTTTGCCATAGGCGATGTGGCCGCTATGATTAGTGCCTCAACACCCGAAGGTTTGCCTGGTGTGGCCCCGGTTGCCATACAACAAGGTAAGCACCTGGCTAAAAACATTGCCAACATAGTGACGGGAAAACCTACGGTGCCATTTAAATATTTTGATAAAGGCACTATGGCCACCGTCGGTCGAAACAAGGCAGTGGCCGATCTGGGTAAACTGCACTTTCAGGGCTTCTTTGCCTGGTTGGTATGGATGTTTGTGCACTTACTCTCGCTGGCCGGATTCAGCAATAAACTGATTGTTTTCTGTAGCTGGGCTATCAATTACTTTAATAAGGATGGCGATAATCGTTTAATTGTGCGCCAGTTCGATACGGAGAAAATGATGGCTGAGCCGGTGGCGAAGTGATGAGCTTCTAAGATAATTTACCATTACATCATTGCTTCGTTCATTGAAATGACGTTGTAGCAACGGTCGACTAAATAGTCGACCGTTGATGTGAAGAAAGACTCAAGCATTAATTTCTATTCCTCGTCTTCTTGCAGGATAATTACATCGGTAACATGTGCTATATCCATGTATCTCTTAAAATTGGTGATATCATCCTCCACCATTTTCTCAAATAGCGGATTGATCAAATGAGCAATACTGGCGCCCACAATGCCGGCTGGCGGCAGGTAGGTGATGGTTACGTGTACCATCGTAATATCAGGATCTGGCGTGTCTATAAATCGCACGCGGCCGGCATTAGTGATCACCGAATCGGGCATTGACTGCCATACAATTACATTGCCAGGCTCGTCATAAACAATTTCGGCTTCCCAGCTTACATCGGCTACATTGGCGGGCAGTTTTAATGACCAGCGCGATTGTTGTTCGGTCAGCACATCAACACTTTTCAGATGCGTCATAAACAGCGGCAGATTATCCAATCGGCGCCAGAAATCATAGACCTCCATACGTGATTTGTTGACTGTTACGGATGTATTGATGTTCACCTGTACCGGTCTCGTGCTATTGCGGCCAACCATTTCATAAACAGGGCAATGGCCCGTTACACCTCGACTGAGCAAATAGCCGCCTGTGCCAATTTTTACCAGGCTAAAGAATGGCTTTGAGAAAATATGTTTTAAACCCGAGAGGCTTAGTTTAGCTCCGCTGATGATTGATACATAGCGCTCCGGCCAGTTAAGGTTGATAGTATGTTGATGATGGGCCGGTTCTACGGCCGCGTTTCTTTGTGCTAAAGTTGTCATGCTATAAATAACACCAGGTACAGGTAAGGGTTTTAAAAATGTAGTTGACAGATAGCTATTTGGTATTAAGCCGAGTTGTTTTACCTTTGCGCCGCTTAAGGTTCTTGCCGACTAACTAGTCTGTAAGATTAAAAGGGAATCCGGTGTGAATCCGGAGCTGTCCCGCAGCTGTAAGCTCTGTAACCGATATCCGGCCATTGGTCACTGTTTTAGAAACGGGAAGACAGGATAGAGGGGAGCAAGCCAGAAGACCTGCCTCAAGCTAAATACTATTCACGGCTTTCGGGGATTGAAGCTTGAATGTGGATGCTTTTCAGTATTTCCGTTCCAAAATTCATTTTCGGCATTGCTGTGGGTTTGATGCTCACATCAACATGAAAAAAAACTTTATCGTAGTTGCTGCAGGCCTGGGGCTTGCACAACTGGCACTGCCGGCCACAAAGGCGCTGGCACAAACGCGTGACACAACCACCCGCGATTTGAACACCGTGGTAGTAACTGCTACCCGTTCTCCTAAAACATTAAAAGAAATTGGCAGGGCAGTTACCGTAATTTCGGCAGAGCAGATCAAGCAATCACAAGGTAAAACATTGCCTCAGTTGCTTAATCTCGTTCCTGGATTGATGTTCTCCGGAGTTACAAATGCGCCAGGTCAGGCTACCGAGGTTTATTTACGCGGCGCTTCTGCCGGTAACACCCTGATCTTGATTGATGGTTTCCCTGTGAACGATGCGCAATCAATTGCCGGCAACTATGATCTGAACTCTATTGCTATGGACCAGATTGATCATATTGAAATATTGAAAGGCAGCGGTTCTACGCTATATGGTTCTGATGCAGTTGCTGGTGTAATTAATATTATTACCCGCCACGCGCAAGGCAAGGGTGTAAAGGCTGCGGTGCAACTTAATGGCGGTAGTTATAATACTTTCCGTGAGTCGGCCGATATTAATGGCATGGTTAATCAAACAGGTATCGCTGTCAATGTCTCTAATACAGATTCACGTGGATTTTCAGCTGCTGCGCCGCCGTCAGGCAATACCTTGCCTTTTGATAATGACGGTTTTTATCAGCGGTCTATCAGCGCAAATATTTCGCAGTACGTATCATCTGCCTTTACTTTAAAAGGTAATTTGCAATTGAGCCGCAATACCGGTGATCTGGATTTTGATGCTTTTACCGACGATAAAGACGATACCTATAAACGGACCTTTATGTTTGCTGGTTTAGGCGCCGCCTGGACATTACCCGCAGGGTCTTTATTGGTAAACGCCAGCCAGAACAACGTTTGGAGTGATTACAACAACTTGCCTAGCGACAACTTTAATACTGCCTCTGCCAGTCAAAATTTAGGCCGGGTAAGCAACATTGAAGCCGTATTTAATTATACGTTTGATAAAAACTGGAGCATCACCAGCGGAGCTGACTATAAATATTACAATACCATCCAGCACAGCGCTTACCGTACCGATGGCTACAATCCGCCGCCTAGCAGTGTTTATGGCAGTTCAAACATTACCAGTGTTTACACCTCATTATTTTTTAAAGCCGGTATTTTCCATATAGAAACCGGTGCACGATACAATCATCACAATACATATGGCGATAACTTTACTTATACTATCAATCCCTCAGTTTATGTATTTGACCGCCTGAAAGTTTTTGGTACCATAGCCTCGGCTTATAAAGCGCCTACGCTGTACCAGCTATATGCCGCGCCTTATGGCAACTCGGCTTTAAAGCCAGAAAAAACAACTGCATCATACGAAGCCGGTTTTGAGTGGGAGGTAATCAAGAAGGTACTAACCTTTAATACCGCTTTCTATCAGCGTAAAATAAAAGATGCTATTACTACAGATAGCAAGTTTGTATACCAAAACATCAACAGGCAGAACGATAAAGGCTTTGAAAGCGAACTGGGCTTTAAAAAGGATAAGCTTACTGCTTCGGCATATATGACTTATGTGGTAGGTAAACAAACAAATGCCGCAGGGGTAGAGGTTAATAATCTTTATCGTCGCCCTAAAAATACTTATGGAGCAAACGCCAGTTATCAGGTATTGCCAACTTTTGTTGTTGGCTTAGATTATAAATATATGGGAGATCGCCAGGATCAGGACTTTAATTCGCCGCCATACCCAGCTATTGTAGATTTAAAGCACTATAATCTGCTGAATGCTCATTTGCAATGGCAGGCTACTAAAAAATTGATGTTGTTTACAGATCTGAATAACATTCTGAATAAAACCTATATAGAATGGTATGGCTATAGCACCCGTAAAATAAACTTTATGAGCGGCCTGAAATATCAGTTCAATTGATAAGTTTAGCTGTTAATTAAAACTATATTGATTAACTTTGAGGGTTAAAATAGAAAACAGAACATGACCGCACAACAAAAAGTTGCCACCCGCAATGCCGTTTTAATACTGATGATTGTGTTTGCCGCCGCCGCGCGACTGCTAACCTTTAAATTTCAGTTTATGAGCAATTTTACGCCGGTAGGTGCCATGGCACTGTTTGGCGGCGCTTATTTTAGCGATAAGTGGAAAGCTTACCTGGTGCCAGTGCTTGCGCTTTTTGTGAGCGATATGCTGATTAACTCGCTATATCATCTCAATCCGTTTGCGGTGAGCCTGCCAATGTACCTGTGCTTTATTGCCATGGTACTGATAGGCACGCAGATCAAAAAAGTAAACGTGGTAAACGTGGGTGTAGCTTCATTGGCAGGTGTACTTATTCACTGGTTGGTGATGGATCTGCCTTGGTTGTATGGTACACTGTATCCGCACACTTTGGGTGGTTACGGCCAATCGCTGGTGGCGGCTATTCCGTTTGAGCGCAATATGGTGCTGGGCGATGTTTTGTATGGACTGGTATTGTTCGGCGGCTTTGAGCTGGCTAAGAACAAGTATACTGTGTTGAGAACTGCGCGTCCGTCTATAGCTTAAATTCAAAGAATAAATATAAACGAAAAGGCGCCCGCAAGGCGCCTTTTTTGTTGCTGTCGGTTTGATAGAAATTGGTAGAAAGCCTAGTTTTATATCTTCATCCATCTGCTTAAAACATGCAAAAAATAGTGGTATTAACAGGCGCCGGCATTAGCGCCGAGAGTGGCCTGAAAACCTTCCGCGATAGCGATGGTTTGTGGGAAGGATACAATATTGAAGAAGTTGCCACCCCGCAAGCCTGGGCGCGTAATCCGGCGCTGGTGCAGGAGTTTTACAATATGCGTCGCAAAAACGTACTGGAGGCCGAACCGAACGCTGCGCATTACGCACTGGCCAAACTGCAGGATAAATATGACGTGACCATCGTCACGCAAAATATAGATGATCTGCATGAGCGTGCCGGGAGTAAAGATGTGTTGCATTTGCATGGCATCATCACCAAATCGCAATCGAGCGTTAATCCTAGACTTACTTACCCCATAAACGGTTGGGAGATCAAAATGGGCGAGTTGTGCGAACTCGGTTCACAACTGCGTGCCCATGTGGTATGGTTTGGCGAGGATGTACCGATGATTGGTAAGGCTGCCAATATTTGCAGTATGGCCGATGTTTTTATCCTGGTAGGTTCATCGCTCGCGGTATACCCTGCGGCAGGATTAGTGCATTATGTGGCCCCGGAAACGCCGAAATACATCATCGATCCCAAAATACCAGACGTTGGTTTGGATAACTCATTTACCAAAATAGAGGAGAAGGCAAGTGCAGGAGTAGTAAAGCTGGTAGATGAATTAATGGTTTAATGTGCGGATGTGCATATGAATCCGGTATTCCTAATTTTTAACCTTCAATCTTTAACTTGAAACACAAAGCTATATTTAACTGGAGCGGCGGTAAGGATAGCGCATTGGCGTTATACCACTGCCTGCGCAATCCTGACATAGAAATAAAATATCTGCTCACAACGGTGAACGATGCGGTGAATCGTATTTCTATGCACGGTGTACGCGAGGAATTATTGTTGAGGCAGGCCGAAGAAATAGGTATTCCCTTATACCAGGTGCGCCTGCCGGAAATGCCTGATATGAAAACGTATGACGATACGATGCGCCGCCACCTGGATCATTTGAAAGGCGAGGGTATTACGCATTCTATCTTTGGCGATATCTTTCTGCAAGACCTCAAAAACTACCGCGATCAGCGCCTGGCCGAAGCAGGCCTCTCAGGTATTTATCCGCTCTGGCAACGGGATACCCATGAGTTGATAAATGAGTTTCTAGATCTAGGCTTTGGTACCGTTATTGCCTGTACCCAGGAGCGCCTAGGTGAATTTGCGGGCCGAGAGTTGAGTCGGGAACTGATTGCCTCGCTGCCTGCTGACGTTGATGTTTGCGGCGAGAACGGCGAGTTTCATACCTATGCTTTTAAAGGTCCCATCTTTAAAAATGAAATAAAATATAGCGTAGGCGAGAAGGTGTTTAAGACTTACAAAGCACCCAAAAGTGCAGATGATACCTGCAACGGATCTGCCGTAGACGCAAGCAAATTAAGCGGTTTCTGGTACGCTGATCTATTGCCCGCCTAGGGGCTTTTTAAATAGTAGAGCCACATATTTGTGGCTCTTTTTGTTTTCAGATGACTCAATCTTTCTCCTGACTAAAGAATCTGACTTTTAATTTCAACTACTTGATTATCAGTATGTAATTATTGATACAGAATTTTCTTTGGACTTGGTTAGGAAGGTATATAGTTACCAATATATAATTTTGTTACGATATATAAGTTATTGTTTATCAGGTTTTTTGTAATTAAATGACACAAGATAGCTTTAATTAAATAATTAATAAGGGGCTAAAGTAAGCCAAAATAGCCAAATTAAATTTGGCTATGCTTTAATTATTGACTTAAGTTGTTATTTTGCAATATGTTATGTGGTTTATCGCTACAAGTTGTACTTCTCGTAGTTCGCTTTAAAGTCGCGGTTCATTTCTTTAAAGCGTTCGTTTATTTTGTTGAGGAATTCTTCGTCAAGTAATTCAAAAACACTGTCTATTCCTTTGAGCAGATCCATGTCGGCAACCTTGTAAATCTGCTCATATACCCCTTTCTCGGTTTTGATAATAAACTTTTGGTTCATGCTCATAATGGTGATCTTAAAATCGGGATGCGGTAGTTCTGCTATTACTCTCATTGCTGGTTTGTGTTTTGGATAAGGCCATGCAGTGGATCGGCTCCATGCAGTGTGCCTCGTGTTTCTAGTATTTTAAACCGGGCGAAAAGTTCTTCGCTATACCAGTTTTCGTCTCTTGTTTTTTTGATTACTTCACCATGTTCGCGGGAGCGGTAGGCAAAGTTTTTTACATCGTCTACGCTTTGCCAGATAGAGAAAGTGGCTTGCCTATAAACAGGGGCTTCGCCAATGCCTACAGACATGATATAGCCCGGGGCATCACTCATTATTTGGGCCACGCCATCAACATTGGCCCAAAAGTTTTTCAGTCGGTTAAAACGGATAGTGGCGCGGGTGAGTACTGCTATAGGGTCTCCATATCCTTCCGTTTCAGTTGGTTTTTTGAATGGTTCTTTGTTATCCCATTTACCGTGGCTTTGTAGTGGTTCGCATAAGATGGTCCACTGTTCGGTGGTTAGTTTTTGCCACCATTTGCTGACGAACGAAGATTGATAGAATCGCTCGAAATCATCTTGTTGATTCCAAACGGCCAGTAGTGCCCATTGCTGCCAGTCGGGATTGAGATCAAATGTACCCTTGCGTCCGCTGCCCATCAGTTTCCAGAACGTGCAGCCTTTTTGGAGCCTGAGCGGTAATCTATGCACCGCCATGGCCAGCAGTGCGAAGGGTACAAGCGCCTTTCGGTAACGAACGATGGTCAAACTCATAACGGCCATGCAGCGAAATAAAAGATTAAATATGATATTTTGCTTATTTAGTTTAACAGCGCCTGTCTTAACTTTGATTTTATGGCAGAAGACTTAAAAATCATCACCTCGACCAGTAAAGCCGAGCAATATCAGTCGCTTATTCCGCAGATTGAAGCCCTGCTTTATGGCGAAACTGACACTGTGGCCAATCTAGCTAACGTCTGCGCGGCGCTCAAAGAGCAATTCAAATGGTTTTGGGTAGGCTTTTACCTGGTGAAAAATGGCGAGTTGGTTTTGGGCCCCTTTCAGGGACCGGTGGCCTGCACCCGCATAGCTAAAGGTAAAGGTGTTTGCGGTAGCGCGTGGGAGCAAAAACAAACGCTGATTGTGCCCGATGTAGATGCTTTTCCCGGCCATATTGCCTGCAGTTCGTTATCCAGATCAGAAATCGTTGTGCCGCTGTTTAACAATGGTGAGGTAATTGGCGTACTGGATGTGGATAGCGAAGAATTGGCGCAGTTTGACGAAACAGATGCTCAATACCTGGCGCAAATTATTGACCTGATAAACATTGCATGAGCCGCGTTTTTATGATTCCCGGTATGGGGGCTGATAGCAGGATCTATCAACACATCAAGACCGATGGCTACGAGCAAGTGCTGGTCAATTGGTTTGAGCCAGATGAAAATGACAGTCTTGTATCGTACGCGCAGAAAATCAAAGCACAATACGGAATAGCCGATGGCGATATTGTTATTGGCAACTCTTTAGGTGGAATGATGGCCATGGAGATCAGCAAAACATTGCGATTGAAAAAGACCATCCTCATCTCCAGTATCAAAACCATTAATGAGGCGCCTGGGTATTTTAAGTTGTTCCGGGCGCTGCCGGTCTATAAAATCTTGCCTGGTTGGCTAATTACTCATTCAACTAAAATTGCACGCCACGTGGTGGGTAATATCGGCAAACATCAGATGAACCTGTTTGCAGATATGCTGCATCAGTCGTCTGTGCGGTTTTTGAAATGGTCTATGGGGGCTGTTTTGCGTTGGGATAATCAGATTATTCCTGAAAATACTTTTCATATTGTGGGCGATAATGACCGGGTATTTGATCATCATCGCATAAAAAATGCCGCCGTTGTACATGGCGGCACACATATTATGATTTTTGACCGGGCCCGCGAGATTAATCAATGGCTGGCAACGGTGCTTGCTGTTGAATAGTCTTTATTCTCTATAGTAAGTTGCCGTGTAGAGCCATCTGCGTTTTTAATGGTTAAAACCGGGCCCGCGAGATTAATCAATGGCTGGCAACGGTGCTTGCTGTTGAATAGTCTTTATTCTCTATAGTAAGTTGCCGTGTAGAGCCATCTGCGTTTTTAATGGTTAAAACGGCGGTTTGTTTGCCATCTAATACAGGTTTTTTGTTTACCAGGTCACAAAGGTCTATGTGGCTGTAATCCTTTTCATCTACGGCAATTACCTGCTCTCCAGGTTTGGCCATGTCCTTCAGGGCGTCCCATGTTGCTCCAATAATAAGCTGGTTATTTTTGACGGTTAAAGCCACCGGCCAGCCTCTGGCATCCAGATTAACAGTAGGGGTAATAGGATCGAAATAATACTTCTGGTTGATGTAATCCAGCGTCAATGTGCCATATTTTAATAGCTCGGTGCCGATGCCGGGGATGCCGGAGTCGTTAGTGTCAGTAACTGAATTATTGAATTGCGTGCTACCTAAGTTAAAGGAGGGGATGTACAAGCGCCGCTTTGGTGCGTCTTTCTGCAAGCCCATAGCGCCCATGTTGTTGGCGCCATAGCCTAACCCCACAACGCGGTACACGCTGCCTTTGGTAATTTGGTTTACCAGCCCGTCGGTAAGGCGCAGCATCTTATTATCGCCGCTGTCAAACTCCATGGCCATCGTAGCGTTTTTGCCAAAGGGGATGGTCAGGATAGGCGTACTTTGTCCATCGGTGTGAATGTTCAGTTTGCCGCTGTTTTTGCTGTTGAGTTGCAGCTTATCTTTCTGATCGGTAATAATGATGGTATGTTTGGCGCTGTTAAACCTAACGAGTGAATTACGTAGCATATTGCTGCCGATAATGCCGTCAACCGACCAGCATTTAAATACCTCGCCTTGCAATCCCCTAAGCGCGGGTGTGCCGGCAAACAGGGTGCTGCCGCATTTAATATCCAGTTTTACATCGTGCATTTTAAAGTGGGTGCCGTTAACATCTACCACATCATCGGTGTGGATGTTGGTTAGGTTCATTTCATCTGCCAGCTGATCGCTCACCATACATATGGCACCGGTATCAAATAGAAAGCGTCGCGGTTTTCCGTTTACTTCTACAGTGACGAAAAACTTACCGTTCAGATCGTCATAAGGCAATTCTTCGTAATAATTCTTGGTGGTGGCTGCTCCCTGGTTGTAACGAGACTGTGTGCAACCAACCTGGGTACAAAGAATGAGCAGGGCAATGATGAGGTTTTTCATATCCTGCAATTTATCAACAAGTGGGCTTGTATGGCAAATACTAAGGCGTAATAATTTTTATATTGCACGCAATGGCCAACAGTTTTTCTAAAATACCAGCAGCATTTTATCAAAACCCAAACGTGGTAGAGGTAGCCCGTAATTTGATAGGTAAGTATTTGTTTACGCGCCTGGATGGTTTAGTTACAGGAGGCTATATTGTTGAAACAGAAGCTTATAATGGCCCTATTGATCGGGCCTCGCATGCTTACGGCAACAAGCGTACTCCGCGTACCGAAACTATGTTTATGCCCGGTGGTGTTGCTTACATTTACCTGTGTTATGGTATTCATGAAATGCTGAATATTGTTGTTTCTGTTGAAGATGAGCCGCTGGCGGTATTGATTCGTGCAATCGACCCGGCAATTGGTTTGGATGTAATGCAATCGCGCAGAAACATGGCGGTTATTAAACCGAACATTACAATGGGGCCCGGTAGTGTAGCTAAAGCATTGGGTATTTCCAGAAAGATTAACGCTATTAGTTTGCAAAGCGATACGCTGTGGCTGGAAGACCGGGGATTGACTTTTACCGATGATCAAATAGCGGTAGTGCCGCGCATAGGTGTAGATTATGCCAAAGAGGATGCCTTATTGCCTTATCGCTTTTACGTAAAGGGTAACCCTTATGTAAGTAGGCCGGTAAAGGGCAAGTGATTGATTCAGAGAGATTGTCTTAAACCTCATATTGCAAATCTAAAAGATGGAATATCAGAATACATTGGCTTTTGCTCAACAATTAGATGAGCTTGATGGTCTTAAATATTTAAGAGACAAATTCTTAATTCCACAACATAATGGGAGTGACGCTATCTATTTGTGCGGTAACTCGCTTGGTTTGCAGCCTAAAGCAGCCAGGGGTGAGCTGCAAAAGCAGCTGGATGCATGGCAATGCCGCGCTGTAGAAGGCTGGTTTGAAGGCGATGATCCATGGTTGGGCTATCAAAAGCAGTTGAAAAAGCCTTTGTCTGTGATTTTGGGTGCCCGTGAAGCTGAGGTCAGCGTAATGAATTCACTTACAGTAAATCTTCATTTACTGATGATAAGTTTCTATCAACCAAAAGATAAACGATATAAAATATTGATGGAAGGCAAAGCTTTTCCGTCTGATCAATATGCTATAGAAAGCCAGGTGCGCCTGCACGGTCTGGCGCCTGACGATGTCATTGTAGAAGTATTCCCCAGAGATGGTGAATATACTTTACGAACAGAAGATATCCTGCAAAAAATCAATGATTTAGGTGATGAGCTGGCGCTGGTTTTATTTGGTGGTGTAAATTATTACACCGGGCAGTTATTTGATATAGCGGCAATTACCCAGGCTAGCCATACTGTTGGTGCTATGGTTGGGGTTGATCTGGCTCATGCTGCCGGCAATGTGCCGTTACAACTGCATGATTGGGGTGTAGATTTTGCCTGCTGGTGCTCTTACAAGTACCTGAACTCTGGTCCCGGTGGTATTAGTGGGATTTTTGTGCATCAGAAATATCATAACGATACATCGCTGAAACGCCTGAGCGGTTGGTGGGGATATGAACGCGCTACCCAGTTTGAAATGAAAAAAGGCTTTGTGCCCGAGGTTGGCGCCGATGGCTGGCAGGTAAGCACTAGTCCAATTTTGCTTATGGCGCTTAATAAAGCCGCTCTGGGTGTGTTTGAGGATACGGGTGGTATAAGATACCTTCGAGAGAAAAGCGTTCGTCTGACGGGCTATATGGAGTTCTTGATAAATCAGATCAATCAACAGTGGGGTGAAGTGTGGTTGAAGATCATCACGCCGACTGATCCTGAGCAGCGCGGGTGCCAGCTCTCTATCATCTGTAAGCAATATGGTAAAAAGATCTTTGATCACCTCGCTGCAAATGGTATCATTGGCGATTGGCGCGAACCCGACGTGATCCGCCTGAGCCCGGTGCCGCTTTATAATACTTTTACCGATGTGTATCACACAGGCAGAGTGCTGCAGGAAGCCTTGTTACTGGTAAACGAAGTGAAATGACAAATGACTGATCTACGAATAGCCTATCACCCCATCTATGCTCATCCATTGCCTGAGGGTCATCGTTTCCCGATGCTGAAGTATGAGTTGATACCAGAGCAATTACTCCACGAAGGAACTATATCGCCCGAGAACCTCTTTTCGCCCGGAGTGGTTAGTGAGGAGGTGATTCTATGGACGCACAATAAAGATTACTGGGCTGATTTGCGTGATCTGCGCCTGTCGCCGAAAGATCAGCGTCGCATTGGTTTCCCGTTGGATGCCCGGCTGGTGGAGCGCGAACAGCGTATTGCGCAGGGAACTATTGATGCCTGTGGATATGCCCGGCAGCATGGTATTGCGTTTAACGTAGCTGGTGGTACCCATCACGCAGGCAGTAACTGGGGCGAAGGCTTCTGTATGCTGAATGATCAGGCTGTGGCTGCTAATTACTTGTTGCATAATAAAATATCGCAATCTATCTTAATTGTTGATTTAGATGTACATCAGGGCAATGGCACTGCGCAGATATTTGAAAATGAGCCCCGGGTGTTCACTTTCTCTATGCACGGCGCCAATAATTTTCCCTATCGGAAGGAAACATCAGACTTGGATATCCCGCTGGCCGACGGCACCACTGGTGACGAATTTCTATCCATCCTGAAAGAAACCCTCCCCAAACTCATCGCGCAGCAAAAACCCGATTTTGTCTTTTACCTCTCGGGCGTAGATGTGCTGGCTACCGATAAACTGGGTAAACTGGCCCTCACCAAAGACGAATGCCGCGAGCGCGACCGACTGGTTTTACAAGCCTGCAAAGATCACCATATCCCCGTTGAGGTGAGCATGGGTGGCGGCTACTCGCCGCATATCAAAGATATTGTGGATGCGCATTGCAACACGTTCAGGCTGGCGGTGGAGTTGTTTTTTTAATATTATTCTATGTCATTTCGACCGTAGGGAGAAATCTTAGACGTATTACAGGTTACAAATGAATATTGGCTAACAAGCATGGGGGCTAAGATATCTCCCCACGGTCGATATGACAAGAAGGGTATTAGCGTTCGGTCGCAGACCTCCTGCTAAACCTCCAATACAACAAAACCGACGCTACAGCCAGGCCCAGCGTCAGTCCATACCAAACACCTTTTACACCCCAATTGAGGCTGATGCCCAGCACGTAGCCCACAGGCAAACCCACAATCCAATAAGCCAGAAAGGTGATAATGGTTGGGATGTTTACATCGCCCATGCCGCGCAGTACGCCCAGGCCAACTACCTGTGTGCCATCAAATAACTGAAAGGCTGCTGCAATGATAAATAGCTGTGCTGCAATAGCTATAACGGCTTTGTCTGAAGTGTAAATCCACGGGAGTAAATGATTAAAAGTGGCAAAGATGATGGCCGTCAGACTCATAAAGATGATGACGATGTGATAGCTTGACACGGCCGACATCCGCAGGCGCTCAAAGTTTCGCGCCCCGAAATGATTGCCTGATTTAATGGCCGCCGCCGCTGCAAAGCCGCTGGCCATAATGTAGGTGAGCGATGCCATGTTAAGGGCCACCTGATGCGCGGCCTGTGCCGACGGACTGATCGTTCCGATAATAATACCTGCTCCGCTAAAGGCGCTTACCTCAAACACGTATTGCATGGCTACCGGCATACCAATACGCAGCAGTTCCCGGCAACTGGCCCACTCTATATGCTTAAATGTAAATCCCGTCAGATAGCTTTTAAACCGGTCTGAGCGAAACACGTAGCTGCCCATCACCACCGCCATCACCGTGCGATCTATGAGCGTGCTGTAACCCACACCGCGGATGCCCATCGGTGTAACCCCAAACAAGCCTTTTACAAAGATAACGCCCAGTATAATGTTGAGCACATTGCCCCAGATAGAGATCTGCATGGCCTGTTTGGTAAAGCCCAGTCCCTCGGCAAACTGCTTAAACGTGTTAAACACCAGCATGGGGATGAGTGAAAGCCCCAGCAATAGCAAAAACGGACGCGCCTGCGCCACCACCTCGGGCGATTGCTTCAGGTGCGGTAATATCAGCCCCAGTCCCAGGCAAATTACCGTGCAAAGTACAATGCCACCAATAATATTGAGCAGCAAGCTATTGACCAGTAAGCGCCCGCAACCATCTTTATTACCCGCGCCGTTGTATTGTGCAATAAGCGGCGTAATGCCATAGCTAATGCCCAGCCCAATTACCAGCGCAATAATAAAAACATTGTTGGCTAATGATACCCCGGCCAGCGCAATAGTGCCCGCAAAATGGCCAATTACCACGCTGTCGCTCACCTGGGTGAGCACGTGCCCGGCTTGCGATATCACCACCGGGATGGCCAGCCGCAGGTTTTCGCGGTAGTGTGGTTTGTATTTCTGGTAAAGGGCTTTCATAGATAGCGCAAAGGTAGAGGTTTGCCGGGAGAGATTGGTTGTAGCGGGATTAAGAGATGGTTTTTGGTGATTAGATATTGGTTTTGGGATATTGAACCTTGGGTTTTCTGAAATCATATTAGAGGCATGTCATACTGAGCGATAGCGAAGTATCTCTGAGTACAAGCCATATGGGACGGTCGCAGAGATGCTTCGTTGCTACCCATTACAAGTTAAAAAAGGATGTCATGCTGAGCCCCGTCGAAGCATGGTGGGTGGGCCTTTCCGCGCGAGTCTTCGACAAGCTCAGACTGACAGCCCTCTTGTCTGTCATTTCACTTTTATAGTCCCCGCCGGATTCTATTCCTCAGCATGACATGTTAATTAGGTAAGATTTGCTACCGACTGTTCACTCTGAACCCGATTGTAGTGGAAACCCCGCAGCGTGCATTGGTTTTGAGTTGGTAGCAGGCGAGGGGTATTCATTTAGTTATTTGTTTTTTTAAGGTATTCATGAGCTCCCTTCAGTCGGTTTGCAGCGTAAAGCGGGGCTGCTGGTGCCGATGAAATGCTGAACGTTGGTTTACTGAAAAAGGTTAATCCTCGTCTGAAAGATAAACCGTTACCTTAACGCCGATGCCGAATGCCGCTGCGGCTTCTACTAAGGATGGTGGGAGATAAAAGCCTTTATACATGCCATTATTGTTGGCGGTGTCAACACCAAAGTCAAGCGTTGCAAACTCAATTTCGACCGTTTTTAGTAATTGCAATTTGTCGGCATTTTGAGATAAGAAAAGAAGGGTGTCTGACACCTGGTTGTTAAAGTCATTAAATTCAGCATCGCTTACGGAAAGATTAAATCCGTTTTTTTGATTTAGTTCCCCTCGTTTGTTGCGCGGTTCGCCTTTATACCATACGGTGTGAGGAGATAGTCCGCTGATAGCAACAAACGTATCTACATCAAAATTTTCGCCTACAACTGTTAAAACGCAACTCATAGATAGCATCAAATATAAAATATTTATACCGCAAATGGTTTGTTTGCCGGTGATGCACCATGGCGCCTGCATGCGGGGTTAAACCAAATTCACATACGCATATCTGCACATTCGCACATTTTTCATAACTTCGCAGCCGTCTCACCAAAACAACTCAATAACATTGGACAACCAACAATTGACCACCGTGCAGACCGCCAAAGATCTTGGCCTGCTTCCTGACGAATTTGAACGTATTAATCAGATACTTGGCCGCGTGCCTAATTTTACCGAGCTGTCTATCTTCTCGGTAATGTGGAGCGAGCACTGTTCATACAAAAACTCTATTACCTGGCTAAAAACTTTGCCTAAAGATGGCCCGCGTATGCTGGCCAAAGCAGGCGAGGAGAATGCCGGCCTGGTTGATCTGGGCGACGGCGTTGGCTGTGCCTTTAAAATAGAGAGCCATAACCACCCATCGGCATTGGAGCCTTACCAGGGCGCTGCTACCGGTGTGGGCGGTATCAACCGTGATATTTTTACTATGGGTGCCCGCCCAATTGCTCAGCTTAACTCGCTGCGTTTTGGCGACCTGAAGCTTGATAAAACCAAGTGGCTGGTAAAAGGCGTGGTAAAAGGTATTAGTCATTACGGTAACGCGTTCGGCATCCCAACTGTGGGTGGCGAGCTGTTCTTTGATGATTGCTACAACGTTAATCCGCTGGTAAACGCATTTAGTGCGGGTATTGTTAAGGCTGGCGAAACGGTGTCGGCTACGTCATACGGCGTGGGTAACCCGGTTTATATCGTAGGTTCTGCTACAGGTAAAGACGGTATCCATGGTGCTGCCTTTGCGTCTAAAGATATTACCGAAGATTCTGTGAATGATTTACCTGCCGTACAGGTGGGCGATCCGTTCCAGGAGAAACTGTTGCTGGAGGCTACGCTTGAGGTTATTAAAACCGGTGCCGTAGTTGGTATGCAGGATATGGGTGCTGCGGGCATCATCTGCTCAAACTCTGAAATGAGCGCCAAGGGCGAGCACGGTATGCGTATTGATCTGGACAAGGTGCCAACCCGTCAGGAGAATATGAAACCGTTCGAGATCCTGCTGTCAGAATCGCAAGAGCGTATGCTGATTGTGGCCGAGAAAGGTAAAGAAGCCCTGATACAGGCCGTATTTGATAAATGGGACCTGAACTGTGTGCAGATTGGCGAAGTAACCGATACCAAACGCCTGGAATACTATATGAATGGCGAACTGGTGGCCGATGTGCCTGCCGATGACCTGGTATTGGGTGGTGGTGCGCCAGTATATCAGCGTGAGTACCGCGAGCCTGCTTACTATGCCGAAAATCAAAAGTTTGATATCAACAACGTGCCTGAGCCTGCCGATCTGAAAGAAGTGGCCGAGCACCTGATATCTCACCCTAATATTGCTTCTAAACGCTGGGTAACTGATCAGTACGATTCAATGATCGGTACCTCAACCATGACCACCAATCGCCCGAGCGATGCGGCCGTAGTAGCGGTTAAAGATACCGACAAGGCGATTGTAATTACCGTCGACTGTAACTCACGCTATGTATATGCCGATCCGCAGAAAGGTTGTGCTATTGCTGTGGCCGAAGCCGCACGTAACATCACCTGTAGCGGTGGCGAGCCGGTAGCTATTACCAACTGCTTGAACTTTGGTAATCCTTACATCCCTGAGGTTTACTGGCAGTTTGTAAGCGCCATTAAAGGTATGAGCGAAGCTTGTACCAAATTTGAAACTCCGGTAACCGGCGGTAACGTAAGTTTCTATAACCAGAGCAGTGACGGTGGTTCGGTATTTCCAACGCCAACCATTGGTATGCTGGGGGTAATGGATAACCTGGATAATTTGATGACGCTGGATTTCAAATCGCCCGGCGATCTGATCTATCTGGTTGGCGAGTCTCAGAATGATATTGCTTCATCTCAATACCTGGCATCGTACCACAAAATACTTGCTGCTCCGGCTCCGTATTTTGATATCGATAAAGAGTATGCTACGCACCAGGTAATTAAACAACTGATTCAGCACAAAGTGATCCAAAGCGCGCATGACGTTGCCGACGGTGGCCTTTACGTAGCGCTGGTAGAAGCAGCAATGCCAAACGGTCTGGGCTTCGAGGTGAACACTGATGATAACTTCCGCAAAGATGCCTTCCTGTTTGGCGAGGCTCAAGGCAGGATAGTAGTGAGTGTGGCCCCTGAAGATCAAGAGCGTTTTGTTGAACTGATGGCCACCAGCGAAACCGAGTTTACCCTGCTAGGTAACACTACCGAACTGGGCGACTTGCACGTTGACGAAGAGCGTTACGGTAACATAGTAGACCTTAAACTGGTTTATGACAACGTATTGCACGTAATACTTGGAGAATAAGTTTAATACTTAATGCATAAATATAAAAGGGGAAGGGTTTTAAGGCCTTTTCCCTTTTGTTGTTTTGGCAATACACACCACCACCGTCATTGCGAGGAACGAAGACAACCGACCGAAGCTCATTAATGCCGTTAAAAGCAAATAACAACATTAATAATCTCTGTACTTGCAAATCCACTTAGCCAATCGGAGTGTCCTTCGCAGAGATTGCTTCGTTCCTCGCAATGACGTTTTTGAAAATATTTTTATCTACCTCAAATGAAACTCAAACGAATCCACCACATCGCCATCATCTGCTCAAACTACGAAGTATCTAAATGTTTCTATACAGAAGTACTCGGACTAACCATTCAGCAGGAGGTTTACCGCGAGGAACGCCAATCCTATAAACTGGATCTGGCAGTAGACGGACTTTACCAGATAGAGCTGTTTTCATTCCCTGATCCACCGGCCAGGGTTTCACGTCCTGAAGCGGCTGGTCTGCGTCATTTGGCTTTTGAAGTGGATAGTGTAGAGCAATCAGTCGAACATTTAAGCCTGCATGGCGTGGTTACAGAGCCTATCAGGGTAGATGAGTTTACCGGCAAAAAGTTCACCTTCTTCAGCGATCCGGATGGCTTGCCGATAGAGATGTATGAAGTTTGATTTGAGGTTAAAGCTGAAAGGATAAAGGATAAAGGTACTTTGTCCTTCCAGTAAGTGTTTCTCTTGGTTTTAGATTATCACCTTTATCCTTTTACCTTTGTCCCTTCACCTTACTCCATGAGCATTTTCCGCTTCAAACAATTTCAGGTAGATCAAACCGGTTGCGCCATGAAGGTGAATACCGATGGTGTGTTACTGGGCGCCCTGGCTGGCAGCCCAAAGCCCAGACGTATACTTGATATAGGCACCGGTACCGGCGTAGTGGCATTAATGTTGGCACAACGTTTTCCAGAAGCTTTGATTGATGCGGTGGAGATAGATGCTGTAGCCGCAGCCACCGCAAAACGTAATTTTGAGGGCTCGCCCTTTGCTGATAGATTGACTGTTTACTCTACATCTTTTCAGGATTTCTTTGCTGCGCACACAGATAATCGGTATGACCTGATTGTGTCTAATCCTCCTTTTTATATCAACTCATTGGCGTCGCCGCATCATGCTAAAACCGTGGCTAAACATGCCGGGGAGGATTTCTTTGAGGAGATGATTAAAAGTGTACCGCAGCATCTGAATGATGATGGCAGGTTGATGATGATACTGCCTGTGGATACCGCGCAGGTGGTCAACTCCCTGGCTACGCAGCATGATTTGCATTTGCACAGTTATATAGATGTAAGTTCTTACCCTGATTACAATCCTCACCGTAAAATATTGAGCTGGAGCAAGAGCGAGGTGCAGGAAGTGCAACGGGCCGCGCTGGTTATTTATACCGAACCGCGCAAGTATACAGCACAGTACAGTGCGCTGCTGTCAGATTTTTTGACGATCTTTTGAGGATGAAACTCTGGTCGTTAGTAATTATGGCCTTTTATGCTTTTGCCATATTGATGAATGGGGCAGAGGCCGTTATGCAGTTTTATACCTATCACTCGCCGCTGATCCCTGAAAATGTGCCATGGCTGCTGGCAAGGCCGTATATAATCAGTGTATTGCTTTATGGTATAGTTTTGGGTATTATAGTAGTGCTATATCGCAGGCAAAATTATAGCAAAGCAATAACAATTGGCATACCGCTTTATATTGTACTTGCTTTATTAGCTTATTTGTAGACGATAGTAAGAGTTGGCGGTGTGGTGTTGTTAACTTTGTTCTGCGTTTTTTGAAAATATCTTAATGTTTCCTCTGATTGATTATAAAACTGTAATTTTACTTCCATAGTTGATAACGATAGTGCACCTAACCAGGCATTGTAATCAACTTAGAAACATCAAAACTTAATGACAAGGATAGGCCTGCTGTCTGACACTCATAGTTATCTGGACGATAACATCTTAAAACACTTTGACAACGTTGATGAAATTTGGCATGCCGGCGATTTTGGCGACATATCTGTAGCTGATCGTTTAGCGGCTCATAAGCCATTGCGCGGTGTATACGGCAATATAGATGCGGCAGACGTGCGCCAAACATTCCCCGAGCATTTACGTTTCAAAATAGAGGATGTGGATGTATGGATGACGCACATTGGAGGCTATCCGGGCCGGTATCACCCTGCTATTAGAAATGAAATTTACACTAAGCCTCCAAAGCTTTTTATTTGCGGGCACTCGCATATATTAAAGGTAATGTATGACGAGCAGATAAAATGCCTGCACATAAACCCCGGAGCAGCCGGAAAACACGGTTGGCATAAAGTAAGAACATTAATAAAATTTTGCGTTACTGACGATAAAATTCATAACTTAGAAGCAGTAGAGTTATTAAAATAGATGTACAATATACACTAAGCCCATGCAATCAATAAAAACTTTAGGACAATTCATCATTGAAAAACAGGCAGACTTTCCTTACGCTAAAGGTGAGCTTTCGCGGTTGCTGCGCGATATAGGCATAGCTTCCAAAATAGTTAACCGTGAGGTGAACAAGGCCGGTCTGGCCGATATTTTGGGCGATGCAGGTAGTATTAACATACAGGGCGAGGGCCAGAAAAAGCTGGACGTATATGCCAACGAGCAATTTATTACAGCCCTGAAAAGTGGTGGCGAGTGCTGCGTGGTTGTATCTGAAGAAAACGACGAATACATCTATATTGACTCTGAGATTTCTAAAAACGCCAAATATGTAGTGGCTATTGACCCGCTGGACGGTTCATCAAACATTGACGTGAACGTTGGTGTGGGTACTGTTTTCTCTATCTTCCGCAGAAAGAGCAAAAGCGGCGCAGCCACAATGGAAGACGTGCTGCAACGTGGTGTAGAGCAGGTAGCTGCCGGTTATGTAATCTACGGCTCATCAACCATGTTGGTTTATACCACGGGTAAAGGTGTAAACGGTTTCACGCTTGATCCATCAATCGGCGAGTTCTGTTTGTCGCACCCTGATATGAAGATCCCTAAAGACGGTGTGATCTATTCTATTAACGAGGGTTACTACGCCCACTTCCCTGACGGCATTAAGAAATACATTAAATTTTGCCAGGTAGAAGACGAAAAAACCAGCCGTCCGTATACTTCGCGTTACACCGGTTCAATGGTGGCAGATTTGCACCGTAATATGATTAAAGGTGGCATCTTCTTATACCCAATCACCGCAAAATCGCCAAAAGGTAAACTGCGCTTAATTTACGAGTGTAACCCGATGGCCTTTATTATTGAACAAGCCGGCGGTAAAGCCAGCGATGGTTACAACCGCATCCTTGAATTAGAAGTAACTGAATTGCATCAGCGTTCGGCTATTATTATCGGTTCAGAGAATATGGTATTAAAAGCCGAAGAAATGATGGCTTGTTTCTCTCCCCAGGTAACCAAAAAGAATTTTGAGGGCCTGGTATCAATCCAGTAAGTGAAAATTTGATTAATATTTTGAAGAGGGCGCGTTAAGCGCCTTCTTTGTTATGTTTAAACCCATGCCCGTCACTTACATCGATCCCGAAACAGAAAAGTTCCTCGCCGGTAAAAGCACTCATACGGCACACCTGTACAATCATTTCATTAATGAGTTTGCCGAGTTGGGCGATATCTCACTGCACGCTACCAAAACCATGATTGGCATTTCAAACGGGCATAAGCGTATTGCCTGGGTTACGCAGTTTGGCAAAAACTTTATTCATGTGGTGTTGCCGTTTAATCGGCCTTATGAAGATAATCTGTGTTTCAGCAAGGTTGCTCTGGTGCCGGGGAGTAATCAGTATAATCATCATCTGCGCATATTGCAGAAGGAGGATGTTAATGAGGAGGTAAGAGGGTATTTAAGGTTGACTATAGAAGGCTAAATAAAATATCAATATATTGGAAACAATGGCAGAGTGGACTCCTATTTCGCTAAATGAGTTACTGGATCAAATTCAAAAATCTGAACTTGATCTGAATGGCGAGCGCTTGAACTTTTGGCAATTAATTAAAATAACTCCTATTAAATGGGAGGAAAGTACAATGGGTGATTGTGGTTCTGGTTTTTGGGTTGTAGGGATTTGTGGTACAAAGGTGATTTGGTATAATGATATTGAAGAGGGTTTTAATATCTCTAACTATCAGATATACGGAAAGATAGAAGAATACCATTGTAACCAGGATGAGCTTAGTTGGGCTGTTAATCGATTGTTTAAATTGGTTGAATTTTACGGAGAGATCGGCGGCCAATTAGGCCCCCCGAAAGAATTAAGTTAAAAGAAGAGTTTTGTTAAACGAAATCTATAAACCTGATATGAAAAAAATCTTTCACATTCTTTGCTGGCTCATATTGATCAGCACCACCTCCCAAGCCCAACGCTACCAGGCCACCGTATCGCCCGGCCAAAGCATCCAGGCCGCTATTGAGGCTGCGCCAGAACATGCCACTAAGCCTTACATTATCTTCATTAAGAACGGCACCTACAATCAAAAAGTAATTATTGATAAACCCAACATTGTTCTGTTGGGCGAAAACCGCGACAGCACCCGCATTATCAATGCAGAAACAGCAGCTTCGCGAAAGATTAAGGAGTACAAAGGTCAGCCGGTCAATATGGGGGTAATTGTATTGCAAAAAGGGGCAGACGATTGTATTATTAGCGGTCTGACCGTTTATAACAACTATGGCACTACGGTTGAGCAAACTACCGTGCACCAGATGGCTATCTACGGACAGGCCACGCGCACCATTGTAATTAATTGTAATGTTTGGGCCGACGGTAATGATGCCCTGTCGTTATGGGCGCCTGATGGTGGCATGTATTATCATGCAGATCTATATTTGCGTTGCCCGGGAGTAGACTTTCTTTGTCCGCGCGGATGGTGTTACGCAACCCGATGCACGTTTTATGGCGATGGCCGCGCACTGATCTGGCATGATGGACGTGGTAATCCAGACAAAAAGCTGGTCATCACCGATTCTCATTTCGATTCTAAGCGCCCGGTAACACTAGGTCGCTACCACCATGATTCGCAATTCTTCCTGCTCAACTGCACCATGACCAGCAAGATTATTGATCACCCGATAGGGTATGCTTATAGCGATCAGGTGCTGGATTCTATCCCATGGGGCAACCGTGTTTACATGTACAACGTCAAACGCGATGGCGGAAATTTTGCCTGGATGGAAAACAACCTCGAAAAAGCCAAAGGATCACCAAAGGCTAGCGAAATTAATGCTAAGTGGACTTTTGGCGGGGCCTGGGACCCGGAAGCCAAAATACAGGCGCTATGGAGCGTGCTGGCGTATAAAAAAGGGCAGTTTGTAAACTATAAAACGGAGAAATAGCAGTTGACCCGGTATAGTATAGTGATGGACTTGAAAACAGTAATTAGCCCGATACTTCTTTTGGTCATCTTTACAACCTTTGCGCAAGCGCAGGAGAGCAGGATGAGGTTGCAGGTACTTCAGCACAGTCGCGTCAACCGGGAACATATCTTCAATAGCAAAGATCAATCTAAAACATATCTTACTTATTTGGGGGAGCTTATCACAAAGAAAGGTGTCCGCTATAAGATTATGAATTCAGTTTGGATATGGGGGAATGCTCACCGTGCAACCAGTCGTATTTTAGTTTATAATGAACACAATCAATATTGGGGAATTATCCGCTTACAACAGTTGATGATTTGCCAAGCTACATCAGTAACAACAAATTAGTTTTCAAGAACAAAGGGAATACTGACTGCGATGTTAAATCAATTACTTATGTGGATTTTGTCAATGGGATACCTCGTGATTTTTTTCGTAGGTGCAATGGAGACGAGGGTGATATCTATCGGTTTGAAAAAGACTAATTGGGATAAGTAATGGCCCCCAATTTTCGTAGATTCGGAAAAAATCCAAAAACAAAATGAAACACCTAAAACCTTTATTTTTATTGGCTGTACTTTTTATGTTGGTACCAACGGCGTGCAAAAAAAGCAATAATGACCTAGCGGCCTCTGCGGTTAGCTTAAAATTTAAATTTAATGGCAGCGCTCAAGCGGCCAACACTGTAATCGCTACCTATTACAAAAGCCAGGGTACAGTACAAATAATGGGATCTATGGCCAATTCGACTCAGGTACTCAACCTGATGGTTAACAATGTAAAAGTCGGGACATTTGATGTAGCAACAGGGGATGCTATTGCTTCTTATTCAATCGGGGCAGATTTGGACCATTCTTATTTGGGCACTACCGGCAAAATAGTCATTACAAAATTTACTACGGAGGCTGTAGGGGGCACATTTCAATTCTCAAGTGTGGCTGGAGTAGGCCTGGCTGGTACATTTACTGAAGGTACGTTTTTAGCCAAATTGATTACAATGTAACGGAGCTAAACTAAGGCGTCAGCTAACACTTGCTAGCGGCCGTACTTGGTTTTAAAACTCCGCAATATTTAGCCTATATAACATAAAAAGCCTCTCTTGAAATGAGAGGCTTTTTATGTTTTCGGACTTGCACCGGCAAGTCTTAAAATCACGTACTGTGCCAATTTAGCTAAACAAGCGTAGAGTCATGTTTAAGGGCTATCAGATAACAAAAAAGCCCCTCATTTTCATGAGAGGCTTTCGGGTAAGTAATGGGGCTCGAACCCACGACCCCCAGAACCACAATCTGGTGCTCTAACCAACTGAGCTATACCTACCGTGTGTTTTTGGTACTTAAGACGTCTCATGCGCCAAACATGCGCCAAAAGATGTATACAGAGCCTAAAATCGTATCTACAGAAGACCTCTCAATTAGAGCATACGTAACCTTCTATTTAAACAATAAACGAGTTAGAGAGTATAATGGAAAGACACTTGGGTTAAGGCTTAACCCTAATAGAGCAGTTAGTGCCGATGAACGAAACCTTTTGCTGAAGAAGCTACAATTTGAATTACATAAGGCCCTTGATGCAGGTACCTATAAGACAGAGATCTCCATACCATCTTCGGAAAGGTTTTTATCCATAACGCAGGAGCACGAAACTCCTAGTCAGATTCACCATAAGTCAACGGCTGAAGTTCTGTTACTAGCTTTAAACAGAAAGCTTAACAATGACTTGAGCCGGAAATATAAACGTAACCTTAGATTTATACACAGAGACTTTGTTGCCTTTCTATCAGAAGCAGAACTTAATCAGCCTTTAAATAAGCTAACAACATCTAGAATAGACGACTTCCTTTCGCGTTTCAATAGTTCTGGAACCTACTACATGAACAAACGTCGAGATTTGGGAGTGCTTCTTAATGCAGCGGGCAGAATGATTGACTATGATGTATTAGTGGTAAAAAATAGTGAAAGACGGAGAACCAAGGCCAAGCTTAACAAGGCTTATCGAAAGGAACAACTAAAGCCATTACTGACGCACCTTAAGAAAGCGTCTCCTAATCTTTACCTTTGTTGCCTACTAACTTACTCAACTTGGTTGAGGCCCCATGAGGAGATAAGACTACTGACTCTAGGTGACTTTAGTCGCAGTTGCTCCGAGATCCGTTTATCTGGTGATGCTAATAAAGGTGGAAAGGTACGAACTGTATTTGTCCCATTGTATGTAAGAGAAGAACTAAACCTAACATTAAAGAAGCTAAAGCCATCAGAAAACATCTTCACAGGACATGTTCATCCATTCAATGAAGATTACTTCAAGACCCAGTGGGGACGTTTAAAAGACGATCTGATCAAGCTTGCTCTTATCGAGCAAGACCAAACCATCTATTCCTTTAGACATACTGCTGCTATAGAGGTCTACCGTAAAACCAAAGATGTACACCTTTTACAGAACCTACTGGCTCACTCTACGTTGGTTGTTACCCTCAAATACCTAAGAAGTTTAGGTGAGCTTAGCCACCAAGATAGAGAAACTGCAGCTCCTACATTGTAAGTAAAAAGCCCACTCCGCAAGGAGTGGGCTGTGTTTAGTTAGTTGTCATCTTGAACATACAAAGCAAGCACAGGAGTATACCTGATCAATGTAACCTTCTCCTCCTTGTTTGTTTCTGGGTTAACCCTAGTCACAGTTTTGCTTTCTTTCGTAAGAAGAAACAACTCCTGAAACCGTTCAAAGCAATGTGTCGCGATTCTATCTAAAGGCAAAGACACCTGTGTCCCTTTATAAAGATCACGTACAAGGACAACGATGTCATGCTTGTAAAGAGATTGGCCTATTACAACCTTCTGTGTGATAGCTCTATTAATTTTCGCCTCATCACCGGATGCCGCGTTGAGCTTTTGAAGTCTCAATATCTCATCACTAAATTTGACACCGCCACGCTTGTCTTGATAGTATTTTATCATGGTGAACGTATCCTCTACATTGTAAAGTTGTGACGCCATGTAATACCAGTTTTGCTTTTGATCTGTTAGTGCAGCTATACGCTCCTCGAGAGAATACTGCTCTGTTTCTGTTTGAGATGTGCGGTCTTGCACATCATTGTAATCAATCTCACTCATGATTGTCGATTTAGTAGACAGCATTAGCTATCGCAATTAATAACATTGTTCTATTCGTATCGAAAAGAACCTTAATAAATAAGCATTAGGCCTGTGTAGACCGATCATTTAGAACGCGCTTTGTACTTGGGCGACGCTCAATGATTATGCATTAGTACATGTGCGCAATTGTGAGTGAGTGAGTGAGAACCGAAATATCGATAGTATTTCGGCCAATTGCTCTGCAAAGCTAAGTACAAAAATCGTATTGTCAATACCTGGCTAAAAAAAATACACCAATGCACTAATACATCTTTGCAGTGGCAATGGGCTCAAATCCCTACATGTCCGTTACTTAAATATCAGGTTGCTGCTATCTTGGTCTCCGCCTAACTTCTCAGGCTTAATATCCCTGTGGTAATGCCAATTTATCTTGGATGTTAGGCGCGTTACTTTGCGCTCTCCTCCCGACTTGTAAGGAATTGTAACCTTCTCTATGTACCCTTTGTCTATAAGAGATTTAAACTGTACATAAACAGTACGATAAGTCACATCAAGCATCAGTGCTGCATTCGCCAAGTCTCCAACAAAGAACTCCAAGTTTGTACTGTCAAAGCACTCTCTTACTCCGAGAAGCATAGCCTTCTCATTGGCAGTTAAGTCGTCTATCTCAAAGAATTCATAGGGAATCTGACAGAAGCATTCATGGTCACGGAAGCTATAGCGATTAGATGCTCGTCTCTTTTGTGAACGTTCTACCTTTAAATAACCAGCACGCTCTAACCTGATTATAGACTGGCCTATGAATTTCTTGGACATACCAGAGCGGTCAGCAATGCTTTCATAGGATGGCATACACAGGTCGTTCTTGCTGTTCAGAAAGGAACGAATAGTGATATAGGTCAGTAGATCTTTATAGTGCAAGCCTTCTTTAGTTAAGGCAATATCAGACGGTAACAGAACAAACTGTTTGTTGATTGGGGTCATGAATGATTATTGAAATAGTCGGTATTCTAGGTTGTATCTCTGGGGTAATTTGACTATCTTTGTAGCAGACAATGAGAGAGTTATGTATCTTATTTTGACCTTAACAAAGATACGAAAAAACATCAATTTCTCCCAACAGCACCACAGATTTACTTCACGGAATACCTAACTATAGTATTTTCTAGACCTAGTATATGCTCTTATATAGTAAGTACTATAGTTGCATGCTCCTGTAGGTAATTCTGAGGTAACATTTCGGTAAGTACTAATATTAAAGACCTATGACAACCATGACTAATGAACCTGTAGAGCAGGCAGTGAACAATGAGACAGATATACCAGCTTACACACAAGACATATTTACCTCTGCAAATGAAACAGAGCAATTCAAGCGATGTGTTTTCAAGATAAAGAGTGCAGTGCGGATGTTGAAGCTGAATTTGCCACCAAACACTCCCTGCCGTATAGGTGACAAGACCTATACCTTAGAAGAGGCAACAAACATGCAATAAGGTTTTACAAGTGATAAGCGCGAGGATGCAGCAAGATTTAAGCCCCGCCCTTGTTAAAGAAGTTGAGGGTAAAAGTATATGGCTTTCTCACGGCTGTACACCGTTCGCAATTAAGATTAAACTACTTCTGCCTTCAAACAAGCAGAGCGAATACTCTTCTATAAATACTGCCTTGTCTGTAACCGGACAAGGCTTTCTTGTTTTTTACAGGCAGAAGATTATACCTGTAAACCAACTAACCAACCGCTTCAAACTATTGCTAACCATTAACCCACCTGTAAAACATGACAGAAGATATACCACCACCACGAAAAGACGGGCACATAGAGCCTATACCAACCCGTGAACGCACCCGAAAACGTTGGCAAACTGCTAAGCTTTACTACCCAAAATCTTTATTACAGCGGGACAACGAAGCCATATCAACGGCGTTCCATAACCTGTTGAACTTGGCTAAGCTACTTCTAAAGGCAGAACAACCTTTAGTGTTTGAACGTGACTATCGCTACGATAACAGTGAGAGTGCGTTTGCTATGCATGCCTTTATCAGTCCAACACTTTACCTGTACCTCGAATGCTCGCCCGATTGCCACTACAGGGTGGAGTATGCTTTCAATAGCTGCAAACAGGAGGATGAACTGAGAAAGCAACTTGCCAACTATTCATTTAAAGGCAGAACCATTGAATCAGCGCTTCAACCCGACTTCAGCACCTTCTATACAAACGTGCTCAGAGTGCAGCAGGCAAAGCACATCTATTCTTTACAGGCGTAACGCCTTTAAACATACAACCACACATTACAACAGCTAGGCTTATTCAGCCTGGCTGTTTTCATTTAACCCAATCCCGACTAAACATGAAAACATCCACAACCACCGACCTAATACCTTATAATAAGGTAGTCAAAGAGGCTTACCAAGCCACTTACAAGAAAGCCAGGCAATTGCTATCAAATATCGAACAGGAAGAGCTACGGTATAGCTTAGAGCGTGAATGCCGTACTGTCAAGCCCGATACTGTTATCCATGAGTTCGTTTCGCCTTTAATTTATCTCAGATTAGAATGTGATCAGCAAGGTTTGCTTTGCATTCATTGGGGTTTCGAAGAGGTAATGAATGACGAAAGGTATAGCAACTTAACTGCAGAGTTCTTAAGAGTACTATATCATAACACAGACAAGAGCAACACAGCCATTGATATTGAGGCATCTGTTAAAACTAACTGGCTCATTAAAACCTGTTCAGAGATGTACGAGTACCTTGAAGAGCGGAATAAGCACCACACTTTTAAACAGATCGCTTACAAGCCTGCTTCTGTTAAAAGAAAGCTCAAAGCTGTTGCTTAGTCTGCTTGCTGTTTGTTAACTTCGCAAAAAAGCGGAGGTAACAACTCAGATAAGATATCAACTTACATATAGATTATTTATTGAAGATATAAGCGTTAGCTAATGTTCTTGTCACTTGAAACCTAGGAAATTTCAGACACATCAAGAACAGTTAGGCCAACGCCCATGCAAAAAGCGTGGGCTGTGCCTCTCTGTTGTGTCGGGCTTCCTAGGGCCTCAAGTGCAGAGTTGGTTACAGTTCCACGCTTTTGCACGTTTAACCCACCGATGAGGACTGCCTCGGTACTCAGATTAACCTTCTCATGAAAAAAATTGACTCCTCAGACTTGCTGGGCTTTCTAATTGCCGCTGCTATTATTGCCTTTCTTATTTGGTCGCAACTGCCAAGTACTAATAACAAGAATACTGTACAATCCACATCAGTAAACACAGCACAAACATCACCTAGTTACCAAACACAAACTTCGCAAGCTGCACCAGTGAGTACCCCAGAACCACCTGTCTCTCAACCAGTGGACTCGTCAATGCAGAACAATAGTGAATCTCAGTATCAGTTATGTTCGGTTAGATTGATAAATACTCTAAACAACACAGACAAGACAGGCGGCTACAAAGCCCACATGAACGAAGAAACAAAAACACTCACCCTTAAATACGTCAATAACCCTAATGAAGTGATCGAGATCGTTTATAATGGAGGTGGCTTGAATACTTTAAGGTTTTATCTGAACGGTTCTTTAGAGGCAGAGAAAACGATGTATCGTAGGACAGATTTAGAAGTCGGTGATAAACAAATTGTTTATACTAGTAGAACAGAGCAAGTCAAGGTCATAATATCATATGAGTAATCTTAATGAGCACAAGGCGGAACTGCAGCAAGTTATGGCTCTATAGGTCAATAGCTGGTTTTTTGTTATCTACGGTGCATGATTTCTAAAGAAGTCATAAGCGCATAGTCCAGCGCTTATCATTAACCCTCCGATGCCGGACTAGTCGGTAAATCCAATTAACAAATGACACCTACTACAGAATTTAAAAACATGATAGCTGTGCTTTATAATCAAAGGCAGCGATCTGTAACTCAAGACGACATAACGAAACACAATAATAGTGAAGTTCACTTTTATTCAATATCTCAAATGACAACAGCAAATAATACGCTTGTAAGTTCTACAACGCCATTCAGCAATAGCGTGCTGATAGCTATTGATCGTGGGGCTAATTGGACAACTATTGGTGATGAACGCCAGGAAATTAAATACCGAAGGACATCACCAATGTCATATGAGGTCGTAAACGGTAAAGGCTTGATCTACTGGACTGCAACCAGAAATGACCAGACCTTGAACTTTGTTATAGTAAAACTAATATCAGAAGATGGCTGCGTTCAAATCAAGATCATTCCTGAAAACAGTCCTAACCAAACAATACATAACGTTTGTGAGCTTCCGTCAGGGCCTGTCAACAGATAAGCAATATCAATGGGTTTAATTTCAATCCTATATTCATGGAACTGTACTGCTACTCTGTCTTTTAAATCGTACCACTTAAACATGAAGACCACTAGACTTAATCATCGCAAGTCATGGCTGTATAAGCTAATGGTAATGCTAACCATTCCCTTTCTCTTCATTTACTATAACATACTGAAGCCTCCTGTCATCTTCATTAAAGAGTTGATAGCAGAGCAAGATGGTAGCTTACATAGTAAAACACCTGAACCTAGAGCACCCGATGTCAAGAGGTTGTTTCTAAGCTACGCAGTTAAGAAGCAATTGGTGATGACCGTACATTACTTAAGCTACTTAAAACGGTATAAGTGGCCGATTGCTCTCCTGTTCGTTGCTTGGCTAATCTATAGTATTGGTTTGTGGCCTGCTGTAGCGAGTATAGTAATTTGGTTTACAATGTGGTTGCTAAATAGTTCATACAAGGACTTTAGTAAAAACACCTAATAAAAAAGGTAACATCAGCTAATAGACTGGCCTTCGCCCCCAATTGTTGCTTACGAGGACGAAGCCCAGCTATGCTGATGACCTATCGCTCGGTTAGGCCACCACACCAGATAGAAAGGCATTACGCAACTCAAAGCGTATCAATCAGTCGCGCCAGACTTCGTTCTGTTTAGCAAGCTTGTCAGCACGCTAAACCTCACTGCTATGCCTGATCGCTCACAGGTGGACTTTTTTGTTTATAGGCTTAATATGTTATAGTGTGATAAAAAAGTCCACCTATGGCCTCTGAGAGCAGTCTGTCACGCTGATTGATTTACGCAGATGCGTTGCTCCATACTCGCTTTCTCTGCCTCATAATAACTATCGCTTATGCTGCGCTCTCACTTGGTCTGTTCGACCAGGTGGAGCTTGCAACGCTCTAGCTATTATAAGTCAAGCGCTCGTCTTGCTAGGCTCGTCTGCTTCATCGTTCGGACAGCTCAACTGTCACACACTTTGAGGGCAGGCGCTCAATCCCTTTGTCAAAGTGTCCGCCAGTTGTTTGTGAGCAGCATATTGAGCAGTCGCCTTTCAGGCTCTCTCTGCTCAAATCCTCACTCAGCTCGCAGCCAACTTCGTTACTCTGCGTTGGCTTTCACGACTCGATACCATTTCATATATTCACTAGCTGATATGAAAACTAAGAAACAACTGCTTAATGAAAAGACTATTGATGCGCTGATTCACGAAGGCAAAGAAATAAGAATCTTAAATAACACATCGGACAATAGTCCAGATGATGTGGGAGTCGGAAATTTACCAGATTTTGTAGCTTGGAGAACAAAGGTACTTCATTGCTTTAGTACTTCACTCGGAACAGATAACCATTATTATATGGGATTAAAAAGTTCCTTACCTATCTACAGCACTCTTTTAAATGTAATACAGGCTTTAAGTATCTTACAGGCAGTTCGTCAAGATCTTGAGGCTGGTCATTTTGAACAAGTTCAACCACAACATGATGTGATAGGAACACTAGTAATGCTATGTGAGAGGTTTGACAAAGTAGTAAAGCAGCTTAGAAAAAGGCACGGTAATAAGCCAACCTTAGATGTGGAAAATGAGTATGATGTGCAGGACTTGTTACATGCACTACTTATGGTTCATTTCGACGACATACGACCAGAAGAGTGGACTCCCTCATACGCTGGAACATCAAGCAGAATAGACTTTTTTCTCCAAGAGCATGACGTAATGATTGAAGTAAAAAAGACAAGAAGTAATCTAAAGAATAGGGAGACAGGTGATCAATTAGCTATAGATATTGAGCGCTATTCAACCCATCCTTTCTGTAAATTACTCTTCTGCTTTGTCTATGATCCCGATGGTTATATAGCAAACCCTACAGGCTTTGAGAATAGCTTTAATAGGCCTCGTAAAGACCTTGATGTAAAAGTAATGGTAAGGCCTTCATAGTTTTATGGCAACTATCTGACCGTCATGTAGATTAGTAATTG
This sequence comes from Mucilaginibacter yixingensis, assembly GCF_041080815.1. Taxonomy (NCBI): domain Bacteria; kingdom Pseudomonadati; phylum Bacteroidota; class Sphingobacteriia; order Sphingobacteriales; family Sphingobacteriaceae; genus Mucilaginibacter; species Mucilaginibacter yixingensis. The sequence continues at coordinate 2,417,762 of NZ_CP160205.1, read as the reverse complement.
TCAGTTTGCCTTAGTTGCAACATGTCAGATAGTCATGGAGGTGTCACTTATATCGAATTGGCACGTAATGTGCTCGCATGGTCACATACTATTAAAATAATTATTAACTGCTCATGAAGTGTCCTCACTGCTTAGTAGAGTTTCATGCCTCTGTATCAATAACTCCTTTGGAAAAGGATGTCCACGGTATGTGGTACATACAAAGTTATAAATGCCCCAATAATCATTGCTTAAAAAACATACTGTATCTTGTCAATGGGCAGTATGTATATAACCATAGTGCGCAAAAGTTTGACCTTAGTCAGCCAGTTTCCCTTAGATTAATTCACCCTAAAGGCTCAATGCGTCCACCTGTTCCCATAGAAGTCCCTACACATATATCAGTTGACTATTCCGAAGCTTGCATTGTATTGGCGGACAGCACAAAAGCAAGCGCTGCATTAAGTCGCAGATGTTTACAAAATCTATTATTAGATGCGGCTGGAGTATCAAAGGGCGACTTGTCAGGACAGATTCAATCGGTTATAGACTCTGGAAAACTACCTAGCCATCTCTCTGATGATATAGATGCAATAAGGAATATTGGCAACTTTGCAGCACACCCTAATAAGAGTAAGAGCACAGGTGAAATATTAGAGGTTGAACCAAATGAAGCAGAATGGAATCTAGAGGTACTAGAGGCTTTGTTTGACTTTTATTATGTGCAGCCAGCGAAGGCGGCAATTAGAAGAGCTGCTCTTAATGCCAAGCTTGCAGACTCTGGCAAGCCACCAATGAAGTAGCTGGAGATACATAGTTAGCTACTCAAACCTTATAACACATAGAACCGTATGGATTTCTCATCTGCTTACTTTGGTAAACCTCTATCTGAACTAACTTATGAAGACATTGTGGAGTACTTTACCGTACCCCGACAAGAGTCCGAAACCATAGAGTTCAAATCGTTCCCGAAACAAGCAGCATTTGATGCTGGCTTGCAAAATGTTTTAAAGGGCATAAGTGCGTTCCTGAACTCCACTGGGGGGTTATTGATCTGGGGAGCACCTAAAGGCGTTAAGGAAGCAGGGAGGGAAGACATATTTGTGGGGGAATTACAGCCAGTGAAGGACCTACGGGAAAAAGATAGTCTAATCAATAGGATAAGCAGCTCAATTATACCGTTACCTATCGGCATAGCTGTTCAAATCTTATCCAGGGGAACAGACCACTTATATATCTTCGAGATACAACAGAGTACCTATAGGCCACATCAGTACGATACTAGGTATTATGTAAGACTAGATGGGCAGTCCAAGCCTGCACCACATTACCTAGTAGACGCGTTAATGAAGCGTGTCACATACCCTAACTTAAATGGGGTTATAAAATTTCACGAGATACAACATGATGCAGATGGTTTTTATCTAAACATAGAGGTAGGAATCTTTAACTTCTCAGTGCTTCAGAACGAAGAGCAGATATCTTTTAAGATACTATGTGATGGAGGATACTTTCCACGATCAGGAGACTTGACAAGCAATTTCCGTAGGTGGCACTATAATAACGAGGGCACGGAGTTGACTTACGACAACTTTGTAAGTGTTTTACATTATGGTAACCCAAGAACATATACTGACCAAATACGGATAAAAACAACACAGATCAACAAGAACGATGGAATGTTATCCTTTCTACTGTCCTTCGGTGGCAAATACTCACCTGCTAAGGCTTCTATATATGTCTTGAGATGGCCGTCAAACATACCACGCAATACTAATGAGTTGCTAGCGCACGTCGAAGAAAACCTCTTGTTTGCTGATAGTTTAAAGAAGACTCCTGAAGACACCTTGTCTTCATTCTTGGGAAGATAAAGAAATTCAAGTAAGCGATAATGAATTACTAAGCAAAGTTACGCTTATAGCTGCTGAAGCGTGCAAGAGCTTCCCGCATAAACACAGACAACGCGCAACCTCTCATTTATTCGTTTGCCATCTTGCACTTGATTGCTATAAGCGTATGATGGCTCCATAATTCATTATTCACTAAATTAGTCTGTATGAAAAAGAAAGCCCCTCCCTAAAACTAGATTGCTTGATATGCGCCAAACATGCGCCAAATACCTAAGCATAGTCCGTTTGAATAGAAATCAAGCTAGAACTGGCATAGACATAAAGTAATTAACAAGAATTCAATAAACCGCGCTAATAGCGTCTTGAGATCACATAAAAACAAAAAAGCCTCTCATTTTCATGAGAGGCTTTCGGGTAAGTAATGGGGCTCGAACCCACGACCCCCAGAACCACAATCTGGTGCTCTAACCAACTGAGCTATACCTACCGTGTTGGGAGTGCAAATGTATAAAAAAGCATTTTCCTGTCAAATACTTTTTTCAAATAGATCTTATTCTTGCTGAATTTAAATTAGTTACAGTTTTAGAAAAAGCCATTTACTCTGCCAAATGGCTATTTTTCCTTCGTAATTAGCCCCATATCTATCAGCCAATCATAAAAACGCTCAGGCCAGCCGGCTACAGCGCCCGGGGTGGTCTTTCTCACACCAAAGCCGTGCGGACCTTTAGCATATAAGTGTAGTTCTACGGGTATTTTAGCATCCAGGTATTTGGTATAGGCAGCAACCATGCCTTTCAGGCGTTCTGGCGTGTCTTCGCCACCGGCCACCATAAACAGGGGAGGTGAGTTCTTTTGCGGTTCAAACCGGTCGGGGTTGCCGGGGTACACCAATAGCTGGAAACTGGGCCGTGAGCTTTGGCGGTCTAGCTCATCTTTTGCATTTTTATCGCCGTAGCTAAATCGCGTACCCGATAGTCCGGCCAGCTCGCCACCTGCCGAGAAACCCATGGCGCCAATACGGGCTGTATCAATATGCCATTCTTTCGCGCGACTGCGCACTAACTGTATAGCGCGTTGCAGATCTTTCAACGCATGCCCATCAACGGTATAAACGCTGTTAGCCTCTTTAGCCAGGCGATATTTCAATACAAAAGCGGTAATGCCGTGTGTATTGAGCCATTCTGCAAAATTTGAGCCTTCGTAGTCCATCTTTAATTCTTTGTGGCCGCCACCTGGGGCTATAATAATGGCCATTCCGTTTGCTTTGCCATTGGTAGGTAAATAGGGCGTGATAGACGGGAAGTTTACGTTCGATATAGAAATCTCGCCACGGGCCGATTTGCTGACATGCTCTGGGGTAGTCTTGCCTTCAGAACCCGGCGCTCCGTTTGGCCATAATAAAATAGGTTTTTCCTGTGCATTGGCAATGGCCACAAATGCGGCGCAGATGGCGGTTAAAATGGTCTTTTTCATAAATAGTTGGTTTGCAATTGGTAAAGTAAGTTAGTTTTTTATTTGCCATCTATTTATTACAAAAACCTTACGTTTTAATTTAGAATCCATCTAAACAAAAGGCTAGCTTTGTTATCATGACAGATCAGCTTGTAGAACTTAACGTAACCGGCATGCATTGTAATAACTGTGCCATGTCGGTGCATCGTATGTTAGAAAAAAAAGGCTTGCATAACATCCATGTAAGCTTTGCAAGCGACGAGGTGAAATTTACTACTACCAATGACGCCATTCTGCCGCAGGTAATCAATGATATCCGTGGCTTGGGTTTCCAGGTGATTGATAATCCCGATACACATGTAGAGAAGTACTACCAGCGCCTGGAAAATAAGCTGATCTTTTGCGCCATATTCACCATCCCGTTGCTGGCACATATGATTTTGCCCTGGCACTGGCTACACCATGATAGTATTCAATTAGCACTTTGTTTACCTGTATTTATAGTAGGGTTGCTGCACTTCGGTAAAAGCGCCTGGAGCTCTGTTAAAGGTGGCGTGCCTAATATGGATGTGCTGATCTTCATAGGTTCAACAGCGGCCTTTATTTACAGCCTGGTGGGTACTATTGAAGGTTTGGGCGAGCAATATCGCTTTTACGAAACCAGTGCCACTATTATTACGCTGGTGTTGTTGGGTAACCTGTTTGAGAAACGCTCGGTAACGCAAACAACCTCGGCAGTTAAAGACCTGATGAAATTTCAGCAGGTAAAGGCTAACCGTGTAATAAATGGGAGTGTAGAGGTGATTGATGCCCGCGAGATTAAATCAGGTGATACCTTATTGGTTAACACCGGCGATCAGATCCCTGCCGATGGTGATATACTGGAAGGCAACGCCTCGGTCGATGAGTCAATGCTAACGGGGGAGAGCGTGCCCGTTGAAAAGAAGAAATATGATAGCGTTATTGGTGGTACCATTGTACAACATGGTAACATCCGCATTATTGCCACTAAAGTGGGCTCAAAATCGGTACTGGCGCAAATCATCGATCTGATGAAGAAGGCGCAGGCAGCAAAGCCACCTATCCAAAAATTGGGCGATAAAGTAGCTGCCATATTTGTACCCGCCGTTTTGGGCATTTCGTTACTAACATTCATTCTTACTTTTTTTGTTTTCGGAGGAGGATTGCAAGCTTCGCTGATGCATGCTATTGCCGTGCTGGTGATCTCGTGCCCGTGCGCTATGGGTTTAGCTACCCCAACAGCCGTTATGGTTGGACTGGGGCGCGCGGCAAAGAATGGCGTACTGATTAAAGGCGGCGATACCATTGAAGCCGTAAGCCAGGCTAAGTACGTGGTGTTTGATAAAACAGGTACGCTTACAACCGGTAAATTCAAGTTGAAAGATGTCAAAATAGAGGGTGACGCCGATCAATCTGTTGTCAATGGATTGATCAGTGCCATAGAAGAGCGTTCAAACCACCCGATTGCCCGGTCGCTGGTTGAACAATTGAAAACTCAACCTCAACAAAAGGTGATCCTTAAAAAAGCTACAGAAGAACGTGGTTTGGGTATGCGTGCCGAAGATGTAGACGGCAATCATTATTTCCTGGGTGCTTCGAAAGATAAAGGCGATAGCGAGTACAATCTGTCGCTCTATAAAAATAATGCCTTGCTGGCACAGATTGCCATTCAGGACGATATCAAGCCAGGTGCTGCGGAACTTATCAATGCATTAAGGCAAATGAACATTACACCTGTGTTATTGAGCGGGGACAAACAAAGCCGTTGCGCCGAAGTAGCCAAAATTTTAGGCATCGCAGATGTTTACGCCGAGAAGCTGCCCGACGAAAAGCTGGCCGTGATAGATGTGTTTCGCAAGAAAGGGCAGACTTTGATGGTGGGAGATGGCATTAACGATGCGCCGGCATTAACACAAGCAGATGTGGGCGTTTCTATGAATGATGCCAGTCATATCGCCATTCAATCGGCCAAAGTGGTTTTGTTGAATACTGATTTGCATTCGCTTGTATTTTTCCTGAAAGTGAGCAGGCATACGCTTAAAACCATTAAACAAAACCTGTTCTGGGCTTTTGCTTATAATGTGGTGGCTATCCCCGTGGCTGCGGCAGGGTTTTTAAGTCCGATGGTGGGTGCGCTGGCCATGGCTTGCTCTGACGTGGTAGTAATTGGTAACTCGCTGCGACTGAAGATAAAGAAGCTAAATTAAGACGATGCTTGATTGCTCTCGGCTAACGATGTTGAAATCGTTTCTTTGCTGATGGCGTTTTTGTTCCTATTTTCGGCAATTCGTAGGTTCAATGAACAATAATCAACGAGCCACGGATCACAAATATGAGTCAAATAGAGATCTTCACTGATGGCGGTTCGAGCGGCAATCCTGGCCCTGGTGGCTATGGCGCTATTCTGCGTTCTGGTCAATACTATAAAGAACTTTCTGGCGGTTACCGCAAAACCACTAACAACCGCATGGAGCTGATGGCCGTTATTAAAGCGCTGGAGGCCCTAAAGAAGGCCGGACAACACATTACCATCTATTCAGACTCCAAATATGTAATAGACGCCATAGAGAAGCGCTGGCTTCAGGGCTGGATAGCTAAAGGTTTTGCCGGCAAAAAGAACCAGGATTTATGGATGCGCTATGTTGAATTGAGCCGCCTGCATCATATCAGATTGATATGGGTAAAAGGCCACGCCGGTCACCCTGAAAATGAGCGCTGCGATCGCCTGGCTGTTGCTGCGTATGGGCAAAAGGATCTGTTGATTGACGCGGTGTTTGAAACGGAATCGTCAAGAGCCAGTTTGTAAGTAGATAATTTTAAAAACAGGATCAATACCTATATTGTATTAGTTTTATTGTCTGTCCTGTTTTATGCCTGTTAAAATAAAAAGAATTTATGAACCACCATCCAATGCCGATGGTTACCGCGTGCTGGTTGACCGGTTATGGCCGCGTGGTGTTAAAAAGGATCAGGCTGATATCAATCTATGGCTAAAAGAAGTAGCACCATCAACCGTGTTACGTAAATGGGTGCACGGTGGTGGAGATTGGCAACAATTTCGTCTTAAATATCATGAAGAGTTAAAAAACTCGCCGGCCTTACAACAACTGAAAAACCTGATGGAAGAGCATAAGGCCGTAACGCTACTCTACGCAGCTAAAGACGAACACCATAACCACGCACTGGTTTTGCAGGAGTTGATTGACAAATAAAAGCCAATCGACCATTTACTCCTCTGTTTTCCCCCTATATTTTTCGTGCTAAACAGCACTACTTAACGTTTAGTTTATAACAGATAATGTATCTTTGCCAAGCAATTTTGTTGACTGTTAAGTCGATAGAGGTTGCCCGATCCTTATCAATAATAGCATATGAAGATACTTAGACTTGCAATTTTCTCTTTTCTTATTGTAACGCTGTTTGCTGGCTGTAAAGGTTTTTCGCCGGTATTTGACTTTGATGGTCTGGGCGGAACACCCGGTGAATATTATTTTAAGGGCACAATAAATGGCAAACAGGCAGACTGGAAAGCCAGTATCAACAGCTTATCGGGTTATGTAATAGGCTCAGGCTACACGGGCGGTACTGTTTTTGCAATCATCGGCAAAATGCCTAACCTTCAACCGCAACTTAACCTGCAGTTTACAGCTAACCCGGCTTCGTCTGATTTTAATCAGGCAGTAGTACCTGGCGTTATACGGTTAGCTACAGATTTTTTGCCTGATAACAGCAAACAATGGCTGCAGGTCAATTACATTGATGAGAACGGTAAAAACTACTATAGCGTAGATGCATCGCAAGGTGGTACGGCTACCGTACTTTCTGTTACCAAAATTGCTGCCAACTCACTGCACGGTCGCCAACTTAAAATAAAGATTATGTTTAATTGCACGCTTTATCCGTCTGATGGCAGCAGTTCCATTAGCCTGACTAATGGCGAGGCCACATTGCAGGTAGAGGAGATGTAATTACCAGGAAATAGGGTAGGCAGTACCGCTGTCAAGCGTGATCTTTGCTTTATTATAGGCACTGAACTGAATGTTACCTTTAAAATTAAAGCTGGCAGTGCCGTTGGTGCAGGTCACGGTTACATCGGTAGTTCCTGAGTTTATTTTCTTGCTCACGCCATCAACAGTCAAATTAAGGTTGTTAAAATTAATAACGGTATTGAATGCTGCGTCAGCTTGGCCTTTTACGCGCTGCATACCGCTCAACGCCATTGTTCCGGTAAGATTAAGTAATGGTGCTTTTGTATTTGGAGCAACTTGTACGCTGGCTGTTAATAAACCATCGCCGGTATAATTAGAACCTTCATAGGTGAGCTTACCATCAAGTGTAGAAGTGATGGTGCCCTGGCAATTATTAGTATAGTGCCAAACGATGCCGTATTTGTAAGTAACCGCGGCATTGGTGGCGCTTACACCGTTAAACGTAGTATCTTTGGCGATACCACAATTTTTGGTCGATGTGTTTGATAGTATGGAGCAATTATTAAACTGATTGGCTAAACCACCATATTGAGGCAGCAGGTTATTTGCTATCATAGAAGCCGCATCATTCTCGGTAACCGAGTATATTTTTATACTGGCGGCTTTTTTGCTGCAGCCCACCAAAACAAATGATAGGGCAAATGCAACTGCACAAGTTTTAATCAGAGTATTCATTAGGGCGAAAATCTAACACATTGGGTACTAACAATAAACGCGTGTATAAAATTAATTATTATACGCGCGTTTATCAATAGTTATTTTGCTCGTTAATATAAAATCAGAGCTCTGTTTCAGCCGGTATTTTTATATGATCGGGCAAGGTGTTATCAGGTGCGTCAGGCACTGGTCGTTTACGCCAGAAGTTGGCCAGTATCGATCCTGAAATATTCATCCAGGGGCTAAATACCGCTGGTGCCAACCCGATGGTTGCCAGCTTGCCCATGGAACCAGCTAAGCCAGATGCCATGCCGCCGTTCTGCAAGCCAACTTCAAAAGCAATGGTTCTTGCCGAGCTTTTATCCAAACCAAACACGCGGCTCAGCCAGTAACCAAAGAAATAACCTGCACCATTATGTATTACTGAAGACAGGAATAATAACAAGCCGATATTCAATAAGTTATCCCTGCCAGCTGCAGTAGTTACTGTGGTGAAATATACAATACCGAACATAGACAGGTAAGGCACAAAGTCATCAAGCTTTTTAAACTTAAGGTAAAGCTGATGATAAAGCGTACCTACGATGAACGCACCAGTGAGAAAGTTAAAGATAGCGGCTGATTCTTGCGCAGTTTCGCTTAAATGAGCACTCAACCATCCCCAGACGCCTAGTGGCAAGCTGATGAGCCAGGCCAGAAAAACGAAGGCCAGCACGTAGGTGTTTCTTTTACCCTGAGCCGATGCACGTTTCAGATAATCGTGCACAAATGCAGCGCCGATAGGTACGATAACGATTTTGATAATCTCCATCATCATCGATACAAATTTTACTTCAACCAGCGTACCAGCCAGCAAACGCATCAGTAACGGGGTAAGGAAAGGCGCAGCAAGGGTTGTCATGGTAGTTACCGTTACGGAAAGTACCAGATTGGCGCGGGCCAGGTAAACCATTACGTTAGATGCTAAACCACTGGAGCAACAACCAATCAGAATGACGCCTGCGGCTACTTCAGGTTCAAAATGGAATATTTTGGTGAGCAATAAACCCATCAACGGCATGATTGAGAAATGGCACATCAGGCCAACCAATACGCCTTTTCCAGACGTTGCCAGTCCTGAAAAATCGCGGATACTCATCTGGATACCCATGCCAAACATCACCATCTGAACGATGATAAGAATGAGCCACTTGTTACGCAGTTCAACAGGCCCCCATTTTACAAACGCCTGTGGGTAAACCATCGCTACTACTACAGCTGCAATGATCCATGCGGTATATTGATAATTTTTGAGCGCAGGTACAGCACCAATTCCAAAAGCGCCGGTAACAGCCAGTACCACGGCAGATGGCTGCCAGATACTTGCATTACCTATTAAAATGCCGGTAACTAAAAGCAATACCGCCATGCAGGCAACGCCCAAACATAGCTTACGTAGAGACATCATAACGCTTACTGTTGTGCGGCTAAGTACTTAATGGCGTTTACCGGACTGGCCAGGATGGGCACAATACGGTCTGCTGCATCTAATGTATCTACCACGCGGGCCATAGAAGCCTGTGCCAGCAGGATGACGTCTACCTGTTTAGAAAGATCGCGCAGGGCGTTGGCAACCATTTCATCGTGCTTGGCGGCGTTGCCACTCATCAGGGCTTCAAAAGCACCTTCGCATAGTTTTGAAGTTAGTTCAATTTCTTTACCCAAAGCGGCGGCACGGCGTTGTACCAGGTCTGCAGTTGGTTCAAGCGTGGTTGGCAGGGTGGCAATAACGCCAATGCGCTTACCGGTGCTTACGGCCAGATCTGCCATCGGCTGATCTACGCGCAATACTGGTACGCCTGCTTGAGCAGCAGCGGCTTCAACAGCCGCACCGATAGATGAGCAGGTCACCAGAATCTGGTCTGCGCCAGAATCTTCGGCTGACGCTACGTAATCTGCAACACGTTTATATATTTCTGGTGTTACACTGCCACGCGCGGCAATGTTGCGTACCAGGCTATCGTCCACAATGTTAAAGGTTGCTACCCCTGGCAAATGTTCCTGAACCAGTTGTTGAAAAACGGGAATAAGAGTTGCAGAGGTGTGTATGAGGCCTAAAGTTTTCATCTTCATAATTGGTTAATAATAGAATTGCTAACAACACGCAGTCTCGGCGAAGGGGCCGGGAGCAGCTCGCCTTTCAATGCGCTTACAAAATAATTTTCGGCACCTACCTGGCCGCCTTTAAAGTTTACCTGCAACCCGTCAACAACAGAATTGGTAGAGTGAGCCAGGCACAACGGTGCACCGGGTGATAGCGGGGCCAGCATCTCTATAGATTCAATCTCCATAGTTCTTGCTACATAACCTGCGGTATCGCCACCAGCAATAATTACACGCTTTACCGGCGTTTGTGCCGCTGTTTTAAGGGCAATCATACCCAACGCGGTACCGTATAGCTGCGATGTTTTTGCCAGTATTTCGCCCTCGCTCAAGCCCTGACCTGCCAGTTGCTGGTAAGTGGCATCAATACGCTCGTCATGCGCACCGCGACTGGTGTGCACCACTACCGATGAGCCTGCTTTAATAGCCGCACTGATTTTCGCCACGGCGGCATCCAGCACACCTGTAACATCGGCAGATGCCGCAATGGCTTCTGTATCCAACGCTATCTCGGTAAAGCCATAATTAACGGCATAGTCAATCTGTTTTTCGGTAACTGGCGAGCAACTGCCAGAGAGCACCAGGATAGGTCCGGCTTCGCCGGCGTGCTGCCAGCGTCTAACCGGTTTTACTAATTCCTGTTCCTGCCAAAGTTTACCCAGGGCCATTTCAATACCGCTGGAACCTACAGAGAATAATATTTCGCCTTCTTTGGCGTGGCTGTTTATTAGTCCGCCAACGGTAAGCATGTGTTCTTCGTGCAGGGCATCAAAAAGAACGATACGGCTACCGTCTTCTATGGTTTGCTCTAGCTTATCAGCAGCAATTTCTTGATCACCAGAAATAGTTAAAATATCAACCAGGCCGATAGGAAGCTGTGTTTGTCGAGCCAGATGTTTGCGCAGGTCGCTCTCTGTTGATGGAGTAACCGGGTGCTTACTCATAGACGGGTGACGATCCAAACGATAAATATCGCCCTGGCTGCCGATACCCATACGGGCAAACAGGTTGCCAAAAGTGCAATAGCGGCCCAAGGCAGGCGCAGCTACCAGTAACGGCACAAAACGCGAGCGGAAAATACCCAGTCCGGTTTCTATAGCCTTACCAATGCTGCCAATGTATGGGGATGAGTCAAACGTAGAACACACTTTGTAATGTACGTGCGGTGCATTCAGCTCTTTTAATTTGCTAAAAGCGTTCAATAGTTCGCTCTCCATATCGGGCGGCGTCATGGCACGGGTCATGCCGGCAATGCCAATGGCTTGCAGGCCTTTATAACGGTTAAGTTGATCGGGCGTAGGCGGCGTGATGAAGAGTACAGTTTTTATACCTGCGCGGCTCAAAAACTCCAGCGCATCTGTGCTGCCGGTAAAATCATCGCCATAGTAGGCCAGTAAAAGTTTATTTTTTCTTGCCATTGAATTATTTACCGCCAAACTTTTTAACCGATTGTCCAAATTCTTTGTAGGTAGCTTCAGCCTCTTCAAGCGATAAGCCATTAACTGCGCCTTCCCAAGCCTGATGCAGGGCTGTAACGCCACCTGCAGGGCCTGATGGATGCGCCATGATACCGCCTCCAGCCATATAAAGCAGATCTGTAGTTTGTGTGCGGCGCCATGTTTCAAACGCCTGGCCGCCCCATTGGCCCGATGATACCACCGGCAGCAAGTCTGGCCAACTAAAAAGAGGAGTGAGGCAAGCCTCGATAGAACGAACTACCGAATCATCCGACTCCCAGAATTTATTTTGAATGCCGTTTACGTGCAATTGATCTACACCAGCCAAACGCCAAATTTTTTGATAGGCTGGAAACTCTATACCCAACAACGGGTGACGGTTCAGCATGCCCCAGCCATTGCGGTGACCGTGGATAACCAACTGACCCTGATCGCAAACTTTCTTTACGCCAGACAGGCCCACGCTATTAACGCTGATCATGGCACAGGTGCCGCCAGCTTTCAGGATGTATTCATAGCGGCGCAGCATGCTGTCAATCTCATCGCTCAGGTTAAAAGCATACATTACCTTTTTACCAGTTTTATCAGCATGGCGATTGATAACATCCATAATGGTGTCTACACGATGCTCAAATGATGAATTGGCAGCGGCAGACTGCAGCTCGTCATCTTTCACAAAGTCAATACCTGCCTCGGCCAGTGTTTTTACCAGAGCGGCAGTATCTTCAGGTGTCATGCCGATGCTTGGTTTGATGATGGTGCCAATTAACGGGCGACCTACAACACCACAGCTTTTGCGCGTACCGGCAATGCCAAACTGTGTACCTTTAAAATGTTCCTGATATGATGCAGGCAGGGTAATATCCATTAATTTGAGGCCGGTAAACTGGCTCAGCTCATATAAATTACCCTGAAGGGTAGATACCAGCACAGGCAGGTTGTAGCCAAAATTCTCAACTGACCATGATACTTCTATGTGCGCCCGCTGATACCCGCCTTGTTTGGCTGTTGCGCCAGGCATAGCCGGTACATCTGCAACATCGGCAGGGGTAATGCTTTCTACACGGGCAGCAAAGCGCTGCTTTAATTCTTCGGTCTCGCCCGGCACAGCCACAAATGTACCTGACGATTGCTCGCCGGCTAAAATGGCGGCGGCTTTATCAAGTGCAAAAGGTGTCTCTACGTAATACTTCGCGGTAATTCTTTCCATAAAAAAAGTTGCTGATCAACAGTGCCCGAAAAGACAGATGGGATAGCAAAATAAAGTTATAATTGATGGTGTACTTATTACAACAAATCTATCTCCACAATTGATAAATGTATTGTATCATTTATGCAAGCATTTGTAGGATATTATCATTTAATGTACAACATTGTACAATTTGGCCATTTATAGGCAGGTTAAATAACAGTTTTTTTACAAATGCGGGTATGCAAAAATCGCGGCCCAGAGGGAACCGCGACTTGTTAAATATCTATTAAAATGATGAGTTAGATTTTAGGCATCGATGCTTAATCTTTCTTTCCTCCAAATACTGAGAAACTTACGTAACGTTTTGGGTGTGCTTTCAGGTCGATGAACAGTTTGTTCAGGTTATCAGAAGCGTCGGTCAGATTTTTGTACATCTGCGGATCGTTAGCCAACATACCTAATGAACCTTTGCCAGAATTGATCTTGGTAATTACCGCTTGCAGGTTGGCCACGGCCTGGTTGGCGTTGTCCAGCGTTTGTTTCAGATTGGCATTAGCCAGATCGCTGCTTACAGTTTTAAAGTTGCCGGTAACATCGTTCATGTTGTTTACGGTGGTTTTCAAGCCAGCCGATGCAACTTCTGCATTAGTTAAAATACCGTTGATGTGGCCGGTTTGTGTGCCAATCAGGTTGTCAATCTTTTTGGTAGTACCTTCCAGTGTTTGCAGGGAGTTGGCAATGCTGGCAAAGCTACGGTCAACATTACGCTGAAAATCTGGATTCAGGATGTTGTTGATAGCAGCTAATGACGAGTCCAGCTTATTAATCAATGTTTCTGCCTTACGTTGGATAGGTTGCAAGCTCTCGGCCAAACTTCCCTGAATATCAGCGCGCAGCGTGTCTTTATTGTTGGCAAAATTGCGGCTGTTACCTAGTTCAAACACAATAGCTTTGCCGCCCAGCAGGTCGGTGCTTTCCAGTTTGGCCAGTGTGTTATCCGGAATGTCGTATTGAGGCTCTATCTTAAACTCCACAATGGTACGGCCGTCAGGCTGCAATTGCATATTAGAAACCCGACCAATCTGAAAGCCATTTACCAGCACAGGCTTTGAAACAGACAGTCCCTCTACGCTTTTGTAAACCGCATAGTATTTATTAGAGCGAGAGAACACATCGTTACCACGCAAATAGCTGTAACCTAATATTAAGATGGTAATACTGATGGCGGTTAGTGCGCCAATTTTAGTTTCGTTAGATATTTTCAAGGCAGGTGTTTACTTAATAATCAATTTCCAACGGCCGTTGTTTGCTCAACTTCCTTTTTATATTCTTTTAATGCCCGTACTATGGTGGCTACAATCTGCGCCTGTCCTTCCTCAGAGTTCAGATAACGCTCTTCTTCGGGATTGTTTATATAGCCCATTTCTACCAATACGGCAGGCATGCCGCTACGCGCCAATACCAGTACACTTTGCTCGCGTACGCCTTCACTGCGGCGGCCGTCGGTGTTTACAAACTCATCATTCACTAAATTGGCAAACTGTAAGCTTTGTTTGCGGTATTTATCTTTAAATGCGTTGAGCAGGATAATAGAAGCCGGATCGCTTGGATTCAGCTCGGTATTTTCTTTATAATCCTTGTCCTCAAACTCATTCTCTCTAATGGCGGCTTCCTGCTCATTTACACGGCGGTAAACATACACTAATAACAATACACCTTTGCCAGAGTGATCTGGCACGCGGATACGTTTGCCATTCTTTCCTCTTACAATTCTGTCTGACAGTGAGTTACAGTGCAGTGATATAAACAGTTGACCTTTATTCTCATTAGCAATATCGGCACGTTTTTGCCATAACACATCATCATCTGTGGTACGTGTCATTACCACGTTTAAGCTCGGTATTTCTTTTTGTATTGAGTCCCGCAATTTAAGCGCTACAGCCAGCGTTACTTTACTTTCCTGCGAATAATCGCCAGATGCGCCGCGCCAGGTACCGTTACTCATACGGCCGTGACCGGCATCAACCACAACCGTCTTCAACTTAAATCCTGAAGAGTCTTGCTGGGCAAAGGCCGCGTTAGGAAAAAAACAAAAAAGCGTTACCGAAACTAATGATAAGGATAAACCAGAAATCAATCTTCTCAATGCTTTATTTTTCATTATTTTTGGACGCTGTTAAATAATCAGTATCCACAAAAATACTATTCATAATCGATTTTGAAATTTCTAAGGCTTTTTTTTCTCCTTGTAGTGATCCTGGCACTGAACGAGCTTGCTTCAGCCAATAAGAGTGGGAAGAGCCAACCGGTATGGCTTAAAGATACCATTATAAAGCTCGATCCGGTGAAGGACCGCAAGTTGTTGCGTGGTAACAAGAGTAGTATCGATACGATAAGGAAAGATACCACTAAACGCGATACCACCAAAAAGGACACTGTTGCCAAAAACCCGGGCGAACTGACCGAGATTACTACGGCCAAGGCTGATGACTCTACTGTTTATGATAAAGAGCACCAGGTAGGCTATTTATATGGTAACGCACGCGTAACCTATGGCGATTTTGAGCTGGATGCCGATTATATTCGCGTAGATCAGAAAACGCACCTGGTTTTTGCCAGCGGTCGCATTGATCCTAAAACACACCGTTATAAAGGCAGACCGATATCAAAAATGGGTAAAGACGATAAGCCGATGACGGCCGATTCACTTTACTTTGATTACAAAACCAAGAAGGCGCACGTATATAATGGCTCGACCGAGCAGGACGGCAACTTCGTATCCGGAGGTCAGATTAAAAAACTGAATGACAGCGAGTTTGCCTACCATAATGTATTGTACAGTACGTGCGATAAGCCATATCCTTACACCGATTTCGGGATTGTAATTACTAAAGGTATTGCCGAAAAGAAACGTATTATATCAGGCCCGGCATATATGGAAATTGAGGGCGTGCCATTGCCATTTGCCATTCCATTTGGTTTTTTCCCGAAGCCGGATACCCGTACTTCGGGCTTTATTCTGCCAACTTTTGGCGAAGATGCAACGCTGGGTTTCTACCTACGCAACTTTGGTTATTACTTTGGTATAAACGATTATATGGATTTTACCACTCAGGAGACCCTGTATTCTAAAGGATCTTTTGAGAGTACTAACACCGCCCGCTATATTAAGAAGTATAAATACCAGGGTGGTTTAACTTTCAGCTACGGGCAGCATTATTATGGCTTAGAGGGCGACCCGCCGCAACGCGATTTTAACATTCAGTGGCAACATAGTCAGGATGCTAACGCACATCCTGGAACAACATTTAGTGCTTCGGTAAACGCGGGTACATCCAGCTATTACTCCAATAACCCGGGGGCAACCAATTATAACCCGCAGGCTATTGTCCAGAACAACTTGCACTCAAGTATAGCTTATGCCAAAAGCTGGGAGGGAACTCCGTTTAACTTCAACGCCAGCATGACGCATAGCCAGGATCTGGCGCGTAAAACTATTACGTTAGAGTTGCCGACGTTCAGCTTCAACATGGCTACAATCAACCCGTTTGATTCAAAAGACCGTGTGGGGCCACAAAAATGGTATCAGCGTATTACCGTGGGCTATAGTTTGCAGGGAAAAAATGCGGTTACAGCCGTGCCAGAAAGCGAATTATTTAGCAAGGAGACGCTTACCAAACGCCTGCAAAACGGTTTTCAGCATCAAATACCTGTTGGTTTTAACCAAACCTTGCTCAAGTTTTTCCAATTTAACGTGAGCGCTAACTATAACGAACGCTGGTACCTGCAAACTTATCGTAAAAGATATGCACGCGGTAGTTTATCTGGTATAGACTCTATGATTGTTGATACCGTACCGGGTTTCAGACGTGTTGGTGATTACTCTATGAGTGCCGGTTTCTCTACCAAGATATACGGTATTATGCAATTTAAAGGCAAGCTGAAAGCTATCAGGGACGTAATTACGCCTAATATTTCATTCAGCTACCGTCCGGATTACTCCAGCCTGAGCTATGCATATAACCAGGTAGCAGTAAGTAATGCTACCGTGCCGTTCCAGGCATCATACAACAGATACTCTATATTTGATGGCACACCATACGGCGGACCGAGCGGTGGCAGGCAGGCTGGTTTATCTTTCTCGGTAGATAACACCATCGAGGCCAAGGTAAGACCATCAGCCAAAGACACATCTACCCAGGATAAGAAGATCCCGATATTGCAGGGGCTTTCGGCATCAACATTCTATAATTTCGCGGCCGACTCGTTCAGGTTAGAGAATATCAGTCTCTCTGGACACACAGCCTTGTTCAATCAAAAGATCAACGTTAGTTTCTCGGGTATACTTGATCCATACGTTACCAAGGTTTATGATACGGTGGCCAATAATCAGGTGTATCGTGTAGCCAGACGTTTTGACCATTATACCTTTCAGGATGGCAGGCTACCTTTCTTAACAAACTTTAACCTGACCATGGGTGGTAGTTTGAACTCTGCGTCGTTCCATCCTGCAAGTACCAATACAGCAGCGGCGGTGCCTGGCACCTCGGCCCAAACCATGACAGTTCAACAAGCTGACCGGCTGGCACTTTTAAACAGTGACCCAAGCGCTTATATTGACTTTAACATACCGTGGAACGTATCCATGAGTTATAGTTTCAATTATTCAAACAGTCATATACTCACAACAACAACCAATACGCTGCAATTAAATGGCGATTTTAGCCTTACACCTAAGTGGAAGATACAATACTCTACCAACTATGATATTAAGGCAAATCAGTTTACAATGACGTCGTTCAACATCTATCGGGATCTGCATTGCTGGGATTTATCATTCCAATGGGTGCCGTTTGGATACTATCGTTCATACAACGTAACCCTCAAAGTAAAAGCAACTATTTTGCAGGATCTGAAACTGAGTAAACGTAAGGACTACTATAACAATTTCTAATGCTTGCTGAAATTATTACCATTGGCGACGAGATCCTGATAGGACAGATCGTGGATACCAATTCGGCCTGGATTGCCCGGGAGTTGAACCTGATTGGTATCAGAGTGAAACAGATCTCGTCTGTATCTGACGACCGTGCGCATATACTCAAAGCATTGGGCGAAGCCCGGGAGCGTGCAGACATTATTCTGATAACCGGCGGACTGGGCCCCACCAAAGACGATATTACCAAAAAAACACTGGCCGAATACTTTAACGTAGGTATGGTAGAGAATCAGGAAGCGTTAGAAAACGTTGACCGTATTTTCAAGAAATATAATCGCCCGCTGCTGGAGGTAAATCGGCTGCAGGCTCAGGTACCAGCCAATTGCGAAGTAATACCAAACTTGAACGGTACTGCGCCGGGCATGTGGTTTGCGCACGAAGGCAAGATTTTTGTATCGATGCCGGGGGTGCCGTTTGAGATGATGTATATGATGGAAAGCCAGGTGCTGCCAAAGCTGAAAGCATCTTTCAAATTGCCATTTATCGTTCATCAAACAATACTTACTGTAGGGGAGGGTGAGTCATTTCTGGCCGAGCGCATTGCTGATATAGAAGACGCATTGCCGCCACATATTAAGCTGGCTTATTTGCCCAAACTGGGCCAGGTACGTTTGCGCCTGAGTGGTTATGGCGATAACGAGGCAGCTTTACATCAAGATGTGCAGCTTTGGACAAACAACTTTGTTGAACGCATAGGCAACGTGGTTGTGGCGCTTGAAGATATACCGCTGGAGAAAGCCATACTGAATAAAATGGCTGCCCGTGGCCTTACGCTGTCTGCGGCCGAAAGCTGTACGGGGGGGTATATATCGCATTTGATCACCCAGCACCCAGGCTCGTCTGAAGTTTTCTTTGGCGGAGCGGTGTCATACTCTTATGAGTTGAAGGAAAGTTTGCTGGGTGTGAACAACGAAACTTTGTGGCAATACGGTGCGGTGAGCCAGGAAACCGTTATTGAGATGGTGGAAGGCGCACTTTTTAATTTTAAATCTGATTATGCCATGGCTGTTACCGGGGTTGCCGGGCCGGGCGGCGGTTCAGAAGACAAGCCTGTTGGAACTGTCTGGATAGCAGTAGCTAAGGCCGGAAAGACAGTGTCAAAGAAATTCACATTTGGCAGTAAAAGGCTGCAAAACATTGAAAGAACCGCCATTGCAGCGTTTGGAATGTTGAATACTTTACTCTCTGAAGTAGAAAACTGAGTTCCATTTTTGTTACATTTGAGCATCTATACTGAATTTTAATATGGCCAAATACCAATTGTTGTTGCCAAAAATGGGGGAAAGTGTTGCTGAAGCAACTATTATCAGGTGGTTGAAAAACCCCGGCGACCATGTGGAGGCAGATGAAGCAGTAATGGAAATTGCCACCGATAAGGTTGACTCTGAAGTACCCTCGCCAGTAAGCGGCAGGCTAGCCGAACGTTTATTCAATGAGAACGATGTGGTGCAGGTAGGTGCCGTTGTGGCTACCATAGATACCGAAGAGCGAGCTGACACCAATGCTTATAAAAATGACTATGTTTCGTTTGAGGAGCAACCCGCTGCCAAGCCTGTTGCTGTACCGGCACCTGAGCCGGTTAATCAGTCTGAAGCATTTGATCAACAACTAGCTGAAGTGCCTGTTAATGAGCAGGCTATTCCCGGCATCAACCAACTAAATAGTCAGCCAGTAGTTCACGCTGTGAGCGGCAATGGCAACGGTCGTTTTTACTCGCCGTTAGTAAAAAATATTGCTCAGCATGAGGGTGTAACTGCTGCAGAGCTGGATCAAATACAAGGTAGCGGTGCAGAAGGTCGCCTAACCAAAGAAGATCTTTTAAAATATTTGAGTGTTCGCGGTTCAAGGCCTGCGCTGCATACAGAAGCAGCTCCACAGCAGTCTGCAACGCCGGTTGCCGAAAGGCCTGAACCTGTTGCGGCTCAACAGCCGACTCCTCAACCAGCCAAACCGGCGTATTCGGTATCGGGTAACGATGAGATTATAGAAATGGACCGCATGCGTCGTCTCATTGCCGATCACATGGTGATGAGCGTGCAAACATCGCCACACGTAACCTCATTTGTTGAGGCCGATGTAACCAACCTTGTAAAATGGCGCGACAAAGTAAAGTCGAGCTTTGAAAAGCGCGAAGGCGAGAAGATTACTTTTACCCCAATCTTTATTGAGGCGGTGGTAAAAGCTATAAAAGACTACCCGATGGTTAACGTATCGGTAAACGGTACCCAGATTATCAAAAAACGTGATATCAATATTGGTATGGCCACGGCCTTGCCAAGCGGTAATTTAATTGTACCGGTAATTCATAAAGCCGACGGTTTGAATTTGACCGGTATGGCTAAAACGGTAAATGATCTGGCCGCCCGCGCCCGTGCTAATAAACTACAACCGGACGAAATTAAGAATGGTACTTTCACCATCACTAACGTCGGCTCGTTTGGTAACGTAATGGGTACGCCTATCATTAACCAACCACAGGTAGCTATTTTGGCTGTTGGAGCGATCAAAAAGAAACCGGCCGTTATTGAAACGCTGGAAGGAGATATGATCGCCATCCGTCACATGATGTTCCTCTCGCTGTCTTATGACCACCGCGTGGTTGATGGCGCTTTAGGTGGCTCATTTGTGCGCCGTGTAGCTGATTACCTGGAGAACTGGGATATCAATACGGAGATTTAGTTCTAAAGATTAGCGTTATTAAAAAAATAAAGATTAGGAGAGTCACAACATTTGTGGCTCTTTTTGTTTTAAAATATAGCAAACAAAAGAGGCCGGGAAGTTTCCCAGCCTTTTCCTTTATGGTAAAATCAAGTTCTCAGTTTTATTCTATCGCCTGCCTTGAATAATCTCTGACGCGAAATCGCCAGTGCGGCCAAACTGATAGCCTTTGCGTTTGGCCCAGTTAATAAACTCGCGTATGCGCTCGGTAAATGCATCTCCGCTGTTTCTGCTTACGTAGGATGGAAAACCATATTTTTCAGGCTGATTCAGGTCTGTGAACTCCCAGGGATGGAAATAAACATTCAAATAGCTATCTTTGCGGTAGGTAATATCTGTCAGCCATTTCAATATTCCCATGGGCAGGTTATGAAAACTTAGCCAGAATAATGGAAAACGTAAATTGGGCGAAACCGATGCCGGGATCTGTAGTACGTCTTCCTCCCAGAACCATTTGCGCGGAGATTTAAAATTATTGTACCTGCCGGGTAGCCAGGTAGGGTTGAGCGATGAATTGTATTTATAGCCAGCCAGGTGGATTTCTAGCTGGTCTACCGGTTGCATACGCGCCATGCGGTAACCTTTTACCGGTACGTCGGCCAGTTCTTCCAATAATTTGCGTGAGGACAGCAGATCCGAATTTTCAAATTTAGAGTGGTAGTATCCGTGCGATGCCAGTTCATGACCCTCTTTTACAATGCGCGCAATTACTTCGGGCTTGTGCTGGGCGTAGTTGGCCGTGCAGTAGAAGGTGGCTTTTATGCCGGTCTCTTGCATTAGATCAAGTACCGTGTTGGTGCCGGTGGTTGATATGCTTAACTGCTCGTCAAAAGCTAGCTTTTTGCCGTATTCAAACGGCATATCAAATTCTTCAATATCAAAGCTAAGCAATATCATTTTGTTTGTTCTAGGTTGGTTGAACGGATAATATAATTGGGGCGATGCTTGGCTTGCATAAACAATTTGCCCAGGTACATGCCAATAATACCTAATACCATAAGCTGTATACCGCCAAAGAAAACCACCGTTGCCAATAAAGACGTCCAACCGGAAACAGCATAACCGGCAAGGTAACTAATTAATATATATGGAATATATAATGTGGCTGATAATGAGAAGAATAAACCTAAACCGGTGGCAATATAAAGCGGACGAACGCTGAATGCCATTACACTGGTCACCGCCAGTTTGATTAGTTTTTTATAAGAATAACTGGCCTCGCCCATGTGCCGTTCGGCAGGGGTGTAGGGGATGCCTTTCTGCTTGAAACCAACCCATTTGATGATGCCCCGCAAAAAGATTTCATATTCATCAATCTTGCGCAGCTCTGCTATAACGCGGGCGTCCATCAGCCTAAAATCGGCAATGCCACTCTCTAGTTGTATATCTGAAATGGCGTTGATAGCTTTGTAAAATACTCTGGACCCACGCTGTTGATTTCTGGACGCGTGCGGATTTGCTTCTGCACGATAGGTATAGACAATATCATAACCCTCTTCCCAGCTTTTAATCATTTCTTTAATCTTTTCCGGGGGGTGTTGCAAATCGGCATCCATGGTAATAACTGCGGCGCCATTGGCAATTTCAATACCGGCTTTCATGGCCTGGTCTTTACCAAAGTTGCGGGACAGCTCTACATAAAAAACATGGGTGTTTCTGGAAGATGCTGACTTTAGAACGTCAATGGTTTTGTCGCGACTGCCATCGTCAACTAAAATCAAGTCATAAGGATAGTCTATGTCAGCCAGCGTACGGTCTATTTCTGCAATCAGATGTTCAATATTTTGTTCCTCATTATGGCAAGGGATAACTATCGAAAGCTTTCTATTCATATACCTATTTTGTAGCTAGTGCTTTTGGTTCAAATTTACGCCACAGCGTTTCATAAACAATTTTTAGCCATATAACAAAGCAAGGCAGTGCCTTAAATGAATATGGTTTAATGTATTGCCGGTTTATTACTTGCGGAAACAGATCAGACGGTGACAGGCTCGTAATCAGCAGCGCAAATATCAGCAAAAAAATCTCAAAAGGTTTTACCGGTCGGTCAAGGTTCATAAACCATACACCTACACCAACAAATGCAATAATATAAGTAGGCGATTCAGATCCGGTGCTAAATATCACCGTAAATATCAATGTTGATGCCAGTATCAGTAATTGGAAGTGCGTATTGCCAAAAGCTTTAAAACGCAAGTAAGCCAACCCAAACAACAGCAAACCCGGCACCAGCACTACAAGGTTATTTAGTTGCGGATAGTTAAACACGCGCCTGATCATTCCCATCACGCAAATATCCTGCATGGTAGATATCTCGTTATGCGCGTTCTTGTTGGTTAGTGCGTTAAACCAATCTGTATAACATTGTACTACAAAATGCGGTGACGAAAACGGCATAGGCAGTACAAATAGAACTGCCATCCAGAACAAAAAGGACAGGATAAATTTCAGCTTGTTATCTGTAAAAAAGAAAAACGCCAGTCCAACAATTCCATAAAGCTTTATCATGGTGCCGGCCACAATAAAGAATGCTGCCCAGAACTCTTTCCCGCTTCTGATAAAGATAAAGCTGAAAACAATAAAGGAGGTGAGCATAGGATTAATTTGCTCGCCATAGGATGCGGTCATCAGTTCATGCGCACAGATTAATAAAACGGCATAGCATTGCTCTTTTTTTAGTGGGAGCATCGTTATGGCCCGATAAAGCAAAAAAGCGTTAAGCATTACCCAAAGCACCACACCAACGCCCTCGGGCAGTAGCGTAAAAGGAGCCATCATTACGGCAAAAATTGGACCGTATAGATTAACATCATTATGCTGAAGGGGATGAAGAACAAACAGATTAACGTGGTTGCGCAGATTAATAAACGTAGATGTATAAATATGGTAGTTATTAATATTGTGCGCGGTAGCCATTTTAATAATGGCAAACAGGCTAAGACCGAACCATAAAATGGTGATAAATAAATGGTTGGTAAATAATTTGTAAATCTTAGTCATTAAAGGAAATCTCAAAGATAATTGAAATGCCCGTATGCAACAAAAAAGGGACATGATTTGATAATCATATCCCTTTTTTGTTGTGGTTTATACTAGTTACGCTACTGCTTCCAGCTCTACATCGGGCTTAGAAATATCGGTTAACTGCACTTTGCCGCGTTCTTTGCGGATGATACGGTTAAATAGCGAAATCTCTTTACTGAACAGGAATTTCAGGAACAGTTTGCTCCATGATTGGTGCGAGTCCAGCGAGTCATAATATCCTGGCGCCAGACGTTTAATCTCTGGCAGTTTATTCCACGGAATTGACGGAAAATCATGGTGCTCGTTATGATAGCCTACGTTAAATGAGATGGCATTACAACGGCCGTAGTAACTGTAAGTTTCCTGCTCATCATGACCATGAGTAAGGTAATGCTCTTGTATCCAACGGGCGCCAAGCGGGTGCAAACCCACAGAGAACCAAAAACTCAGGAACAAATAAGCCAATGCCTCTGCGCCGAAGAAGTAGTAAATACCAACAGAAAATGCTACCTGGATCAGGAAGTTGGTCAGCATCCAGCCATCAAAAGGTTTAATTTCTTTTAAGCGAGACAAACGGCCAGCCTGAAACAGCGGGAAAAACGCCAGCCAAAGCACTTTGCCAATAAAATAATTGTTAATCAGCTTTGCTTCCCAACGATTTGGTAAATCGGCATCCAGTTCATGCACACCCTGGAACGAGTGATGCTTGATATGATAACGCTCAAATGATATAGCGCTCGGGATGATTTGCGGTAAGTTAGACAGAATGGCCGCCCAACGGTTAGCGCTGCGGCTTTTGAATAAAAGTTGATGCGTACACTCGTGTATCATTACAAATAACGAGTGGTTGGCGAAAGCCCCTAACAGATATGCCGTAGCAATAACCGCCCACCACGGTTGCGCACGTAACACCCAAGCCAGCACCACCTGCATGCCCACCAAGCCAATAATGGCAAAAATGGTATTAGGGTTTTTACCGATGAGCTTACGAATGCCCGGCGTTTCTTTCAGGATCTTTCTTGTACGGATGCGATGTGGTTCGGAGGTTGAGGAGTTTACGAAATCTGTTTTTGCAGCCATGAAGAATTAGAATGAGTTAATAAAATAGGTTTGATTAGTTTTTAGATAGTTCAGCTTTAGTTACGTAAGGTATATATAAATAGTTAAAACGTATAATTTAATAAGAAAATTATCATAACTATGTCATCCGTAACAATTTATTAACAAGGTGTTAATGGTTAGGTGAAAGGAGTGTTGACGATTCAGCAAAAAAGGCCTCGTTAAAATTAACGAAGCCCTTTTATCAATAGCGTTGAGAATCTACTAAACCTCAACGCATTGTTTTGCTGCCGAGGCTAATCTGACCCCTGTTAGCTGATCGGCGAAGGCGATGAAAGCCTTACTGTCCAATATACGCTGTTGATTAGCAATCAGATTTTGCAAGTTTATCTTTCCGGTGACAAACTTATAGCTGCCCGAATAAAAACGCTCGTGTATATGTTCAAATTCCAAAGCCTCTACCAATGCGTCGTCTTCATAACGCAGATAAATGTTTAACTCCACGTTGTTAGTAAACGCTAAGCCTTCTTTCTGGTGGGCTTTTTTGTATTCGTATTGATAATCATAACGCAGCGCAGCAATGTCTGACAACACAGCCG
This sequence comes from Mucilaginibacter yixingensis, assembly GCF_041080815.1. Lineage (NCBI taxonomy): Bacteria > Pseudomonadati > Bacteroidota > Sphingobacteriia > Sphingobacteriales > Sphingobacteriaceae > Mucilaginibacter > Mucilaginibacter yixingensis. The sequence continues at coordinate 2,392,624 of NZ_CP160205.1, read as the reverse complement.
AACCCGTCGGGTGACCGCCAGCGCCTTTTCCGTAGAAGAACTGCTGATCTGCAAAAGCTGCCTGTACGGTTACGCAGTTGTATTCGTAATCTACGTTGTACAGAAATTCATGCTTGTTTACAAACTTAGGCAGCACAAATAGTGTAGCGTGGGTATCGTCTAACTCCTTAGCTACGGGTACCAGCTTAATTTTTAGCTTTTTCTCGCGTGCGTATTGTAAATCATATGCCGAAAGGGTTTGAATGCCGATGTTTAGTACTTCATCGGGATCAATCACCAAGCCATAGGCGTGGGCAGCGGCAATTACCAGCTTATATTTAGCATCATAACCACCAACGTCTGAGGTTGGATCGGTTTCTGCAAAACCAAGATCCTGTGCTTCTTTTAAGGCGGTCTCGTAATCTAAGTTGTCGTTATAACCTTTTGAAAGTACAAAGTTTGACGAGCCGTTAAAGATACCACTGATAGAGTGTAATAACTCATTATCATAATACTCCTCCAGGTTGCGGATGATAGGGATACTGCCACAAACAGACGCCTCATACAATAAAGAAGTGCCGTGTTCTTTCTGCAGGTCAATCAGTTCCTGCAGGTGCAGGGCTATCATTTTCTTACTGGCCGATACTACGTTTCTGCCGGTTTTAAGCGCGGTAGATACAATATCAAATGCAGCTTCGGTATCGTTAATCAACTCTACAATGGTGTTGATCTCCGGGTTCTGCAGTAGTTCGTTTTTATCGGTAGTAAATAGTTCGGCAGGTAAAGAGCGTTTTTTGGTAGGATCTTTAATGGCGATTTTCACGATCTCGATATTCAGATTTTTAGTTCTGATGATATCATGTAAGCCCTGACCAACTACACCGAAGCCGAATAAACCTATTTTAAGTTTCTTGCTCATTATGCTGTTTGCTGCAAGTCAATGATCTTGCCTTTTACGTCTGTTTTAAAGAATGATGAGATGATGTTGGTCAAAATCTCAGTCTCAATCAAGAAGCCATCGTGCCCGTAGAACGAATCAATCTCGGCCAAAGCAGCTTTGGGAATGTGTCTGAACAGGTATTGCTGCTCCTCAATCGGGAATAACACGTCAGATTTTATACCGATAACCAGCGTGCGGGCTTTGATCTGGCTCAGCGCCTTTTCTACGCCATGACGACCGCGACCCACATTGTGCGAGTCCATCAGTTTAGTTAAATACCAGTAGCTGAAAGCGTTGAAACGATTCACCAGTTTTTGCCCCTGGTAATTCTGGTAGCTAGCCGCGCGATAGTTACCCAATTCATCGCTCTGTTCTTGCTGGGTAACCGAGTAAGTTTTATAACCTCGGTAGGAGAGCAGGGCAATGCTACGCGCAGCCTTCAAACCTTTGGCGCCGGCATCCGGACGGTTCTCGTAAAAAGTTTGATCGGCACTCAGCGTTAAACGCTGTGACTCATTAAAGGCAATGCCCCAGGGTGAGTGGCGAGCGTTGGTGGCAATCAGTATCAGGTTTTTTATACGCTCCGGTTCCATAATGCCCCATTCCATAGCCTGCTGGCCACCCAGAGAGCCGCCAATAACGGTATGGATCTGGCCAATGCCTAAATGGTCGGCCAGTAGCTGGTGCGCTTTAATCAAGTCGCGGATGGTATAGTCAGGGAAAGTAAGATAAAATGGTTGTCCGGTTGCCGGGTTATCGCTCAGCGGACTGGTAGTGCCGTATGCTGAACCTATAATATTGGCACAAACGATGAAGTATTTGCTAGGGCAGTAATAATCGTTCTCGCCGAAAAGACCTTTCCACCAGTCTAACACATCAGAATTAGCGGTCAGCGCATGGCATACCCAAATCACGTTGTCGCGCTCTTTATTAAGCGTGCCATAGGTATGGTAGCCAATCTGCAGATTCTGCAAATGCTTGCCCGTCTCTAATTCAAATGTTTGCTGATACTGATATGTTTCTAAACTCATTTTTGTTTGGCTGTTAGTTGGCAGATGCAGCCGGAGGCGGCAAATCCCCCGGCTACGGCCTGCTACTAACACTTATATATCACTTAAAAAAAATCTAAATTGTTTTAAACTGATGTTGTTGCTTGCTTTCCGGGCACCCTCTGTCAAATACTGCAGCACAGGCACACCATAGCCAACAAGCAGCGCAATGCCACCAGCATTTGTTGCTGCGTATAGCGATAAAGTGTTGTTTGATGTGGTACTGTTTACTTGCATAATAATTATTGGTTGTTGTAATGTGTTGGGTTAGCCTGGCAAAGGAGGGGAATGTTAACCCTCTTGCGCATCACGTGTTTTTCAATAAAAGAAAAAGGGAACGTGTATGGCTCAGCAGCGGCAACAACACATACAAATGCAGTTAACAGCAGCATTGCGTGCAGTAAAACGCGTTTGCGTTGCAATAAAATTCTGAGACGTGGAGTAAATTAACTTTTTCATGGTTATTAATTTATATCCCCCGATGATCCATTCACCGGGCCAGGAATTGGCACCTTCTCCATTTTGGAGGGTTGCCAGCGGGTCTGTTGAGCCTGATCTCTCGCCGCTTCTTTATAAACCAAAACCTTTTGTGAGGTTATGATCCGGAAATTGACATCGCTATCAATTGTTAGGGTCAAATATAACGTAAAATAAACGCACTATGCAAATGGAATTTTTTAATTTACTGCAATTCCGCTTCAAATAGGGCTTTTCAATCCCTTTAATTCATCGGTTAGACTTAACAACAATAATGTCATTTCGACCAACGGGAGAACTATTCTTTTGAACGAAGTGAAAAAATCTTAAACGATTGCAAAGCCGTTCAGCCAGTGCATGGGGCTAAGATTTCTCTTTCACCCCTGTGCTCAGTCGCCCTTCGCTCTATAAATGACAGGGGGCTATTGATAGTCTATATCGCCCCCAGCGCCTGCTCCATATCGGCAATCAAATCATCGATATGCTCTAAACCCACAGAAACACGTAATAAATTAAACGGGGTTTTAGTATCCGGCCCCTCAACAGATGCACGGTGTTCTATCAGGCTTTCTACACCACCCAGGCTGGTGGCTATGGTAAAGAACTTCAGTTTACTTAGCACTTGTTTCGCGGTTTGTGCATCACCCTTAACACAAAAAGAGAGCATACCGCTGTAGCCACCAGTCATTTGTGCTTTGGCTATATCATGTTGCGGGTGAGAAGGCAAGCCCGGATACATTACGCGTTCCACTTTAGGGTGTTGCTCCAGGTACTCGGCTAATTGCTGTGCATTAGCAGCATGACCGCGCATACGGTAGGGCAATGTTTTAAGACTGCGCACCAAATAATAACAATCCATGGGCGAGGGCACGGCACCGCCCATTTCCTGCACCTGGCGAATCTTTTGCCACAAATCATCTTGCTTTGGTGTAATTAATATACCGCCCATTAAATCGCTATGGCCGCCGAAGTATTTGGTGGTAGAGTGCATCACCAGGTCGGCACCCAAAGCTAATGGTTGCTGAAACACCGGCGAGGCGAACGTGTTATCGCAAGCTACTTTAATACCGCGCTCGTGTGCAATAGCCACTACCTTTCTAATATCGGTTAATTTTAATAGTGGGTTAGATGGAGTTTCTACCCAGATTAGTTTTGTATTTGGCTTGATGTGAGCCAGCAGTGTCGCTTCATCGTTTACGTCGATAAAGTCAAACTCCAGTACACCCGCAAACAGGGTTTTGATTTGATTGCGCAGCCCATGATACATGTCATCAGGACCAATAATATGGGTGCCCGGTTCCAGTGCCTGAAACACCGCCATACCAGCCGCGTTGCCCGATGAAAAAGCCGCTGCATCAACACCGCCTTCTAGTTTGGCCACCACGTTTTCTAATAGCTGGCGATTAGGGTTTGCAGAACGACTGTAGATATATCCGTTAGCATAACTGCCATCAACTTCGCGCTTAAACGTAGTCGACATAATAATAGGCTGAATTACGGCTTGGGTATCGGCATCGGTCTTATTTCCGGCGTGTATGGCAATGGTTTCTATTTTCATAATGATAGTTGTAGCGTAAGGGCGCTAATTTACGTATTGCATTAAAAACTACTAAAACCTTTATTAATACGTTAATCTAAACTTTATGAAATACTTTGCATTGATTGGGCTTGCACTATGTTTTGCTTCCTGCAAAAAAGATAGCTTTAGTAATCAGAGTGAGTTTAATGCCAGTTTGCAAAAGTGGAACACGTACAAAGCATCTGTAAAAAACAGTTACAGTTATATAGCCTATAGTGGTTCTGTATTTGGCTACGCATCTCAAACGGCTATAACAGTTATAAATGGTACAGTTGTCCAACGTTTTTACACCCTTACAAGAGCCAAGACATCAGCAACAGATACTGTAACCGTTATGGAGAGCTGGTCTGAGAACCCGCAAACGCTCAACTCTCATCAAGACGGGGCGGCAACTTTAACCATTGATCAGATTTATGAAAAAGCTCAGAAAGAATGGTTGACCGCCGACAAAAAGCAGAACGAGATTACCTTCGAAACAGATGATAAGGGAATCATAGCTGTTTGCGGTTATACGCCTAAAGACTGTGTGGACGATTGCTTTCGAGGCATCACCATCAAAAATTTGGGTGGAGTGTTAGCGCAATGACATATTTGTATGTTTAAACACTTAGTAGAATAAAAAAAACACCACTTTGGTGCTTTTTACTACATTTGCTCAAATTTATTTTAGATGAGTGTGCCAGATAAATTTGAGGTGCTGTTAAATGACCCGCATTTAGCGCCCGAGCTGAAGGCGGTTGCTCAAAAAGTACTCCGCAGTGAACGTATTACCTTTGACGAGGGCGTTCTGTTATATGAAAAAGGCGAACTGGGTTACCTGGGCGTTTTAGCCAACCACATCCGCGAGCGGAAGCATGGCGATAAAACCTATTTCAACCGTAACTTCCATATTGAGCCGACCAATCTTTGCGTTTACGATTGCAAGTTTTGCTCTTACTCGCGTCTGATCAAAGAACGATCAGAAGGGTGGGAGTATACTATGGATGATATGTTGCGCATGGTAACCAACTACGATAACGAGCCCGTTACCGAGGTACATATAGTAGGTGGCGTATTGCCGCAGTATGATATGCAGTTCTATATGGAACTATTCAGTCGTATTAAGGCGCATCGCCCGGAATTGCATGTAAAAGCCCTGACCCCGGTTGAATACCATTACATTTTCAAGAAAGCCAAAGTAGATTATGCTACCGGTATGCGCATGATGAAAGAAGCCGGACTGGAATCAATGCCGGGCGGTGGTGCGGAGATTTTCCATGAGGAAATCCGCGATCAGATTGCTAAAGATAAATGTAACGCCGAGCAATGGCTGCAGATCCATGAAGAGTGGCATAAACTGGGCGCACGCTCTAATGCTACCATGCTTTATGGCCATATTGAGCAGTATTGGCACCGGGTAGACCACATGGAGCGCCTGCGCGAGTTGCAGGATCGTACCGGTGGTTTCCAAACGTTCATTCCGCTGAAATTCAGAAATAAGGATAACCAGATGTCTAATGTGCCGGAGGTTTCGGTAATTGAAGACCTGCGTAACTACGCCATTGCACGTATTTACCTGGATAACTTTGACCATATCAAAGCTTACTGGGCAATGATCAGCCGCAATACTGCTCAGCTTTCTTTAAACTTTGGGGTTGATGATATTGACGGCACACTGGACGATACCACCAAGATCTACAGCATGGCTGGTGCCGAAGAGCAGCACCCGGGCATGAGTACCCGCGAACTGGTTGAACTGATTAAACAAGTTGGTCGCCACCCGATAGAACGCGATACCTTATATAATGTAATTACCGATTACAATAACTTTGAGTTTCCTGAAGAAGTGAAGCCGCAGTTTTATAAGTTGCCGGTAATTAATTAGTTGATAGTTCATTGATCATAGTTCATGGTTATAGATAGCAGTTTATAGATAAACATCATAAGCGACGATCCATAACCGGCAACCGATCAACTATGAACCATCAACTATGAACCATGAACTAAAATGATAAAAAAAATACTTTACATAGTACGCCACGGCCAGACAGACTTTAACAAACAAGGTATTGTACAGGGGCGTGGTATCAATACCGAACTTAACGCCGAAGGCCGCCTGCAGGCCAGCCTTTTCTTTGATGCTTACAAGGATGTAGCTTTTGATAAGATCTACATTTCAGAATTGCAGCGTACGCAACAGAGCATCCAACAGTTTATTGATCTGGGTATCCCTTACCAGAAGTTGGCAGGTTTAGACGAGTTAGCCTGGGGTATTTATGAAGGCCAGGAGAGCACACCGGAAACAAAAGCCGCTTTCCTGAAAATTATGCGCCATTGGACGGCCGGTGAACTGGACGAAAAGTTTGAAGGCGGCGAAAGCCCTAACGAAGTACAAGCCCGTCAGGAAAAGGCTATTGAAGTGATCATGAGTCGCCCGGAAGAAAAGACCGTTTTGGTTTGTATGCACGGTCGCGCTATGCGTTTGCTGCTATGCTGGTTAACCGGTGTGCCGCTGAGCCAAATGGAAGACTTTCCGCATCAAAACCTCATCCTGTACAAGTTAGCCTGGGATGGCGAGCGTTTCGAGATCATCGACTTTAATAATTCTATACATCTGCATAACCACTAATACCCCCCGTCTTCTTGAAAAACATACGCATTTCGGCTGTGAGTTATACCAATACGCAGCCATTTATCTATGGTATTAACCATACCGATATCATTAATAAAATAGACCTGAGCCTGGATATTCCGGCAGATTGTGCCCAAAAACTGATTGATGATAAGGTTGATATCGGTCTGATCCCGGTTGCTGCCACCATCAATATGCCTTATTGGGAAATTGTATCTGATTATTGCATAGGAGCAGAGGGGCCTGTTAACTCCGTATTTATCTTCAGCAAGCTGCCGATAACAGAGGTGACGTCTATCCAGCTTGATCCTGAATCACGTTCTTCTAACAACCTGGCGCGCGTACTGATGCAAAACTATTGGAAGGTAGCGCCCCAGCAGCTGGTTAATGCGTCTGACTATGCCAATCCCGCCGATGAACAAACCGCCTTTGTACAGATAGGCGATCGCACCTTCGGCAAGAAAGAACAATACCCTTATGTGTATGATCTGGCCGAAGAATGGATTAAGTTTACAGGTTTGCCATTTGTATTTGCGGCGTGGATTGCCAACAAGCCAATCTCTAAAGAATTTACCGAAGAGTTTAACACTTCTTTAAAGTACGGGCTGGATCATCGCGAGGTGGTAATTGACCGTTTGCCTGCCCGTGACGACTTTGATTATCGCGACTATTTGCTGCATAAATTAGACTTCTTACTTACCGATAAAAAGCGTGAGGCCTTGAATTTATTTCTTAATTACATAAAAAAGTTACATTGATTGTAACATTCATAACGGTACTTTAAATTGCTTAATGAAATGATAAATAACGTCAGAATGACAATTATCTGACTGGCATTATGAAAATGTAAAAAACACACTAAGCATAAGGGTTAAAATTCAAAGAATACAATTTAAGAAGGGTTGATTATCAAATTATCATAAAAGTTCAAAATTATTTGTCAAATCGTCAATGCGACCTTAACTTTGTTGCGGATTTAAAATTTAAGACTATGAAAAAATTAATTTTAGCAGCAACAATAGCAGCAACAGTAGGTTTAAGTACATCTGCCAAAGCAGTAGTAAAAAACGATGATGATTCAAAAAGCATTTCTTATGTTGTAATGAATCAGTTTGACGCTGATTTCAGCGGTGCAAAAAATGTAACCTGGACTTTAACCCCAACTTCACAGAAAGCGGATTTCGTTCTGAATGGTGAGCAAAAAACTGCTTTCTACAGCTTAACCGGTACTTTCCTGGGTGTAACTGAGCAAGTTGACTACAAAGTTATTCCAGATGCAGCTCAGAAAGATATCGCTGCAGATTACCAAGGTTATACCGTAGCTCAGGTAATTAAATTTGAAGCAAGCGAAGACAATACTTCATCTTTCTACCGCGCAATGGCAGTTGATGCTCCAGAGCAAGTAGCTTACTTTGTAGACCTGAAAAAAGATGATGGTCAGGAGTTATTAGTAAGAGTTAACCAACGCGGTTCGGTTTTCTTCTTCAAACAAGTTAAGTAATCAACCCATCAATCATATGGAGCCATCCGTCGTCATGACGGATGGCTTTTTTGCTTTTAGCCCTTTTCCGGCGGCAGCGTAAATGCTTAGCACACAAAAATTTTGCTTTTATTTTTACAATTAATTTATATATTTGAAATAAGGTGTGCCCTTATAGCCCTCGCTGATAATAAACCATTTTTCAGTTTGGTACTGTAATCACCAATCAACAATTATTAATTACGCTTTTATATTTATGAAAACTGGAAAAGTAAAATGGTTTAACACGCAAAAGGGCTTCGGTTTTATTATAACCGAAGAAGGTAAAGATCTTTTTGTACACTTTAAAGACGTTGCCGGTGGTGTAAATGCCATTAAAGACAATGACAACGTTGAATATGAAGTTGAAGAAGGCCGTAAAGGTCCGCAAGCTGTTAGAGTAAAAAAAGTATAATTATACTCACTAAGGGCTTAAAGATATTTTAGCCTCCCGGTTTATCATCGGGAGGCTTTTTTATGCATTTTATTTTTGTGCCCCGGCAATTTTCATTTATTTAGATGACCATTTTCAATACTCCATTTTAGGTATATGACAGATATTTCTACTCAAAAAGCATCGCGTAATGTGATCTTCCTGGTACTGGTGGCCTCGCTGGGTTACTTTGTTGATATTTATGACCTGCTGATCTTCTCTATTGTTCGCGTAAAAAGTTTAACGGATATAGGGGTATCTGCGTCTGAAATTAAAGCACAGGGCACATTTATTATTAATGTGCAAATGTTTGGACTGTTACTGGGCGGTATTCTATGGGGCGTGCTTGGCGATAAATTGGGCCGTATCAAGGTATTGTTCGGTTCTATCTTATTATACTCTATAGCTAATTTTCTTAATGGGTTTGTGCATAGCGTTAACATGTATGCCCTTGTGCGTTTTGTGGCAGGCGTTGGACTGGCTGGCGAGCTTGGCGCCGGCATTACCCTGGTTAGCGAAACCATGAGTAAGGAGAAACGTGGTTATGGTACCATGATTGTTGCTGTTGTAGGCTTATTCGGTGCGGTGCTGGCTAATTTAGTTGCTAAACAGTTTGGTTGGCAAAAAGCCTACTTTGTTGGCGGTGGTCTGGGTATATTATTGCTGCTGCTGCGCATGGGGACTTTTGAGTCTGGCATGTTTAAAAACGCAGAACGGTCTGACGTATCTCGTGGTAACTTCTTTATGTTGTTTACAAACGGCAAACGCTTCCTTAAATATCTTTACTGCATATTAATAGGTGCGCCGCTTTGGTATGTGGTGGGCGTATTGGTTACACTATCGCCCGAGTTTGGTAAAGCGCTGGGTGCTCCGCAGCCACTTAATGCCGGCGACGGCGTTTTATATACCTATATCGGTATCTCAGTAGGCGATTTAATTGCAGGTTTCATTGCACAGATCACTAAGTCTCGTAAAATTACCATGGTGATCTTCCTACTGGGGTCAGTTATTTGCGTGGCTTATTATCTAAACGCTAAAGGAATTACAACCAGTCATTTCAACTGGCTGTGTTTTATTATGGGCATTAGTGTAGGCTATTGGGCCACATTTGTTACCATTGCCTCAGAGCAATTTGGTACTAATTTGCGCGCTACGGTAACTACTACGGTACCTAACTTTGTGCGCGGCGCGCTTATCCCTATCAACGGTGCTTTTACTTATTTTACCGTTAAATATGGCTGGATACAAAGCGGTTATATTATGATGATATTGCTTACCGTCCTTGCTTTATTCTCGCTAAGCCAGCTTAAAGAAAGCTTTGGCAAGGATCTGGATTACATAGAGGGGATGAGTTAATATTTTAGTTGATTGAGTTAATTGGTTGATTAGCTGAATAGTTTGACTATTTACAGCCATTTACTTAATCAACCATTCAACAACTCACCCAAACATCAGCCCAATGCATTAAATTTGCTACCAATGAATATTGACAGAAATAAGATTGCCGAAGACTATAAAACCATACAGGACGAGATTTGTGCTGCACTTGAAAACCTTGACGGGCACGTTGCTTTTGAAGAAGAGCTGTGGGAACGTGAGGGCGGCGGCGGTGGCCGTACCCGTGTGATACAGAATGGAAAGATACTGGAGAAAGGCGGTGTAAACTTTTCGGCAGTACACGGTCATTTGCCCGATGTGGTAAAACGTTCACTCAATGTAGAGCAGGATGACTTTTTTGCTACCGGTGTATCTATCGTTATTCATCCCAATCATCCGTTGGTGCCTATTATTCACATGAATATCCGGTACTTTGAGATGCCCTCATCATTCCATAATGGCGGTGAGCCGGTGCGCTGGTTTGGTGGGGGTATAGATCTAACACCGCATTATGTTTTTGACGAAGACGCACGTTTCTTCCATCAGCAATTGAAAGATGTGTGCAGCAAATATAGTCCGGAGTTTTATCCGCGCTTTAAGCAATGGGCTGACAATTATTTCTTTATTAAACATCGCCAGGAAACCCGCGGGATTGGTGGCATCTTTTATGATCGTCTGACTGCAAATGAAGATCTGAGTTGGTCGGATATTTTTGAGTTTTCTAAAGCATTAGGTCGCTCGTTCATCCCAACCTATACGGAACTGGTGAACCGCAACCGCAATAAGAGCTTCACGGCCGAGCAACAGGAGTGGCAATACGTACGCCGCAGCCGCTACGCCGAGTTTAACCTCGTCTATGATGCCGGTACCAAATTCGGCTTGGAAACAAATGGTCGTATTGAATCAATACTGATGAGCTTGCCGCCAACTGCCAAATGGTTCTACAATTACCAGGCTGAGGACGGGAGCGAAGAGGCCCGCACTTTGTCGCTACTAAAAAAGGGCATCGACTGGGTTTAATGAAGATCTGAGATGTGAGATTTGAGACAGGCGTTTGTTTATGAAATTTAATAAGATATTTAGCTCGATGGTTTTAGTGTTTGGCGCTACGCTAACGCTGATGCTATCCTCATTTCAACAGCCTCCAACTTTGAAAGGTAGTTGGATATTTCAAGGTGGCGTTTACAACGGCAAACCAGATCCGGCGCCCACTGCGTATAGTCTGCAACGTCGTTATAAAGACACCACTTTTGATGCCTATATGCTGGAGAAGGGCGAGCAGCCGCTAAAATATCAATCCGGAAAATACAATTTACAACCCGATACTTGCCTGGAGACTGAAACCTACAGTCTTAATCCTTCTAAGTTGACCAATATTACCGTGCACTATCAGTATGCTTTTCGAAATGATACGCTGGTACTGTCTGGTATATTGCCGACAGGGATGGTGGTGCAGGAGTATTGGAAGAAGCAGAAGTAGTCTGAACCGGGATTTATGGGATTTTTAGGATTAACAAGGCATTAAACTTGCCGTATAGCTTCTGTTTAAGGTTAAAGCCAATATGAGGGTGTCAATTTTTAAAAGCAATCGATTAATAATTGTTTTTACCACGGCATTATTAAATGCCTTGTTACTGGCTTGTTCTTGTCATTCAAAAAATAGCACTAAAGTAGACAAGTTCTATACAGATAAAGGCGAGTGGGACTCTGCGAGACTTCCACTTATAAAACCTTATGAGGCTATTATAGTTTCGAAAGAGTCGGGCTGGTCCGTTAATCTTGATGGACTAGACGGTGATACCGGTTTTCAAAATACCGATAAGGTAAATGTTTTAAATGGTGTAATTCTACTACACAGTGTTAACTCTATTCTTCATGGAGTTGATAGCATAAAAGAAACCTGGCATATTATAGTACCTGCAAAGCACCTTGAAAAAGGTTTTGCTACGCATGCCGATTATAGTAATTACATAAAACAGCTGGGAATAAAACAGGAGCCAAAACTGCATGATATCAATTTGGTGGCGGCTTATTATGAGGATCACGATATTATCAATTGGAACGCTATTGATTATTAATAACATCCGACAGAGTCCCAAAATTCAGTTTTGACAACTCGCGTTAGGGATAGCAGCGGATACCGGCCATGTGGCTAAGGCCCGTGCAGTATGAGCGGATAGCCCGGCCCGAAGGGAACGCCCTATAAAAGTTGATGATTATAATGATTAGTTGATTGAGTCTAAATACGCTTCCTCTACTTATTTGGCAGGTTTTTCTATGTTAAAAACATGCCAAATGTTAGTAAATAAATCTGTCAAAAACCTATAAATTCCTATCTTCGCAGGTCGCTTTGAGAAACAACTATTGCATAAACCTTTACAGCGAAAAAAATCTATTAATACAACAAGATGGCTGAAGACAACGGAAACGATAATTCGCGGAAAGAAGACAGAATAATTCCCATAAATATTGATGAAGAAATGCGATCGGCTTATATCGATTATTCGATGTCGGTTATCGTATCTCGTGCATTACCCGATGTGCGCGACGGCTTGAAACCAGTTCACCGCCGTGTACTTTACGGTATGCTTGATCTGGGTTTGGCCAGTAACAAGCCCTATAAAAAATCTGCCCGTATTGTGGGTGAGGTACTGGGTAAGTACCACCCGCACGGCGATACTTCTGTATATGACGCCATGGTGCGTATGGCGCAGGATTGGAGCTTACGTTACCCATTTGTTGAAGGACAGGGTAACTACGGTTCTATTGATGGTGACCAGCCAGCGGCAATGCGTTATACAGAGGCCAGGCTGCAAAAAGTGGCCGAAGAAATGCTGGCCGATATCAATAAAGATACCATTGATTACCAGCTGAACTTTGACGACTCGTTAGAGGAGCCAACCGTATTGCCCAGTAAAATACCTAACCTGCTGGTAAACGGGGCATCGGGTATTGCGGTAGGTATGGCTACCAATATGGCACCACATAACCTGACTGAGGTAGTTGAAGCCACACTGGCTTATATAGATGACCGCGCTATTGAGATCTCTGACCTGATGAAACACATCAAGGGGCCAGATTTCCCTACAGGCGGTATTATTTATGGTTACGAAGGCGCTAAAGCAGCTTTTGAAACCGGTCGTGGCCGTATTGTAGTACGTGCCCGTGCAGAGATTGAAACTTATGGCAGCGACCGTGAGCGCATTATTGTTACCGAGATTCCTTACCAGGTGAACAAATCGGTAATGATTGAGCGTACTGCAGAGCTGATTGAAGAGAAGAAACTGGAAGGTATTTCGGCTATTCGTGATGAGTCTAACCGCGAGGGTATCCGCGTGGTTTATGAGATAAAGCGCGATGCCAATGCCCTGATCGTTCTGAATAACCTTTATAAATATACATCGCTGCAAACTTCATTCAGCGTTAACAACATTGCACTGGTACATGGCCGTCCAATGTTGCTGAACCTGAAAGACCTGATCCATTATTTTGTGGAGCACCGTCATGAGGTAGTGATCCGTCGTACTAAGTACGAGCTGGCTGAAGCCGAAAAACGCGCCCACATCTTGGAAGGTTTGCTGATTGCGTTGGATCACCTGGATGAGGTTATTCAATTGATTCGCAGCTCAAACACGCCGGAAGAGGCCCGCGATGGTTTGATGACCAAGTTTGGTTTGAGCGAGATACAAGCCCGTGCGATTCTGGATATGACGTTGCGCCGTTTAACCGGTCTGGAACGTGACAAGATTAAAGATGAGTATGCCGAGCTGGTTAAACTGATTGATGAATTAAAAGGTATTCTGGCAGATGAAGGCCTGCGTATGCAGATCATCAGAGATGAACTGAACGAGGTTAAAGATAAATTTGGCGATGAGCGTAAAACCGAAATGGTTTACTCATCTGCCGAAATGCAAACCGAAGACTTTATTGAAGACGAGGATGTGGTGATCACCATATCGCACGAGGGTTACATCAAGCGTACTCCGTTGACAGAATATCGTCGTCAGGGTCGTGGTGGTAAAGGTTCATTGGGCAGCAACAGCCGCGATGAAGACTTTATTGAGCACTTGCTCATCGCCTCAAACCACAACTACATGTTGTTCTTTACAGAGGCGGGCCGTTGTTTCTGGCTTCGTGTGTTTGAGATCCCAGAAGGTACCCGTACTTCAAAAGGCCGTGCCATCCAGAACATCATCAATATTCCGAAAGAAGAAAAGATCAAAGCGTTCATCAAACTGTTGTCGCTTAAAGATCAGGAATACCTGGAGAACAACTTTATCATGATGTGTACCGCTAAAGGTACCATCAAGAAAACTTCGCTTGAAGCTTATTCTCGTCCGCGTGCCAATGGTATCAATGCCATCAATATCAATGAGGGTGATACCTTGTTAGAAGCGGTATTAACTACCGGCAGCAGCGAGATTGTAATGGCGCTGAAATCAGGTCGCGCTATTCGCTTTAACGAGTCAACTGTGCGTCCGATGGGCCGTACTGCAACCGGCGTTCGTGGTATCTGGATTGATGACGAGAACCCGAATGATGAGGTAGTAGGTATGATCAGCATTAATGATCCGAGCACTACTGTGCTGGTGGTTTCAGAAAAAGGTTACGGTAAACGTACTGATATTGATGACTATCGCGTTACTAACCGTGGCGGTAAAGGTGTAAAAACCCTCAGCATAACTGAAAAAACCGGAAACCTTGTAGCCATTAAAGGTGTTACAGATAGTGAAGATCTGATGATCATCAACAAATCAGGTATCATTATCCGTATCGCTATCAGTGAATTAAGGGTAATGGGCCGTGCAACGCAAGGTGTGCGCCTGATATCGCTGAAAGACAATGACGAAATCGCATCGGTAGCAAACGTTCCGCAGGATGAGGAGGAAGAGAAACAGGAGGGAGCCGAAAACGGTGAGAACACCGCAGAAGGAGAGGGTAATACCGACGCACCTGCAGACGACGCGCCACAAGCATAAAAACAAAACATGATTAACCGTAAATTAATTTTTCCGGTAGCCATATTACTGTTTACTTCATCCACCGCCTTCTGCCAAACAGAAGTGCTGAAGGGTGTAGTAAACAGTTTGGCTTATTACAATAAGCAGAAAGACCTTAAATTTTTAGCCAATGCTAAAAAAACGGTCGACAGCCTGATCGTTACCAAAAAAGATTCGGCTAACACAGAGAAAAGCGTATATAAAGCAGTGGTCTACTCGGCCATTGCTTATACTGATTCTACTAATAAGCTTAACAATCCACCTACCTTCCTGGCCAAAACATCAGATCTGGTTGACAGGCTTGCCGCCAGCAAGAAGACATTTAAATATGTACCTGAGTTAGATTTTGCAAAGCGTTGTTTAGCAAATACTTATTTGCGCAATGGTTTTAATCAGATGCACAAGTCTGACTACGCTAACTCGCTTACATCATTTAAAAAAGCCCAGGTTTATGCACCGCATTTCAGGCAATTAAATGGCTATATAGCCTATGTTAACAGTAAGTTAGGCAACAAGGAAGAGGCCGCGAAATATTATGATATTTTGCTGGGTACAGATACCATGAAAACCCAATACGTACAGGCGGCTGTAAGTACATTTAAGTCTGTAGGTGATACCAGCAAAGCGTTGCAGATATTAAAAAAGGGGAGGAAGGCGCTGCCTAATGACCGTGTTTTGTTACTTGAAGAAGCTAATATTTACAACAACCGTAAAGATTACAGATCTTTAATGCCTTTGTTACCTGCGTTACTTGACAATTACCCCAATAATGCTGATGTTGCGTTTATAGCGGCTAGCTGCTATGATAATCTGAATGATTATGATAAGGCTGAGTCTATGTACCTGCATACTATTGAGTTAAACAAAACTTCATACGATCCGGTATTTAATTTGGGGCTGCTTTATTTAAAAGAAAGTACCCTGAAAAAGGATAAAGAGGCTGATAATTTGCAACGCGCTGCGCAGTGGCTTGAAAAAGCAAATGAAATATCTCCGTATGAAACCAAGTGTTTAAATTTACTGCAGCTGGTATACACCAAATCAAACAATACAGAGCAACTAAACAAGGTAAACAACAAACTAAAACAGTTAACCAATTGAAATAAACATGAAAATTAAATTTGTAATGACCGGCCTGTTGGGGTTAGTCGCCGTTTCTGCTTTCGCGCAAAAATCAGAACTAAACAACGCGCAGGAAACTTATAATAAATACGAAACCTTAAGAGGTAGCAAGAGCCTTGCTGCACCATTGCTGGTTCAGGCAAAAGCTTCAATTGATAAGGCTGCCGCTAACGATAAAACATCAGCATTACCACAAACTATCGCGCTAAAAGGTATTATTTATGCTTCAGCGGCTGTGGCTGATACGGTGCCGACAACCTCAGTTCCGTTGTTTACAACCGCAGAGGAAAGCCTGAAAAAAGCTAAAGAGGTAGATACCAAAGGTGACTACAAAAAGATGATTGATGCCGGATACTCGCTTTTGGCTCAATATCAACTAAACAAAGGCATTAAAGAATACGGCAATAAGCAATATGATCTGGCTTATAAATCATTTGATTACTACCGTACTGTTATGCCAGAAGATACCATTGCTATTTACTACACTGGTTTGGCTGCTGCCAACGCAAAAAACTGGGATGCCGCAATTACCAACTATAACAAGTTGTTAACCACGCCATTTAAAGGAAAGGAGAGGGCCTACCAGGAACTTTCTGGCTTTCAATTGGCCAAACAAACAAAGGCTGATACCTTAGCGGCCATTAAAACACTGGAAGACGCCTCAACTAAATATCCAAGCAATGCTGATATCAGCAAAACTATTGTTGAGCTAAACCTGCAAATGGGCAGACAACAGGAGGTTATTTCTAAAGTTGAAAAAGCTATCGCTAACGATCCTAAAAACAAGACTTTATACTACTACAGCGGTTTAACTTATTCTGAAATTGCTGATGATGCATCTCAGAAATTGGCTAAGGCGCCAGCTGCACAACAAGCTGCGTTAACCAAAACCCGCGACGAAAACCTGGCTAAAGCTCAGGATATGTACAAAAAAGCCCTGGAGATTGATCCAAACTATTTTGAGGCAAATCTGAACATGGGCTATGTGCTGATTACTCCGGCAATTGATCTGTACAACTACGCCAGAAAGCTGGATGTTAAAAAACAAAAAGAATACGATGCATCTATGGCTAAAGCAAACACCATGTTTGACGCCGCTAAACCATTTTTGCAGAAAGCTGTAGAGCTTAATCCAAAATCTGTAAGCGCATTAACTAACCTGCGCACTTATTACCTGGGTAAAAACGATATGGCTAACGCTACTAAGATTAAACAACAACTGGATGCACTGCAATCAGGTAAATAATTTAAAGAGGGCTGCGGTTGCAGCCTTTCTTTTTAAATCCACTATTTAACATAATATTAATTATAGGTATTATTTTTATTTGGATTTATTTAATTTAGGGTCGATTTAAATACTAAGATATTTTATTTAAAAAACGTTATGGTAAGTAAATAATTCATCAATCTAAACGGGTAAAGCTTAGGTATTGAACAAACCGAGGTTTATCAGACTGATTAATGCTCGCTGCGTGTGGCAGCATTTGTTGCCATAATACAATGTCGCCCAGTTTGCCCGGTATTGGTATGGCACCAGACTTTTCTTTTATGGCGTTTTGCGCAGCCATGTGGTCTGGAAATTGACGTTGATATTCGTCATACCGACGATGGAAACCCGGAATGAGTTTTAATGGGCCACGGTCTTCGGGGACATCGTCAAGGTAAATGAGCCCTTGAATGTAATAGCCTGGCGACTGGTGATGATCAATATCCCAATGCAACCGGTGATGCCGGAATCGCCACTGTTCTGTTTCGGGTGGGTTATAACTTACTTTATCTGTATTGGCAACAATTTTTTCTGTTTGATATAATTCCGCAAATAATTGCTTTACTGCCGGATGCCTGCGTATAGCCTCCATATCCGGATGCTGATATACCTGCAACATAAGGCCGTGCCAATCTTTATGAACTGGATACCATGTTGTCGGGTCGGCCAGGTTTATGCCTAAGTAATTGCAGGTAAAAGCTTTTACACGTTCACAATATTCAGCCGGTACCAGGCCACTAATTTTAAGGTAGCCCCACTCCTGCCAATGTTGGTGCTGGGCGGCTGTAAGCAAACGGGGAGCAGTATGTTCCTCGACATTTAAATTAGTCTCCTGGCACTGCATCTGCTCAAACAGCAGATCAGCTTCAGCTATTGCTGTTGCTCCTTTTGTCTGCTGTAACCAGGCATAAAAATCTATTTCAGATTGGCAATTTCCATACAGGTAACTAAATATCTCCAGTTTCCCCAAACCATAAACAGCCAGCCACATGTTTTCCAGGCTATCTAAATCCGCTGTTAACTTATAAGATTTGCCCGCTTTTATGCTCAAATGTTTTTGAACAAGGCACCGGATAAATTCAGCACTGGTCATCTTAGGTTTAAGTATTGTTGCTGGATAAACAAAAAAGTCTATTAGCGCATTTAAAAGGTTAATGCTTTAGGATCGATTATTTCTGTCCTAAAGCGTATTTAATGCCACCGGTTAAATGTGTCAGAAATAAAGTGTCGGTTTTAAAATCTTCGGCCGTATGTCCAAGTTCGGTATAAAAAGCCCGGCCGCCTTCAAATTGTTGGTACCATGCAATAGGGTGCTCCTCTCCCATTGTTCCGCCTTCGTAGCTTTTCTCGTCAACTTTTATCAGTACATGTAGCTTGCTGCTCACGTCCTTAAAATTGTACCATTCGTCGGTATGTAGCCAGGTGTCAGGCAATGTTTTGGTAGACAAGTGCTTGTGATCAACTATTTGAAGTTGAGCCTGTTGTATTTTAGGATGCTTTACAAAATAGGCTCCTACCAGTTGGCCATACCACGGCCAGGTATAAAGACAATCTGTAGCCGCATGAATACCCACAAAGCCACCGCCTTTATGAATAAAATTTACGAATGCTTGTTGCTGATCGGCATTGAAAAGATCATTGCCCGTAGGACTTAGAAATATAAGCGCCTTATATTGCTTTAGATTGGCGTCAGTAAATAAAGCGGGGTTGGTAGTGGTATCTACCTCAAATGCTTCCCTTTCGCCAATTTGTTTGATGGCTGTAATGCCATCGGCAATGCTGGCATGATGATAGCCCTTGGTGAGCGAAAAGATGAGTACTTTGTTTTTAGGCTTAGTAGCAGCAAAGGAGAGCACGACGGCTAAAGCCGTCAGTGCTCCTATTATTTTCTTCTTCATATCTAAATTAGGCCGAGTTTCTGCCGGCGTTTACAATGCCGTATACAGTTCGGATCACTAATTTATTATAAATATCTGCTAATTCTTGATCTTTAGTGTGCTTTAATTTTTCTAAAGCATAGTGCTGAATAATTACCAACGGTAAAACAATACGCTCGCGCAGGGCAATTGATTTTCCTTCAATCGGGTATTCCTCCATTAGCGTTTCAGTCTCGGTCAGTTCCAGCAACATGTTTTTGGTGAGTTCAAACTCGTCATGAAGCTTGTTCCAGAACTCGCCGTATTTTTTGTCTTCAGCCAGGTAAGCGGTAACGCGGAAGTCTGATTTTGACATCGACATCATACAGTTATCAAGCACTGTTTTAAAGTAGCCCGATGAATGATATAGCTCTTTAACTGCATCCCAGCTGCCGTCGTCTTTTTTCTTTTTCAGCGCAGTACCAACGCCGTAGAAGCCTGGGATATTCTGTTTCATCTGTCCCCACGCAGTTACAAAACTAATAGCGCGCAGATCTTCCAGCTTCAATTTAGAATCAGAATTACGTTTGGTTGGACGGCTGCTGATATTTACCCTTGAAAGCAGTTTGATCGGGCTCATGTCCTCCAGGTAGCTTACAAACAGCGGATCCTCACGCAGAGCCAGGAACGCTTTGTAGCTTTCATCTGCCATTTCAGAGATCAGTTGCTTATGGTTATCATCCAGCAGGTCATGACGGTTAGGGTTCAATGCTGATGCCAAACCAGCGTTGATCAATTGCTCGGTATTAAATCTTGCTGTGTCAACAGAACCATATTGCGAACTTACAGTTTGGCCCTGAATAGTCAGCTGAATATGATCATTAGCAATATCATTACCCATTGAAGCATAGAAACGATGGGTTTTACCGCCGCCACGCGCAGGTGGGCCGCCTCTACCATCAAAAAATGCCAGTTGGATGCCGTGTTTGCGGGCCATAGCTGTCAGTTCTACTTTAGCTTTGTAGATAGACCAGTTGGCCATCAGATAGCCGCCATCTTTAGTACTGTCTGAGAAACCCAGCATAATCATCTGGCGGTTACGGCGATTTACCAGGTGCTCTTTATAGAACGGGTGCGTATATAAACGCTCCATTACTTCGGCAGCATTGGCCAAATCGTTCACGGTCTCAAACAACGGCATAAAGTCTACCGTCAACTCATCTTTTTTCCAGCCGCTCCACAAAAACAGGTCCATCAGTTGCAAAATGTCTGATGCTTCCTGGCAGTTGCTGATGATAAAACGCTGACAAGCACGCTCACCATTGGTGTGCTGTATGGTTTTCATCTCCCTGATGGTATTCAGCGTATCTTTTATTAAAGGATCCGCATCTTCAGGGCAATGTACGCTAGCCTCGTTAAAGACCAGTTTTTTTAATTTATCGGCTTCGCTCAGTTCCAGGAAACCAGCTTCGATGCTGTCATCAGAATGCAGCTTATCGGTACAGAACTTAAACACGTTGCGCAGCACACGGCTATCCTGACGGATATCCAGCGTAGCAAAGAAACAACCAAATGAACGTACTTTCTGAATCAGATCTTCCACAACATCAACAGAAAGACCATCGTGGTCATTGAGTAATGTTTGACGGATAGATTGCAGTAACGATAAAAGTTCTTCCTGTAAGTTTTCCGGACGATCTGACGGCGAGAACGCGTTATCGTATAGTAATTTCTCCAGCGCAGCCATCGGTTCTTCCACACCGCGGAAAGTAATGCGGCGTTTCAGCACGCGATAATCGCGATAGTAGCATCGGAAGATGATCTGGCGCAGTGTTGCGGCCACCGTTTTAGTAGTTTCGCAGTTTACGTTCGGGTTGCCATCGCGGTCACCACCAGGCCAAAAGCCCAGTTCAAGAATCTGGTGCGATTGATCGGTAATATCAAACGAGTCATCAAGCTTAGCCTCAATGGCCGATAATGCATGGTAGAACACGTTCTCCAGGAACCAGATCAGGCTTACCGCTTCGTCAACCGGGGTTGGCGATTTTTTATTAAAGAAAGGCGTTTTACCTAATTGTTGCAGCAAAACGTTGATGCTGTTAATATCGTTGGTTTTGAGCGCCTCAATCAGATCCGTCATAATACCCAGCACAGGGCTTGGGTAAAACTGCGTAGGGTGAGCCGTTAACACCAAACGAAGCGAGAACGTATCCAGCTTCTCTTTGATGTTTTTACGCACCTCATCGTCCGCATCTGCTTGTTGCAGCAAACCTTGTAAAGTGCCGCTTTTATCAAAATTGCCTAACTTATCAAAAGAAGAATCTTCAATTGCGTCAAACAACACTACTTGCCGTTCTATATATTGTATAAATCGGAATAAGCGATTAATTTGCTCACGATGATCGATGTCTGGTGCGTACTTTTTAAAGAACGACTCAATGATGGCTGCCGGAGCTTTTTGGCTGGCAGTTTCTTTGTCGCAATGCGAGCTGAAAAAAGGGAGTAAAATACCCGTATCTTTTACCTGGTAAAACGGTAATGTAAGAAACAAGCTGTCATATAACTGAAAGCGGCTTACTACCTCCTGGTTGAAGATAATTTCCCTTTGATTTAGCTTTGATACTGAAGGCATATAATTTTGTAAAGGCTGATAGTTAGTGTGTACTTTTACAGCAGATATTTGCGCCGCTTAAATTACGTACTATTAATATATTTTTAGCAAAACGCTAAATTATTAACAGTTTTTTATAATTAAGGTCACAAAGTGTAAATAGTTTTAAATTTTTATCCCAATATCAACCTTGTGTTAATGAACCTGCAAACCCGGGAAATAAAAAACTTCTTCTACAGCCAGTATTTTTCAGACGGTTTGCGCATGAGTATGGGCATTTTAGTCCCAACGCTGCTGTTTGCGCAGTTAAATTTGTTTGATGTAGGCCTCACGTTGTCGCTTGGCGCGCTATGTGTTTGCGTGGTTGATACCCCCGGCCCAACCGTCTATAAGCGGAACGCTATGGCCATTTGTAACCTTTGTATTTTTGTGGTTGCTATGGTCACAGGTTTTGCTCGGTTGAACCTCTACACGCTGGGTGTGGAGATTCTTGTTTTCTCGTTCGTGTTCTCCATGCTGGCGGTATATGGCAACCGTGCAGCTGCAGTAGGCACTGCGGCGCTATTAGTCATGATTTTTATGATGGATAAAGCCCTGAAGCCGGAAGAGGTGCCAGATTACTGTCTTATTCTTTTGGCTGGCGGTGTTTGGTATATGCTGCAAAGTCTGCTGTTTTTCAGGATCAGACCTTATCGAGCGGCGCAGCAAGCGTTGGGCGAGAATATTCTGGACGTAGTAAAGTTCCTCCGCATTAAAGCTGATTTTTATAAAGAAGGCACTGATATAGACGATAATTACCGTAAACTGGTATCAACCCAGATACAGGTGAGCCAGCACCAGGACACGGTACGTGAGATTCTGTTTAAGAGCCGAGTGACGGTAAAAGAATCAACCTATGCCAGCAGGCTTTTGGTGATGACCTTTGGCGATCTGGTAGATCTCTACGAACAGATTATGGCCACACATTATGATTATCAGGATATTCATGAGAAATTTGGTAGTACTGGTATCCTGACGGAGATAGCCGGTCTGCTGCAGCAAATGGCTGATGAGCTGGATAATATTGGTGTGGCTATACTGGCTAACTCCCGCTATAAACATGCTTTTAACTTTGATAAACAACTGGAACAGATAAAGTTAAAGATTGATGAAATTGGTAAAGAAGAATCGGTTAGCAATCTGGTACTGAAGAAGATATTGATTAATCTGCGCGATCTAAATAGACGTATAACGGATATATTCAATTATTATCATACCAAATCATCTGTCATACTGATGGGGAACCGGAATGATATTGAATACGTCAAGTTTGTAAGTCATCAGGACTATAACGCGCGCATCTTTACCGATAACTTGTCGTTCAGCTCGGCCACATTTAAGCATGCATTGCGTGTAGCACTGGTCTGCATCACGGGTTTTATTATTACCAAAAGTGCCGAAGTGTTAATTTTAGCTGATTTCGTAACCGGCCGCAAACTTGTATTCGGGCATCATAGCTATTGGGTATTACTCACAATCATTGTGATCTTGAAACCAGGGTTCAGCCTTTCCAAGCAGCGTAACTATCAGCGTCTGGTGGGCACGGTGATTGGTGGCATTATCGGCGCGATTATCCTTTATTTCCTGCACAATACCGTTGCCGAGTTTATTTTGCTAACCATCTTCATGATTGGCTCCTACAGCTTTGTACGGTTGAATTATGTAATCAGCGTGTTGTTTACCACACCCTATGTGCTGATCTTATTTAAGTTTCTGGGCGTTGGTCACGTTACTATTTTGCAGGAACGTATTATTGATACTATTCTGGGCTCTGTTATAGCGTTTATTGCCAGTTACCTGGTATTTCCGAGCTGGGAATCAGAACAACTGATAGAAAGCTTACGCGATGTAATTTACGCCAACGCTAATTATCTGGCCAAAATTGCTACCTGCTTAAATGGCGCCAACGTTAACACCACAGAATTTAAGTTAGCCCGTAAAGACGTCTACGTTAAATCGGCCAACCTTTCGGCAGCTTTTGAGCGGATGACTTCGGAGCCTAAACGCAAACAACGTAAAAGCAAAGATGTGCACAAGTTTGTGGTGTTAAACCATATCCTGTCATCCTATCTGGCTACAATCGCTTCAAATATTAAAGGCAACGATAATAAACTACACTCCGAACATTTAAAACTGGTAAGACGTAGCCTGGCAACACTGAACGAAAGCGAGAAACTATTAGGAGGCCCACCGGTAGAGTTTACCGCAGATAAACCAGCCGAAGAAACCGCAGACCTTAACACCGATGAAAAGCTATTGCGTGAGCAACTGGGTTTTATTAATAAAGTGAGTTATGATATTGCGAAGGTGACGGAGGGGTACCTCAACTAACACCCCTCCAAACCTCCCCGAAGAAACCTCTCCTAAATCCTCTCCAAAGGAAAGGACTTGAAAAATATTTTCAATTGTTTTTTTATTAAAGCCTCCCCTTCGGGGAGGTTTGGAGGGGTGTTACAACAACTCATTAGCCAAATTTGCCAACTCACTCCGTTCCCCTTTTTGCAGGGTGATGTGCGCATAAAGTGGGTGCCCTTTAGCTTTATCAATCAGGTAAGATAAACCATTACTTTCTGCGTCCAGATAAGGCGTGTCAATCTGGTAAATATCACCGGTAAACACAAACTTACTGTGTTCGCCAGCGCGGGAGATGATAGTTTTTACCTCGTGCGGAGTTAGATTCTGGGCCTCATCAACAATAAAGAACTTTTTGGTGAGCGTACGGCCGCGAATGAAGGCCAGCGGTGCGATAGAAATCTTATCGTTAGTTACTAATTCATCAATCTTCGCCTGCATTTTTTCATCATCGGCATACTGTTCTTTGATGAATTTAAGGTTATCCCAAATGGGGGCCATGTACGGATCGACCTTGGATTTTACATCTCCAGGCAAAAAGCCAATGTCTTTGTTACTTAGTGGGATGATGGGGCGCGTAACGTAGATCTGCCGGTATTCTCTTCGTTGTTCCAACGCGCTGGCCAGTGCCAATAAGGTTTTACCTGTACCCGCGTTGCCTTGTATCGTCACCAGTTTAATGTCCGGGTTCATTAGCGCATGCAGGGCAAAAGCTTGCTCCGGGTTTTTAGGCAGAATGCTGAATACCGGGTGCTCCTCTACTTTCTCAAATGTGCCAGTTTGCATGCTGTAAAAAACAGACAGTGTTTTTTGCTTGCCTTGCAGCTGATAGAAATGATTGGCAAAACCATTGCGCACTGGTATATCCTCAGACGTAATAATGGGCTGCTTTTTCAGTTGGGTAATGAATTTATCAGTCTGCTTGTTGATGACGGTGATGCCGGTATAAAGCTCGTCAAGGTTTTTGATCTTGCCGGTTTCGTAATCCTCTGCGTTCAGATCTAGCGCTTTGGCTTTCAGTCGCAAGCAGATATCTTTTGATACCAGCACTACCCTTTTGTCGGGGTTTTCGGCTTGCAGGGCCAGGGCGGCGTTCAAGATGCGGTGATCAGTCTTGGCATCTCCAAAAATACCTTCAGCATCATAGCTACCGGTCTTTTTGTCCATAATCACTTTAAAGCAACCCTTGGTTCCGTTAAGCGGTTGCCAGTGGTTAAGCAGGTGCTTGCGCGAGAGGCCATCCATCAGTCTGATAAAGCTGCGCGCTTCGAAATTGCGCGTATCATTGCCTGTCTTCATGTTATCCAGCTCTTCCAGTACTTGTATGGGGATGGCCACATCGTGCTCCTGGAAGTTCTCAAACGCATTATGATCGTACAGGATAACCGAAGTATCTAAGACAAAAATCTTTTTCTTTCCTGCAAGTTTGGCCCTGCTTTCCTTGTTCATACGCTAAAAATATAGATTTTAAAAATCAATAAAAAAGGCGATAACGCACAAATAACAATCTTTTAACAAGTATTGCACCCAATAGTTACGTCATCTAATAGCTATATCAAACAATTTTGCTTGCAGGTGTTATAAAACTTTAATATAATCAGCCTGAATAATAGACCTTCGGGTTGCAAAACTTTATAACATATTTAATGGCCATACTTTTAGTTGAAGACGAGCCCAAAGTGGTATCGGTAATTAAGCGTGGATTAGCCGAGTATGGCTTTGAACTTAGCGTGGCCACTAACGGACAAACCGGCCTGCAAATGGCTACTGAGTATCCGTATGACCTGATCATCCTCGATTTGATGCTCCCTCTTATGGACGGCATACAGATCTGTAAACAGTTGCGGGCACAGGGGCACCACACCCCCATTTTAATGCTCACCGCGCTGGATGCCACTGAGAACCTGGTAACCGGCCTAAACAGCGGTGCCGACGACTATATGACCAAACCTTTCAAAATGATTGAGCTGGCCACACGCATTAAAGCGCTATTGCGCCGCGCCAAAGGCGAACACAAACCAGCGGCCAATGTTTTTACACTGAATGATCTGGAACTGGATGCCGATGCGAAAGTTGCTAAACTGGCAGATGCACCGCTCAACCTCACCTCTACCGAATACCGCTTGCTGGAGTACCTGATCAAAAACCAAAGGAAAGTGTTGTCGCGCATTCAGATCCTTGAAAACGTCTGGGATATCAATTTTAATTTGGGTACTAACGTGGTTGACGTTTACATTAATTATCTGCGTAAAAAGTTGGATAAAGATAATCCGTCGCGCTTTATTCAAACCGTTTTTGGTATGGGCTATATGATGAAGGAAGCAGAATAATGAAGATACAAACCAAGATAACGCTGCACTTCCTTACCCTTTCTACGGGTGTGCTGCTGCTGTTAAACACGTTTATCTTCTACTTTGAATACCAGTTTAACTATCGCGATTTTTTTAAGCGCCTGCAGGCTCGCGTAAAGCTGACAACTGATATCCGGCTGTTTCCCGGCGAGAAAGCCCGTGCCTACCAGGAAATGCGGAACCGTTTTCTTGAAAAATTACAGGGAGAAACGGAGCATATTATCAAGGCCAGTCCAACTGGTATGTTTGTTAACCAGGGCTTGCCTGATGATTTTTTTGCCGATTTGGCGGCCAATGGTAACGCCGAATACAAAAAGGAAAACCAGTTTTTTGCTGGAAAGATTGTTGCACGGGGCAATGATAGATTTATGGTGGTGGTTTCTGCCCGGAACCCTTACGGTCTACAGGAGTTGGACGAATTAAAAAGTGTTCTGTTCTTTGGGTTTCTGGGTACATTGATCATCGTATTCTTTGTAGGTAAGGTATTTTCATTCTATACTTTCGCGCCGGTGCGTAAACTCACCAATCGGATGAATGAGATTACCTCCAACAATCTGCACTTGCGCTTAGATACGCCGGGTAAGGATGAGCTTGCTGAGCTTTCTAATACTTTCAACGATATGCTGACGCGATTGGAAACAGCTTTTGAAACGCAAAATAACTTTGTAAGCAATGCCTCGCACGAATTGCGCACACCACTTACCATCATCAACAGCGAGGTTGAACTGGCTTTAGATAAAGCCGGGGACGATGCCGCTCAGCACGAAATGCTGACCACCATACAAACCGAAACCAACAAACTCACGCAGATCTTAAACAGTTTGTTGCTATTGGCACAATCAGGTTTTGACGGCAAGAAGCAGGACTGGCAAAACACCCGGATAGATGAAGCTATTTGGCAGGCTATAGAATCGGTCAAAAAAATACAGCCGAAAAGCCAGATCGAGGTTGATTTTTCTAAATTACCTGATGACGAAAATCTGCTGGAAGTATCGGGTAACAGCAATCTACTGCATTTGGCCATCACTAATATCATCAGTAACTCTTGCAAGTACTCTGAAAATAAGCTAGTGACTATTCAGTTGCGCGTGGAGAAATCAATGGTGGTTATTGCGATTAAAGACCAGGGCATCGGTATCCCTGCCGATGATATGAAGCATGTGTTTGTGCCATTTTTCCGCGCATCAAACACGCATGATTTTAAAGGGCATGGTGTGGGCTTGCCTTTGGCACTAAACATCATCAGACTGCATCGGGGCAGCATTGGTATACGGTCTGAGGTAAATATCGGTACCGAAATACAGGTCTTTTTGCCATCAGTCAAAGCATGATGCGTTTTCTCATCAAATTCTAATAAGTTTCTTAGAAGGCCTTTAGAAGTGCGGGCTACACTTGTATTATAACAAATGTAGAACAAACTAAAAAAAGCCTTTATGAAAACATTGCTCATTCCAACCGATTTCCAGTTAGAGACCACGCATTGCGTGCCTCAGCTTGTTCATCGCTTCCATCCGCAGAAGCTGAATATCTTGATGGTACACCTGGTAGGTATTACCGACTCTGTGGGCGAACTGCTGATGCTCTCGCGCCGCTCTGCCGAGAACCGTTTTATATCCGACGATTTTTATCGCACCTGTCATAACCTGCGCAAATCTTACGCCGATAGCATTCAGGATATTCGTATCGAATTTTTCTACGGCAATACCATGGCCGCTTTCAAAAATTACCTGGATGCCAATAATGTAGATACCATTGTTACGCTGAAAGATCTGGACTATGAATTGCTGACCGAAAGGAGCCTCGATCCGGACGCTTTTATTAACCGCAGTGGCAGAAATGTATTGACGATAGATTTGAACAAACCATTGTTTGAGCTGCCAAAGCAAGCGCCATTAACTGTATTAGAACCAGAAACCGTTTAAACTTTTAGAATTATGCTATTAAAAAAGAATGTACCGTTCAGTTATGTGTTCGGTAAAATAAAGATGGAGATGATTTTTCTAACCATCTATTCAACAGCGGTGTATGCAGCGCACAGCTATTTTAAACTGCAGGGTATTTCTATTCCGCTGGCTATCCCGGGTATATTAGGCACCATCATATCGCTGTTGTTAGCGTTCAGGTCTAATCAGGCCTATGACCGTTGGTGGGAAGCCCGCACATTGTGGGGCGCTATTGTAAACGATTCGCGTTCGTTCGCGCGTCAGGTGCTGTCATTCATTGACAACGCTTATGGCGACGCCGATAAACAGCAGTTAAAAGAGCGAATGATTAAACGCCAAATGGCCTGGTGCCATGCGTTGAGCCATCACCTTCGCGGACAAAATGCACAGCAGGGCTTGGGTAAATACCTGTCTGACGATGAATATCGGGCCTTAAATGGTATAAAACATGTGCCAGTAGCACTGATGGAAAGTCACGCTGATGATCTGCGGATAGCTATGCGTATGAACTGGATTAACGAGTATCAGCAAGTAGCACTGGATGAAACCCTCACCCGTTTCTCAAATGCAATGGGCGGCTGCGAGCGGATTAAAAACACGGTGTTTCCCGTTACTTATAGTTTCTATATCCACGTGCTGGTGTTGTTATTTGTAATTCTGATGCCTTTTGGATTGACAGAGTTTTTTGGCATATTCCAGATTCCGCTAGTAGTTGCTATCTCATCATCGTTGTTTTTGATTGAGAAAATGGCCATCCATTTACAGGATCCATTTGAAAATAAGCCTACGGACACGCCAACCACCACTATCAGTCGTAATATTGAGCGCGATTTGAACCAGATGCTGAAAAATGAAACCAGCACCGAGGCTGATAAAACCAGCACCGTTGCCGGTACCAATGCTGTGTTCTATGTGCTATAAATGCACCCTGCTAAAACTCCTATAAAAACGAAAACGGAAGCCTCATCTTTGCGATTTGACTTCCGTTTTCTGCATCCGCTGGCTGCCATAGCAACCTGCGGGCATCAATTCCTTTGATTCTTTGACCGGTTTGCCCTGTTTTCTTAATTGTTGCAAACTTTGAATAGTGGCAAAACCTGTTATCCCTTTACCTGCCTTGCAACACCGTAGTGCGCCGACAGCGGTATAATGCCCCATTAGTTGTACTCCCCTTTTTATAACATGTCTCTTTCGAAACAGTCACCTTTCGGGGCAACTCAATATAACCCGGCTTTTGCGTGGCTATCACTAAGATTTACACGCGTTTAGCTCAATGTTTATCGTAAGGCTGTCAAAGTACGTCGTTCTTGATAGTATCTAAGTTAGGTAAGGCATCAATACCAGTCAATAGCTACCGTCTTGTTTTTATAAACAGGTTATTAACCTTTATTGGTGAGTTATTAACAATAATTCACATTTTAATTAGCGTAGATAGGCCTTTTAAAAATCTCAGACAATGTACTGGTTTAAAGGATTAGCCAACTAGGATGGTTCCCGTCTGCCGCCACTTCTCCCTTCAATATATTTTTCAAATATTAATTAAGTTGTTATTTTAGTAACGCTTAAACCCGGTCACAAATGCTACCGATCTTTATACTCGATAGCTATATTCTGGCCTGTTTAACTAGTTCTGTTGAATTACCTTCTTTGCATTAAAAACTGAAACTTAAAACCACTTATCATCATGGAAGAAAACATTCCGGCTTTATCTTCTGCACCTACAGTAACTCATTGCAGCGCCTGCTACGTTAGCGTATTGTCTGAAGATGCTTTTTGCAATAATTGCGGCTACCCATTGAAAGGCACCGAGGAAGAACAGGCAAATTTTAAAGCCGATCTTGCAGTAAAAGAAATTGATTTGCTTGATTATAAAGAAAAGATTGACAAAGCTGGCAAAAGGCTTTACCTCACCGCCGGGTTATTAGGACTAGGAACTATTCTGGACGGCATAAAACTAAGGGGGACGCCGTATTTAATGGCAGGAATTATTTTAGACTTAATTGTTTGCGCCGCATTTATATTTCTGGGTGCGTGGAGCAAACGCAAGCCCTTTGCTGCATTGGTATCTGGTATCAGTTTATATGGTATAGTAATTATCCTACAGGTTATTGATGACCCGGTAAATATCATTAAAGGTATATTAATTAAAATCTTCATTATCGCCTGCTTAATTGATGGTATTAAGGCTGCTATTGCTGCAGAAAAGATTAAGAAAGAAACTCACCTTACCTAAAATGGATTTCGAGGCAACAGATACAGTTACAACCTGCATCAGTTGCAATGCAGCTATTGCTACCGATAGCCGGTTTTGCAAAAGCTGTGGCAGCTTGCAAGTAGAATCAAACCCCGAGGAAACAACGCATAAAATGTCATCGTTGATGCAGGTTGGTGTTTTCTACGCTTTGCAGTTGGGTATCTGTTGCCTTTTCACATTTACAAAAAGTTTACAAACTTTTACATGCATGCTTATTGCCGATGGTGGTTTAGCTGCTATTGCCGTAGCTTTTTTTGTTGCAGGCTGGCATAACAACCGCTATTTATTGCGATGGAATAACTTCTCTTTTTCTAAGTTGTGCCTTTACTGCGCAGTGGCTTTTAGTTTTGCATTATTAGTACATTATGCAATTACCTGGCTTAACGTTAAGCTGTTTTCCAGGCATCTTTATTATTATTTGTTTTTCAGAGAGAATGGTCATGGTGCTGTTTGGATGATTTTCTCTATAGCAGTTTATCCAGCATTGTTTGAAGAGCTTGCATATCGTGGTTATGTGTTGGAAAAACTAGGTACTATAACCGATGTAAGACAGGCTATTTTCATTACATCCTTACTCTTCGCTGTTATTCATTTGTCGTTTCTTTCCTTGTTTTGGTTGATCCCGTTTTCCTTGTTCCTGGCTCATGTACGTGCCAAGGAACAGACATTATGGTATGGATCTGCCATTCACTTCTGTTTTAATCTAACAGTTTGCCTGCTAGAGCTTATCAATTAACCGTTGCATCTTATCGTTAGGGGAAAATTATTTTCCAAAAGCCAGAACAAACTTTTTGCCCACCTCGTAAAAAGAGTAAAACTATTGGTTGTTAACCCGGCTGTTTGATGCGGTTCTGTTTAGCTAATTTTGGGCGAACTCTACAAAAAACATACAGCCACTATGATGACATTTATGAGCTTTATTTTACCATCAAAAACTTGGGTCTATCTCATCACCGGGATGTCTGTGTTTGCATCGCATTGTCGAGTAACACCGCTGCCGTCAAAGCCTGTGTCGACTGATTCTGCCATAACTGCCGAATCGTCGCTTACCACCTCTGGTGCTAAAACTACCACAGCGTCCACAGTGCCATTAAAAAACATGTTTGGCATTAACTCTTACGAGTGGGATTTTTTGCAAAACCCGGCTGATCCTAATAACCGCACCACAATTTATGAGACCAACATGGCGCTCATCAAATCATTTAGCGCGGTGCGCCATTACATGAATTGGAATAAGCTGGAAAATACAGAAGGTAACTACACTTACGACCCTACTAATGATGGCAGTTGGGATTATGATTTAATTTATACTCGTTGTAAACAGGAAGGCATTACTGTATTGGCCGATTTGAAAAACTGTCCACGTTGGATGCTGGCATCTTATCCCGCAGATCAGCAAGACGACGAGAACGCTCCCCTGCCCTACGGTGCCGATATGAGCAAGCCGGCCAGTTACCTGGCTATGGCCAAAGTGGGCTTTCAGTTTGCTGCGCGATATGGATCAAACGCTGCAGTAGATAAATCACTGGTAACGGTAGATAGTCGTCCGCGTTGGACTAATGATCGTATCAACGTAGTCAAAATAGGTCTTAACCTGGTGAAATACATTGAATGTAATAACGAACCTGACCGTTGGTGGAAAGGCCCGCAAACAACACAAACACCAGAGCAATATGCCGCTAACCTTTCTGCTTTTTATGATGGCGATAAAGGCAAGCTAGGTAAAAATGCAGGCGTAAAAACCGCAGATCCTAACATGATGGTAGTAATGGGCGGTATTGCCACCTGCGATCCAAATTATGTGGCCCGTATTATTGCCTGGTGTAAAACCAATCGCGGCACCCGTGCAGATGGTTCGGTAGATTTATGCTTTGACGTAGTAAACTATCATTATTACTCTAATAATGGAAGCGTAATTACCCACCGTACGGCCAGCACCGGTGTTGCTCCGGAGTTATCAGATGCCGGTACTATTGCAGATTCATTTACTAAGGTAGCCTATCAATATCATTTGCCGGTTTGGGTTACCGAAGCTGGTTATGATATTAACCAGGGCAGTTATCAGAAAGCTATTCCAATCGGTACTAAATCAGCCTTAATTACTCAAGCTGATTGGATTTTGCGTACTTCATTGTTGTATATGCGTCACCACATTGCAAGCGTATATTTTTATCAGTTGTTTGATGCTAATCCGGGCTATGCTGGTCAGTATTCAACATCTGGCTTGGCCGAGAATGGTCAGCGCCGTCCGGCAGCAGATTATATTTTGCAGACCACTAAACTAATGGGTACCTACACTTATGTAAAAACCATCAGCACCAATCCATTGGTTGACCAGTATCAGAACGGTAAGAAAACCATGTATGTGTTGACAGTTCCAGATCAGGTTGGTCGCACTGCTGCCTATACGCTTGATCTGGGTAAAACCACGCTGACTGCCAACATTTACAACCCCAAGGTAGGTGCCGATGCAATGACCAAAACCACCAAAGTTACTCTTGCCGGTAAAGTAAATGTAACCGTAACAGAAACACCGATGTTTATAGAATCGGCTCAATAATAGTTTTTTAGATTAATTAAACACACCTGGATGGAGGCGCCTCAAAAGGGCGCCTTTTCTTTTAAAGGGCTGCCAGAATTTGGCGCACCTGATTGGCATAACCTCCGCCAAACAAATTAACATGAACCAATAACGGATACAGGTTCCAGATTTTTAATCTCCCCTGCCAGCCAGGTTGCAGCGGGTAAGCATCGTTGTAAGCCTTATAAAACGTGGCGTTAAACCCGCCGAATAGGGCCGTCATGGCTATATCAAACTCGCGGTTACTGTAGCTTACGGCTGGATCTATTAAATAAGGTTGCTCTTTGGTGTTGATGAGATAGTTACCGCTCCACAGATCGCCGTGAACAAGGGCGGGCGGTTCGTCGGGGTGCAAACCAGGTAATTTTTCATATAGCTGATCAAAGTCATCCTGGTCATTATCATTAAGCTGACCCGA
The DNA here is from genome assembly GCF_041080815.1 of Mucilaginibacter yixingensis. Classification (NCBI taxonomy): domain Bacteria; kingdom Pseudomonadati; phylum Bacteroidota; class Sphingobacteriia; order Sphingobacteriales; family Sphingobacteriaceae; genus Mucilaginibacter; species Mucilaginibacter yixingensis. The sequence continues at coordinate 2,358,866 of NZ_CP160205.1, read as the reverse complement.
TTCTATAGCCATTTTTACCATCGGCTTTAAGCGTTCCTTAACAAAAAAATCGCTCCAACTTTTATGCCGATTGTTCTTTTGCGGTAACGAGCCCATGTAATTGTCCTGATGAAAGCCAAATAGGTCTGCGGTATGTTCATGCATGGCGGCCAACTGCCGGCCAAGGTTTTTGGAAGCTTGCTCGCTTGGGTACCAGGTTTCAATCCACTCTAATAAAAGATAGCTTTCTTTGCCGGCATAGCCCTGGTAGATAACGTCAGGTACGGCAATGGTTTCTGTTTGACGAATGGCTGATAACCCTTGCGCTTCGTGCGCAAACATCCCCGGGAAGGCATCTTTGCTATTCACTTTAAGCAGAAACTGGCCTGATGATGTGTCTAGTCTGTAAACTTGATTGATATCGCCTCCGCTCACCGCACTGGTGTCTTTGATTTTCACCGCGAGGCGATTTTCTATATCATTTTTTAAAGGAGTGGAAAAAGACATCTGTTTAGCAGCCGGCGCCAAAGATATACATTAGCCTTTATTGATTAAGCAGTTTCTTTTTGCGGGCTTCATATTCATCTTTGGTGATGGCGCCAGAGTCCATTAATCCTTTCAGTTTCTTGATTTCGTCGGCCACGTCAGCTACAGGTGCGCCGTTGGCTTCCTGCGTATTGCCTTTACATGGCACTACTTCGCAGGCCAGGATGGCGTCATCAATAAACATAGAAAAACGGAACGGACCGCCGGCATTCACCATAAACAGATATTTGTCAACGCCGTTGAGTTGCATTTTACGCATGCTTTTAATCACCACCCCGCTATTGGCAAAATCTTTTGGCAAACCACGGCCGCCACTGGTACGTGCCCCGGGCAGTGTTGGTAACCCCAACCCCCTATCTTCAATATAAAGAAATCCGCCGGTGTCTTTTGATCCTTTTCCAAGGCGAACGGTATCATTAAGATGATAAGTAACGCCGTTAATGGCTTTGTATTCTTTGATAGTCTGCGCCAATGTAACCATTGGCATCAGCACAGCTGCAAGCAATAAAATTTTTTTCATAGGTGTAAATGGCTAACTAAGTTAGGCAAATCCGTTAATTGATACTAATTTATTGCGGCAAAAAACTATTTTTGCAGTTCAAATGGAGCACATACGTAATTTTTGTATCATTGCACACATTGACCACGGCAAGAGTACTCTGGCCGACAGGTTATTGGAGTACACTGAAACCATCACCAAGCGCGAGGCACAAGCTCAGTTGCTGGATGATATGGATCTGGAACGCGAACGCGGTATCACCATTAAAAGCCACGCCATACAAATGGACTATGTGCTTGATGGTCAGAAATATGTTTTAAACCTGATTGACACTCCGGGACACGTAGATTTTAGCTACGAGGTTTCGCGTTCAATTGCTGCCTGCGAGGGCGCACTGCTTATTGTAGATGCATCGCAAGGTATACAGGCACAAACCATCTCTAATCTTTATCTGGCGTTAGAGAACGACCTTGAAATTATCCCCGTATTAAACAAGATGGACCTTCCGGGCGCTATGCCAGAGGAAGTAAAAGACCAGATTGTTGACCTGATTGGTTGTAAACGTGAAGATATCCTGGCTGCATCTGGTAAAACCGGCATGGGCGTGCATGATATTCTGCGTGCTATTGTAGAGCGTGTACCTGCCCCTGTTGGCGACCCGACAGCGCCGCTGCAGGCCCTTATTTTCGACTCGGTATTTAACTCTTTCCGTGGCATCATCGCTTACTTTAAAGTAGTGAATGGTGAAATAAGGAAAGGTGACAGGGTGAAATTTGTTGCTACCGAACGCCAGTATTTTGCCGACGAAGTAGGTACTTTAAAGCTGAACCAGCTACCCAAAGACGTAATTAAGACAGGTGATGTAGGTTACATCATCTCCGGTATAAAAGAAGCGAAAGAAGTAAAAGTAGGTGATACCATTACTACGGTAGACCGTCCCTGCGCCGAAGGGATACAAGGTTTTGAAGAGGTGAAACCAATGGTTTTTGCCGGCATTTACCCAGTTGACACCGAGGATTACGAAGAACTGCGCGAAAGCATGGCCAAACTGCAACTGAACGATGCCTCGCTGGTTTTTGAACCAGAATCATCGGCAGCGCTGGGCTTTGGTTTTCGTTGTGGTTTCCTGGGGATGCTGCACATGGAGATCATCCAGGAGCGTTTGGAGCGCGAGTTCGATATGACGGTGATTACCACCGTTCCCAACGTGTCATACAAAGCTTTCACTACAAAAGGCGAGGAACTGTTGGTAAATAACCCGAGCGACCTGCCCGATCCAAGTAAAATTGATTTTGTGGAAGAGCCGTTTATAAAGGCCACTATCATTACCAAAAGTGAGTTTGTGGGCCCGGTGATGTCGCTTTGTATCCAGAAACGGGGGATGATCGTTAACCAATCGTATCTGACGTCAGACCGTGTTGAGCTGATCTTTGAGATGCCGATGGGTGAGATCGTATTTGATTTTTATGATAAGTTGAAAACCATCTCCAAAGGCTACGCCTCGTTTGATTATCACCAGACCGGCTACCGCCAGAGCGACCTGGTAAAACTGGATATTCGTTTGAATAGTGAGCCGGTGGATGCTTTGTCGTCATTGATCCACCGCAGTAACTCGTACGACTTTGGTAAAAAGATCTGCGAAAAGCTGAAAGAACTGCTGCCACGTCAGCAATTTGAAATTGTGATACAGGCCTCGATCGGTGCCAAAATTATCGCCCGCGAGACTGTAAAAGCCATGCGTAAAGACGTAACCGCCAAGTGTTATGGTGGTGACATCTCGCGTAAGCGTAAACTGTTGGAAAAACAGAAGGCCGGTAAAAAACGTATGCGCCAGGTTGGCAACGTGGAAATACCACAGAGCGCGTTTATGGCCGTTTTGAAATTAGACTAATATTTTCCCTTGCAGCCCCTTAACTGGGGCTGTTTGGTTATGTTATACAGACAAACTACATATAGATCGCTTACAGGTAGCAGGAGCTTAATTGAACTGAGCGACTTTGCCTACGGGGAATGGATCGTTTATGAAAACAACGTTCCTAAATATCATGTGCAATGTTTTGATGAGAAAGAGTCATCAAGCGTAATCAAAGCACTGTTGACTAACGGCAAAACGTTCGAAAATATCCTTGACTGTATTAATAAGCAAAACGGAACCAGGTTGTCTTTGAAAAAAAGACCAATTATTTTGATAGTAAAACGCACTGAATTGATCGAACTAGATCTTAAACCCTTACCAAACCACTTACTTAAAGAATTAAAATAATGCAGTTACTCGACGGTAAATACGTATCAGAAAAATTAAAAGGTGAAATTGCTGAGCAGGCAGCGGCTTATCTGGAAAAGAGCGGTCGTAAACCACATTTGGTGGCTGTGCTGGTTGGCCATGACGGTGGCAGCGAAACTTACGTGGCCAGCAAAATGAAGAACTGCGAGAAAGTAGGCTTTAAATCTACTCTGGTACGTTACGAGTCTGATGTTACTCAAGAGGAACTGTTAGCTAAAGTTGCCGAACTGAACGCCGATGAAGATATCGACGGTATCATCGTTCAGCTACCGTTACCAAAACACATCGATCCGGAGAAAGTTACCGAGCGCATAGATTATAAGAAAGACGTGGACGGCTTCCATCCTATTAACCTGGGCCGCATGCAACGTAACCTGCCGTCGTTTATTCCGGCTACTCCTTTTGGCATTACGCTGATGCTGAAAGAGTATGGTATTGAAACTGCCGGTAAGCATTGCGTGGTAGTTGGCCGCAGCAATATTGTGGGCTCGCCAATGAGCATTTTGATGGCTCGTAACACTCAACCGGGCAACTGTACGGTAACCATTTGCCATAGTCGTACACCAGATATTAAGAAGTTTACGCTGGATGCCGATATCCTGATCGTAGCCATCGGCAAGAAAAACTTTATCACTGCCGATATGGTGAAAGAAGGTGCAGTGATAGTTGACGTAGGTATGAACCGCGAAACATCAACTACTACCAAATCTGGCTACAAACTTTATGGCGATGTTGATTTTGAAAACGTTGCGCCAAAAGCATCATGGATTACCCCGGTACCCGGTGGTGTTGGTTTGATGACCATCATCGGTTTGTTGCGTAATACCCTGGCCTCGGCCAATGGGGAGGTTTATTAAAGAGTTTCCTCTATATATTCAATCAACCGCATGTCATTTCGAACGAAGCGGAGCATAGAGAGAAATCTTTTCGAAGCGATCTAACGGGATCCTAATCCGAAAAGATTTCTCCTCACGCCACCACACATTCCCTTGCTGGTTCGTTCGAAATGACAGCGTGTTTAAAGCATCACGCCTCTATCCTCCGCTCCTCATTCTCATCGGCCCAAATCATCGATACAATCTTCCAGTTTCCATCAACCCAAACAAACTGTATGTAGGCTATACCGCGGGTTGGGTTGGGTAATTGATGATCGTCAAAACTATATTCATAAACGCTGGTACGGTGAGCTATTTTACCGAAAAACTCAGTTCGGGCGCTCAATTCCCGGCGCATGTAGTTTTCTATCTCGCGATCGGCTACTAACGAGATGATATTTTTAAGATAGCTTTCGGCGGTATAGATCACCGGCTCTTTGAAGCCGTTATCAATCATAAAACCATCACCATAAAAGAAGGCTTCTATGTCGGTAGCGTTCAGCTCATAATCGGGGTGATTTCTGAAACTCAGCGCGCGATAAAAGTCAGAAGTTATAATATCTAAAGCAGTGGTATCCATTACTTGAAAAGGTTTATTAAGTTTTCCTTCCAAGTATTAAAGCCCACATAGATCTCATTTGTTTTTATTTTTACGGGATAGGTATGGATAAAATCATTCTGTCCGGGGCTCCCGCGACCGGTCTGCAGATCATACGAGAAACGGTGGATCGGGCAAACCAGTTTACCGTCTTTACACCATCCGCGGGAGATATCCTCCTGTGCGTGCGGGCATCTGGAGGCCAGGGCAAATACCTCGCCGTTATAACCAACAAGGCAAAGGCTCTTACCGCCTGCCACTACTTTCTTAATAAAAGGCTCCTGGGTATAAACAACGCCGGGCACTTTAAACCAGTTCATGCCCGCAATTTAGAAATCAATTTTCAGATTGGTAACAGTTGGGTCTTTAATCATTTCGTCCATGTTGGTTACCAGGGTTACACGCTTGCGGTCGGCTGATAGAATGGCGTGCGGGTTATTGATCTTTTTTACCGGTGTAGCAAAATTGAGCACGATTTTATACGGCGTCTCAATCAACATGGCTTTGGCCATAGCAAAGGTGCTTTGGGTACGTTTTAGAAAAGCGTTGAATTTAGAGAGATCTATAATGCGGTAAAACTTATGCGGGGTAATCTCGTAATCATAATAATCCTGACCGGCGATGAGTTGCTGCGCATCAAAACTGCTCAGGTTTTTGGCGCCCTTGGTTAGTCCGCTAAACTGGCTGTCGCCGGCTATTTTAGAGAGATGCTCTACGTAGTATTCCAAGTCGGCAATATTCTTGGCCTGGTGCACCACACTTACTTTCATTAAGTTTTTTTTCAGATTCATGTTAACCAAAAGATTGCTTGATTTGGCCATATTGGCTTCTTCGGCATTCATGCGGTTTTGGGTGCTATCTGGCAGGGCGCTGTAAAAGTTGAGCGAAGTGTCTTTAGCCATAGCAAATTGTGGCGTGGCACGTACCGAGTCTGACATCAGGTTCATGAGTACCGACACCGCTTTGCTCATATCAAAGTTGTAGGCTATTTTACAGGAACCATCGGCCTTAAAGTCATAGACCTCCTCGATGTCAACACATGATGTGAGACACAACATAAGGCCAAGAAATACAAGGAAGTAGCGTTTTTTCATAAGCCCGCCCATTTATATATAAAACTATGAATTAAAAATTCAGTTTAGCAAGTAACCCATCCCTTTGTACGAAAAATAATTCTCAGGTGTTCGATTCATCACATTTAAGTAATATCGGTAACTGAAGCTATGCCCCAACCTTATTATCCGTATATTTGCGCCCTTATTTATGGCACACGTAATACCAGAAGACGGCACCATGCTTCCATTAATGGAAGAGTTTTACACCATTCAAGGCGAAGGGTTTAATACTGGAAAAGCCGCGTATTTTATTCGTTTGGGTGGTTGTGATGTGGGCTGCCATTGGTGCGATGTAAAAGAAAGCTGGGATGCCGAACTGCACCCGCTCACTCACGCCGATGTGATTGTGAAAAACGCAGGCCAGCATCCGGCCAAAGCTGTGGTTGTTACCGGTGGCGAGCCGTTGATCTATAACTTGGATTACCTGACTGCCCAGCTGCAAGAACACGGTATCCGTACCTTTATTGAAACTTCGGGAGCCTATCCTCTTTCTGGTAACTGGGATTGGATCTGCCTGTCTCCAAAGAAATTTAAGGCCCCTACTCCCCACGTAGCCGAGAAGGCCGACGAGCTAAAAGTGATCGTTTTTAACAAATCAGACTTTATGTGGGCCGAAGAACATGCCAAAATGGTTGGCCCCAACTGTAAACTTTATTTACAACCAGAGTGGTCTAAGGCTAAAGAAATGATACCACTGATTGTAGATTATGTGATGAATAACCCGCAGTGGGAAATATCGTTGCAAACGCATAAATATCTTAATATCCCGTAAGCGGTATTGATAATCCAACCCTTAGTTTTTAATAAAAACGCCTTTGCTAAGTACTGTTTACTGTAAATCAGAGTGCTTTATTTTTACAACTTACATTACAAATCCGCGTTTAAACACCCGAAATCCAAAATCAAACATTAACTTAGGGTTATAAGATCCTTTGTGATGAAAGCCCCTTTACTACTGCTATTATTGCTGGTACCGGTAATTGTGTTTGCCCAATCGAGGCAGTACAGCACTACCGATAAGGAGGCAATTAAACTTTATGCAGAGGCTAATCAGGATATTGATAGTCATTTGTATGATGATGCTATAGTCAAGTTAACCAAGGCGCTGGATAACGACGGTAAGTTTATAGAGGCCCATGCCCAGATAGCCGATTTGTATAGCCTGAAGCATTTTTGGGGCGAAGCCATAAAGCATTATAAGAAAGTAGCGCTGTTGAATGCCGATTTTAACCGGGGTATCTACCTGAAAATGGGAGAAGCCGAAGTAAATGACGCGCAATATGCCGCCGCCATTCCCGATCTGGAGAAATACCTCACCTACCCCAATGCTACTGAGCAAAACCGTTTTTTTGCGCGCAAGCTGATTGCCGATTGCGAGTTTAGCATTAAGGCCATCCAAAACCCGGTACCGTTTAAGCCGGTTAACATGGGCCCGGAAATTAATACCGCTAATGACGAATATCTGCCCGTTGCTACTGCGGATGAAAGTATGCTGATCTTTACTCGTAAGATCAACAATAACGAAGATTTTTATCGTAGTCTGAAGAAAGACGGGAAATGGCAAACGGCCGTTTACCTGAGCAACCAGATTAATACGCCTAATTATAACGAGGGTGCACAATCTATCTCGCAGGATGGTAAATACCTGTTTTTTACTGGTTGTAACCGTCCGGATGGCTTAGGTCGGTGTGATATTTATATATCCCAAAAACGTGGCGACGACTGGTCGAAACCGTTTGACTTGAGTCCGCCGATTAATACGCCGGGTTGGGAATCACAACCATCGATAAGCGCGGATGGCCGGACGTTATATTTTGTGAGCAACCGTAAAGGCGGCTATGGTGGCTATGACATTTGGAAATCCAGATTAACCGAAAAAGGTTGGGGTGAGCCCGAGAATATGGGGCCAAACATCAATACCTCCTTTGATGAGCAATCGCCATTTATTCATGCTGACGATAGTACATTCTATTTCTGCTCAAACGGCTGGCCGGGATTGGGCAGTAAGGATTTGTTTGTTAGTCGCCTAGGGAAAGATGGCAAATGGCAAAAGCCACAGAACCTGGGCTATCCCATTAACTCTAACGGCGATGAAAACGGTTTGACCATTAACGCCAACGGCACTTACGCTTTCTTTGCTTCCAACAATCTGAATGGCTACGGTGGTTATGATATTTACACATTTGAGCTACCCGCCAGCGACAGGCCACGGGCTGTTACCTACGTAAAAGGCACAATAACAGACAGCAGAACCAAAGAACCGCTGGAAGCTCAAGTAGAGATTGTAGACCTGCAAAAGAACGTCCCTGTTTACCAGGATTATAGCTCGGCCAGTGGCGATTTTTTGGCTACACTTACCTCTGGCAAAAACTATGGATTGACTATTTCTAAGAATGGCTATTTGTTCTATTCGGCTAACTTGCCGGTGCTGGATAAATCATCAGCCAGCAAGCCTTACGTCATTGAAGTATCTATGCACCCTATTGAGGTAGGCGGCAGGATGATTCTGGCTAATATCTTCTTCGATACCAATCGTTATGATCTGAAACCAGAGTCGATGTCTGAATTGCAGAAACTGATTGATTTTATGGCGCTAAACCCAACCGTTAAAATACAGATCTCGGGCCATACGGACGATATTGGTAATGATCAGATGAATCAGGTATTATCCGAGAATCGGGCCAAATCAGTTTATCAATATCTCATTAATCATCAGGTACCTCCCGCACGACTGGCTTTTAAAGGCTATGGCAAAACTATGCCAATTGTGCAAAATACCAGCGATGAAAACCGCGCACAGAACCGTAGGACGGAGTTTGTTATTGTGGGGAAATAAATTTCAGGTAATGCTTATTCAAGACATTGATTGTAAATACGCTAGCTTATTCATAGGCCGTAGTGAGGATGGGTACTATCTTAATCTTCTGTTCTGCGATGAAAATAATCATGGATTATTTTTTGACGGGAGTTACTTTACTTACGTGCAGGAAGTGAATATTCCCTCTGACTATTTAAAAGCAGATTTTCCCTGGGATAGAGGTAATTATCCTATAGAGTCTATTAAAATAGATGATGATTTTTCACATCTAATTTATTTTACCGGTGGCGATATCTGGAAGATAGAAATAATGCCGCTTGGCTATAACGGTAGGCTTCTACAGGTATTATCTCCTTACAATGTAAATGAACTTAGTGAGGATATTGAAGAGTACTTTAAAGATTTTGCGGATTGTAATATAAAAACGTAACTAAATACTAAGGGCGCAGAGACATCTCCCAGCGCCCTTGATTATGACATTTGTTATGTTTTTTTAATTAGCCCGGGCTTAATTCCCCAACTCGCTCATAAATTTAATTCTCATCAACTGCACTTCTTCGCGGGTATAGTCATCTGATCCCAGTTCAGAAAGTGCGTTATCGATAGAGTCGCTATCGGCAGATTTAAAGTAATCGTAAACCTCTTCCTGTTTATCTTCATCTATTACTTCGTCAATATAATAGTTCAGGTTCAGTTTGGTACCCGAGTTAACGATGGTTTCTACTTCACGCAGCACATCCTCGTAAGTAATACCTTTTGAGGCCGCTATATCTTCCAGATCCAAATGACGGTCGATATTTTGGATGATATAAACCTTCAGTGCCGATTTATTGGCTGCGCTCTTGATCACCATATCAACCGGACGATCGATATCGTTCTCTTCTACATATTTCTTGATCAGCTCGGTAAATGGCGCGCCGAATTTCATCGCCTTGCCCACACCTACGCCCGAAATCTGTTTCAATTCATCTGTAGTAATAGGATAATGCGTACACATTTCCTCCAACGACGGGTCCTGGAAGATAACAAATGGCGGCAGGCCTTTTTGCTTGGCTACCTTTTTGCGCAGGTCTTTCAACATTTGCAGTAACTGTGTATCCAGTGCGCTAGCAGCTTGTTTTGGATTGTCGTCGCTCTCGTCGTCGTCAGTAGCGCCAACAGGGCGGTTCATGATAAAACGAATACCGTGCGGATTTTCTAAAAAGTCGTGCCCTTTGGCGGTTAACTTCAACAAGCCATAATGATCAATATCTTTCAGCAAGTAGTTATCCAGCATAGCCTGGCGTAATAGCGACTGCCAAACAATCTCGCCCTGATCCTTACCAGAACCAAATTCATCAATCAGATGATGTTCATAATGATGGATCTGCGGATTATCAGTTCCCATTAACAGGCTCACTACGTGATGATCGTCAAACTTCTCGCCAAGTTTTTTAATCAAACTCAGTGCTTTATGCAAATGCTCCTCGCCATCAAAATGTTGCTTGGTGGCGCAGCAGTTATCGCACATGTTGTTACAACCGGCCTCATTAAAGTTTTCACCGAAATAATGCAGGATCTGCTTACGGCGACAAACTGACGATTCAGCGTAGTCTATCACCTCTTTCAGTATCTGGGTACCAATTTCGCGCTCAGATACCGGCTTGTCTTTCATGAATTTCTGTAGCTTATCTATATCCTTTTCAGAATAGAAAGCCACACAGATACCCTCACCCCCATCACGGCCAGAACGACCTGTCTCCTGGTAATAACCTTCCATGCTCTTTGGCATATCATGGTGTATTACATAGCGCACATCAGGTTTATCAATACCCATACCGAAGGCGATGGTGGCCACAATCACATCAATCTCTTCCATCAGGAATTTGTCCTGCGTGTCGGCACGCACCTTGGCGTCAAGACCAGCGTGATATGGCATGGCATTAATACCGTTCAGCGTTAAAGCCTCGGCAACCTCTTCCACTTTTTTACGGCTCAGGCAGTATATAATGCCAGATTTACCCGGATGTTGTTTTACAAAACGGATAATCTCTTTCAGTACGTTGCGTTTCGGCCTTACCTCATAAAACAGGTTTGAACGGTTGAACGATGATTTATACACCGTCGCATTGTTCATCTGTAAGTTCTTCTGAATATCCTGCTGTACCTTTGGTGTAGCAGTTGCTGTAAGGGCTATAATAGGAATATTCTCGCCAATGTTGCTGATTACCTGACGGATCTTACGATACTCCGGACGGAAATCGTGTCCCCATTCAGAAATACAGTGCGCCTCATCAACTGCCACAAACGATACATGATTGAGGCGAAGAAAATCAATATTATCCTGTTTGGTTAATGATTCTGGTGCTACGTACAGCAATTTGGTTTTGCCACTCAGCACATCATCTTTAACACGGGCAATTTCTGATTTGGTAAGAGATGAATTTAAAAAATGCGCAATGCTGTCTGAACCACCGAATGCGCGCAGTTGATCTACCTGATTCTTCATCAGTGCGATCAAAGGCGAGATCACAATCGCTGTGCCCTCGCTCATGAGTGCAGGTAACTGATAGCACATAGATTTGCCACCGCCGGTGGGCATAATCACAAATGTGTCGTTACCTGACAGTATGTTGGTAATGATCGCTTCCTGCTCTCCCTTGAAATTGTCAAATCCGAAGAAGTTCTGGAGATTATCGAAAAGCGATTTTTTTGTTTCGATCATTGAAATAGTACTAGCTTTTTACAGGCGTGATTTGAAAGTTCAAAATAACAAAATTTTCCAATTATTATACAGGAATGTGATACTTTTTTTAAATAAAAATGATAATTTTTACAAACAAATCGTTTTTTTGACCATTTTTACGGTGACTATTGAAGCTCGCATTTAACGGTTTTTACCGCTAAAATATGCTCGGTTTATATAGTTACTTTTTAAAAAACAAACGTATATCATCCTCCGATGAACAAAAACAACTTCGCCATTATCATGGCAGGCGGCATTGGCAGTCGCTTCTGGCCTATCAGCAGAACTTCACATCCTAAACAATTTATTGATATTTTAGGAACAGGCAAAACGCTCATTCAGCAAACGTATGATCGTTTTTTGAAAGTATGTCCGCCCGAAAATATTTTTATAGCAACCAACGAGATTTATAGCGATTTGGTGAAAGCTCAACTTGCAGGTATTCAGGATCAGCAAATATTAACAGAACCAGTTATGCGCAATACTGCACCATGTATTGCCTATGGTTGTTTTAAAATTCAAAGCATTAATCCGGATGCCGTAATTTGCGTTGCGCCTTCAGATCACCTGATTCTGGATGAACCAGCTTTTATCAGTACTATTGAACGCTCTATGGAGACGGCCGTTAGTCACAATTGTTTGATTACGTTGGGCATCAAGCCATCGCGTCCTGACACCGGTTATGGTTATATTCAGTATACCGACCAAACCATTAACGGCGATTTCCATAAAGTAAAAACCTTTACCGAAAAGCCGTCGCTTGATATTGCCAAAACCTTTATTCAAAGCGGTGATTTCCTGTGGAATGCGGGTATCTTTATTTGGTCTGTCAATGCTATTACAGAAGCCTTTGGCAAATATCTGCCAGATATTAATGACATTTTTGTTGATGCCCGCTCTGTATATAACACAGAGACCGAGCGCTCTTATATCCACACCGCTTACCAGCAATGTACTAATATCTCTATTGATTACGGTGTAATGGAAAAGGCATCTAATGTTTATGTGTTGCCGTCTGAGTTTGGTTGGTCTGATTTAGGTACCTGGGCCTCTATCTATCAACTGGCCGAAAAAGATTACGTAGGCAACGCCGTAATTCCTTCAGAGCGCGTTATTATGTACGACTCGTCAAACTGTATGGTAAACGTACCGGAAGGCAAATTGGTAGTACTACAAGGCTTGCATGACTACATTGTGGTAGAGTCTAACAACACCCTGCTCATTTGTCCGCGCGATCAAGAGCAGAACGTAAAGCAAGTAGTGGCCGACGTGAAGCAGAAGTTTGGAACGAAGTATATTTAGCCCACTAGCCCCCTGAAGGGGAAACTCTTATGCATTTCGAAATTCGAATGTTCGATTTCGGATTTATTAGATTTTAATCATAAAAAAAGCGATGGTGTTTGCCATCGCTTTTTTTATGGTAGACATCTTTCTTTTGGATAAGAAATCCGAAATCGAACATCCGCAATCGTTTCTCCTTCAGGGGGCAAGGGGTTATAAGGATCTCTGTCTCACTGCCTCATAAATGATTACCCCTGCGGATACCGAAACGTTAAGTGATTCAATCTCGCCGTACATCGGAATCTTAGCCAGATGATCTGAAATGCGGATTATCTCATTACGTATGCCTTCATCCTCGGCACCCATAATAATAGCGGTTGGTGCTGTATAATCGGGCTGATAAATAAAATCATTAGTTTTCTCTGTACAGCTTACCAATTGTAAGCCACTCTCCTGCAAAAACCGACAAGCCAGCAACAGGTTATCCTGGCGGCAAACCGGTATTTTATAAAGTGCTCCGGCAGATGTTTTAATAGCATCCGGATTGATTTGTGCCGAACCTTTTGATGGCACTACAATGGCATGCACGCCGGCGCATTCTGCGGTGCGGGCAATTGCGCCCATGTTACGCACATCGGTAACACCGTCCAAAACCAATAATAGTGGCACCTCTCCCCTTTCAAAGATCTGCGGGATGATGTCCTCTACTTTTTGATAAATAATAGGTGATATAAAAGCTACGGCCCCCTGGTGATTTTTCGGCGTCAGACGGTCTAACTTTTCTACAGGTACCTGTTGTGATGGGATTTGATATTGATGCAGCAGTACTTTCAATTCCTGCATCAGCCCGCCCGACAAACCGCGTTGGATGTATAACGATTCTATCTCTTTTCCAGAAACTATGGCTTCCATAATGGCTCTGATGCCAAACACCATCTGGTTGCTTTCACGCTTTTCGCGGTTACCGTACTGCATGCTAATTTTTTTAGGATATATCTGCAAAAATAGCTATATTAATCAGAATAAAGGTTTTAAAAAATAAAGTCAATTTTGCTATTTATTTTCCGGCAAATTAGCAATGTCAAGTTATTAACAAGTGATTAACGGCGCTGATTTACAGTTATATATAATAGTTTTCAACACTACACTGTGGATATTGACAAGACTTAAAGTTAATGATGCTCTGAAATTTAGAGGTTTCAGAAAGGGCACCAGAAAAGATATTAATTAGTTGAAATTTGCTTGTTTTTTCGTATATTTTTGTAGGCTATGACTCCCGATAACGAACCTAATAATAAATTTAAAAATTCCGAGAGAAGAGGCCGCTTTCAAAACAACCCGGTAAACAGTGGGTTGGGCAAACTTCCTCCACAGGCTATTGATCTGGAACAGGCCGTTTTAGGCGCACTGATGCTGGAGAAAGATGCCTTGTCATCGGTAGTTGATATCCTAAAGCCAGAGGTGTTTTATGAAGAACGCCACCAGAAAATCTTTCAGGTAATTCGTTTACTGTTTGAGCGCACGTCGCCGGTAGATATTCTTACCGTAACCGCACAACTGCGCCAGCAGGGTGAGTTAGAAATTGTGGGCGGCGCATTCTATGTTACCGAGTTAACCAACCGTGTAGCTTCTGCAGCCAATATTGAATACCACTCGCGTATCATCATCCAAAAATATATTCAGCGCGAGCTGATCAGAATCTCCTCTGACACCATCACCAGTGCTTATGACGACACATCTGACGTACTGGATATTCTGGATAAAGCAGAGAAGAACCTGTTTGACGTTGCCCAAAACAACTTACGTCGCGACTCGCGCAAGATGGACGATCTGATGATCGAGGCCCTGCGTGATATTGAAGCCCTTCGCGATAAAAAAGACGGCCTAACGGGTGTGCCATCCGGCTTTACCGATTTGGACAGAATGACTTCGGGCTGGCAAAAATCAGATTTGGTGATCATCGCGGCTCGTCCGGCGATGGGTAAAACGGCATTCGTATTGAGTTGCGCGCGTAACGCTGCCGTTGATTTTGACAAGCCCGTTGTAGTGTTCTCGCTAGAAATGTCATCTGTTCAGTTAGTAAATCGTTTGATCTCTGGCGAGGCGCAGATTGAGCAGGAAAAGATCCGTAAAGGCTTGCTGGAAGAATGGGAATGGCAGCAGATCCACTCTAAGGTGCGCCGCCTGGAGCAGGCGCCGTTGATTATTGATGACACCCCATCGCTTAATATCTTTGAATTCAGAGCTAAATGTCGCCGCCTTAAATCGCAGTATGATATATCGCTCATCATCATTGACTACTTGCAGTTGATGCATGGTAAAAGCGATGGCAAAGGCGGTAACCGTGAGCAGGAGATTGGTTCGATCTCGCGTGCCTTGAAAACCGTGGCTAAAGAGTTGAACGTGCCGGTAATTGCCCTGTCGCAGTTAAGTCGTGCCGTAGAGAGTCGTCCGGGTGGTTCTAAAAAGCCAATGCTTTCGGATTTGCGTGAATCTGGTTCTATCGAGCAGGATGCGGATATGGTACTCTTCCTGTACCGTCCGGAATACTACGGTTTGGAGGTTGATGAGGATAACAATCCAACACAAGGCGTGGGTGAGGTAATCATTGCCAAGCACCGTAATGGTGAAACAGGTACTGTCAGGCTAAAATTCGTTGGTAAATACGTTAAGTTCACCGACCTTGACCAGGGTGTTGACTTTGGCGGAGGCAGTTTTGGTGCTGGTGGTGGAGGTATGGATCCAATGGGTGGCCTCACTCCTTCTACGAGCTTTGATAAGCCAAATAACTTTATCATTCGTCCATCTCGTATGGACGATATGGATGATGAAGCACCGTTTTAAACAAATCGATGTAAATATAACAGAGAAAGGCATCCCGCAAGGATGCCTTTCTTGTTTTGCTTTATGTCATCTCGACCGAAGGGAGAGATCTTTTCGAAGCGACGATAATCATGCGGTCGAGATAACATTTTTATTGTAACAATCACACTTACTTATTAAAACAAAGTCAGCGGCACAATCAGTTCAATCCTGTCACGATTGTTGCTGGTACCAAACAGATCATTGTCCAGCAAATGGCTGTATCGTAAACCAAAGGTGATAGCGGTTTGGTTAAACCATTTGGTGTCAAAATAAATCTCGGCGCCGGTACTACGGAAATTGGCCTGGAACGGTCTGCCATTGGTATAAAAATCATTAGCGCGGGTGTAATCAAAAAACAGATTACCACGAATGCGCTGGAAATAAACAGTGTTGCCAATACCGCCGTCTGGATACGCAATTGGAAAGTGGTAATTGGCGCCAATCTTTTTCAATTGGTATAAGTTCTCTGCTGTATAGCCTCGTGAATAAGGGAATCCGTTGGAGAAAGAGATCACGTTTTCTTTACCATTCTGCTGAAACGCCCCACTAATAACCAGGTTATGATTTACGGATAAGCCTGGTAAATACAACGAGCCGCTGGCCAAAAACTGATTAGCCGAAATATTGCTTACAGCCACTTTGTATTGCACTAATAAGCTTTGCGCAAACCGCGGATAGATATTTTGCTTTGCCTTCTGTATGCGGTGACTGACGCTGAAACTGTTGCTCAAATAAGTATAAGACCGATCTGCAAACTGGCTGCGGTATGCTTGTTGAAAGCTGGTGCTGTTATAAACTATATTGCTGCCAAAACTTAGACTCGTAATTTGTGTGCCGTTGGTAAACGTTAGTGGTACAGTCGCACCGGCAAATAATTCAGTTTCGTTCCAGTAAACATTTCCCCCGGTCCTGCTATTATATCCTTTTCTGTCTATGGTATAATCAACACCGCCTTGTAAGTAAGGAAACAACGCACCATAAATACCGCTGAAACCAAATTGCTTGTAACCCTCATCGCGGTTGTAAGTAAAATCTAGACTGGATTGAAAGGTATTAAGAATGTTTTCCCCCTCTAATGAAATGGTATATTCCGGGTCATTAAATGAGGGAATTAAACTGTGGAAGTTAAACAAGCCGTGTGCTTTGTTATATTTAGTAACAGGCAGCGGTTGGGTGTTTACTTTAGCGAGCAGGTTAGTGGCCGAATCTGCTTGTAATACTTTTATGCCGAAATTAGATAAGCTTGTAGTATCGCCGGCTGGCATCCATTTTACCGAAGCCTTATCAACCTTGTGCATTTGATAACCATAGGCGGTGAAACTTACCCAGGCCAATTTATCTTTACTTAGTGCTGGTTGATAGTTGCCAATGCCGGCTTGCAGCGAGTCGTTACTCAGTTCATACAGCCTGCTCTTACTGGTGATGGCATATAACTTATCTCTATTGCCAGATGTTGCCGAAAAAAGAATGGTATCACCTTTAACCGATGTAAAGCCGATTGGTGCTTCCGTGCGAGTGGTCAATTCTTCTAATTTACCCGATTTAATATCCACCAATGCAATGCTCATTTGGCCGCCAGGCTGTCGCACGGCCGAAACCAATTGATCATTATTATAAAACTTGGGATAAGTGAAATACAGGTTCTGTGGATTTGGTACAACCGCAACTAATTGTCCATTTTCTGCATTGAGCAGGTGGATAGCATATTTGCCATCGGCTGTTTGTTGTACCGTCACAATGCTTTTGCCATCGGCACTAAAATCTGGCGAAAAATATTTGGTACGATGCGTCAGGCGTGTTTCTTTACCGGTTTTTACATCTACTACGCAAATCTCGCTGTAATCGCGATAGCCCCAACGCGCATCTGGTTGGTATGCCGCATAAACAATTTTTCCGTTGTTATAGGCAAAATAACTATCCAGCGACATATCACGCACTTTGATCACTCGCTCCACATTGCCCTTCTTCCATACAAAAACCGGCAGATGATTGTAGGTGCTCTTCATGTAGATCATCGCACCATCTTCTGTAAACGCCGGATACTCTATATTGGCAATAAAATGCTGATTCTTTTTATAGCCGGTTAATGGCTTGTCATTAAACTGCTGTTTGTAATAATGCTGAGCCTGCTGCTCAAAACTCATAAAATCAGTTTTTGCGGCATGTTTAAAGGCATTTTGGAAAGGATTAAGTCCGTAAGTATAGGCGGCAGCGTTGTGGGTTACCCCTTTCCAAAACGTACTGCCATATTGCTGCCGGCCATAACTTACCAGCATATAACCTAAAGGATAATGGTCTGGCGTATAATCTAAAAAAGAGCCGTTGCGCAGTTTTTGATAGCTGTAGTTTTTATCCGCCGCCCATAAGGCACGATAACCGTTAAAAAAATAAGGCAGGCGCCCCCTGCCCTGCTGGCTAACCAAGGTCTCGTTAAAAACAGCATCGCCCTCAAAAAACCAATTAGGTACCGAAAGCTCGTTCGCCAGCGCCTGCCCGCTTTCGCCAAAGATGATATGTAGTACACGACTAACCCCTACGTCAAAATTATTGAATTGCTGCACGTGTCGATACTCGTGTATGGCCAACTGATCTGTCCATCTCAAGCTGCCCACCTCAAAACTGTTCTGATCTGGCGTTAAATAAAATTCGCTGCGGAAGGGCGCCAAACCCACATAGGCATTGCTAAACGTTGTCTGGTTTTGCAGTACAACATTGACTTGCTTCTGTCGGCTACCCAAGGTTGGTTGTATAACACCGTTCATCCGGGCGATGATGGATGCCACGCGTCTACCTGCAGAATCCATGCCCTGAGGAAATATTACACGGGTTTGCGGGGTGTTAACCTGGTTCCATTTTATTGAGGGAGGATTGCCGCCAAACTCCTGCGCCTGAGCTTTTGAGAATATGCCGCACATGCACAATGCGGATAGCAGAATATAATTGAGGGGCGATTTTTTATTCATCAGGCTGAAAGTAAACAGAATACCGATAAAATGCAATTACCTGCGCAATTCACAATATAATGACACGTCAAAGGGTAAAACTCGCTACATTTGCCGCTCAATAAAACTGTACTAATGGCTAAAATCTCCATCAACCTGGCAACCGGCTCTTTACAAAAAGAAGATATTGTAGTGGGCATTGACCTGGGCACTACTAATTCGCTGGTAGCATTTATTAATCCTGATAAAGATCCGCAGGTAATTAATGATGCCGGCAAGGGCGTGCTCGTACCGTCGGTAGTTCATTTTGATGCCCAGGGCGAGATCACTGTGGGTAATGAAGCCAAAGAGTATCTTGTTACTGACCCTCAGAATACCATTTTTTCGGTAAAACGCTTACTGGGGCGTTCTTATCATGATATTGAGAATTATAAAGATTTCTTTTCTTATAAAGTGATCGATGATAACACCGAAAGCCTGGTGAAGATTAAAGTTGGCGATCGTTTTTATACGCCGATTGAACTTTCCGGACTGATTTTGAAAGAGCTGAAAGCTCGTGCCGAACATGCGCTGAAAACCCCGGTTAACCGTGCCGTAATTACCGTTCCGGCATATTTTAACGATTCGCAACGTCAGGCTACCCGCGATGCTGGTAAACTGGCCGGGTTGGATGTATTGCGCATTGTTAACGAGCCAACTGCCGCCAGCCTAGCTTACGGCATTGGTCTTGATCCTGAAGAAACTAAAACCATCGCGGTATATGATTTAGGTGGCGGTACTTTTGATGTGTCTATCCTGCAAATACAGAACGGTATTTTTGAGGTACTGAGCACCAACGGCGATACTTTTTTAGGTGGTGATGATTTTGACAGAGCAATAGTTAACTATTGGCTGGAAAAGAATCAGTTAGATAAATCTATTTTAAGTGATACCGCTTTAGCCCAACAACTGCGTTTAAAGGCCGAAGAAGCCAAGAAAGCTTTTGCCCACCAGAGTCTGTTTAATGAAAAGGTTGGTGAGATCTGGTGTACGTTGGAGCGTACCGCTTTTGAAGAGCTAATTAGACCAAAGGTTGAACAAACTATTACTTGTTGTAAAAATGCGCTGAAAGATGCCGGTTTGGGCATTGATGCTATTGACGAAATAGTTATGGTTGGCGGTTCTACCCGCACTGCGCTGGTGAAGAAAATGGTTGCTGAGTTTTTTGGCAAAGATGTGCACAATGAGCTTAACCCTGACGAGGTGGTGGCCCTGGGTGCCGCTATTCAGGCCGATATTTTGGCGGGTAATCGTAAAGATATCCTGCTGCTGGATGTTACTCCGCTTTCTTTAGGTATTGAGACGATGGGTGGCTTGATGGATGTTATCATTCCGCGTAATTCTAAGGTACCTACCAAGGCAGGTCGCCAGTACACTACTTCGGTAGACGGACAGGTGAATATGAAGATCTCTGTTTATCAGGGCGAACGCGACTTGATTAAAGAGAACCGCAAACTAGCCGAGTTTGACCTGAAAGGTATCCCTGCAATGCCAGCCGGATTGCCGAAGGTTGACATCAACTTCCTGCTTAATGCTGATGGAATCCTGAAAGTACAGGCGATTGAACTGCGCTCTGGAGTTAAACAAGAAGTTGAAGTAAAGCCTACTTATGGCATTACAGATGACCAAGTTGAGCAGATGCTAATGGATAGTATTACCCACGCACAAGAAGATGTTGCCCAACGTATGCTGATTGAAGCCCGCACCGAAGGCGAGCAAATGGTTTACACCGCAAAACGCTTCCTGGAAAAGAATGCTTCATATCTTTCCATTCAGGAAATTGCGGACACGCATCGTTATATTGAAGAACTGCAGGCTGCACTGGCTACCGGCGAAAAAGACACCATCCACAAAAAGATTGACGAGCTGAACACCTTTACTCAGCCTTTTGCCGAGCGTTTGATGGACGAAGCGATTGGCAAAGCAATGAAAGGTAAGAGTCTGTAAATAGATTCATAAGATCATAAATAGAAGAGCCACGTAATTGTGGCTCTTTTTATTAATACACGGCTTAAATCTCAAGATTTCTCAACACAACTACCGCATATTCTACCTGCTCCGGATGCACATCCAGGTGCAGCACAAAGCGAATGCGATTTGGCCCGGTACTCATACACCGCACGCCTTTCTGATCAAGTTTCTTAATTATATCATCCGCGGGGACTGCTGTATCAAACAATACAATATTGGTATCTGGCGGCACAACATGGCTTACCCAGCTACATTGCGCCAAGGCCCTGCCCAAAATCTGAGCGTGGGCGTGATCTATCTTTAATCGTTCCACGTGATGATCTAGCGCATAAATGCCTGCCGCTGCTAAAAAACCGGCTTGTCGCATGCCTCCGCCTAATACCTTCCTTACACGCCTGGCATATTGAATAGTTTCTTTACTGGCTAAAAGCACTGATCCAACAGGTGCGCCTAAACCTTTTGATAAACAGATGGATATGCCGTTGAAATACTTTCCGTAGTCAATCGCATTGTCGCCGGTTGCTGCTAATGCGTTAAAAATCCGTGCGCCATCCAGATGTAATTTCAGGCTATGTTTCTGGCACAGATCTGCAATAGGTTTAATATCTGCTAAAGTGTAGCAACTACCGCCGCCCTTGTTTACGGTATTCTCTAATACTACCAGGCTGGTGCGTGGAAAATGAACGTTCTCGGCATTTATTTCCGGCTCAATCATTTCGGCGGTGACACGACCGCGATCGCCATTTAGCAACCGTGTAGATACTGCTGAATTAAATGCAATGCCACCGCCCTCATAACGGTAAACGTGCGCAGTTTGATCGGCAATCAACTCGTCTAATGGCTGGGTGAAACATTTAATAGCAATTTGATTGGTCATCGTGCCCGACGGGCAGAATAATCCTGCCTCCATGCCAAACATAGCCGCGGCTTTCTGTTCCAACGCTGTTACGGTTTCATCCTCGCCAAAAACATCATCGCCTACTTTGGCGCTCATCATGGCGTCAAGCATGCCGGTTGTGGGTTTGGTTACGGTATCGCTGCGTAGATCTACGGTTAGTTGCATAGCTGGTTAAGTTTGTTTAGTGATTTCAAATATCCAAATCTTATACCGCTGTTTTGGTACTTGTACGTATTTTAGCTTTAATTTTATTAATCGCATCATAAACTGTTACTTCAGCAGTTACATCTATTATAATGAAAAAAAACATCGGTATTTTTTTGGTGCTGACCGGCATCAGCCTCACTGCATCAGCACAGAAATGGCAAAAGGGTTTCTTTATAGACAGGCGCGGACAAAAAGTTGAAGGCGTGATCCGCACCAATCCATCGGGCAAGGCGCCTATTAAAGACGAAGGTTTTATTATTTATAAAGACAGTGAGAAAGGCACTGAAACACGTATTAGCGCCAGTGATATGAAAAGCTTTGTGGCAGGAGCTGATAGTTTTGTAGTTGCACACGCCCCACGCAATACCAATTGGAGCAAAAAGGAAACTGATTTTGTAAGAGTGGCTCTGAACGAGGACTTAAAGCTATACGTGTTAGATGGCGGTTCTGGCGGCGGCGGCAGTAAATTCAGCTTCCACCCCGGTATCTCAATCGGCACGGGAGGCTATGGAGGAGTTGGTGGTGGCATTGGCTACGGCGGCGATCCCTATTATGGCGGCGGTAGCGGCAACACCAAGGTTACTTACTATTACGGCGCCAACACCGCCGAGATGGAGCAGTTGACGCCGCAAAATTTTACAGATATTATGGTTGAAATTATGGGCGATGAGCCCGACGCTGTGCAAGCCATTCGCGAAAGAAAATTCACCTATGGCAATATTGACAAGCTCATCGCCTATTTCAAATCACTTAAAGCCGCGCATCGGCCTTAGCACCGCCAAATGGCCAGTTTTCAGGTTCGGGTAAACTGAACTCGGTACGGCTGTTGCTGGTGAATTTACCGAAGAACATTTCGTAAGCTATCAGGAACCATACAATGATACATGGCCATGCTTTCAGCACGTAATCAGAAATAATATCTTCACGAATCACCTTCGGGAAAGCATCAGTCAATCCTAAACCTGTAATTACCAGCAGTAATACCAATAGAACGATATTGCGGCGACTAAAATAGTTCTCCTGCAAAAAGATCCACAGCATGGCGCCGGTAACGGCAATAACATAAGTGGGATGTTCTGAACCTGTACTAAATAGCACTACGGTCAGTAACGCGGAGGCTAACATACGCAGACGAAACTGCAATGAATCGTACTGATTGAAACGGAACAATGGCAAGCCAAAAACCAAAGCACCAAATAATAAAAACGGTGTGTTAGGTAGGTAAGGATTATTTACCAATTTGCGACACACGCCCATAAAGGAGATATCCTGACTGGCATCGAAGCCTACGTTCATGGCATTTTTGTTAGAAAGTGCGGCAAACCAATCGCCATAAGATTGAATAGCGTAATGCGGATTGGTAACAAGCATAGGCAATACAAAGAAAACACCAGCCCACATAAAGGCAGACCATGCAAATTTGCCCTTGTTTTTAGAGAACATAAAGAAAGCCAGGCCAATAATGGGATATAGTTTAACCATGGTGCCCAGTACAATGAACAGGGTGGCCCACACATCTTTCCCTCGCTCTACAAATACAAAACTAAGAATGATACAGGCTGTAATGGCCGTGTTTATCTGTATGTTGTGCATGGTGTTGGCATACTCAATACTGGTAAACAGCAGCACAAACATCTTTATCTTATCCGAGACGGGTAGCAAATGAATTGCCCAAAGCAGAAAAACAGCATTAACCAATTGCCAGAAAAAGAAACCCCAGCCATCAGGAAGTAATGAAAACGGCGCTACCAACGTACTGAATACCGGACCGTAATAAAAGCAGTCTTCGTACTCTGTCGGGTACAGCTTATACATGTTGGTTTGGGCCTTGGCGTGGTAATAGGCCTGCTTAAATATAACGTAGTTGTTATACCTGTTGGGTTTAAATTTAACTTGCCAGCAGAAAGCAGCCACTGCGATCCAAAGCAGGCACACCAATCTATAGTTGGTTAAAAAGGGGAATTTTCTTTGCATGTGCAACGAGAACGTTGCAAAGATAATGCTACATGTGTAAATACACAGTCAAAATTAATAACAGATTAACAATTGCATCACAATCACATGTTCATTACTAGCGTTTTAGCTATTAATTAAATTGCGGCGAGGTTCTGATTCGCCTGCTCTGATTGCTCAAGTTTATTGGCGCCAGAATTCCGGGTCATCAATTCGTAGAAAATTATGCACCAAATGAGTATGCAAGGCACCGCCTTAAGCGAGTATTTGGCAATAATGGGTTGTCTGATAGGCTCGGGCATGGCATCCGTAAGGCCAAGACCGGTAATTACCAATACCAATACTAATAAGAAAATATTAAACGGTGAGTATGGCTTATCCTGCATCAGCATCCAAATAAATACACCGGCAACGGCTATGATATAGGTAGGATGCTCTGCCCCGGTACTAAAAATAACAATGTAGATTAATGATGATGCCAACAGCTGTATACGGTATTTGAAGAATTTATACTGGCTAAACCGCAATAGAGGCAACAGATAAACAAGGGTACCTGCAATAAGAAAAGGCATATTAGGAATAGTGGTATCGCGCAAAGTCCGGCGCACTACGCCCATCACGCAGATATCCTGCGCGGCATCAAGCTGAGAGTTGGTGGCGCTTTTGCCGGCTACAGCAGGAAGCCACTCTTTGTATGATTTAATAACAAATGCAGGGCTTGATAGCAGTAGCGGCGCTACCAGGCAAACCACTGTCCATATAGCTGTCCATAAAATAAATTTGCCCTTATTTTTTGAGAACAGAAAGAATACCAAGCCAATGATGGGGTATAGTTTGATAAAGAAGCCCAACACAATAAACAGCGTTGCCCATTGCTCCTTCCCCCTTTCTACCAAAACAAAGCTGAGGATAATCATCCCCGCTATGGCCGGATTAAACTGCATATAAAACGCCGAATTGGAAAATTCTATAGCACAGAGTAATAACAATTGCGTTTTTTGCCTGACCGTAAATGGTAACAAATGAATGCCGATGAGCAGAACAAATGCATTCAATAATTCCCATACTAAAAAACCGGCTGCATGCGGTAAAATAGCAGATGGCAACACTATCAAAGGAAAAACAGGTCCGTAATAATAAAAGTCCTGGTACTCTTTTGGGTATGGCGCATAAAAATCCTTCTCCTGGATGGCGTGATAATACGACTGGCGGAAAATTTGATAGTTATTATCAATATGCCGGGTATATTTCAGTTGGAAAGTAAAAACGGCTACTGCTAGATACAGCACCCAAACCCACTGATAACCGGTGAGAAGGAATTTCTTAGGCATGCACAATATTACAATAAATAGCGCTAAGCGACTGACTATATTACAAATTTTGCGCTATTACAAAGCCGCTGGCCCAGGCCCACTGAAAGTTATAGCCGCCCAGCCAACCGGTAACATCCACACATTCGCCGCCAAAAAACAGTCCGGATACTTTCTTTGACTCTAGCGTACGCGACGACAGTTCGTCTGTATTAACACCGCCACGCATCACTTCGGCTTTGTCATAACCTTTGTCGCCGGCAGGCTTTACTTTAAAGTTGTGGAAGATCTCATCTATTTCTTCCATTTCTGCTTTATTCAATGAAGCCAAATTTTTATCGGGCAACCGGTATGACATTGCCTCGGCAAATTTGCGGGTATATAAACCGGCGATGAGCGAGAGTAGTGTTTTCTTTCCGTTGAGTTTACGTTCAGTCTCAATTAATTCAGTAATGCTTTGATCAGGCAACAGATCTATGGTAATACTTTCACCCGGGCGCCAGTAGGATGATATTTGTAGAATGGCCGGTCCGCTCAGCCCCCAATGGGTGAAAAGGATGTTTTCGTCAAAGCTGGCCCTGTCGTTCCAAACGCGGCAAAAAATGCTGTTACCAGATAATTGCTCATACCATGGCTGATCTTTCCCGGTAATGGTTAAAGGCACCAGGGCCGGTGCGGTGTGCACAATATCCAGCCCGAATTTACGAGCCACGCGCAAGCCAAAATCCGTAGCGCCCATTTTAGCAATTGGTAAACCACCGCTGGCAATAACAACGTTGGGCGTTTGTACCTCGTTCAGTTTTCCGTGGCGTTCAAAGGTTACTTTAAAGCCGTCGACTGTTTGCTCTACATCCTTTACATCGGCGTCGCACCAGATCTCCTGCTCCATGTCTGCACATAGATTTGTAAAAATATCTACCACATCGCGGGCCTTGTTACTTTCGGGGAAGAGCTGGCCAAGCGTTTTCTCCTGACCGATGATTCCATAAGTCTCAAAGAAACTGATAGTATCATCCACCGTCCATTGCGCAAAGGCAGATTTTAAAAAGTGCTGATTTTGAGAGATAAACTGCTGTGGCGACGCATATAAGTTGGTGTAATTACAACGCCCGCCCCCGCTAATGAGGATCTTGGCGCCAGGTTTATCGTTCTTTTCCAGGATGAGTGTGCGCTTGCCTAAAAAGCCAGCTTGCACAGCACACATTAATCCGCAGGCACCACCGCCAATAATTATGGCGTCAAATTGTGCAGGTTTTATTATTTTTGTAGTCATGGCCGATGTTGCGCAAATATCAGAATTTGGAAAGATATTGATCTTTATTATTACCGGTTTTGTACTGGTGGTTGCAACATTGTTTGCCGGACGGGTAATTGCGCCCAAAAATCCGAATGCTGAAAAGCTAACTTCATACGAGTGTGGCGAGGAACCTACAGGCAGTGCATGGCTTCCATTTAACTCCCGCTTTTATGTAATTGCATTGGTGTTTCTGCTGTTTGATGTGGAGATGGTATTTATTTTCCCCTGGGCCACGGTATTTGGCAATCATGAATTGATGGCTGTTGATTCCCGCTGGGGCAAATTCAGTTTGTTGGAGATGTTTGTTTTTGTAGGCATCCTGATTCTGGGCCTGGTTTACGTTTGGGTAAAAGGCGATTTAAACTGGATACGGCCAGAAGTAGAATTACCGCGCACCCGCGTAGCTGTTCCTAACGCGCTTTATGATCAGTTGAACATTAGTCAGGCTGATTATAAGCTAAAAGAGTTTTCAGCACTTACAGAGAAAGAAGTTCAGGCTATAAACCCACCTGTTGCCGCTGAAGCTCCAACTCCCGCTACTGCGATCGAAACTCCTGCTCCGGCCAAACGACCGATGTTTAAACCAACTTTTAAAAAGCCCGGCAATGAATCCTGAGAACATGAATGAGAGTGGTGGTGTGATAGTAACCAAGCTGAACGATTTGATGAACTGGTCGCGCTTGTCATCGCTATGGCCTTTAAGTTTTGGTATTGCCTGCTGCGCTATTGAAATGATGGGCTCAATGGCGTCAACTTATGATCTTGACCGTTTTGGCGTGTTCCCTCGCCCGTCGGCCCGCCAGGCAGATGTGATTATTATTGCCGGCACCGTTACCTTTAAAATGGCGGAGCGCATTAAACGCCTTTACGAGCAAATGCCCGACCCGAAATATGTCATTTCTATGGGATCATGCTCTAACTGTGGTGGCCCATACTGGCAGCACGGCTACCATGTGGTAAAAGGAGTTGACAGAGTAATACCGGTTGATATTTACGTGCAGGGCTGTCCCCCACGCCCGGAAGCACTGATTGGCGCTATCTTAGAACTGCAAAAGAAAATTGAAGGCGAACAGTTGCTGAAACTGGGTTAATCAGTCGCTATTATTCTATTGCCCTCTTTGCCTTCAGCCTGTTCTTCGGGCTTTCTCTCGCAAGGATAACCAAACAAGCAGCGGCTTTTAATAATGCTGGCTACTTCTTCCGGTACAAACTTTTCCCAGCCCGATGTTCCCGCTTTGATCAGATCCAACACATTATCAGTATCTACGTGCAGATTGTTTTCGTGGTAATGGCGGATATCCTCAATCTTATTGTTCGATATCAGGTATCGATATAGATCAATCAAATGCGGCGGTGGATAAAATCTTAAACAATTCATTATCATGCCATCACGTAGCGTTGGATAAATAAACAGTTTAACCTTTCGACTGAACAACGTAGCGAAGGATTCCAGAATACCTCCTGGCAAATCGTTATAATGCTCTTCCGCAAAAATGTATTCCAAGTTAGGATAACCCAGTACCACACCCATTTTTAGCTTAGTGATCTTTGATAGGTAAGACACCAGTTTATAGTACTCGTGGAAATTGGAGATCAGCACCGTTTGGCCAAGCGAACAAAGGATATCCACGCGGTCAAGGAAATCTTTTTCATCAATATCCGCGTTCTGGTCTGCATTGCGTTCTTTTAGCGCCTGTAGCGTTAACTCAGCAATAACCACCACATTGTTATTGTCCACGTCCGGTTCCTGCAGAAATTGCTTTACACCGGTGGTCAGCATATCCAGATGAACGTTAATAAGCGGACGGAACCGGCCGCGAATCACCACAATGTGCTTCTTGTACAGTACTTCTGATGGCTGTTGATTTTTGCCGTCAGGGCCAAACAATGCAGCGTCTGAAAATCCGTATTTCACCAGGTGAAGACTCATCAGGCGGTTGTCAACCTTTTTAAAATCAGGTCCCTCAAAACGGATCATATCAATCTGGATCCGGTCTTTAGACAGGTTATCCATCAGCGAAAGCAGGAAAACCGGTGGTACCTCATTATAATAAAAACAAGCATACAACAGGTTTACACCCAATATACCTACAGCTTGCTGCTGATCAACGTTATCATTGTCCAACAGCTTTACGTGCAGTACCACGTCGTTGTATTCGCCACCAGGAACTAATTGGAAACGCACGCCCATCCAACCATGACCTTCATTGGTTTTATGGTAGTTAAGGGCCGACATGGTGTTAGAGAATGCAAAGAAAGTGGTGTTCTCTCCGCGCTGAGACGAAAGCCTTTCCAGCAGTAAACTATACTCATGATCGAGCATAGAGATGAGGCGGGCCTCGCTCACATAACGACGAACCTGCAATGCTCCATAAATAGCGTCGGAGAATGTCATGTCATAAGCAGACATGGTTTTGGCAATGGTTCCGGATGATGCACCAGCTTTAAAAAAATTAGCGGCTACGTCTTGTCCGGCGCCTATTTCGGCAAATGAACCGTATATTTTAGGATCAAGATTGATGGCAAGCGCCTTCTGTTTGGTCCCTATATCTTTGTTGTGAACAGCGTTCATAGATAGGTATCAGTAAGTTAGATGCCCATGGCCCGTGGGGCTTAAGGGGCACTTAAAGGTACGTTTTTTAAGCCGAACAGGCAAAGGATTATCTAAGCGGCTTGTAAAAAGAAGCATCTGTTACGCCGCTTGGTTTGCGCCAGCAAAAATGCGTCGTCGTGGCATATCCGTTAAATTATGCAACTTTGCTTCAGCTTATGGTAAAGAAGTTACTCATCAACCTAATTAAAACCTGTCTGCTCTGCTTTGTTTGCTGCACTGTGTTTGCCATGTTGTATTGGTTCACGTTTTCGTTCAGCATCATTCGCATTATGTTTATGCTCAGTTTGATTGTGGGTATTATGTCTTTACCCGTATTTTTTCTTACACTGCCGGGATACAGTAAAAACGTTAACACCCGGATGCTGATTTATTTCATGGGCCCGGTATTATATGTGCTGGCGGCTTTGGTTAGTCGTGACGGGCATGATAGATTAACGCATCTTTATCCGGGACTGATCTTCCTGATTTTCCACATCTGGTTCTATCATCAAACATTTGGCACGAAGGCAGGTAAGCGGCGTTAGGCTTTTTGAAAGATTTGCCCTAAACTTGCATGATAAATATGAAAGCTTTTTACGGAGACCTACGGTTAGGTGTTTTAGGTGGTGGCCAACTGGGCCGCATGCTTATTCAGCAGGCAATTAATTACAATGTTACGGTACGTGTTATGGATCCGGATCCGGAGGCGCCATGCCGCAAACTGTGCGATCAGTTTACCGTGGGCTCATTGAGCGATTATGAAACCGTTTACAAATTTGGTAAAACGGTAGATATGTTAACCATTGAAATTGAAAAGGTTAATGTTGATGCGCTGGAGCAACTGGAGAAAGAAGGTGTGTTGGTTTACCCGCAGCCTCGTGTTATTCGCCTGATCCAGGATAAAGGGTTGCAAAAACAGTTTTTCAAAGAAAACGAAATCCCTACGGCCGATTTTCAAATCATCTCATCGGCTCAACAATTAAGAGAGAGTCATATTCCGTTTCCATATATTCAAAAACTGCGTCGTGACGGTTACGATGGCAAAGGCGTTTATAAGGTAGTTAACGAAAGTTATCTTGATAAAGCCTTTACCGCACCAAGTCTGATTGAGCGCTTGGTTGATTTTGAGAAAGAGATAGCCGTTATTGTAGCACGTAATGAAAGCGGAGAAGTAAAATGCTTCCCTATGGTAGAGATGGAGTTTAACCCACAGGCCAACCTGGTGGAGTTTCTGATAGCGCCTTCTACCCTGCCTTTTGAGGTACATGAACAAGCCGAACTGATTGCCAAAAAGATTGCCGAGAGCCTAAAAATAGTTGGTTTGCTGGCTGTGGAGATGTTTTTAGATAAACATGGCCGTATTTTGGTGAACGAGTTGGCGCCGCGCCCGCATAATAGCGGTCATCAGACTATCGAGGGCAATACCGTATCTCAGTTTGAGCAGCATTTACGCGCCATATTTGATCAGCCCCTGGGCGATACCTCATGCCTCAACAATGCCATCATGGTGAATGTATTAGGCGAGGCTGGTCACGAAGGGCCTGCTGTTTATCAAGGTATTGAAAAAATATTAGGTAAGCCGGGAGTCTACGTGCACCTGTACGGTAAAACGTTTACCAAGCCATTCCGCAAAATGGGACACGTAACCATTGTTGATGCCGACCGCGACAAGGCCATTGAAAAAGCACGTTTTGTGCAGGCTAATTTGAAAGTGATTAGTTAAAGAAATCAATGGGCCAATAATATGGCGTAGATAAAAAGAATACTTTTATAGTTAGGAGATTTAGAAGAAAACAAAATGAGTAATCCTAAAGTAGGCATCATAATGGGCAGCAAAAGCGATTTGCATGTAATGCAAGACGCTGCCGATGTATTAAAAGAGTTAGGCGTAGCCTATGAAATTACCGTGGTATCGGCCCACCGTACACCAGATCGTATGTTCAGCTATGCACGTGCGGCTGCAGATCGCGGTTTGAAAGTAATTATTGCCGGTGCCGGTGGTGCGGCGCATTTGCCGGGCATGGTAGCTTCACTTACGCATTTGCCGGTTATTGGCGTGCCTGTAAAATCAAGCAATTCTATTGATGGTTGGGATTCTGTACTTTCTATTCTACAGATGCCTAATGGTATTCCGGTAGCTACTGTGGCGCTAAATGCGGCTAAAAACGCCGGCATTTTGGCTGCGCAGATCATCTCTACGGCCGATGAATACGTAGTGCAAAACCTCATTAAATTTAAAGAAGATTTAAAAGAGAAAGTTGAAGCCTCTGCCAAAGAAATGGAAGGCGGCGCATAAGCCGATTATTCTTTCAAAAAAATAAACCCCTCGGCTATTAACCGAGGGGTTTTCTATTTATAAATATTTGATGGCTACATTTAGTGATGGCAGTGGATTTCGGAATTCGGATGTTCAATTTCGGATTTACTTGCTTATTTGCCTCTCTGTTAATCTTAATGGAAACTATAAATAAATTCGAAATTGAACATCCGAATTCCGAAATCATTTTATTTGGCCTGCACCGCGCTATCGTTAATGTCGTAGTTAAACTTTTGTACCAGGCGGTAAATCTCTGCGCCGGCCAATAATACAGGGCCATAGCCGTGGGCAGCGTACACATTTACCGGGCGATAGTAGTAAAATGCCGGATCAAAGCCCATGCCTGTACCAACACAAGTACCTTCTACCTGTCCTTGTTTGTTCACTTTAGTGGCCACAGCGTTCCAGGCTAACAGCGCCATCGGGCCATAAGCTTTGGCGTCCAGATAACCTTTGTTTATAGCACGAGCTATACAGTAAGCATAAATAGCGGTGGCTGATGTTTCTAGGTATGAATCATTCTTATCCAGCAATTGGTGCCAAAAACCGGTTTTATCCTGGCGCTGAGCCAGTCCGGCAGCATGTTCACGTAAGATGCCTAACACATAGTCGCGGCCCGGATAATCTTGTGGTAATGCGTCAAGTAATTCAATCTTAGTCAACAGGCCCCAGCCGTTAGCACGCGCCCAGTGGAACTGTGGATGCGGTTCCATGCCTTCAACCCAACCGTGCATGTATAAACCGCGCTCATGGTTAAACATGCGGCCAGAGAACAATTTGTATTGTTTCAACGCTTCATCAAAATACTTGTGATCGCCGGTAAGCACACCCATTTGCGCCAGCGCAGGTAAGCTCATGTACAAATCATCCAGCCACAAAGTGTTTGGCAGCGGGCGGTTACGGGCCAGTGTACCATCTTTTAGGCGGTACTCTTTGTTCATAATGTAGTTGATATAATTATCAATCATCGGGCGCACGTCCCCTTTAACCTCACCGGTACGCACCGTCTTGATAATTGCGGCGGTCATTGCACCGGCATCGTCCAATGCTTTCGGGCGTAATACCGACTCTACCGGCGTATTCATAGACGGATCAGTCTTTAGTTTGGCTTTATATTGATTTACCACATCGTTAATAAAGCCAATGCGTTTTACACTGTAATCTGTAAATTTCTTGTCGCCAGTTGCGGCACCAGCCTCCAGCATACCGGTGTACGTAACTCCCCACTCATAACTAATCAGGCGGAAATCGCCGGGTTTAAAAATTGTATTGGCATCTGCCTTGGCAATTGCCACCGGAGCACCGGTGGTTTTATCTTGCAGTTGCATAAAGGTGTTTGCGTCCAGGTAGCCATATACACGATCAAGTACTGCTTTAATTTCCGCTGGCTTTGGTACCCCGTACGGGGTATCGTACGCAGGTTTCAACAGGTGTAATGGCGTGTTCGAGTCGTTACCCTTGGCCGTGGTGTACTGAGCCTTTGCAACAGGCGTAACCGCCTGCAGGCAAGCCGCAATGGAGCATGACAATAAAAACCGCAACGATTTGGGGCTTTTATCTAATTGTAAAGCTTTAAACATCAAAAATCAGGTTTAATAATTCGGTACCGGCTTTGCAACCGATGGTTCTTGTGGTTTGTAGTGGCTAAAATATGATTTTATGGGGTAGAGTGTATCCTGAAGTATCCTGATTTTTTTGGCGATAGCGCCCATAAAAAAAGCGGGATATTTTTCCCGCCTTTTTAAGTTTTCCACCAAGGATTCGAACCTCGACAGACAGAACCAGAATCTGTAGTGCTACCGTTACACCAGTGGAAAATACTTCCGTTTTTTGCTCTAACAGCGTTGTTTTCGCTTAAATCAGAGTGCAATTATACAAAGCTCAAGCCTTACTTGGAAATAAAAATGCAATTTCTGGAGGATATTTACACGCAGTTGATGTAAGCCGGTGAATATCAGATTAAAGCTTTTTGCGTAAAATGTTAGCTGATTGGGTACGTCCGACCCTCGATTGCCAGATCTGTATTGGGAAAAACATGTTGCGCCTCGTCCAACAGATCATTCAACGTTTTGTAACGGGCAGAAAAATGTCCGATCAGTAGTTCATGGGCACCAACTTTCACGGCTACATCACCGGCTTGCCAGGCGGTGGTGTGATGCGTTTCGCGGGCACGATCAAGCATATTGTGCAGGAAAGTGGCTTCGTGATAAAGCATATTTACGCCCTGGATCTGATTGAAATAACGCTCATCATACAGCGTATCTGAACAATAGGCGTATGATCTTGGCGCAGCAGAATCAGTAGTCAATTCATCGTTTTTATGTACTCTGCCTTTTGCATCGGTATAGTCCTCTCCTTTTTTAAGACGCGAATAAAACTCAATTGGGATGTGTAACTGCTCTACCTTTTCTTTCATCAGCTTACGCAGACGTTTTTTCTCTTTGAAGATAAAGCCCGTACAGGCAATGCGATGATTTAGCGGGATGGTTTCTACCGTTACATCATGGTTTTCCAGGATAACGGCAGGCTTTAAAGGATCAGTAAAGTAATATTCTATAGGATACTGCAGGTTGGTTTCAGAATACTTAAACTGTAATTCAATGATCTCTTTGAGCGGCTCTGGACAAAAGAGCTTGAGTGGATCTTTACGGCCGTTAAGGTGCAGAGACGATAGCAAACCAATGAGGCCCAGGTAATGATCGCCGTGCAGGTGGCTGATAAAAATATGATCTATACGACTGGCTTTTACCTCGTAACGCAACATCTGCTGCTGGGTGCCTTCGCCACAATCAATAAGGTACAGGCGCTCGTTTACATTTAGCGCCTGTGCTGTAGGGTTTCTGTTGAAAATAGGGGTAGCTGAACTGCTTCCCAGTATAGTTACCTCGAACTTCATATATCAGGTAAACAAACCTGGGGCTATTTTGCTTCTTTTTTCAGCTCTTTTTCTATTTCTTCCATAAAAATGAGGTCGATAGCCTCATCAACGGTTGGTACAATAGATAAAACTGTATCCAGCTGAGAGATGGTTACCAGACGCGATACTGCCTCATTAAGGCCAACTAAAATAAAAGAGCCTTCGGCGTTTTTACACAGGCGATGACCAACCAACAGGCTGCTCAGACCAGATGAATCAGCAAATTTAACCTGCGACAGATCCAGCACAATATTGCGCTGACCCTCTGCATTAATCAATATCAGTTCAGATTTTAGCTGGGGTGTTACCAATGAATTAATCTTTGACTCATTGAGCTTTACCAGCACATATTTCTCGTGTTTATCTACAGAAAATTTCATTGTTTACCTCTTGTGTGTGTATAAAACCAAATAATTGGAGTTCTAAAGATATAACTAAATTTAATACTAATACAAGTTATAAACGTTGCAATTCGTTATTTACGGCCTGTTCAACGCGATTTAATACATCACCTGGCTCAGCTTTTACAAATGGTTCGCCAATAATTTGCTCGTATAATTCTATGTATCGTTCAGATATTTCGTTGATCTTTTCAGGTGTCATTTCAGGAACTACTTGTCCGTCTTTACCCTGAAAATTATTTTCGATCAGCCATTTACGTACAAATTCTTTTGATAGCTGTTTCTGCGGTTCGCCTTTTTGCTGACGTTCTTCATAACCTTCGCTATAAAAATACCGTGATGAGTCTGGCGTGTGGATCTCGTCAATCAAGTAGATGGTATCGCCCACTTTGCCAAATTCATATTTGGTATCAACCAAAATCAGGCCACGTTTAGCCGCAATTTCTGTACCTCTTGCAAATATGGCTCGGGTGTAGGTTTCCAGTTGTTCGTAATCTTCTGGCGACACAATGCCGCGAGATAAAATTTCTTCTTTAGAAATATCTTCATCATGCCCTACCGCAGCTTTAGTGGTTGGGGTGATGATAGGCTCTGGCAGTTTATCGTTCTCTTTCAAACCCTCTGGCAAACTTACACCGCATACCTGACGTTTGCCAGCACTATATTCGCGCCACGCATGACCGGCCAGGTAACCACGAATCACCATCTCTACCTTAAAGGGCTCACAAATGCGACCGATAGTTACACTCGGGTCGGGTACACTTACTACCCAGTTAGGAACAATATCTTCTGTTGCTTTTAAAAAACGAGCAGCTATTTGGTTTAATACCTGTCCTTTATAAGGAATTGGCTCAGGTAAAACTACATCGAATGCAGAAATGCGATCGCTCACCACCATCACCAGATATTGGTTATTAACGGTATAAACGTCGCGTACTTTACCTTTATAAAAACTGGTTTGACCAGGGAAGTTAAAATGAGTTTCTTTTATTGCTTTTTGGATCATGGTTCATAGTTCATGGATCATAGTACAAAGAATGCTTATGATCCTTAAATTGAATTTCTTAGAGCGGTGATCATTTTCACCAAGATCTCATATTCATTATATAATATAGTAAACTGTTCTTGTGTTAGATAGTTTCTGCGCTTTGCTATAAAAAGACAACTAACCACCTCTACGGCTGATCGCAAAGAATAGTTTAAGAATACTTTAAATACTGCTTTGGTTTGTCCTGTAGAGCCTTCTGCAATATTCAAAACCACAGAATCAGCAGCTCTCTTCATTTGATTTACCAAAGCATATAGTTCGTCTTTAGGAAAGCCCTCGGCTGCAATATTGATCTGGTCGTTAAGCTCTAATGCCTTCTGCCAAACTTGTAGGTCTTCAAATCTAAAAGGCATCCGGTACTATGAACTATGAACCATCAACAATTAACTAATTACTGAATATCGCCGTAGGCTTCCAAAATACGTTTAACCAGCTTATGGCGTACCACGTCTTCACCGGTCAGATAAATAATATCGATGCCTTTAATGTCCGGTAAAATACGCAGAGCGGTATGCAAGCCTGATTGTTGTTTCTTAGGCAAGTCAATCTGGGTTACGTCGCCGGTTACAATGAATTTTGCCGTTGGGCCCATACGGGTCAGGAACATTTTCAGCTGCATATCGGTAGCGTTTTGCGCCTCGTCCAATATCACAAAACAGTTGTCCAGCGTACGGCCGCGCATAAAGGCCAATGGGGCAATCTCTATGGTGCGGTTTTCCAGGTAAACTTTCAGTTTATCAGCCGGAATCATATCGTCCAGCGCATCGTATAGCGGGCGCAGGTACGGATCGATCTTTTCTTTCAAGTCGCCCGGTAAGAAGCCCAGGTTCTCCCCTGCCTCCACTGCCGGACGCGTTAAGATGATACGCTTAATCTCTTTGTTTTTCAGCGCTCTTACGGCCAACGCAACCGCTGTATAAGTTTTACCGGTACCTGCAGGGCCAATAGCAAAAATGATATCGTTTTTGTTAATGCTGTCAACCATGCGGCGCTGGTTAGCCGTACGCGCTTTAACCATAATGCCGTTCGGGCCAAAAACGATTACCTCACCGTTGGATGATTTATCGCCAGACGCCGGTTCTGCCATTGTAGTTGCTGGTTGGATCTTGGCACCCAGAATGCGCTCAACATCAATGGTGTTAAGTGATTCAAACTTGTCTACATGATTTACTAACTGCTGAAATTTTTCGTTAAAGACCGTTAGTTCATGGTCTTCGCCCAGTACCTTCACATCGCTTCCGCGAGCCACTATTTTAAGCTTTGGATATTGCTTCTTAATGATCTCGAAATGGTCATTATTTGGCCCCCACAGCACTGCTGGGTCAATATGCTCGATTGATAATTTAAGTTCGTTCAACAGTTATAGAATTTTTAGTTACTGGTGTTTTATGCCCAAAAAATTGAATATTTGTAGCGCTAAACACTCGTACAAGATTAGCAATAAATATTTATAAAATTAATGGCAATAATAACATTAACTACAGACCTGGGCGACAAAGACATATATCAGGCCGCGCTGAAAGGCAGTATCCTGAGACTATTACCCACGGTTAACATAGTTGATATTACCCATGCCGTTTCTGCATTCAATATACAACAGGCTGCATTCATTTTAAAAAATAGTTTTTACTATTTTCCGGAGGATACCGTGCACCTTATCGGTATTGACACGGTGTATAACGAGCAAACCCGTTTTCTGGCCGTTAAGTACCGTAATCATTATTTTGTAGGTGCCGATAATGGTATTTTTTCATTGATGTTTACCGAAGAGCCGCAGGAAATGGTAGAACTAACCATTATGCAGGATCTGAAGTTTTTACACTTCCCGCTGGCTGATATTTTTGTTAAAGCTGCCTGTCATCTGGCTAAAGGAGGTGCGCTGAGCGAGATTGGCATCCCGGTAGAGAACATCGAGAAAAAAATGAACCTGCAGCCGGTGATCGAGAAGAACCTGATCAAAGGTGTAGTTATTTATATTGACTCATTCCAGAACGTCATTACCAATATAACCAAGGAGTTTTTTAACCGTATACAGCGCGGGCGTCGTTTTATTTTGTATTTTAAACGGAACGAAACGATTACCCACCTTAGCTGGCATTATAACGAGGTACCCGAAGGCGAAAAGCTCTGTCTGTTTGGCATTAGCGATCATTTAGAGATTGCCATAAACAAAGGGAACGCCAGCGGGTTATTAGGGTTAAATCTGGGCGACAGCGTGATTATTGATTTTCAATAGGAAAGTGAGTGGTGAGTAGTGAATTGTGAGTGGTCTATTTCAGACCCCACATCTTCATAGCTCCTTAACTTTCAACCCAAAGGGCCCTTTACCTTAAACTGAATATGAGAAAACTTGTTCTATTGTTAATGCTCTGCCTGTGTGCTGGTGCTGACTTCGCACAGCAACGCAATGCTGATTCTGTCGCCTACGAGGCTCAGCGCAAAAAAATAAACGATATGCTGGACGCCCGTCGTTCCAAATTTGGCCAATACTCAGAAAGCTTGAGCATGCATACCGGCATTTTCGGGTTTCAAACCAAGAAGGATATTCGCCACTCTGCCGATATCCTAATGGATATTGCGCAGACTGATGAAGAGATCTTCCGCCAGACTAAGATCCTGCTGGACTATCGTGCTTTTCAGCAAACTCAGGCGCAAACACAATCCTCTCAAACACAAACTACTAACCTGGCTTATATGAATACCATCAATAAGCTACGTAACGAGTTGGAAAAGGTAAAAACCGAAGCAGAAAATAATCGCCAGGCGCAAAATAAACACATGAATGTGCTGTACATTATTATTGCACTCATGCTGGTGTCAATTTTGATTGTGGCGCGAAGAAAACGTGATATAAAAATTTAGATTTGATTTCTGGTTCATGGTTCTTAGTTCATGGATCATAGTAAAAACAGATAAACGAAAAAGACTATACTATAATTTATAATCAGTGAGCATAGATGACTAACTATGACCTGTAATAGTCTAAGAACTACCGAATGAAACTAACTATACATGGCGCTGCACAGCAGGTTACCGGAAGTATGCACCTGCTCCAGGTTGGCCAATATAAAATACTGATTGACTGTGGCTTAGATTACGAGCGCGATACGCATCAGCAACAAAACGAAAGCTTTCCATTCAACCCGGCCGATATTGATGTGGTGATACTCACTCACGCGCATATCGATCACTCGGGCAACCTGCCTACCTTGCTCCGTTATGGTTATTCGGGTCAGATTTTATGTACTCCCCCTACCGCGGATTTGACGGAATTATTATTGCTTGACTCGGTAACACTTTTTATGAACAAGCTGGAGAAAGGGCGTCGTAACCGTAAAAGAGGTCGTTCCGGCAGCGGGCCCCAACCTTTGTATCTGCAAAAGCATGTGATGGATACCATGGAAGCCATGGTGACTATTGGCTATAATAAACCGTTCAGGCTGAACGGTGATATTGAGCTAACATTTGTGCCGGTAGGTCACCTACTGGGAGCCGCTGCCGCTGTTCTGAAAATCAATGAAAATGGCGTAGAGAAAACTATCGCTTTCACGGGCGATATTGGGCGGATGAACTACCCGGTATTGAATGACCCGCAGCCACTGCCTCCGGTAGACTATTTAGTTACTGAGTCTACTTATGGTGGTCGTCAGCACAGCAAAGGCCGCTCGGTGGAGGAAGTATTGGTAGAAGCCATCAAAGAAGCCTGCATCGACCAGCCTGGACGAATGATCATTCCGGCATTTAGCGTTGGCCGTACGCAGTCATTAGTATTCACGCTGAATAAGATCTTTAGCAAAGGTTTGTTGCCTGCTGTACCTGTTTTTGTAGATAGCCCAATGGCAACGCGTGCTACGCAGATCTACCGCAAACACCACAACCTGGTTAACGATGATGCTAAAGAGTTCTACAACCGACAGGGCGATGAATTTGAGTTTGAAAATCTCACCTACATCGAAACGCTGAAAGAGAGCAAGCAGATCAGTAATTATTTTGAGCCTTGCATCATTATTTCATCTGCAGGTATGCTGGAGGGCGGGCGTATACAAGATCACCTGTTCTATAATATCCAGAACTACTATTGTACTATCCTCTTTATAGGTTATAGCGCCAAAGGTACCTTGGGCCACCGCTTGCTACGCGGGGATTCCATCGTTCACATTAAAGACCGCGATCTGTCCGTTTATGCCACCATTAAACAAACTGATGTACTGAGTGCTCACGGTGATCATGACGATCTGCTTAATGTGGCTAGACAGCAGGACGCAGCACATATTAAAAACATCTTCCTGGTGCACGGCGAAGTATCGTCAATGAAAGCTTTATCTGATGCGTTGGTGGCAGAGCATTATCCTGTTGTTATTGCGGAGAAAGGTGTGACCTACGAGTTGTAAGCATTTGTTTAAAACATCTTGTCATTGCGAGCGGGTTTGTAGCTTGGACTGAGCGCGAAGCTATCTCGTCGCATGTCTATGTGTGCGACGGGATTGCTTCGTTCCTCGCAATGACAAATAAGAAATTATATCCAGTTCTTTTTGCCTTTTACAGATAGCCAATCCAACAAAAAAGACCGTCCTTTTTGGGGACGGTCTTGAAAACCAAAGTTTTACTTTAGAGTAATTGTGAGGGTGATTTATTGTTTAAAATGACTAATAATCAATCCAGCCAACTCTGTACCAATACGCTCCTGGGCTTCGCCGGTAGCGGCGCCGATGTGCGGAGTTAATGATACTTTAGGGTGTTTCAACAGGGCCTCCAGTGGAGTAGGCTCGTTATCAAACACGTCAAGACCGGCAAAGGCTACTTTACCGCTATCCAGCGCGTTGATCAGGGCCTGCTCGTCAATCAAACCACCACGAGAGCAGTTTACAATAGCTACGCCTTTTTTAACTTTTTCAAATTCTTCAGCACCTAAAATCGGTTTCTCAATGAAAGGTGTATGCAGTGTGATGAAATCAGCTTTAGCAATGATTTCTTCCAGGGTTGCAGTTTGTACGTTAACGTTTACTTTGGTGCCACCGCCGCCCAGTACAATCTCCACTTCAGGGTTGAAAGGGAAAAGGTCATAAGCCAGTACATCCATACCCAGGCCGATAGCAATTTTAGCTACCTCACGACCGATACGGCCAAAACCCAGGATACCGATGGTGCGGCCACGCAGTTCAATACCTTTAGCATATGCTTTTTTCAGGTCGTTGAATTTGGTGGTACCTTCAACCGGCATTCTGCGGTTGCTGTCATACAAGAAACGGATACCGGTAAACAGGTGCGCAAACACCAGCTCGGCAACAGACAGTGAAGATGAAGCCGGGGTATTGTAAACCGCCAAACCTTTTTCACGTGCATATTCAACGTCAATGTTATCCATACCAACACCGCCACGACCGATAACTTTCAGGTTAGGGCAAGCGTCAATCAATGCCTGGCGCACTTTAGTAGCGCTACGCACAGTGATCACATCATATTCGTTTAAACGGGCAGGCAACTCGTCCTGCGGTATATTTTTAGTATCTACAGTAAAACCAGCGGCTTCCAGCATTTGCTGGCCTACCGGATCAATACCATCGTTAGCAAGTATTTTCATCTTTAGTTTTTGGGTTGTCATTTGTTGTTTGCCATTGGTAATTATCCAGTCAATAGTCATTGCATATTTCTACTAATGACTATTGACCAACGTCCAATGACTATTTATTTTTCTCTGCAAACTCGCGCATTGCGTCAATCAGTACATATACGCTACTAATTGGCAGTGCGTTGTAGATTGAAGCTCTGAAACCGCCTGCACTGCGGTGACCTTTAATACCTACAATATCGCGCTCTTCGCAGAATTTCAGGAATGGTTTTTCGTGCTCTGGGTTTTCTACCAGGAAGCAAACGTTCATATGCGAACGATCTTCAGGAACGCAAACGCCTTTGAACAGCGGGTTGCGATCAATTTCTTCGTAAAGCACCTTAGCTTTTTGCTCGTTCTCTTTTTGGATAGCCTCTACGCCGCCTTTAGCTTTTAACCAACGAAGGGTTAACATAGAAACGTAGATAGCAAATACCGGAGGCGTGTTGTACATTGAACCACCTTCAACTTGTACCTGGTAGTTAAACATAGCAGGGATTTTGCGGTCAACTTTACCTAAAATCTCGTCTTTAACAATAACCAGCGTGGTACCTGCAGGGCCCATGTTTTTCTGAGCACCAGCGTAGATCAGGCCAAAATCAGCAACGTTGATTTTGCGGCTGAAGATGTCTGAAGACATATCACAAACAACCGGAACCGGCGATGCAGGGAACTCATGCAATTGCGTACCGTAAATGGTGTTGTTTGAAGTAAGGTGCAGATAAGCTGCATCTGCAGGTACGGTAAAATCTTTAGGGATATGAGTAAAGTTGCTTTCTTTAGCAGTAGCAATTACCTCTACATCGCCAAAAAACTTGGCTTCTTTAAGCGCTTTGTTGGCCCAAACACCGCTTTCAACATAAGCTGCTTTACCGCCTGTAGGCAACAGGTTATAAGGCACCATAGCAAATTGAGTGCTGGCACCGCCTTGTAAAAACAATACAGAATAGCCGGCCGGTACGCCCAGTTCTTCTTTCACCAGTTTAACGGCTTCATCAAGCACAGCTTCAAACTCTGGTGAGCGGTGCGATATTTCCAGAATAGACAAACCAATTCCGTTAAAATCTACCACTGCCTGAGCAGCTTGCTTTAATACTTCGTGGGGTAAGATGCCTGGCCCGGCACCAAAATTATGTTTCATGCTATAATTGATTAAATCGCGGCACTAAAACCGTGATAAGTAATTTTCGCCCCGAAGGTAAATAATTGCAATATAATATTGATTAAAAATTCAACAATTTATTGCCAATAAAATAGAAATGTTGAAAAAATAGTAAGCATTTCATAATATTTCGTTAAAAATGTCAATATTTCGATGCAATCAATAACAAGATGAGCGATTGTGTACTTTAACTTACCCGCAATAGCATACTATTAGTAT
The DNA here is from genome assembly GCF_041080815.1 of Mucilaginibacter yixingensis. Taxonomy (NCBI): domain Bacteria; kingdom Pseudomonadati; phylum Bacteroidota; class Sphingobacteriia; order Sphingobacteriales; family Sphingobacteriaceae; genus Mucilaginibacter; species Mucilaginibacter yixingensis. Next base: position 2,316,399 of record NZ_CP160205.1, on the reverse strand, counting down.
CCTGTTAAGATACTTTTAAGTTTTGCATCACTTAGCGTTTGTTAACATTGGGGCCGTCCACTCTTCATTACCAAAATCGTATTTTTGCTCCATCATGGTCACCTCCCCTGTTGAACTTTACAAACAAGCCTATTCCGGACTATCACGCAACAGCTGGATCCTTTCGCTCGTTATGTTCATCAACCGCAGCGGTACCATGGTTATCCCATTTATGACGCTCTACTGCACGCAAATACTGCATTTTTCAGTAGGACAAGCCGGACTGATCCTTGGCATTTTCGGCTTGGGCTCTATCACAGGCGCATTTATTGGCGGTAAACTAACTGATAGATACGGGTTCTATGATATCCAGGTAGCAGCACTGATAGTTGGTGGACTGCTATTTATGCTATTAGGTTTTCAGCGAAGCTTTACCATGCTGGCCATCGTCTCCTTTATTTTGAGTCTTTGTAATGATGCGTTCAGGCCAGCCAACTCTACCGCTATTGCGTACCACAGCTCACCCGAGAATAAAACACGCTCTTATTCGCTTAATCGTTTGGCCGTTAACCTGGGCTGGGCCTTTGGTGGCGCAATTGGTGGTATGCTGGCCTCGTTCAACTATCATTTATTGTTTTGGGCCGATGGTTGCACCAACATACTGGCAGGCCTGGTATTATTGAAGCTTATGCCAAGATCCGTTATCAAGAGCAATCATGTTATTAAGGAACGTCCTACTGGTGGAGCCTCTGCTTATCACGATAAAGTTTATATAGCGTTTATCGTTTTGGCACTTTTATTTGCGGCCTGCTTTTTCCAGATGTTTACCATACAACCGCTGTTCTATAAATCTGAGTGGGGATTGAATGAACGTTTTATTGGGGTGCTGATGGCTGCAAACGGCGTTTTTATCGCCTTGTTTGAAATGGTGATAGTCCACAATCTGGAGGGCCGTCGCCATGGGTTAAAATATATTGCTACCGGTGTTACGCTGGCGGCCATTGCTTTTGGCCTGCTCAACTTTATGCCGGCCGCAAAACTTTCGGCTACCCTCATCATCCTACTGATCACGCTGGGCGAAATATTGGCCATGCCATTTATGAATGCATTTTGGATTGTCCGCACATCAGAGCATAACCGCGGACAATATGCCGCTATGTATTCCATGTGCTGGTCGGCTGCGCAGATCTTGGCGCCAACCATAGGCAGCCAGATTATTATCTGGGGACATTATTCTATGCTCTGGTGGGTAATGACGGTTTCTTGTACCGTTTCGGCAGTGGGATTTGTGGTGTTGTATAAATGGAAATTTGCGAGATAAAACAACACGCTGACGTCATTTCGATTGAAGGGAGAAATCTTGTAGACTTACATCTTTGCAACGTTGCCTATCGTAAGTACAAGATTCCTCCTCACGCCTTCACTTCAGCCCTTGCCATGTTCGTTCAGATTGACAAGGACTTTAAAATTGTTAGGCTTTTATCTCCATTTTCTCTGCAAAGTGAGCGCAGTAGTCTCTCAAATCCTCTACGATGTTCTTCTCGCCAGTTGCACGCAGAAAGGTATCGCCCAAGGTCATCAGGGTTTGGTGAAAGAAAACTTTCATTTCGTCTACCGGCATTTCTTTAGTCCAAAGGTCAATGCGCAGGGCTTGCTGGTAGTTATGATCCCACAGCGATAGCAGCATTGCTTTAACCTGCATTGCTTCTTTGTTCTGAGAGTCTGTACTCTCCCACATGATGGTTTCCGGAACGTTATTGTCGTCCAGCTCTACTGTTAGCTTTATTTCAGCTTTCTTCATTATTATCGTTTAACCAGTAAAAATATAATTGCGGCCAAAACTACAAAGCTCAGCTCAATCAGCCATAGCTTTTTAGTCTCCTGAAAGTAATTTCGCAGCATTAGGTCCAGCACAAAAACCACAAAGGCAAACAACAGCATTACCCAGGCAATAGCGTTGCCCAAATGTAATTGCTGGTAAGGCCCGCCTACCACAGCTGCGCCAAATATCCATATATAAACGGCCAGGAACAGAAAAACGGCCGTAGCCAGGTTTAAAGGTGTAACCCTTAGCTTCATTACTCAGATCTCTTAATGTTTCTTTTTATTCTTTTTAAATAACCCTTTGGTTTTTGTAGCAGCAACGCGTGGATTTCTTTTGGCTTTCTCTGCATCAAACTTTTTGCGTTGCGTGGCCGTTTTTTTCTCGTGGAAGGCACCTTTAAAATCAGGGTTCTCTTTCCGTTTCTGCAAGTCAATTTCACGAGCCTGATCCTGACGCTCTTCAAACGGCGTTTGCTCTACAAATACATTTTCAGGCAGCGGAGAAACTTGAATAGTTTGCCTGATCAATTTCTCAATCTTAGCTACATAATATTCTTCTGCCGGGTTACAAAACGTAATGGCCTCCCCTGCCTGCAATGCCCTGCCAGTTCTGCCTATCCTGTGCACGTAATCTTCAATCACCACCGGCACATCAAAATTAATTACGTGACTCACATTGCTCACGTCAATACCACGGGAAGCAACATCGGTAGCTACCAATATCTTAACCTCATCTTCCTTGAAGGAGTTGATGGAGTTGATACGCGTATTTTGACCTTTATTGGCATGGAGCACGCGTACATCTTTCTCGCCAAAGCGGCGCGACAGGTATTTGTATACGTCCTCTGCCGCGGTGCGGGTTTTACAGAAAACTATCAGCTTAGAGATATTTCCCTCCTCATCCAGCAGGTGCTTGAGCAGGTTGATCTTGGTTTTGATGTTGGGCACATGGTACAGTTGCTGTTTAACTGTTTGTGCCGGGGTAGCCTGTGGCGTAACCTCCACCACGGTTGGAAATTCCAGGAAATTGGCCGAGAGGTTATGCACCTTGTCAGACATGGTGGCCGAGAATAACAGATTTTGCCGTTTGCGCGGCACCACTTCCAGTATGCGATTGATTTGCGGCATGAAGCCCATATCCATCATCTTGTCGGCCTCATCCAGCACCAGAACCTGCAATGGCTTGGTTTGAATATGACCGGCCAGGTAGATATCCATAAAGCGACCGGGCGTAGCTACAATAATATCAACCCCTTTATTAATCTGCTCAATCTGAGTTTTAGGGCCGATGCCACCGTAAACCACCACCGTGCGCAGATCTGTATAAGCCGAATATTTGCGGATGTTCTCTTCAATCTGCATGGCCAGTTCACGTGTTGGCGAGAGGATCAGCGCCCGGGCATGTTCGCCTTGGGCATACTTCAGTTTCATCACCAACGGCAGCACATAAGCCGCAGTTTTTCCGGTACCGGTTTGGGCAATGCCCATTACATCCTGCCCATTCAATATGGGTGGGATAGCTTTTTGCTGTATGGGCGTGGGTTCGGTATAGCCAGAATCGGCAATGGCATTCAGTATTTGCCGGTTAAATTTAAAATCTTCAAATGAAGCCATTGGGCAAAGATAGGCTTTTAGTTGGAAAAGTCCGGAAGACCGGAAGTCAGAAAGTCCGAAAGTGGAAGGTATAGACATTAAAAGATTACTTTAAATAATTAATCTTTCGGACTTTCTGACTTCCGGTCTTCCGGACTAATTTTATATTTGCACCCATGTCCACCATCCTCATTAAATCAGCTACAGTAATTAATGAAAACCGCCGCTTTGCCGCCGATGTCCTAGTAAAAGACGGTCGCATTGAGCGCATTGATCAGCACATAGACGTAAAAGCCGACCGCGAGATCTATGCCGAAGGCCTTTATCTATTGCCAGGCTGCATTGACGATCAGGTGCACTTCCGTGAGCCGGGCTTAACGCATAAAGCCAATATTCATACAGAATCGCGCGCTGCTGTTGCCGGTGGTATCACTTCTTTTATGGAGATGCCGAACACGGTTCCCAATACGTTGACTAAAGCCCTGCTGGAAGATAAGTACGCCATTGCTGCTAATACTTCAGCGGCCAACTACTCGTTCTTCATGGGCGCCAGCAATGACAACCTGGACGAGGTATTACGCACCGATATCCGCAACGTTTGCGGCATTAAAGTATTCATGGGCTCATCAACCGGTAACATGCTGGTAGATAACCCAACCACACTTGAAAAGCTGTTCGCAGAATCGCCGATGCTGATTGCCACACACTGCGAGGATGAGGCAACCATCAAGCGTAATATGGCACATTATAAGGAGTTGCTGGGCGATAACATCACTATAGAATATCACCCGATTATTCGTAGTGAGGAGGCTTGCTATCTGTCGTCATCAATGGCAGTTGAGTTGGCTAAAAAGAACAATACCCGTTTGCACATCCTGCATATTTCTACCGAGAAAGAAACCCATTTATTTAATAATACCACGCCACTAAAAGATAAACGTATCACGGCAGAAGCCTGTGTACATCACCTATGGTTTAGCGATGCGGATTATGCTACCAAAGGCAACAATATTAAATGGAACCCGGCGGTAAAAACCGCCGCAGACCGTGATGGTATCTTAGCCGCTGTATTAGATGGCCGCATTGACGTAATTGCTACCGACCATGCGCCGCATACTATCGAGGAAAAATCTCAATCATACCTGCATGCACCCTCTGGCGGGCCGCTGGTGCAGCATGCCTTACCGGCTATGTTGGAGCTGAACCACCAAGGCAAAATCAGCCTGGAGCAAATTGCTGAGAAAATGGCGCATAATGTGGCTATCTGTTTCCAGATTGAAAAACGTGGTTTCATCCGCGAGGGTTACTGGGCTGATCTGGTATTGGTCGATTTAGATAAACCGAACAAAGTTCAGAAAGACAATATTTTATACAAATGCGGCTGGAGTCCGTTTGAGGGTGATACCTTCCACTCTGCCGTTACTCATACCATCGTTTCTGGCAAAGTGGTTTACGAGAATGGCCGTGTGGCCGACGATGCCAGCGGCATGCGCATGACGTTTGAAAGGTAGTTACTAACAACAATATATCCCATGAAAATTTTAGGTCTTGTTGGTGGTACCAGCTACATTTCTACTATAGATTATTACAAACATATTAATGCCGAGATTAACCGGCATTTAGGCGGATTGCAGTTTGCAGATTTGCGTCTCCACTCCTTTAATTATGCCGATATCAGCCGGCATAATGAGGCTGGCAACTGGGATGCAACCCTGGATCTGGTAACCGCAGCCTGCCAGGGTTTGCAGCAAGCCGGGGCTGAAGCTATTGTACTGTGCGCCAATACCACACACAAAGTTGCTGACGATCTGCAGAAGCGAATTTCGGTACCCATCATTCATATTGCCACAGTAACAGCGAAAGCCATACAACAGAAGAAATTGAAGAAGGTGGCCTTACTTGGTACGCGATTTACCATGGAGTTTGATTTCTTTAAGGATAAGCTAACCGAACACGGCATCGAAACCTTGATACCTAATGATGCCGACCGTGCTTATGTACATCAAACCATCAACGATGAATTAGCCAAGGGCGATATCAGGCCTAAAACCCGTGCAGCATATATCAACATCATCAATAAATTGATAGCTCAGGGTGCCCAGGGCGTTATTTTAGGTTGCACAGAGATCCCTCTGCTTATTAAACCCGGCGATGTGGATATACCGATGTTTGATACCATGCTGATTCATGCACAGGCCGCGGTAGAATTTGCTTTATCCTAATCCTTGCCTGGGTATTAATTAAGTAGAAACCGGCTCGGGCTGTGCTACATTCTTTAGAATCTCGTTAATCAAGGTCTGCACGCGTTCCCGCAAATCGTCCGGACTGACAATCTGCGCCCTATCGCCAAAGCTCAGGTACCAGCGGGCGAACATTTCGGTGCATTCAGTCAGAAAAGTCATTTCAATCGTTTCTTCGTTCTCCAGTTCGGCTATAAAACCATTGTAGTACTTTGCCTCGGTAAGCCATCGGGCTTCTTTTTTGTGCACGCGCAATACTACCTTGTAAAGTTTTTTTTCGCGGTTGGTAATCTGCGCCAGGTATTCTTTTAACGTAGGATGTTGTTGCTCAAAGCACTCATCGGTTACGCGCAGTTTTTTGATACGGTCTACCCTGAAATCTCGATAATCATTACGCAGGCGACAAAAAGCAATCATGTGCCAATATCCTTCAGAAAAGAAGATGCCTACCGGCTCCACTTTTCTGCTGGTTTGTTCCTGACTGTGCTGGGCAAAGTAATCAACCGCCAAAATATGCTTATTGGCTATGCCGTTCAGGATAGGCTGCAAGGCGTCCCTCCCTGCTTCTGGTGGCCGGCGGCGACGGGAGTTGAGCACCTCAATGTGCTGCTCCATATCCTCCAGCATATTCTTCTCGGTCGACCGCAGCACAGCTTTGATCTTGTACATAGCCGATTGATAATTATCTATCGTGCCTGTATCCGTAAGCTTTTCTACAATCTTTTCAGCGGTTAAAAAAGCAACAGCTTCCTCTTGGGTAAACATTACGGGCGGCAAACGGTAACCTTCCATAATGGAATATCCAACACCTGCCTCACCAATAATGGGTACACCGGCTTCAATCAATGTATTTACATCACGATAGACCGTGCGCAAACTAATATCAAAGCGCCCGGCAATATCAGCAGCCTTTACAATCCGGCGCGATTGCAGTTGGATCAAAATGGCAGAAATACGGTCGATGCGGTTCATAATGCTAAAATAATAAGCAATTATTAGAAACCGAAAGTTTTGATGATATGATTTAATTCCAAGCCGAAATTAGGAGTCTATTGATCTGATATAAAAGCTCTTATAGTTAAATAAGAACTTATTAGTTATATTTAAGTTATAACTTAAACTATTAACTAAATACTGACTACTATTTATGGTTTCGCTTGAGGTATGTGCTAATTCTGCAACATCGGCTATAGCCGCACAGGCAGGCGGCGCAATAAGGGTTGAGCTTTGCGATAATTTAAACCAGGGCGGCACCACTCCATCGCACGGACAAATTACCATTGCCCGCAGTGCGCTTCATATTAAACTTTATGTTTTGATCCGTCCGCGTCCCGGTGATTTTTTGTATACCAGGCAAGAGTATGACGTAATGCTGTCAGACGTGCGCCACGCCATAGAGCGCGGTTGTGACGGCATAGTGATTGGTATTTTAAATAAAGATGGTTCGGTAGATGCAGACCGATGCTCGCAAATAGTCAATATGGCCCGTCAGCATGGAGTGGGTACCACCTTTCACCGGGCCTTTGACATGTGTGCGGATCACGAAAAGTCTTTAGAGGATATTATCGGTGCAGGTTTTGAACGCGTGCTTACATCCGGCGGCAAAACTACAGCCATTGAAGGCGCGGCAGTAATTAAACATCTCATTACCCAGGCCAATGGCCGCATTAGTGTTATGCCGGGCGGCGGCATTAATGAAAGTAACGTGAGCGATCTGATTCGTTTTACCGGCACCTCAGAGATACATGCCTCCTTACGCAGCCTTACTTATAGCCAAATGGAATTTCAAAATGACCATATTTTAATGGGCGCTAACCATTTTAATGATGAATATGTGAACGATATAACTGATGAAAAACGTGTACGCGAATTGCTCAGGCTTGCTAATCCAGTATAAAAAACTAAGCAGCCATAGGAAACAGTAGCCCCAGAATTATACCGATAAGGATCACTATCGGCGTTTTTATTTTGGTGAAGTAGAGCAAAAGAAAAGTTCCAACCATCAGCAAATCGGCCCGCCAATCGCCCAGAAATGGTTTAGTAAGCAGCAGGAATGCCGTGGCCATAAAACCCACCGCTACAGAATTAATGCCACTTAGCGAGTTTTTAATACGAGTGATCTTCTTCAAATCCTCCCAAAATGGCACAATAAATAGAATAAGGATCAGTCCCGGCATATTGATGCCCAGTACGGCAACCATACTGCCAATAATCTGTCCGCCAATGCCATAACCGTGGTTACCAAGCGATAACCCACCCACAAAAGAAGTAAAGGCAAAAGTTGGCCCCGGCAAGGCTTGTTGTATGGCATAGCCCGATAAAAATTCTGAATTGCTGAGATAATGTTTTACCTCAACAAACTCGGTGTACATTAGCGGTACCAATACCTGCCCCCCACCATGAATCAGAATGCCGTTACGATAAAAGTTCTCAAACAAGCGTACAGGCAAGCTAAAAGGAGATGTTTTATTAATGATGGCACCCAACGCAGCAAACAATAACAAAATGCCTATAAAATAACTCACCTTGCGGGGGTTTACATTGGCAAACAGTTTGATACGCAGCTCATCTTCCTGTGGCTGGGTTTCCATGGCCGACGACACGATGCCGCCCAATAAAATCAAAATGGGAAATGCGTAAGCATTCTGCAAAATCAGTGTTGCAATGAGCGATCCCACCGCCAGCATGACGCTGGTTTGTGTTTTCAGGCATCTTTTGGCAAAGGTAAATGCAGCATAAGCCACAATGCCCACCGCCATAGGCTGCACATACAACAAAATTGGCGCGTACTGGTTATGCCCGGCAAAGCTTTTATAGCAAACAGCAGCAATACACATCAACGTGGCTGATGGCAGTATCCACAGGAAAAAGGTAATGAGAGCCAAACGTAAACCGCCCACTTTCCAGGCAATACCCACCAATGTTTGGGTAGATGATGGCCCGGGTAGTATCTGTGCCAGCGCGTTCAGTTCCATCAATTCAGCTTCTGTGACGTAGCCGCGCTTCTCTACAAAATCGCGCAACAAAATAGCTAGATGAGCCTGCGGTCCGCCAAAGGCAGAGAAGGTGTACACCAGTGCATCACGAAGAAAAACTAAATGGCGTCGGGTCATCGGATTGGGTTCATAGATCTTGTTTCATGGTTCATGGATGATAGTTCATAGCAGTTAAGATCATAACAGTTATCTATGAACCATGATCCATCAACTAATAATCATCATCGTCATCGTCACCAAAGCCCGTTAACTGATTGTACACGCCTTGCAGCTCGGCAAAGGCATGATTATCGCGGGCTTCACGGGCTATTTTCATGCCGTTTTCATAGGTCTTTACGGCATCGTCTTTACGGTTCAGGGCTTCATAAAGCTTGCCTAAGTGGTAATAAGTACCCACATATTTAGGGTGATTATTTACCAGTCCTTCGTAATACTGCAGGGCCTTATCTGCCTCATTCAAACGCAGATACTCTGTTGCCAATGCATACTGTAAAAACTCATCATTTGGCTCGTTTTTTAAAAATTCAAGCAACTTTGCTAATCGGTCTGTTGACATTTTAAACTCCGTGTTTTTTAATTAAATTTGCAAAAACCTATGATGATGAAGATCCTAGTTTGCATCAGTAACGTACCGGATACCACCACAAAAATAACTTTTACCGATAACAACACCCAATTTAATACAAGCGGTGTACAGTTTATCCTTAATCCTTATGATGAAATTGCGCTGGCCCGTGCCATTGAGTTAACCGAAGGCAATGGTGGCAGTGTAACGGTTATTAATGTTGGCAGTACTGATACTGAGCCTACTATCCGTAAGGCCCTGGCTATTGGCGCTACAGATGCGATACGCATCAATGCCCCTGCACACGATGCTTGGTTTGTGGCTTACCAGGTTGCCCAATATGCAAAACAGAACGCTTTTGACTTGATACTGACAGGCCGCGAGTCTATTGACTATAACGGCGCTAAAGTTGCCGGTATGCTGGGCGAGTTATTGGATCTTCCGTCAGTATCTGTTATTAAGAAATTGGACATTAACGGCAGCGAAGCTACTGTTGAACGCGAGATTGAAGGCGGTAAAGAAGTATTGACTATCCCCCTGCCATTTGTAGCAGGAACGGCCGAAGGCGTTGCTGAGCCGAAAATTCCGAATATGCGCGGCATTATGTCGGCACGTACAAAACCTTTAACGGTTGTTGAACCGGCAGAGGTTAAAACTTTCTCTGAAGTATTAAGTTATGAAACCCCTGCCCCACGCGGACAGGTGAAGCTGGTTGATGCAGGCGATCCTGCCAAACTGGTAGACTTATTGCACAGCGAAGCAAAAGTGATATAAAACAAAACAAATTGCCGTTGCAAAACTTTGCATCAGCATAAACATACATCTAAATACATGCCTGTATTAGTATATACCGAAAATGCCGAAGGCAAATTCAAAAAATCAACATTTGAGGTGGTTTCCTACGGCCGTGCCGTGGCAGATCAGCTGGGTACCAGCCTTACCGCCATTTCTATTGGCAATGTAAGCGCTGATGAACTGGCCGCTCTGGGCAAATACGGTGCTGAGAAAGTGCTGAACGTAAGTAACAGCCAACTCAAAAACTTTGTTAATCAGGCTTACGCCTCGGTTATTGCAGCGGCGGCGGATAAAGAAGGCGCCGATGTGGTTATCCTGTCTAACTCGTTCTCTGGTCGTGGCCTGGCTCCGCGTATAGGGGTGAAACTGGAAGCGGGTGTGGCCGATGGAGCCGTAGCGTTACCTGAAACTGCAGGCAATAAATTCACTGTAAAGAAAACGGCTTTCTCAGGCAAAGCATTTGCTACGGTTGAGCTGACATCAGCTAAAAAAGTAATTTCGCTTACGCCAAATACTTATAAAGTAGAAGAAAAAGGCGGCGGTGCACCGGTTGAAGACTTTGCTCCAGCTGTAAAAGAATCAGACTTTAGAGCGATCGTTAAAGAGATTGTTCGCGCCACAGACAAAGTATCGTTGCCTGATGCCGACATTGTGGTATCTGGCGGTCGCGGCCTGAAAGGCCCGGAAAACTGGGGCATGGTTGAAGAACTGGCTAACCTGTTGGGTGGTGCTACAGCATGCTCTAAACCGGTATCTGATGCCGGATGGCGCCCGCACAGCGAGCACGTTGGGCAAACAGGTATAGCTGTTAGTCCTAATTTGTATATTGCTATTGGCATTTCTGGCGCCATACAGCATCTGGCCGGCATTAGCCGCTCAAAAGTAATTGTTGCTATAAACAAAGACCCGGAAGCACCAATATTTAAAGTAGCCGACTATGGCATTGTTGGCGACGCATTTGAAGTAGTACCAAAATTAATAGAGGCCGTTAAAACTTATAAAGCATCTGCATAAATACTGAAGGAATGGCTGAGATGGGTAACAACATGAAAAAAATTAAGCTCGACATTGTAGGTCTCTCCTACAGTCAGACACAGTCGGGCGCTTATGCTTTGGTTTTGGGCGAAGTTGGCGGTCGCCGCCGCCTGCCGATAATTATTGGCAGCTTTGAGGCGCAGGCTATCGCTATAGAGATAGAAAAGATGACGCCAAGCCGTCCGCTTACGCATGATCTTTTTAAAAGCTTCGCGCAAGCATATCATATCCAGATCCAGGAAGTAATTATTTATAACCTGGTTGATGGTATCTTCTATTCAAAACTAATCTGCTCAGACGGTAAAAAGATTGCCGAAATTGACGCTCGCACGTCAGACGCTATTGCTATGGCTGTGCGTTTTGACTGCCCTATCAATACTTACGAGTTTATTCTATCTACCGCAGGTATTGTAATAGAAGGCAATGAGTTTGCTTACCTGGAGAACTTTAACGATCCACAGGAAGAAAAAGCAGTTTCTACAACCACCGGCAACTACAGTAACGTGAGTACCGACGAGCTGAAGGCCATGTTGCAGGAAGCACTTACAGACGAACAGTATGAAAAAGCGGCGAAGATTCGCGACGAGCTGAATAAGCGAAAAGAAAGTTAAGATAAACTCTGCAATAAACTCAAAATCAATCTTTAATCTCTAACACTCAATCTTCAACTTGAAAGATTACAAAAAATATTACATCATCCCTGCAGAGCCAGCCGAGGTTTATGCTGCTATTACCAACCCGGTAACTATGGAGTTATGGACAGGTGAGCCAGCGCAGATGAGCACCGAGCCCGGCACCGAATTTTCTATGTGGGATGGTAGCATTATTGGTAAAAACCTGGAGTTTGAACCAGATAAAAAAGTGGTGCAACAATGGTACTTTGATGGTGAACCTGCCGAATCTATTGTGACCATTAAACTGCATGCCGATAAACAAGGTACTTCTGCCGAGTTAAGACACACTAACATCCCCGATGCTGATTATGATGATTTTGTAACCGGCTGGAATGATTACTATTTTGGCGCCTTGCAGGATTTCTTTTCCTTCTAAAATATCAGTCTTGCTGAATAGCATAAAAAAAGCCTCGATGAATATTCATTGAGGCTTTTTGCTTATTGTCGCTTTTGAGAATTAAAACAGAGTAAACTCTACCCTGCGATTTTTCTGGCGACCGGCAGCGGTTTTGTTGCTGGCAATTGGCTGCGTTTCGCCATAGCCGGTAGCTTCAATGCGCGATGGGTTTGCGCCTTTACTTACCAGGTATGATTTGATAGACTCGGCGCGATCTTTTGACAACTTCATGTTAGCATCATCAGAACCCACATCATCGGTGTGACCTGCCAATTTCAAGCTAAAGTTTTTATTGATCAACAGCTCTGCAACTCTATCAAGACTTGGGAAAGAATGCGGGCGAATAGTTGCTTTACCAAAGTCAAATTCAAGGTTATTAATGGCTTCTTTTACCACTTTACGGTCAGCTTCGGTAACTACCACACGGGTGATTACAAGCGGACAACCAGAGCCGTCAACTTTAGTGCCTGGAGGCGTGTTCGGACATTTGTCGTAAAAATCAGGCACACCGTCGCCATCGCTATCGGCGGTAAACTTATCTAGTTTGGCGTTTAGCTCAGCAATACGGGTGCTATTAGCTGCTTCTGCTGCGGCTACATCGTTGCGCATTTTCTCATTGCGGGCCCGCTCTGCAGCCAACTCGCCTTGTAGCGCATTAGTTTTCATCAGGTACTCGGTGCGCATAGATGCTACCGGGTTATGCGTAGCTAACTGAGGTTTTGAGCTTTTACCCAAGGCAAACTCTAAGCCGATATGACCGTAAGAGAACTTATCAAAGTTATTGGCGTAAGTATAGCCGTCAATGTTATCGCTATTCATAAAGTTCACCTGGTAGCCCATGTCAATGTTTATGCCTTGACCAACATTGAACTTAAGCCCAAACCCTACCGGGATATAAAACTCGCTGATGCTGCCGCCATTTTTAATGCTTGTAACTGTACGCTCCGTGCCGTTAGCTGTGTATAAATGAGGTTTATAACCGGTAAAACCACCGCCAGCCATCAAATAAGGCTGAATCACCCCCTGCTGATGGCGCCAGTTGATGTTAGCCAGCGTAAACACTGCGCTCAGATCGGCTGCGTAGTTAATGTCTGTTTCAAAGCGAGTGTAGCCACTGGTACCAGCAGGATCAGTTCCTGCTAATTGTCCTCTGAAAAAATTGGCCTGGATACCCCATGAGGGCAGAATTTGTTTTTTTATGTAAGCACCATAGCCCAATTTAATGTTATCGGTATGCCAATCGTCTTTACCACGAAACGGGGTGTAACCAGATACGCTACCCGCATGCACACCGATGGACCAGGTGCGGAATGAGCTTTCCGGCGAGAACGGGCGTACATAATTAGTTGTGTTTAATGTGTCTGTCGACTGTGCGAAAAGTTGCGTACCAGCCATCAGTGCGGCAACGAGTAGTGTTGTTTTTTTAGATTTAGATGTAGTTTTCATTTCATTCAGATTATTATGATTAATGTTAGGTCTCTGCAAACACCACCAGGACATAGCCAATATTGATGCCGCAATTTGTTTTCTTACTGTTCTGGTCATTTAGTCAACCATGCTCAAAATCAATCCTAATTAACTGATTAAAAGCCTCTACAGAACCATAAAATAAATTTCGGCAGCGTTAATTGGCGAGATACGTGCATTAATCCGCACCAACTCTATTGCGCTGAATACTATACAAAATCTGTATAGGTGGCAATTCAATTACTTGTGATGTTTAAAATAAAAAAGGAGCCTTTGGGGCTCCTTTTTCTTTACTTTTCTTCAGCAGGATGAACAAACACCTGCCAGTTAACTCCTGCACCAGCCTTTTTCAGAGTGGCGGCAACAGAGCAATATTTATCTACCGATAGCTCGGCAGCACGTTTAGCTTTATCTTCGTCAATATCGCCATAAAGGTGAAACTCAATGTTCACATCTTCCCACAGCGAAGGTTCTACCCCAGCCTGGCGATCACCGTTTACTACCATCTTGTAATCTTTCACGTCCTGACGTTGTTTCTTCAGGATACTGATCACGTCAATGGCAGAACAGCCTGCCAAACCCATTAGCAGCATTTGCATAGGGCGCACGCCAAAGTCTTTACCGCCGCTTTCGGGGCTGGTATCCATTTTCACAACATGTCCATTTCCATCTGTAGCTTCAAAGCCAAAATCATCGCTTACGCGGGATAGTTTTATAGTAGCAGCCATAATATTAAGTTGTGGCGAATTTATAATTTTCATTGCCATTTCCTATCAGAAACAACCCAAAAACATAAATTGCCAATGTTTTATTCAAACCTATGAAAAGTATAATTTTCTTTATGTCATTTTTTTGTGCATCGATGACCTGTCTGGCTCAAAAGCAACTTATCTCTTATGAAGACATGAAGTATCTGATAGAAAACAATTTAAGCAAAGCCGATACTTTTCTATTGGCTAAAGGCTACACAGCTTTGGAAATTAACAAGAAAACCAATAATCGCAAATACGTCGCGCAGTTACCCGGCGGCACAAAATCTGAGATTGATTTGCGTGCCGACGGCAAACGCATTTATATGGATATCTTCACCGATGAGATCTCGCAATACAACATGATCCATAACTCCATTGCACAATTTCTTATCAAAGATCAAAGCATGGGCGATGTAGAAGCCTACAATATTAAACACCTGGGCGATATCTACATTACCGTTACAGACAAAGTGCCTTACAGCCCCATCAAAGAAGACATCGAAATACATTTGGTGGCCCGCAAAGGTATTACAGCCTGGGATTAGCGTCCTACCGGACGCCCCACTCCCACAGGCCGAATTGAGTTTTCTTATCTACCATGTGTCCGTTTTGTTTTAACGATAGCATGATCTGCCCCCGATGGTGGGACTCATGCGAGATAAGATACCCCAGAAACGCCGTGGCATTTGGTTTAAAGCCTTTTATTTTACCGTCTGATTGTTCCAGCAAGGCCGCAATGGCATTGGCGCTCGCCGCTAGGTTGTCATGCAATAGCTGTTTTGAGATCTGCTCTCTTTCCAATTTCTCCAAACCCTCCAGTAATTGAGGGGCTGATGCTTTGAGCCACATCAGTCTGACGTTATGGATATGCGCAAACTGCTCACCCACGGTACGGCCCTTTGACGCCGATACGTCTTTGAGATGAGTTTCGCCAATCGCCTCCAAGAGGTACAGGTTAATGCGATTGTGGATCTGCCAGGTTTCACTAAGCGGGTTCATATTTAGGGGGTAATTGATTTCAAGTGATGCACCATGTGTGCCAGGTAGTCGTGCGAGATAAACTCGACTGTATGGTTATTGCAGGTTGCTAACCATCTATCAGTGGGATAGTTATCCAGAACCCGCTGAATCTGCAGATTAAGCAATCGCCACAATTGCAGTAAATCTTCTATATCTGCGGTTTGATAATGCTGTGTTGCAACCCATTCATCCTGCAAATAAATAAGGGAGAAGCTATCCTCATAAGTACAGCGCACGAAACGATGCAGATTAATTTGCGCGCTGTCTATCAAATGCCCAATAACCTCCTTGGCCGACCATTTGCCCGGCGCCGGCTTCAAATCCCAATCTAACTGGTGATGTTCAATGCGGTTAAGAAAATCATCTACAGAGGCAACTACAGCAATCATAATTGGATATATGTGTTGTTTAAAGATAGAAATTATCAGCAAGTGCATCTTATTTAAAGTGAAGCTGCGCTAAGTTTATAAAAACCATTATCTTCAAACCTTTAAAGCAGGCTATGGCGTTAAATTATATCTGGGTTGCATTCTTTATTATCGCGTTTTTTATTGCCCTGATCAAATTGATCTTTCTGGGCGATACTACCGTCTTTAGTCAGTTGGTTGATGGGATGTTCAGCTCGTCAAAAACCGCAGTAATGGATATAGCCCTGCCGCTTACCGGTGCCATGGCGCTTTGGCTGGGCATTATGAATATTGCCGAGCGTGCTGGTGGTATCCGCTTGCTTTCGCGTATTGTGGGCCCGTTTTTCAGTCGCCTGTTTCCGGAAGTACCTAAAGATCACCCGGCCGTCGGACAAATGCTGATGAACTTTTCGGCCAATCTGTTGGGCCTTGATAACGCCGCTACCCCGCTCGGATTGAAAGCCATAGCCAGCCTTCAAGAATTAAACCCAGACAAAGAAACCGCCAGCAATGCAGAGATCATGTTCCTGGTGTTACATACTTCAGGTTTGCAACTGCTGCCGGTAACTATCATAGCCCAAAGAGCTATTTTAAATGCCCATAATCCTACTGATGTATTTATTCCCTGTATTATTGGCACCTATGTGGCTACGTTAGCTGGTATTTTGGTGGTAGCCTTTAAACAAAAGATTAACCTGCTGGACAAAGTGGTACTAACCTGGCTGGGTGGGATGACGGCTTTTATCACCCTAGTGGTTTACTATTTTTCTCAGCTTCCTCCTGCTACTATACAGAAAGTATCCGGCATAGTTAGTCCGCTGCTTTTGTTTACCATACCCGTGGTTTTTATTATTGGCGGATTAATCAAAAAGATCAACATATTTTCGGCTTTTATTGATGGTGCACAAACCGCGTTTGAAACATCCATAAAAATTATCCCCTACCTGGTGGCCATGTTGGTAGGCATCAGCGTTTTCAGAACCTGTGGTGCCATGGATTATATGAACGATGGCTTCAGATGGTTAGTTAGCCGTGCCAGTTTAGATACCCGTTTTGTAGACGCCATGCCGGTGGCTTATTTAAAACCATTAAGTGGATCGGGCTCAAAAGCAATGATGATTGATACCATGAAAACCTACGGGCCAGATAGCTTTGCGGGACGCCTGGGCTGCATCTTTAATGGCTCTGCCGATACCACTTTTTATATCGTAGCGCTTTACTTTGGCTCTGTCGGTATTAAAAACTCGCGTTATGCCATTCCCGCCGGTTTAATAGCCGATCTGGCTGGCATCATTGCCGCTATCTTAGTGGCTTATTTGTTTTTTGGCAGGATGCATTAATTCCCTATTACTTATTGGCATTAGAGCTGCTCAAAACGTATGTTGAAGACCTGTATATCATTTGTGGCCTATATAAACACAGTATTGCATTTTTCTAACTATCAATTAGTTAAAAGTTAAAATCCGGCTATTTTATATTAGGATTTTGTTAAAAAATTTTCACACATTTGTGCTTCTAATTTAATTGAAACGGCCAACCGATTAACCTTAGGCAATGGAACACGATTACCTCCAGTCCAAAAAATTCAAGAAAAAAACAGCAAAAAACGGTGTATGGTTTATTCTTGTACTCGCAGCACTATTCTTGTTCACCTTGTTTAAATTCGCTAGTTCTGGCGGTATCGGTATGCTTGCGATGGGGCCGCCATCAAGTGGCGAGGTATATGATATGGCCAAGCAATTTGTTAAAGCTACAACGCGCTCTGAGCGGGTTGATTTCCCCGAATCGGGCTTTCAATTTGCACAAAAAACGGACTCTATTTACGTAGTGCGATCTGTAATGGAAACCACCAGCCCAAGTGGCGAGAAACGCACCTTGAATTTCAAGGCTATAATGCAATTTAAAGGTGGGCGCCATGATAACATGAGCAATTGGTCGTTGCTTAACATCAGTGAAGATTAATCTATACAATGGGCATCACCAACATCGAACCAAAAATTATAGCCACAACGCGCTCGGTAATCAACCGCACGCAATATCAAACTACTATAACCGGTGGTAAACACACCATTATTGCCGATGAACCCGAGGAGGTTGGTGGTACCGATACGGGTATGTCGCCCTATGAGCTTTTATTGGCCAGTCTGAGCAGTTGCACGGCTATTACCCTGCAAATGTACATTAACCGTAAAATGTGGGTTGTGGAGGAAATTATTATTGACCAACAACTGTACATCAACGAGGGATTTACGCTCATTACCAGCAACCTGACTTTTAAAGGTGACCTAACAGATGAGCAGAAAAAGCGCCTGGAAGTTATCGCAGAGAAATGCCCCGTACACAAGATACTGACCGGCGAGGTTAAAATAGAAACCCGCATAATGTAAAAAAGCGCCCCGATTTGCATCGGAGCGCCTCAATCACTCTAAAACAATCACCTCTACTTTAGAAGTTTCTTTATATCAACATTCCTTTTTTAGAGGAACGATCTATTGCTTGACCTTTTATTAATATTGGTCAAAGTTACTCAAATATTAACGAGCGTTTAAATAAATTAACTGCTTTTTACCGCTGGATGACAGTTGCATGTTGCAACAGCAGTTGGCTTAAACGGTGAGCCCTTTTACAAAAATATCTACCAATACTAAACGTTTTTGATAGATCTCTTCCAAATGCTCTTTCAACGGAAAACCTGTCTTTTTGTGCGACATCGATCTTACCCTTACACCATGCAAAGCATCAAGAATCAGGTCTACCAAACCAGGTGCATCTTCAACCGGTTTAATTTTGCCTTTACCGGCCTCCAGCAACATCATGCTACTCAGCTGTTCAATCTCTGATTGATGAATTTCGCCAATAATCTCCCAGATAGTTGCCGGAATGTTCTGTTCGTTCAGTCTGAAAAAGTCGAAGAAATTATAATTCGTCACCATAAACTCATGGTGAGTATCAATTTGCGCCTTAAAAGCCTCCAGCAAATCAACTGATTTAGCAACGCGGGCAGTCAACGTTTTAATAAACTCCTGGCAAAGCTTGCGCATTACTGCAACGTACAACTGGCTCTTATCCGGGAAATAATAATAAAGCAATGCTTTTGACATTGATAAATCGCCTGCTATTTCATTCATGGTTGTTTTTGAATAACCATAATGCAGAAAGCGCTGGTATGATGCTTCTAGAATTTTTTCGCGTTTAATATCCTGTTGATCGCTGACGGAACTAATGCTCATTTTACGGGGTATCTCTCCTTTTGACTTTTTAAACAAATTTATCAAATTTTCTATAAATCGATTGCGGGCATAGTTTTGCTATCCTAAAAATTACATTTCAAGTATAAAACTGATGCTTTAAACCAACGAAACCAATGCTAAACCCGTGCTCATTACCAGCGCATCTTCCATTGCACCAATGGTTGGATCTGGCAGACAACTATTTTGTACCAGACTTTTACGCAGATAAAAGCACCCGAATGTAGAAGCTAGTGCGGTACCAGAGCCAATTAATGCCCCAACAAGAGCATTACGCTTATTTACTTTGCAAATTGCAGCACCAGACAGTGCTCCGGTAACGCAGCGTGCAATTATCCCCGGCGTGGCGGTTCTGTTGGGTGCATTTGGCAACTTATCGCCAACATACTCGGCAATGGCCAGTAAAGATAACGCTGTATTAACGGCCCCAGATTGCAGGAAAGCGGGCACCTGATCTGTATTGCCCGCCACGGCTGCCCGGGTTAGCATCTTTGCAGCAATGGCGGGGGCAGACATAGCCCTCATGCCTGCCACTATACCCAAAATGGCTGCCTGGGTATAGAATCTATCTGTTTGGCAATTTTCCACGGCAAATTGTTTATCAATTAGAACGATGATTTTGCCGCCTTGTTTTCCGGGTGAGCGGAAAACAGATTATCCAAGTGCATAGTAAACCTGGTACTATCAATTGACAAAATGCATCAATCTTGTTTAATAGGCTGCCAAATGCTCCTTGATGCAGGGGGGAAGAGAATATAGAAAAAGATGCTTGCTGCAAGACAAGTATTTATCGTACAACAGGCATCTCTTTTAATTACTTTTCGGCTGTGGCTTTAACTGGTGCTTTAACCTTTTTCTGAGCCGAATGTGATCTTTTTTTGCCATAAGACCCCATGGCAATCTTACCTTTCTTGGTTTTTTTATCGCCTTTTCCCATAGCTGTTTTGAGTTAAGTTTTATGGTTTAAATAAATTTTAACAACCGGCATGGAGATATTGTTCAGGCAATTGTTTGCTAAATTTTCAATTTAACGAGGACGAAAAATTCTTTCAATTTTATACCTAATAAGCTAGAATGAACAACTAACCCACACTATTGGTGAAATTGGTTTCCTGAACAAAGTGAACAATGGTTTTATGTAAAATTAATATTTTGATTACCAGTAATTTAATTGACGAATTTCAATTCTGCTTAAAAATAACGGTAAGAGCAAATAACCTTTTATGTTCAGGCACTGCACGTAATGAACAAAGAATCTCCGCAATGCACACGATAGCTTTGAGATACATCAACTCCCCCATTTAATAGCTTTGGTTTATAGGTGAGGGTGTGGTGCATGTTAAGTAAACAACCTATACCTGTGCGCAGCATCCACCTATTAAAAATAGCCGCTACTCTCGTTTTTGCCGCAGCTTGCTTTTTGTACAGCAGCAGCGCTAACGGGCAGACATGTGCTACACCTCAGGTTAGGGTTTACGCAAACACTCAACAAAACAATACAGGTACGCTAAGCAGCGTTTCAAATGCAAGCCTTGCTGTTGACACAGATCCATCTACTGCTTCTACCCTTACCCGTACTTTAGACGTATTAGGCATTCTTTTTCCGTCTACCCTTACCCAGTTTTTAAATTTCAGTTCTACCGTACCAGCAGGTACAGCCGTTACCATCAAACTAAAATCGGCCAGTGGTTTGGTTGGATTGTTAAATACCATTACCATACAGCCATACACTAGTCTGCAAAAAGTTGGCGGTACCTGGCAGGCTACCAATGCCGGTCAATCATTTAGCGGCACTTCATTACTTGGGGCTGTAAATTCTGGCGGTGAAATAGAACTAACTATCACACCGCAATCGGCAGCTGGGGTTACTGTGCCTTATGATGGTGTGTCTATCAGTTTGGGAGGCGGTATCACTCTCGATCAAAACGTGAACGTTTACGGCGCTTATTATACCAAAAATGTAACTAACGGTACTACTACCACCTGCTCCACTCCTGTTGATGTGCTATCTGGTATTCGAGATGGAGGCCTGCCGCTCGGCATCAGTTTGCTCAATGTTACAACATCGGTTACCAACCCACGCAATGCTATAGATGGCGATGCAACTACTTTTGCAGACTTAACCGTCGACCTTACCGCTGCCCAAAGCGAGGCTTATCATACCACTGTATTCGGCGCACCATCACAGAAGGGTGATATGTTAAAACTAATTCTACAAAACTCCACCGGTAGTTTACTTAACCTTAATTTGCTGGATGGTTTTTCTATTCAGTTGTATAATGGCTCCCAGGCTGTTGGCTCGCCGATAACGAGCTCCTCTACGTTCCTTTCGCTGTCGCTTTTTTCCAGCGCTACAAACAATGATAAATATGAGCTTGATATTACACCGCCTGACTCTTATGGGGCTTTTGACCGCGTAGAAGTATCTATCGGCGGTGTAAGCACAACAACGCTGGGCAGAAACGAGCTGAAGATATATGAAGTGAGCCGCACCATGCGCACGCCGGCTATAACCATAGGCTCAGTTGTTACCAACACCGGAACTGTATGTGCAGGCAGCACCTCTACGCTTACCGTCAATAACGCGCAGGATTGTACCAACTATACCTGGTATGATGCGGCGACTGGCGGCAATGTTAAAGGTACTGGAACCTCATTCACGCCTAATGCGGCCGATCTGAGCGAAGTTAACCCTAATAATTATTACGTGGAGGCCAGCAGGTCAGGCTGTTCTGAAGTATCAACCCGCACCAAGGCTACCATCAATGTTAATCCGCGGCCGTCAATTGTTACCTCAACTATACCGGGCATTTGCGGGGGGACAGCGGTTACTACGCTTAGCTATTCTACCCCGGTTAACTCACCTACCAGCTATACCATAACCTGGGATGCTACGGCGCACACAGCTGGTTTTGCAGATCAGACAGACCAGGGCTTGCCACCCAGTCCGCTAAGTATTCCTGTACCAACTACGGCGGCGGCAGGTACTTACAACGGCACACTCACAGTAAAAAACGCCAACGGATGTGTGAGCCAAACGCAACCGGTAAGCATAACTGTAATTGCAACACCTGCACAACCAACCATTGCAACCACACCATAACAGTCAGAATCAAATAATTAACACGAAACAAATAACAGCAAAACAGATGAAACAAAAATCTACTCTCAGAAAACTTGTGCTAACCCTGGGCATATTGCTCTCGGTTACGGCTACCCTAAAGGCCCAGATTGCGGCCCTTTCAGATTTCACTACGGGCACACAGGCAGCCTATTGTTCAGGCGACCATGTTAAGCTGACATCTGCAGCCACCGGCGCTTCAACGTATGTTTGGAAACGCTACGCAGGTGTGGGCACCGGCGGCACGGTAACAAACTTAAGCGAAACATCGGCCTCTCTTGATGACGCGCCAACTACACCGGGGTATTACACCTATGTATCAACCGCGGTAAACAGTGACAATTGTACATCTATAGATTCGCAGCCCTTTACCATCTATGTATTGCCGGGCATAAACGCTACCGCTACCGAAAATGCAGGCGGCCCAACCTCTTATTGTACCAACAGCTTCCCTACAAGCACAATGCAGTTAACAGCGGCAGTTAATCAAACTGCAACAACAACAGAAACGTTTGCCTATAACTATCAATGGTATAAAGATGGCACTGCTATAACAAACGCAACCAATGCTACTTATACTTTAACCCAGGCAAATGATGCAGCCGTTGGCGCACACCATTATACCGTAAACGTAACATTTAAAGTAAAACCAACCTGTGCGGCAACATCACCATCGGTTGATATTACGGTGAATGATATCCCTGGTCAGCCTACCATTACTATTACTCCTTGATAATATGTGTATTGCATCTAAACAATTGATGTAAAACTAAGATAACGATGCTGAAAAGGATTGGGATAGTTTGGATGATTGCATTGTTGCAACAAAGCCTTTGCGGACTGGCATTTGCCAGCCCGCATAAGGCATTTGCAGACGATCAGACACGCACTATCCAGCAGGGAAGCAGCGTAACGCTTACCGCCAACGCTCCGCCTGGTGATCCTCCTCCGGCCGCTTATCAATGGGTAAAAGACGGCCTGCCAATCAGCGGGGCTATCCGCAAAGATTTAGTGGTGAGCAGCGCAGGCCGTTATCAGGTAGTGTTATATAATGCCGATGGCTGCGAGTCAAAGCAATCAGACGGCGTAAACATTTTGGAGGCCCCTCCTAATATTTATGCAGACATGGCCATTGATGTGAAGGATGTGCGCTCGTCTGATAACCTGGACGATCCCTTTAAATACGTCATCAGCATCAAAAACAATGGTAAGGACGACGCCACATCGGTTAAGGTACAAGATCAGCTGCCCAACGAGATACAATTGCAACAATTGATTGCGCCATTAAAGGGCGATGCATCGGTATCGGGCAAAAACATTACCTGGAATATAGGTCAGGTAAAAGTGGGCGAAACTGCCGACCTGAGTATGATTGTTAAAGCGCTCAAAACCGGTACCATCACCAACGCGGCCAACGTAAGCGCGACAGAGCCTGATCCGGTACTGGCAAATAACACAGATAACGTAACTACGATTGTAACCGAACTGGTTATTCCCAACGTGTTTACGCCCAATGGAGATAACGTTAACGACACCTTTGTTATCCCCGGGCTGGATACTTACCCCGGCAACGAGCTAACCATAGTAAACCGATGGGATGCAACAGTTTACCGCAAAGTAAACTACAAAAACGACTGGACAGGTGACGGGTTGAACGAAGGCACCTATTTCTACATACTGAAAGTAAAGCAGCCTACCGGTAGCTGGAGCATTTATAAAGGATATGTAACACTGCTGCGTGCGCGGCAATAAATCAGGAGGCGATAATGAAAAAGAGAATTTTATTAGGGATGATACTGATAATTGTCGCCATACAAGCTAAGGCCCAACAAGACGCGCAATTAAGTCAGTACCTGTTTAACGGTATCTACATCAATCCTGCGTATTCGGGTTACAAAGCCGATCTGTATGCGCAGTCGTACTTTCGTTCGCAATGGGTGGGTATAAAGGGAGCACCTGTAAGCTATGCTGTTGCGGCTGATGGTTCTTTTAAAGATGACCATGTTGGTTTAGGCCTTACATTGGCCAGCGATAAAATTGGTGCACAAAGCTCATTTACCGCCTATTTTAACTACGCCTATCGGATACAGATAGGTGATGATGAAAACTCGAGACTGTCATTTGGTTTAGCTGGCGGCTTTGTTCAGTTAGGATTAGACGGCACTAAACTGAACGCTATCCAGGATAACGATCAATCTGTCCCGGTGACCTATCAAAGCACCATTGTGCCCGACGTTAATTTTGGCGTTTTTTACGGTAATAATAATTATTTCTTTGGGTTGTCGGCTACTAATCTGCTCGCCAAATATGCAGGCAAAAATCGCGAAAGCACAACCATTGCCCCTATTCCGCAGCCGCATTTTTATCTAACCGGCGGTGCACTGATTCCGTTAAATGACTATGATGGCATGATGCTGAAACCGGTAGTTTTGATAAAGGATGATACCAAAGGGCCTACAACTATTGATCTGGACGCTATTATGATTATGAACGAACGACTGTCTATCGGCGCGTTCTATCGTTCATCATTTAAACTCTATCCCAAACCCGCATTGCAAAACGATTTACCGCCCCAGGGAGCATTTGGTGCACTGGCAGAGTTTTTTGCTACGCCCAATATTCGCATTGGTTACTCGTACGATCATCAGTTAAACGCCTTAGGAAGTTATACCAGTGGTTCGCACGAGATCTCTTTAGGATTCTATTTCGGTCGATCGGGCAATGGCAACAGCAGCGAAGATTACAGCAGACGTTGCTATAAATTTTAACTACACCATTTCGGCTATAGGCTCTTCAGTAGCATCGTCCGCCCCTGCATCTATCGGTTTACGGTGCCACCAGCTGGCTAAGGTTGAACCGGTGATATTCATCAACGGGCCAAATACGGCAGGTGCCAAACCAACAGTAGCAATTTTTCCCATGGCTTTGGCTAAGCCAGATGCCATTCCTCCGTTTTGCATGCCTACTTCTATAGCCATGGTACGGCAATCGCGCTCAGGCATTCTAAATAGTCTGCCAGACCAATAACCCAATGTGTAGCCGGCCAGATTATGAATGAGCACCAGTAAGATTAACAGCGGACCGATATTCAACAAGCTATCTCTGCCAGCCGCTGTAATTACGGTAACAATCAAAGCAATACCAGTCATAGATACCACAGGCATGGCTTTGTCCAGCCATTTGGCACGACCGTGTAGAAAATGATTAAAGATCAATCCGGCGATGATTGGGAAGATCACCATTTTCATGATATCCCACATCATATTCTGTACGTCAATAGCTACCAGTTTGCCAGCCAGCAAATGCATCAGCAACGGTGTAAGCAAAGGTGATAACAAGGTAGAAACAGCCGTAATGGTTACCGATAAAGCCAGATTTGCTTTGGCCAGATAAGAAATAACGTTTGATGCCGTACCATTTGGACAGCAGCCAATCAACACCATCCCAGCCGCAATTTCAGGCGGAAAACCACTAACCTGCGAGAGTGTGAAGCCGATGAGCGGCATAATGATGAAATGCGCCGTAACGCCAATAAACACGCCCCGCGGGTTCTTCAATACGCCGGCAAAATCATGCAGGCTCATAGAGGTGCCCATACCAAACATGATGATCTGCAGCAACGGCGTAATCAGCGCAGCCAGCTTTAAACTACCCCACTGCTGAAAGTATTGCGGATAATACATCGCTGTTGAAACCGCCGCAAAAATGGCAATGGTAAAGGTAAGATTCTTCAGTTCGTCCTTAAAAGCAAACGCAATGGCCAGGCTTATAAACGCACCAATTAAAAGCGGGCCGCCAGACGCTACACCACGTATAAATGCTGTTGTGATAAAGGCCAGTAACGCCAATAGCGTTAAAACGACAAATATTTTATGAAGGAGTGTTTTTGTTGACTGAGACATTTTCTAAAAACCAAAATTCGGCTATGCCGTTGCCGATGATGCTTTATTTAAACAATCTTGCAAGATACGCGCAAAAGCTTTATCATTTGGCGGCGCAAAGATATAATTATGCTCGCCGGGAATTTCGTGTATGCTTACGCCTTTCAGCGCATAAGGTTTCCAGCCCAGGTTTTCAAAATCATCCATGTAAAAGGTAATCTTCTGCGCCCTGAATAATTCTACCCGGATTGGGTATGGTGCAAGCTTGTAATTGCGCTCGGCAAGTTCATTAGCCTCGTCGATTTTATGCGAATACCCTGAAAAGCCCTCCTTCGGCCCATCCGCTCCCTGAAATTTCCGTTTGAAGGTTACGATCCTTCGACGAATCATCTCGCTTTTATACTCAATAGTTCGTTTAGGCGATTTTGCCAGCAGCACAAATGAGTGAAGGATCTGCATAATAAAGAATCGAATTCTGTTAAAATACTTCTTTAACCAAAGATCATAATAATCTGACCTATAGGCATAAGTATCAAACATTGCAAGTAGTTTCACCTGTTTACCGCGGGCTTCCAGTTGCTTGGCCATTTCATAAGCAATAATACCACCAAATGAGTATCCAGCCAGCGCATAAGGCCCGTTGGGGTTTTGAGCGATGATTTCATTAACGTAATGCCCTGCAATGTCTTCCATCTTGTCATACGGTTCATCGATGCCATTTAATCCCCTGGCCTGCAGGCCATAAACCGGTTGATCCGAATCCATGTTCATGGCCAGTGTATTGAATAATAACACATTTAAGCCAGCGCCGTGCACTATATAAAGCGGCATTTTGCTACCGACAGGTTTGATAGGCACCAATGAATCCCAGGATACCGATTTACCGTCAATCTTCAACAGCAACGCCAATTGCTCTATAGTAGAATGCTGAAATAAACTGGCTAATGGTAAATTTTTACCTGTTTCTTTTTGCAAGGCAGTCATAATTTCCACGGCAATAAGCGAGTGACCGCCCAGCTCGAAGAAATCATCGTAAATGCCAATTTTCTCTATACCCAGATACCTCCTCCAGATGTCAGCCACCAATTGCTCTATAGAAGTGCGGGGCGCGGCATAAGCCATGCGTGCCTGATTGTGATCTGGCTCTGGTAGCGCCTTGCGGTTAATCTTGCCATTGGGAGTAAGCGGAAACTCTTCGACCACCATAAAATACTGCGGAACCATATACTCCGGCAGATTTTCACGCAGCGCATTGCGCCAGTTCTGTATTGCAGTACGGGTATCGGGTAAAAATTGTTGTGAAACCACATAAGCCACCAACGCCAGGTTACCCGATGCATCTTTACGAGCGTCTACAACTGCATCTTTTATTTCATTGATTTGATGCAGGTTATGTTCAATTTCCTGAACTTCTATTCTATAGCCACGAATCTTCACCTGGAAATCTACCCGGCCCAAACAAAGCAGTTCTCCATTTGGCAGATACTTGCCCAAATCGCCGGTACGATACATTTTGCTACCGGTTGTTGCGGTAAATGGATCGATTACAAAACGATCGGCAGTTAGTTCCGGCCGATGCAGATACCCCGGCGATACGCCGTCACCGGCTATAAAGATCTCGCCTGTAACGCCGGCAGGTAAGATATTCAGCTTTTCATCCAGAATATAAACCTGCGTGTTGGCAATAGGCTTGCCAATTGTAATATCGCCGTCCTCTAAAGTGATTTCCTTAACGGTCGACCAAATGGTAGTTTCCGTCGGCCCGTACATATTCCATAAGGCTTTGCATTTGGGCAACAGACGCGCGGCCAGTTCTTTAGGCAAAGGTTCGCCACCACATAACGCCTTTAATTGTAGTCGATTATCCCACCCAGCCTCTAGCATCATTTTCCAACTATAAGGCGTTGCCTGCATCAGCGTGATTCCTTCGGCTTTCACTATTTCCAATAGTCGGCGACCGTCACGGGCTTCATCGGCACTGGCAATATACACCGTGGCGCCTGTCACCAAAGGCAGGTACATTTCCAAACCGGCAATATCAAATGAGATAGTGGTTACCGCCAGTAACTTATCATCAGCGGCAATGCCTGGTTGCGCCTGCATACCTACCAGAAAATTAACCAGATTATAGTGCGCTATTTGTACCCCTTTGGGTTTACCAGTAGAGCCTGAGGTATAAAGCACATAAGCAATATCAGTGCCTTTAACATCTACTTCTACCGGTGTTGACATTTTGGATGCGCTCTGTTTTAATGCAGATTCCAAAGTCAATACCTGTGCCGGGCTATTGATCTGCTCCTGAATACGCTCTGAAACAATCAGCATTTTGGCTGATGAATCCTCCAGCATGTAGGCAATCCGATCAGCCGGGTATTCGGGATCGATAGGTACATAGGTGCCGCCTGCTTTCATGATTGCCAACAGCGTAATAATCATTTCGACTGAACGCTCTACTGCCAGGCCCACAATGTCGCCTTTGCTAATCCCCCTATCAACCAGCAATCGGGTCAATTGATTAGATCGTTCATCCAACTGGCGATAAGAAATTCTAACGCTACCTGCCACAACCGCAGGTTTATCATCATACTTAGCCGCTATTTCGCTAATCAGCGTATGTAGTGGTTTCTCTTTCGGATACCAGGTTTCGGTTTTATTCCATTGCGTAATAGTATCTATCTTCACTGGCTCGGCAGGCAATCCAGAGGTCTTGATATGCGCACGGGGGTCGGTTGTAAACGTCCTCAACAACACCTCAAAATTAGTCGCCAGCTTTTCAATTCCAGCCTGATTGAACAGTTGAGCGTTGTATGACCACTCTATGTTCAAGCCTTTACCAATATCGTTTAGGTTGATAAAAATCTCAAAATTCTCCGAGCGTCGGGCATTGCTTTTCAGCTCATGTTTAATGCCGTGAAAGCTGATGCCTGAGTCCATACCCATATCGCTATTAAACACTACAGGCACAAGCGGAACCCGGGATGGATCGCGTGGCAGATTCAGCTTCTTGAGTAAGCCGCCAAAGGTAATCAGCTGATGATCATATACATCCAGAATTTCGCCGCGGCGGCGCTTCAGGTAATCAATAAAGCAGATATCATCGGGCTCAAAGCTTCGAATGGGTAACAGATTAACGCAATGGCCTACCAGCCCTTGCAATCCAATAGCGGGCTGACCAGCCGATGGCACACCAACAACCACATCATTGCAGCCGGTTTGCTGCTGCATAAAAACCTCAAAAGCGGCTAATAACGTGGTAAGCACACTGGCCCCTGCCGCAAAACCAAGTTTTTTAACGGCAGCCGCCAAGGTTTCATCTATAGACGAATGATAATGTCCGCTGGTATAGGTGCGTAACGAGGGTCGTTCCTGATCTGACGGCAGGTTGAGCACCGGTGGCCGGGTTTGATATTGCTCCAGCCAGAATTTTTCAGCATCGGCATACGTCGCGCTTTCCTGAAAGTCCACCTGCTCGGCAGCATAGCTGCTAAATTTGGGTGCGGGTGGCAGATTAGGCGTCAGGCCCATCGCGTGAGCTGAATACAAGTTGCCCAACTCCTGCAGAATCACCCCGAACGACCAACCATCGCAAATAATGTGATGTAGCGTTAATGTCAGATGGTGCCGCTCTGCAGTTCGTTTGAATAATTTAACGCGAAACAAAGGCCCAAAAACCAGGTCGAACGCCGTTTGAGAGTTTCTGTATAGATAATCTTTAATAGCCTGTTCCTGTCCTTTTTCATCTTTACCAGAAATATCTTCAAAATGATAAGCAGGCTGCAGATAACGATAGATACACATCCTGGTGCCATCCGGACTAAACAGCGCCCGTAGTGATTCATGACGATCTATCAAACTATGCACCGCATTTTCAAATGCTGCCACATTGAATGAGCCGGTTAGCGTAAGACTAAAACTCTCATTAAAGGCACAGCTGGCTTCTACCCCACCAATTTTGCACGATAGCCATATTTCTATCTGCGGCTCTGTGGCCGGGGCTATCAGCAGTAATTCAGGGCCGGCAAAAGGGTCAAATTCTACCGGTTTTAATTTATATACAGGTTCTTCAGTTAGCAGCGACACGTTTATTAAGGTTTAGTTTCTATCTGCAAATATTTTCCCGGCACATCAGGATTCGGTACAAACCACGCTGGATGGCCGTCTTCATCTCTTCCTAATCTTGCACCAGGTTCTGGCGGCGAGTTAAACGGATCAAGTTTATCCGATGCCTCTGGCTCAGGCGTCTCTGATGGTAAAAAGCCGGCAACCATCAATTCTTCTACACTTTCGTTAAAAGCGTTGATTATAGCGTCAATCTCTGCGTCGGTATGTGCTTCGGTAAGAAAGCATGGAAAAATATCCCAGATGTGGATGTTACGATAACGCATCAGTGTAAATAACAACTCGCCATAAGCCAGCTCATATTTAAACTTTATCTTCCATAGCGAACCAAAGTTGGCGATATATAGCGGTAAATGATATTTAATACAGGTTGCATTCAGCGCATCGGCTAAGCGTTTTACCTTGGCGTTAACGCCTTGCTGCAACGCCAGACCTTTCAGTTTAAGGTAATCCAGACAGGCCTTAGCCCCCGCCAGCGCTAACGGATGGCGTACAAAAGTACCGGCAAAGTAGGTTACGCCAGCCTCGGGTACCGAGCCATCGCCATATTGCCAGGTGCCGCCGTCCAGGGCATCCATAAATTCGGGAACGCCGGCAATAACACCAATTGGCATACCGCCGCCAATAACCTTACCGTAGGTGCCAATATCGGCCCTGATATCAAAAATAGCTTGTGCACCACCCGGATGCATACGGAAGCCGGTGATCACCTCGTCAAAGATCAGAGCTGTGCCAGAAGCTTTGGTAATAGTGCGCAGTTCTTTCAAAAACGCTACAGGCTGAAATTCCGGTCGACGGCTTTGAACTGGTTCTACCAGTACGGCGGCCAATTCATGCGCACGCTGACGGATAATCTCCAATGATTCATCGGTACCGTAATCCAGTATCAGCATATTCTGCACCACCTCGGGCATAATGCCCGGAGCAGCAGGAACGGTTTTTAAGACCTTGGTACCTCGCACCAACACTTCATCATTAATGCCATGATATGAACCTGCAAAGGCCACAATTAACGAGCGACCAGTAACTGTACGTGACATGCGCATAGCGCCCAACACCGCTTCAGACCCTGTATTACACAAAGCCGAGCGCTCAAACCCGGTAAACTCATTAATCAGTTGGCAGACTTCGCCAGCCAACTCATGCTGTGGACCGATTTCGTAGCCTGCTTCCAGCTGTTTCTGGAAGGCCTCTTTCAGGAAATCCATGTTATAGCCCAAAAAGTTTGAGCCAAAACCGTTTAACGCGTCGATGTAATCATTACCATCCAGATCCCAAACATGGCTGCCTTTAGAGCGATTAACTACCAATGGATACACCATCTCCTTAGTAGCCGGACGGAAGCCCGAAACCACACGAGGATCAGCCATGCCATTGCGATGCTGTTGGGTATAAGCTTTGCTCTTACCTGTTTTGGCGTTATAACGTTTGGTGAGATTATTTAGATAATCCTGCTTATCGTCCGTTAGATCAGTAGTTTGTCTATCAATCCGGGCTGTAGCACCGAATGGCTTTTTGATTTCTACCATTTCTTCGGCAGTAATGCCATTGGGAGATGGTTGTGGCGTTACCTGCATCGGTACGTGATGCGCTACGCCGTTAACTTGTGTTTGGAGAGTACCATTACTATTTTGCAATAAAGCCACCTGCTGAGCCAGCAGATTCAATTGTTGCGTAATCAGATCCAGATGCGAAGAGCCGTTACCTGATACCGGTAATTGCGTTAAGGCCGGGGCCACCGCTGGTTTGCCGTTGCTGTGTATCGGTTGAAACTTATCCGCAGGCAGACTTTCATCTAAAAATTGCGCCAGCAAACTCACCGTACTATACTCCTCATACAACTTGCGGAAGGTAATTTGCACGCCAAACTCCTTCTTTAGGTTCATGGCTATCTGCGTGAGCAGCAGGGAGTCAAATCCGGCCTCGGCAAAGCTCATATCAACTGGTATTTGGCTCATGGGGATGCCAGACGCGCCTTCAAATATCTCACGGATCTTGTTGGCTAAAACAATTTCTCTCATTATAATATGTTGTACGGGGGACTCTTGAGTTTGTGCTAGTGCAGGTATTGGGGTAGGCAAAGTTGGTGTAGTTTGTGCCACTTTGCCCGGTTTGATCCAGTAATTTTTCCGGTCAAACACATATGTTGGTGCAGCTATCTTACGACGGCCCTGCTTATAATAAAACTTATTCCAATCTATATTAATGCCATGTAACCACAACCGGCCCAAAGCATTTAGAACCGGAATATAAGCTGATGCTGCTTGCTGGTCTAACCCGGCAACAGTTACCAAGTTTGGTTTAACATCTGCCTGATTTTTAGCAAGTGTGGCGGTTACGTTACCGGGGCCTACCTCTAACAGGATACGTTTATCGTTATCTTCTGTTAGTGTTTTTAGTGTTGCCGCGAAGTTCACCGTTTCGCGCATGTGGCGCGCCCAATAGTCGGCGCTGGTAGCCTGGGCATCAGTCATCCAGTTGCCGCTTACACCCGATAGTATCGGCAGTCTTGGCGTTTGCAATTTAACCGTCAACACCACCTTTTTAAATGGTTCAATGGCGGCCTCCATCATCGGCGAATGCAGCGCATGACTCACATTCAACACGCGCGATGGTATATTTTGTTCAGCAAGCGCATCGGCAAAAGTGGTTATCAAAGCAGGTCCGCCGGAAACTACGGTGAGGTTGTGAGCGTTGATGACGCCGATAGACAATCCCTCAGGCAAAAGCTTTTCAATATCCTGATAGGGCACCCGCAACGCCAGCATTTTACCCTCAGGCAAATCCTGAATGAGTTTGGCGCGGGCGGTAATCATCTTCAAGGCATCTTCCAGGCTGAAAACGCCTGCCAGGTGCGCAGCCACAAACTCGCCAATACTGTGCCCCAACAATGCGGCAGGCTGCACGCCCCAGCTTTGCCATAGCTGTGCCAACGCATATTCAATAGTAAATATGGCCGGTTGGATATAGTACGTCTGTGTTAGATTGCTTAATTTATCTCCCTTACTATCAGTAGGATATATTACTTCCCTGATATCATAACCAGCATATTGCTTAATCAATTCAGCACACTCGTCAATGGCATTTTTAAACACCGGCTCATGCAGGTAAAGATCTGCCCCCATACCCACATATTGCGCCCCCTGACCAGGGAACATAAAGGCAACTTCGGTGGCTTTCTCTTTAAGTGTATTTACCAGCAAAGGCGATACCGGCGTTGCTAATCTTGCTTTTAAATCGATATGATTTGCTGCTACCACAAAACGGCGGCGGTTAAACTCCGTACGGCCGATTTGAAGGGTGTAGGCCACATCAGCCAGATTATCCTGATCATCCAGTGTCTTTAATGCTTCCGCATAAGCATCACGACTGTATTCACTTTTGGCAGACCAGGTGAGTAGTTGATAAGGGCGTTCGCTTACGGCAGAAATAGTATCCTGCTCAAAATCCTGCAACACCACATGCACGTTTGTGCCGCCAACCCCAAAAGAGCTTACACCGGCGTTGCGTTTGCCGGTACTCTCCCAGTCCCTCAATTGAGTGTTTACCTTAAATGGGCTATCTATAAAGTTGATAGCCGGGTTTGCTTCATTATAAAACAATGATGGCACCAACACTTTATGATGCAAACAAAGCGCGGTCTTAATTAAACCGGCTACGCCAGATGCGGCAATCATGTGCCCCATGTTGCTTTTTACTGACCCAATGGCGCAGTATTGATTCTTACTCTGCTTACCAAAGGCCAGCTTCAATCCTTCCAGCTCTATCGGGTCGCCCAGTGGTGTGGCCGTTCCGTGGGCTTCAATGTAGCTAATGTCTGATGCGGAGATATCAGCATCTTGTATGGCAGATGCAATAGCACCGGCCTGTCCGGCTGCATTTGGTGCGGTGAAGCTGCCTTTGCCGGAGCCATCGTTATTAACGCCGGTTCCTTTAATAAGCGCATAGATGGTATCGCCGTCGTTTAAAGCATCTTCTAAAGGCTTTAACAATACAATACCTGCACTATCACTAAATACAGTGCCGGTTGCTGAGGAGTCAAATGTACGGGTGTGCCCATCACGACTCAGCATTGCGCCTTCATTGTACAAATGGCCGCTTTTTACGGGCGATGTAATAGTAACACCGCCGGCCAAAGCCATTTTGCAATACCCATTACGCAAGGCATCCACCGCCTGACTAACAGCCAATAACGATGTTGAACATGCTGAATACACGCTCACCGCCGGCCCTTTCAAATTGAGTTCGTAAGCGGTGCGGGTAGCGATATAATCCTTCTCGTTCATCGTCATCACCTGGAAAGCGCCCGCTTGTTCTACCGCTTCTGGATTGGTGAGAATATTGTTATAGTAATAAGAGTTATTAGCGCTGCCTGCCCATACCCCAATGCCGTCACCATATTGTGCGGGAGGGTAACCTGCAGTCTCTAGTACCTCCCAGGCAATTTCCATAAACAGACGCTGCTGTGGATCCATTAGCTCGGCCATACGCGGAGCCAGGTTAAAAAACGCGGTATCAAGGGCGCCCGGGGTATCTAAAACGCCGCGGGCCTTTACATATAATGAGTTGTTTTTTAGACTGTCAGGAATATTTTCATCAAGTTCTGCATCAGTAAAAAAACTCACGCCTTCTTTACCTTGTTTCAGCAGCTCCCAAAACTCAGCAACGTTTCGGGCACCGGGGAAGCGGCCGGCCATAGCAATGATGGCTATATCGCCTGCGTCATTTTTCTTACGTTGAGTTGGTAAAACCAATTGCTGCTGCTCACCATCAATATAAGCGGCAATACCTGCAACCGTAGGCGATTGATACACCCTGGTAACCGGCACAGTATAACCAAATTGAGAGCGCAGCGCAGATACGGTATTGATAGCCAAAAGTGAGTTACCTCCCAGGTCGAAGAAATTGTCATGAATGCCAATCTTATCATACTGTAACAGATCGGCCCATAGCCCGGCTAGGCGTTTTTGAGTTTGATTTGATGGGGCCTGATATAATGTGTTTAACTCGGGTCTATTGATAATTGGCGCGGGTAAAGCTTTACGATCTACCTTGCCACTGCTGGTTTGTGGAAATTCATCAAGCCAGATAAAGGCCGACGGAACCATATAATCGGGCAGGTTATCAGCAGCTTGTTTTTTTACGGCTTGCGTATTCTGTTCAGCACCCATTGCTACCAGATAAGCAATCAGGCGTTTTTGTCCGCCGCCATACTCGCGGGCAACAACGACGGCTTGCTTAACAAAATCGAGTTTGTTGATGACAACCTCAATCTCACCCGGCTCTACCCTATTGCCACGAATCTTTACCTGATTATCTATGCGGCCCAGATATTCAATATTGCCGTTCTCCATTACACGGGCCAAATCACCGGTACGGTAAATGCGTTTAGTTTGGCCCTGAGGTGATGTGTAGCCTATGAATTTTTCGGCAGTAAGATCGGGCCGGTTCAAGTAGCCTTGGGCCAGGCAAACGCCGCTGATGCAAAGCTCGCCCTGTGTGCCATTGGCGACTGGCTTTAATTCCTCATCGAGAATTAAAATCTCTGTATGATCTATGGCAACGCCAATATCCGGCAATGCTGGCCATAGTTCTGGGTCGCCGGTTAACTCCAATTGAGTAACCACATGGCTTTCTGTCGGGCCATATTGGTTAAACAATTTACAACCACGAAGGGCTTTAAAGAAGGCCACTATCTGCTCTGTGATCTTGAGCTGTTCGCCTGCCGTCATTACCTCCTGCAAGCTTCTAGGCAACAGATCATCGGCAGCAGCGGTTAAATATTGCAGGGCAACAAAGGGCAGAAAAATGCGATTGATCTGCTGCTCATCTGTATAATGCAGCAAACGCTGCGGATCTAACCGTGTTTCGTCATCCACCAACACCAGCGTGCCGCCGGTGGTTAATGTGGCAAATATCTCCTGAAAAGAAACATCAAACGTCAGCGGCGCGTATTGCAAGGTTTTAAAACCCGGTGCCGATGCTGAGTAGCGCTGCTGCCACTGCAGCAAATTCACCAGCGCATTGCCGGCCATGCAAACGCCCTTCGGTTTACCGGTAGAACCAGAGGTAAACAATACATAAGTTAAAGGATTTTCTAAAGCAATTTTTAGCGGCGTCGCCTGCGGATATTTCTCGTCTGAGTTAATGGCCCTCAGTCCCAAATCAGTAAATAGTGCGTTTTCTACCGAGCGGGCAATACAGTGAGTAATACCAGATTCGGCAATAATCTGTCTCAGGCGTTCAGCCGGATACGATGGATCAAGTGGCAAATAAGCTTTCCCTGATTTAAGAATAGCCAGCAGCGAAACAATGGTATACACACCGCGCGAGGCGCTTACCCCCAATATATTACTGGTGACGGCGGCGTTATTTATTTCTATGGCAAGCGCATCAGACAGGTCATTAAGCTCCCTGTAGGTAATCATTACATCACCATGAGCAACAGCTATAGCATCTGGCACCGCTTGGGCCTGATGTTCAAATTGCTGATATAGGTTTAGTACAATAGAGCTTTGCCGATCGCTTGTATCGGAAAAATAGTTCATGGTGAAAAATTCAGGAAAATATCAACGTTTCGATTTCAGTTCAAGTAGTTAAATATACCCCTACTTATCGTTAGAATTAAATTATTAATCAATTATTACGCAAAAAAGCTTACAACTATCAGTGTTGAAGCACGTTACTTTGCTCTGCTTCACTAATGTAACTGGTGGCATCTTCCGGCAACAACAACCTGTTTTTAACCAGATTTTGAACTGCTTTGGTCACCGCCTCTACATAGCCATTATGATTACCATAGCGCTCCTCCAATGAAAGCCTGGCGTCGCCGGCTGTTATACGTTCTGCTTTAGTTGTTTTAAATGGAATGTATTGCCCCGCGCTTTCACCGCCATCATTCTCTGCAAACGGTGCTGCACGTAATGCCCAGCCGGTATAAGTGCCGGTTGGAGCAGCTACTGGCGGCAAATGAATACCCGCCACCTCGTTACCATCGGCATCAACCTTAGATACGAAATTGGTATAGCTTGGGTATGGCATTGAAAGATCCGGATATTGCGATATAATACCCTGCCTGATCTGCGCGCCATAATTAAAGCAATAACGTGTAGTAATTAAGCCGGTATAAGTTACCCCCGGAATATCGGCCAGCCTAATTCTTTTTGGGCTACTGTACCTGTTAACGAGCCGTGTTGGGCTACAGCTAAAGCCGCTGTTCCGTTATTGCGACGTGGCACCTGGCTTTCTGGCGGTGCAATATTTTTAGTCACCCACTCATCCAAATCAACAAACAGGGCGCGCAAAACCGCATCCGGGCGCGTTGGGTTTTGCAATTGCTGGGTAACTCCCTTACCATGACCTCTGCCATGTTGCATGCCTGAAAGGAGGTAAAAACGCACATTAGCGGGATCAGGCAAATCATTGCCATTTAAATCGCTATGCAGTAAAGATGCCGCTTTTACCCAATACTCATTGGCCGAATTAACTTCCATTACCTTGGGCATTAATAACGGCATTGGATATCCGCCGGATCGTCCTGCGGTTAGGCCTGAATTAGGATCTGTGAGCACCGGATAAGCAAACGGAAATACCGCTTCCGGATATAAATGATTCTGGCGGTTGCGCTCTGTACGCCCAGGCTGGGCAAACCGGTAGTTGATACCAACTCCGCTCCCGCCGCCAAGCCAGTTCAGGATGCCATCTATTACCCTGCGGCCCATCTCGTCCACATTAAAACCCAGGGTTTGAAAATCATTGATATAGCGGGCTGGCTGAGATTCAGTATAGCTGAACGTGTAGTCTATGTTACCAAATAGTGGGTTACGGTTGCCATTATCATCAAAACCGTTGTTGCGCAGAAAAGAAACAAAATCGCGGGTTGATGCAAGTCCGATACCTGCTACCAGCGGATCTTTGGCATCGTAATAAAACTCATAAATGCCACTCGGTTTAAAAGGTGTATCTGCTGGTAACAACCGGATGGTGCGGTCGTTCACATACTCCCAGCTACCGGCAGGGAGAGTTTGCGGGGCATCATTCAGAAAAGCTTTGTATGTAAGCGTAGCATGTGCTTTATCAGTTGAAGCTGCTGCATAAGCTAGTTTATAGCTTTGCAGGCGATCATTATCACTCTCAATGTATTCATAAGATGGCCCTGTAATGGTTGATCCATCCGCTTTTTTTGCGACCGGTACGGTGATGGTTAACTTGTTATTTTCAGACGTTGCTGATATATCCCAACCGCACCATGCCAGCGTATAGCCTTGGTTCATCAGGAAAGCATCGCCCGCCTGTTCTGCGGTGCTGGGGTCATTGCCTCCGCTGCTTTTATTAAAATTACCAAACGTTTTGCCACCGCGATTAGGGATCTCTTCGAATAACTTACGATTACCGCGTAACAGATTGATGGGCTTGAGGATATAAAAATCCGTCGAGTATTCTACCATTCCCCGCTTATTGCGGGGCGCCAGCTGAATGTCAGTAATCTTAGCATTTTGGGGATCAAGTGGATTGAGTTCGCCATAGGCCTTGCCGCGGAGTTTTTCATACGCCCCTACATTGCCAAATTGCCGGCCTCCAAAAGCCGGTGACTCAATACTGGTAATTTCTATGCGCACAATTTTGGCATCGGCCTTAAAAAACAAAAAGACAGAGCAGGCAATGAGTAGTAGTTTCTTCATAGCGGTTTATTTATCCAACCTCATGTTTTTATAATTAGTTATTTCTACCATCATGCTACGCGGCTGTTCGGGGAAACGGTATTGATGCTTATCAAAATAGTGCGACCAGTAGGTGGTGTCTCTACTTTTATTACGGGCCACCTCATATTGGTAGGCTTCTTCCATCAGATATTTCTTAGCTTCGGCATAAGGCGGTTCATATTCATAAGTGATATTAAGGCCGTAATTATTATCTCCCAAACCAATATCGGCTCGAAGCATTTTTTCAAGTCCCCTGTTGAGTATGCTTATTTTAAGATTTTGTTTGCCCGGCTCAACGCGTAGCGGCACTTCTACAAAACGCTCGCTAATAGTATCGTTATAAATAATTTCTTTACCGCTGCTGATCAAGATGGCCAGCGGCTCCTGGTTACGACTATTGTTGGTTACAAATAACCGGATATTCTTCGGCTCATTTTTCTTGACTGCCGTATGCCAAAGCTTATGCCATGCCAAATAGAAGCAGGCAAACAATACCAGATAAGCGGTACCATACAGCGCGATATTCAATTTAGGTTTAGGCCGGGGCATATTGCAGACAGATGTAGAACTAATATCGCAACTAATTTCTGATAAAATAATTGTTTGGCAATGGCTACGGGTAACATTGTGATTACTTTTTGTAATGATGGATTACTGTAAAGCCATACCATTAGTATTGAATCTGGATGATAAAAATCGATCAGATTAATATACATTAATCTAAAAATCAATCAATTAAGAAAAACAAATCGACATCAAACACCCTGTAAATTAGGTCTTTAAGCCTATTTATTACGCTTTGGCGCAGACTTTGCTTGTTTAGGAACGTTAGCAGTTTTTATTGACTGCTTACACTTAAACACTATGACTATGAAAACAAAGTTTATGATTATACCGGCCCTGTTGGCTTTAACGGTGCTGGGAAGTTGCGTAAGCAACAAGAAATATGCGCAACTACAAAACAACTACAACAAATTGGATAGCAGCAGCCGCGAATTGAACGGACGCTACCAGCTAAGCGAGCGTAATCTGGCCGTGGCCACCAACCGCAACAAGAGTTTAGAAGAACAGATTGAATCTGAACGTGCCAATGCCCGTCAGTTACAAGATGCGCTGAACAAATGTTTAAATTCTGGCCAGCAAGGTAATGTAAACATTAGCAAACTGGTTGATGAGATTAACCGCTCTAACCGTTATATCCAGGAGCTGGTGAACGCCAAAAACAAAAGCGACTCGCTTAATGTGGTGCTAACCAACAACCTTACCCGGTCACTTAGTACAACAGAGCGTCAGGATGTAGATGTTAAAGTGCTGAAAGGCGTCGTCTACATCTCATTGTCTGATAATATGCTTTACAAATCAGGCAGTTATGAGATATCTGATAAGGCTGGCGCTACCCTGGCCAAAATTGCCAAGATTATTATGGACTACAGTAACTATGATGTGTTGATTGAGGGTAATACCGATAATGTGCCTATCTCTCAGAAAAACATCCGCAATAACTGGGATTTGAGTGCGCTCAGGGCGTCGTCTGTAGTACAAGAGTTGCAGAATAAGTTTAATGTTGATCCAAAACGATTAACTGCTGGCGGCCGTGGCGAGTACAACCCGATTGCTGATAACGTAAGCGATATCGGTCGCTCTAAAAACAGGCGTACAGAAATTATCATCACGCCAAAACTTGATCAGTTTATGGATTTGATTGGTAAAGCTCCGGATAATAAGCCGCAGAAGTAATGCCTCTCCCCAACCTTTCCTCCGAAGAATTCCTTAAGACAAAGGATAGGGCTTTAAAAAGCTGGCTCAAATTGAGCCGGCTTTTTTATTGATACATGGGGCTGTCTGCAAAAATGCTTAACTTGTAAACGATGCATGAACTCTTATTACTTTGTATTGGGCTCATACTGAGCATATCGTTCCTGGTGCTGCTGGCCCGCAAGTTGCGCATAGCCTACCCTATTTTTCTGGTATTAGCCGGTTTGGCGTTAGGTTTTTTACCGGGTATACCCAATATGCGTATCAACCCCGATCTGGTTTTTTTGGTGATACTGCCGCCTATATTGTTTGATGCCGCGCAAAACTCCTCATGGAGGGCCATGTGGCGCTGGCGACGGATCATTCTGGTGATGGCCATTGGCTTTGTGTTGTTCACCGCTACGGCCGTGGCTTTTGTAGCCTGTTGGCTCATCCCTGGCTTTACAATGGCCGAAGGCTTTTTGCTGGGCGCCATTATTTCCCCTCCTGATGCTGCTGCCGCTACCGCCGTACTGCAATACATACGTTTGCCTAAAGGATTGGTGGCTATACTTGAGGGTGAAAGTTTGCTAAATGATGCCACCAGTTTAACGGTTTATCGTTTTGCTTTGGCGGCTATATTGACCAGCAATTTCTCCTGGGGGAATGCCATTGGCGGTTTTGTGCTGGTATCTTTATCTGGTATTGCCATTGGTTTGGTGTTTGGGCTGGTATTTTATGCCATCTACAAATGGCTGCCCACCTCGTCTAATCTTGATTTTGCTTTGTCGCTGGTGCTGCCTTATCTCATCTATTTAACTGCAGAGGGGTTGCATTCGTCGGGCGTTTTAGCGGTGGTTGCCGGCGGGTTATTTATTGCCTATCAAAATCATTCTATCTTTTCGCACAGCAGCAGGCTTAAGGCCAATGCCATTTGGCCGGCCATCGTATTTATATTGAATGCGGTGATCTTCTTTTTGATTGGTCTTCAATTACCTGATATCAGCAGAATGATTAAAGTGGTATCATTAGGACATAGTATTACCATCGCGTTGATTATTGCGCTTACCGTGATTTTAGTGCGCATGCTATCTGCTTATAGTTCTTCTGTTTTTACCCGCTTTATCAGTCGTTATATAACGGTGGCGCAAAGCCATCCGGGCTGGCGAAATCCTACCATTATAGGCTGGGCAGGTATGCGCGGGGTTGTGTCGCTGGCTTCAGCAATTGCTATACCGCTGATGATACCCGGCGGACAGGCTTTTCCTCACCGTAATCTTTTACTGTTTATCACCTTTGTTGTGATTATTGTTACGCTGGTTGGCCAGGGTTTCATGCTGCCATGGCTGGTACACAAGGTAAAACCAGACTATTTAATAGATGAAAGCCCCGATGATCAGCAATTACTACAGATTGATATCCAGTTAATGAAAGCCGCCAAGGTGCATCTTGAGAACAAATACGGCGATGATGTGGCGGCCAATGCCTTGGTTAGAAATAAACTTGATTTACTGCGCTGTAAATTAACACTATATCGGGACACCGATCTAGACGAAGAAAAACGCGCAGAACTAAACCGAATGCTTACCCGCTTTAAACGGGTAATGGTTGAGATAACCGAACATCAGCGTAAAGAACTGCACACCTTCAGGCATAAAGATCATTTTGACGATGATGTGATTGCCTTGATAGAGCGTCGGCTTGATTTGGAAGAGGAACGATTGGAGGAAGAAGAGGAATAGTGCCTCATTTTACTTCCAGGGCCGGGTATTTTACCACCGGACGGCCGAACATTTAATGTTGGGTTTGGGGTAAAGATATAAAGCAAAAACCCACAGATTATTAAATCTGTGGGTTTTACCTTCATTTTGATTTGGTATCGTCGGGATGGCAGGATTCGAACCTGCGGCCTCCACATCCCAAATGTGGCGCGATACCGGGCTACGCTACATCCCGTAAAGGGCTGCAAATATAGTTTTATAAAATGTAATGTCAAGAAGAAAATTCACATTCGTTGAAAAAGAAAAAAACACCCCTGATTGAACGGAGAGGCCTTCTTGTAACCTTACGACATACCCTAAAAATACACAACCACTTAATTGCCTGATTATCTTACTGAATGTACTCGCAGAATAGGTGCGTCATATCGAATAACGAGCATCAATTACTGCAAATCGGGCATGAATTAAACGACTATAGGCGCGAATATTTTTATTTGAGAAGCAAATCGCCGCCGTTAAATCTTTACCAAACCGGGATGCTGTCGACTGTGATGATTTTAAAATAGATTATTGGCACTGGCACTGCTTTCTAATTAGGTCAGCAAGCTTTAAAGAAAGTAAAAAAGAGCTAAAACAAAAAAGCCGTTCTGCAATGCAAAACGGCTTTTTACTAGTCGGGATGGCAGGATTCGAACCTGCGGCCTCCACATCCCAAATGTGGCGCGATACCGGGCTACGCTACATCCCGAAAAGGAATGCAAAAGTAGCTTTTATATTGATAGCCGTCAAGCGCGTTTTCAAAATAATTTGTGTTTTTTGATTTTTTTTGAATCACTAGTCTATTCTGCTCTGATTAATAGTAAGTTATATTTTTAAAAAAGACCACCGATCATTTCTGTTTGCTAGCAGCCAAAATTTTGCTTTATATACGTCTTAAAGGAGTAATGGCAACCTAATTAAAACATATTCAGAATTTTAAGGTAGAATTAGTATAAACATAAGGGGTAATGAAGATTTTAAATAGACTAACGCTCGCTATGCTGATGGCCTCAACGCTTGCTGCTGCATGTAAAAACACGCCCGGCAATGATAGTAATAGCGATACCTCAACTGTTATAGGCACCGGCGGCAATGCGGATACCGCTACCCTCCCACCGGTAGAAACCAAGGCGCCTAATAGCGATTATAAACCTGCCTTTGCAGGCCAAACCCGGGCGCCGGGTATGCGCACCAAAACACCACTTATTGTAACCATTATCAATAGTTCATTAAATGCCCCCTGGGCCATTTGCAATTTGCCGGATGGCCGTTTCCTGATCACGCAAAAGGCAGGCTCGATGGTTATCCTAACCTCCGCCGGAGTAAAAGACAAAGAAATTACGGGCTTACCTGCCGTTGTAAATGCCGGTCAGGGTGGTTTACTTGATGTAAATATCGACCCGCAATTTAGTTCAAACCGGATGGTTTATTGGGATTATGCCGAGCAGCAAAGCACCGGCGGCTCTTTGTTGGCTGTAGCTAAAGGCAAGCTTTCTGCCGATGAAACTAAAATTGAAAATATCCAGGTCATCTATCGTGCTCAACCAGCCTACAGTGGCGGCAACCTGCAATATGGCTCGCGCATGGTGTTTGATCAGCAGGGCAACCTGTTTATTACCACGGGCGAGCGCAGCGGCGATGATATCCGCATGAAAGCGCAGGATCTGAGTGCCGGTATAGGCAAGGTAATTCATATTACTAAAGACGGTGCAGCGGTGCCCAATGGCCCATTTGCTAATACCGCTAATGCCCTGCCAGAAGTTTACGCCCTGGGCTTGCGCAGTCCCGAAGGATTAGCCTGGAACCCTGTTAGCAATGAGTTATGGGAAGCAGAATTTGGCCCGCGTGGCGGCGATGAAATCAATGTAATTGAACCTGGAAAAAATTACGGCTGGCCGGTAATTACCTACGGCATTGAGTACAGCGGCGCTAAAGTTGGCGATGGCATACAGCAAAAAGCCGGCATGGAGCAACCACTTTATTATTGGGATCCGGTTATTTCGCCATCGGGCATTGCATTTTATAATAGTGACGTAATCAGCGAATGGAAAGGCAATTTATTTTTGGCTTGTTTAAGCAGCCAGCACATTTGCCGTATAGCACTAAACGGTCATAAAGTAATTGGCGAAGAACGCTTGCTGGCCAGCGAGGGTCAGCGGTTCCGTGCGCTTGCACAAGGTAAAGATGGTGCATTATATGCTGTAACTGACGGAGGAAGGCTATACCGCATTACAAAGAAATAGCAGATTAAAGTATTAGATCA
Source organism: Mucilaginibacter yixingensis (assembly GCF_041080815.1). Lineage (NCBI taxonomy): Bacteria > Pseudomonadati > Bacteroidota > Sphingobacteriia > Sphingobacteriales > Sphingobacteriaceae > Mucilaginibacter > Mucilaginibacter yixingensis. The sequence goes on along the minus strand of NZ_CP160205.1, from coordinate 2,271,827 downwards.
TAATACAACACGTCCTCCACACTCCCATCAGGCCAAGTGGAGGACTCGCTGTGTACATATTTAAAGCCGTGCCGCTGGTTAGCAGCCTTTGATGCCAAATTGCTTTCTTTATGCCCGATACGCAATGACCTTAAACCTTTATTGCGCGCCCATTCCAGCCGAATATTATATAGCAGATTGGACAGCCCTCTCCCTCGATATTCTTTCTGAATATAAGATTGCACCATGATTCCGCGCGTGTCATCGTCCCAATCAATTACAACTCCGGTAATGCCAATCATGCCCTCGCCACAAAATAAGCCCATGCTTACGCTTTTATCGCTACTTAGCCGGGCTAACCATTCTTCGTCAGTAAAAGCCGACTCTCGAGCATAGCTGCTGCCAAAAACGCCGGGTTCCAGTTGCAGAGCCTCCAGTCTCATCGTTTTATACAATTCGATGTCAGCCGCATTTAATATGCGGATAGTGTGTGCGGCAGTCATCTGCTTAGTCCATTATAATCGCGTAAACTTCAAATCACTAAACTTAACTTCGCCCTTGCCATAGGCAAAAATACCTGGCAATATGCTTTCAAAGTCATATAGTGTATTGTGGTTATAGCCCGATACCTCCATGCTCCATTGCTCTTTCTTCCAGTCTTTCCCGTCATAGCTGTAGTAGCCGGTTACAATATTATCTACAATACGCAGTTTCATCCATAACAGGTTGTTGCCCGTATGTTCGTATCGGCCCTTGGCAGCGCCTTTGCGCCAGCGCATGCGGCTCTTGCTATCAAAGCCTGTACCTACATAGAAATCGGCATTATAGAACATCACTAGGCCGGCAACCGCGTCGGCGTCTTTCTCCATTTTAAAGCTAAACTCATAGTTGGGCGTACCAGCAACAAATAGCAACGGCGCCGATTCTTGCGGTGTAGTGCCCTGAGCTTTCAGCGTAAGCACCCCGTTTTTTGCAGATGCCCGTGCGGGGTCATATTTTTCATAATATTTCCATTCTAAGCCGATGCGATACTCATCTAAATGTGCCAATCGATCAATCGGTTTGGTTGATTTGATAGGTTTTACTATTGGTTTCTCCACTCCTCTTCCGGTCGGTGCCTTAATCCAGCCATCAGCTGTAAACTGCACAGGCTCCAGCAGGGTTTGACGGCCAAGATTTAAAAATCCATTTTGGTATGAATGGTATACAATCCACCATTTACCATCGGGCGCATCAATCAAGGATGCATGGCCTTTTGACCACCATTTTTCTGCCCCACTATAAGTATGGATCAACGGATTATTAGGCGCATTCTCCCACGGGCCATTGATAGATTTTGAGCGCGCCACAACTTCCATGTGCGATGTTGGTGGGCCAGCTGTACCACCTTCGGCGCTCAGCCAGTAATAATATTGACCAACCTTTTTCAGCTTTGGTCCTTCCATGGCTTTGCCTTCGGTTACCCAATCATCAGGAAAATCCCAACCGTTGTAAACTTTTTGAAGCGTACCCGGCACCACAGATAAACCATCGGCCGAAAGTTTGGCTCGCTCACCACCGCTCAGGAAAAGCCAGCGCTGACCAGTTTCATCAACGATATGACAAGGATCTATGCCTCCAACTTTCAAGTCAACCGGCTCACTCCACGGGCCATGCGGATCTTTTGCATAAACCACATAGTTGCCTTTACGGGCAACGGTGAAGTAGATATAATACAGATTACCATGTTTGCAGATATCAGGCGCCCAGATGGAGCCGAGATACGTTTTCAAGCCATAACTTATAGGCTCCCAGTTTACCAGATCTGTAGAATGCCATACGGTAAGTCCGGGCAAATAATCAAAGGCCGAATGCGTCATGTAATAATCTTTACCATCGCGCATAATGCTCGGATCGGGATAATCACCACCAAGAATGGGATTTAGATAAGTGTTATTTCCCAGATCTCCGGCTCGGTCACTTACAGTTTGGGCCGATGCCGACAAACTTCCGGCAACTAAAAAAGATGCAATAATTGATTTGTAAAACAGGTTCATAACTATTTTTAGGCTGTATTGATTGGTTACACTAACATAGTTTTTAAAAGTAAGGATAGCAAGCAGCAGGCTGAATGTATATAGATAAGTTACGTTGTGCGCAGAAAAAGAAAAAGCCCTGAAACATAACTTCAGAGCTTCTTTATTTGGCACGATAAAGGGTTCTTTCTATTTCTTCACCGGAAGGAAACGGAACTTGCTTTTCTTAAAATCTATGGGCGTATGCGGATCAAAGTAAGTACGCCCCAAATATGAATAGATCCTACCGTTACCCATAATCAGCGTATCGCCTCTATGCAGTAAAGCTACAGGATTTATATACTTTACATCTTTATTGTTGCCGCAGGTAAAGTAGTAATCGACCATTAACGTGTCACCCTTAAACTCACCTGTCAAATTGCCATTTGTTGATTCCCTGGTTGCAATTATCGTGTCTGCACGCTGATAGTTAACTGCCAGCTGACCAGTAATCTGACCTTTGGGCGTAATGTCCAGATTTAGCTTAGCGGTATCTTTTTCAAAAGCCGCCACAAAACTGTGCTTGCCCGGGCCCAGATGATTACTAACACTATCAATATTTACTTTTAGGGGTTGCCTGCCACTGCAACTCGTTAAGATTGCTAAAACAGCAAAAAAAGGAAGTTGATGTAAGGTTTTCATGATTAAAACTAACCAATTAGTCCCGATTTTCCTAATATTTCAACTTGTTTTTCATGGCAACCAATTTTCCACACTAATTGACGGATAACGGCAACTTTGTTAGCTTAGTCCCCTTGCTCATGAAAGTAATTATTGCTGAGAAACCATCCGTAGGTCGGGAAATTGCCCGCGTATTTGGCGCCAACACCAAGCGCGAAGGCTATATTGAAGGCAAAGGTTACACGTTTACCTGGGCTTTTGGTCACTTGTTGCAACTTGCGGCACCACAAGAATATGGCTACTACGGCTGGAGCGTGCAGAATCTGCCCATGTTGCCACCCAAGTTCAAGCTCTCCATCCGCAAGGTGCGTACAAAGGAGGGCTTGGTAGACGACCCCGGCGTTAAAAAACAACTGGACATTATTAAGGCGCTGTTTGACGAGGCAACAGAAATCATAGTTGCTACGGATGCCGGGCGCGAGGGTGAACTCATCTTCCGTTATATCTATTATTATTTAAAATGCAAAAAGCCTTTCAAACGGCTTTGGATCTCCTCACAAACAGATGCTGCTATTAAAGATGGCTTTCGTAACCTGAAGCCGGGCAGCGACTATGATACGTTGTTTAACTCTGCACATTGTCGCTCCCAGTCAGACTGGTTGGTTGGCATGAATGCCACCCAGGCGCTTAGTCTGGCTTCGGGCAATAAAGGTGTATTATCGCTGGGCCGGGTGCAAACGCCCACCTTGGCTATGATCTGTGCGCGCTACCTGGAAAACCGCGATTTTAAACCCGAAACCTATTTTCAGGTAGCTATTTTCCCTGACAAAGACGGGCAATCATTCAAGGCCATTGCCGATAAAAACTTCAAAACCCGCGAGGAGGCTCAGGCTGTTTTTGATGGCGTTGGCCCTACAGGAAACATTGCCAGCGTGGAAGCCAAACCACGAAAAGAGCCACCACCGCTATTGCATGATTTGAGCAGTATCCAGCAGGAGGCCAATAAAAAGAAAGGTTTTACGGCCGATCAAACCCTGGGTATTTTGCAAAACCTCTATGAGGGCAAGCTGGTTACCTATCCGCGTACAGGCAGTCGTTATATTGGCGATGATGTTTTTGCACAGGTTCCTGGCCTCATTGCCGGTTTAACTGAGCATTCAGATTTTGGTAAGCAAGCCACGGTATTGGCCGATGCCAAGCTGAGTAAACGCAGCGTAAATGCGAAGAAAGTGACCGATCACCATGCTATTTTGCCTACGGGCGAGAAGCCATGGCAACTGTCGCCAGACCAGCAGGCTATTTATGATTTAGTGGCAGGCAGGATGCTGGAGGCCTTTCACGGCGATTGTATTAAAGAGATCACCAAGATCACCATCACCTCGGGCCATAAATTTATTGCCAGCGGCACCGTTATTCGTACAGCGGGCTGGCGTGCGGTGTTTAATGATCCTGAAGATGATAAAAAGGATGAAGACAACGCTGCTCTGCCAAAAGTAACTCAGGGCGAAGATTTGCCGATAAAAGAAAAAACCATCCTTGAAAAGCAAACAAAGCCAAAAGCGCTTTATAACGAAGCTACCTTACTTAAAGCACTGGAAACGGCAGGCAAAGAGATAGAAGACGAAGAACTGCGCGAAGCCATGAAAGCCGGTGGATTAGGTACCCCGGCCACACGTGCTGCTATTATTGAAACACTGTTGACCCGTAACTATATTCTGCGCGAAAAGAAAAATCTGGTACCCACCCCTACCGGTCTTGCCGTGTACCAGGTGGTGAAAGACCGGCGGATTGCGCAGGCTGAACTTACTGGTAGTTGGGAGAAACGATTGGAAGAGATTAGAAGCGGTGCCTCTGTAAATGAGTTTCAGGAAGAAATTAAGGCATATACAAGAGAGATAACGCAAGAGTTGTTGCGCTCTGGTAAGGCTGTAGTATTGCAGCCTGCTTGATGCCTTTTCTGCAAAAGCATGCGGCTTTATATATTATAAACCAGATATTATTAAATAAAGTAGCGCAAACAGTGGCAAAAAATGCTTTATATAAATGATATTTGCGGGTAGTTTATGTTTTTAGATCGTATCAAGTCCGGTGCATCGGGCGTATTAATTTACGGCATTACGCCGCCAAAATCAGAAACCAGTCCGGAACGTGTTGCCGAGATTGCGCAAAGAACAATGGCCAGACTTATCCCCCTGGATATTGATGCGCTGATTGTGTATGACGTACAAGATGAATCTGCACGTACCGCAGAAGAAAGGCCTTTTCCGTTTTTAAAAGCGTTAGACCCTTTTACCTTCGCAAGTGAATATCTGCAGGAACTGGAAATCCCCAAAATCATTTATCGCCCTGCGGGTAAGTTTAGTCAAAGCGAACTAACTAACTGGCTGGATGAGTTACAGCAGCGCAACTTCTACCCTGTTTTTGTGGGTATACCAGCGCCAGATTATCCGGTTAAAACAAGTTTGCCAGAGGCTTATCAACTTTGGCGCCGGCATGAAGCTACATCGGTACTAGGCGCGGTGACTATTCCAGAACGCCATGAGGTATTAAAAGATGAAGACAAGCGTATACTGGATAAAGTAAGCTGTGGCGTATCTTATTTCATTTCTCAATGCGTTTTTAACGTAGCATACGCAAAGCAGGTAATTGAAGATCTGTGCCAAAGTTGTACTAAAGAAAACATTAAATTCCCTACTATCGTTTTTACGCTTACAGCCTGTGGTTCTCCTAAAACACTTATGTTTATGGAGTGGCTGGGCATCCATATTCCAGAGAATCTAAAACAGGAATTACTTCAGGCCGAGAACATGCTGGAGAAATCTGTAAACGTTTGCCTTGATATTGCACAGGAACTAACCGCGTTCTGCGCTGAAAAATCAATTCCTTTTGGTTTCAATATAGAAAGCGTTGCCATTAGAAAAGACGAGATTGAAGCGTCTATATACATAGTAAATGAAATTGCCGCCATGCTTGATCAGCAAGGTATCCGCAAAAAGAAAACAGAATCTGTCAACGCCGGAAATTCCAATTGACTTTCGCATTTAATAGCATTCTATTTAAACGTAAAAAAGGCTGCATAGTGCAGCCTTTTTTCGTTTAATGCAATTTGTTTGTAAAAAAACCGCTACTGCAGCAAAAAGCAGAAATTTAAAAAACACTGTAAATCAAAATATTACACCTTGCAAGAATGCCACATCTGTGCACATAGACTTGCTACTAGTTCTTTTCTATAACAAACAGGCTATTTTATCGTTAAAATTACCTTATCTTAATATTGTACTAACCAATTCAAATAAACATTATGAGCCTTATCGTTAAGCAAACGGTCTTTATTGCAGTGCCTTATTTTGTCTTTTCCTGTACCGGTCAAAAGCAAACTTAGTGCCATGTGACGCTTTAATAAATTAACAAGCATGTCGATTTTTTAAGCACACTGATCCAGGTGCGTTGTTCACACTTACTTTCCGTAGCTAATGAAGACTATACTGATTATTGAGGACAATACCATTACCCGAGAGATCACTTCAAAAATACTAACCTCCGCCGGCTATGAAATACGGGAGGCCGACAACGGCCGTTCAGGAGTTGAGCTAGCCATTCAATGTAATCCCGACCTGATTTTATGTGATATTATGATGCCCGAGCTAGACGGCTATGGCGTACTGGAACAGCTTGGCAAAAACGCTGGCACCGCGCATATTCCGTTTATATTTCTTACCGCCAAAGCAGAACGAATTGATTTTAGAAAAGGTATGGATATGGGAGCAGATGACTACCTGACCAAGCCCTTCGAAAAAATGGAATTGCTCAATGCCATAGAGAGCCATTTGGTAAAAAAGCAAAAGCAAACAGCTTTTTACTCGCGTCCGTTACAGAGCTTGCAAACACTGGCTACCGGCACCGGTAAAGGTGTAGCAGAATTAAAACAACTCATTGCGGGCCGTAAGATAAGGCAAATTGAAAAGAAACAAACGCTTTTTGACCGTGGAGGCCAGCCTCAGGGCTTATATCTACTCCTTGCCGGTTCTGTGCGCACCTATAAAATGGACGAAGACGGGCGAGAACTGGTAATGAACTTGTACCGGGCCGATGATTACCTGGGCATACATGCATTGCTGTTAAATGAACCCTATACCGAAACCGCTGAAGCACTTGAGGATAGCGCTATTTGCATGCTACCTAAAGATGCTATAATTGATTTGATGAACCGCTACCCGGATGTGAGTGCACAGTTTATACGCATATTGGCCAATAACATTAAAGAAAAAGAAGATCACCTTTTTGAGTTGGCCTATCACTCGGTGCGTAAACGCCTGGCGCAAACATTGGTTAAACTAAGCAGTCAATCGCTTTCTGCTGATGAGTTCCGTATTTCGCGCGATGAGTTGGCAGCTTTAGCGGGTATGGCTATAGAAACTGTGAGCCGTACATTAAGCGATTTTAAAGACGAAAGATTGATTGAGAAGAAAGGTAGCCACATCTTTATTCTGGATCTGACGCGCCTGGCTAAGATAAAAAACTAAGATATAGGTGATGGTTTTGTGCTATTTATATTAGCGCAAAACCATCACCTATCCACACCATACACTACCCATCTCATTAATGGAATAAATTCCATTTTTTGCTACTTCCTACCCTTTCTTCCGTAAATAATTTTCATTTTTTCTACCGTTTTGCAACCGTCCTGTAACCCGATGTGCGCAACGGTTTAGTAAATGGTTGTATAATGTGTAAAGTAAAAGCTCAATGTTTACAGCTTTGCTGTGCACTTCATCTGCCTTGTATACATAATATGCTCAACACGCTTCTGGGTATAGCTAAACGATTGATGTGTAGGTATTTTTGATAAAAAAACATTAACATCATGTGTGGCATCGTTGGATATATTGGCGAGCGTAACGCTTGGCCTATCGTTATTAACGGCTTAAAAAGGCTAGAGTATCGTGGATATGATAGCTCTGGTATTGCAATAGCAGATACCGGCACCTTTAATGTCTACAAGAAGATGGGCAATGTAGCTTGCCTGGAAAATTTTGCCAAAGACAAAAATAAGGATGGCACAGCAGCTATTGGCCACACACGATGGGCCACCCATGGCGAACCATCAGACCACAATGCTCACCCGCATAGTTCAGGAGATGGCAGGTTCTATATCATTCACAATGGTATTATTGAAAACTACCTTGCGCTAAAAAGCGAACTGGTGCGAAGAGGTCATATATTTAAAAGTGATACTGACAGCGAAGTGCTGGTTCATTTGATTGAAGAAATACAGCAAATAGAACAAACCGATTTGCTGGAGGCTACACGCCTTGCGCTAAACTCGGTAACAGGGTCATTTGCCATTGTTTTGCTTGACCGGTTAGATCCGTCTCAACTGATAGCAGCCCGCAGAGGTAGTCCACTCCTTATTGGGGTTGGAGACCGGGAATACTTTGTGGCGTCAGACTGTTCGCCTATTGCCGAGCATTGTAATAAAGTAATTTATTTACGAGACAATGAACTCGCATTGTTAAAACAAGAGGAGCTGATTATAAAACGGCTGGACAATGTAATCCAGCCACTGCAAATGCATGATCTTGAACTAAAACTGGAAGAGCTTGAAAAAGGGAACTTTGAACATTACATGCTCAAGGAAATTTTTGAGCAGCCCCGGATTGTTAAAGACTGCATGCGCGGACGGATTGACTTAAAGGTGGGCCAGATTTCTCTTGAAGGCCTGAAAAATCATACTAAGCAACTTAAAGCAGCTAAACGCATTTTGATTGTTGGCTGCGGAACCTCATGGCATGCCGGCCTGATAGGCGAATACCTGATTGAAGAATACGCCCGCGTCCCGGTTGAGGTGGAGTACGCATCTGAATTCAGGTACCGTAACCCGGTTATTGGTGAGGACGATATAGTGATTGCCATATCGCAATCCGGAGAAACAGCCGACACCATTGCAGCCATTAATCTGGCTAAGCTAAATGGTGCTACCATTTTAAGCGTGTGCAATGTTGTCGGCTCATCTATTCCCAGGTTAAGTGATGGCGTGGTATACACCCATGCAGGGCCTGAAATTGGCGTGGCATCAACCAAAGCTTTTACGGCTCAGGTTACGGTGTTAACCCTAATGGCGTTGTTTATGGCTCAAAACAGAGGCACAATTACATCATCACAGTTAATTGAACTGCAAACTGAACTGAGTACTATAACATCAAAAATGCAAACGGTTCTAGACGTTAATAAAGCCGTAAAGGAGATTGCAAAACGCATCAGTGCTTTTGGTAACTGTCTGTTCCTCGGGCGGGGGATTGGATTCCCGGTTGCATTGGAAGGCGCATTAAAGCTTAAAGAGATCTCTTACATCCACGCAGAGGGCTATCCCGCTGCCGAAATGAAACACGGGCCTATCGCGCTTATTGACGCTAATATGCCTGTGATATTTATTGCAACTAAGGGGCCATCTTATGACAAGGTAATCAGCAACATACAAGAAGTTAAAGCCCGAAAAGGCAACGTTATTGCCATTGCCACAGAGGGCGACAAGATTCTAAAAGAAATTGCCGACGAAGTTATAGAGATACCCGCTGTAAACGAATGCTTTTTGCCGTTACTGGCGGTAATACCGTTGCAGTTGCTATCATACTACGCGGCCGTAATGCGTGGCTGCAATGTAGACCAGCCACGCAACCTGGCCAAGTCTGTTACTGTTGAATAGAAAAACACTTCCTCTCGTTTATACACTACCCCCTACATCCTTATGAACAAAGAACTGGTCCGCAAACCAGTTTTTTGTTTTTAGTCCCCTGTCATCTTTCCATTTACTTCCCTCCGCTTTATATCCACAATTAATTTCTGCATTTAATTCAGAATCAATTCTTTTTTGATATCTGATATCAGTTAGTGGTTTTGAATTAGCCGGCTGTATAGCAGCTTTACACATTCAGTGAGTATTTACAGATCTACAATGGCGCTAAATTATCGGCATTATCTGCTCCATAATAAATTTTCTATTAACCTGTGTTTACAACAAAATAACCAGGGTGTATAATTTCCCGGTAAGTGTTTACACCTACCTGTATAACACAGGTGTAAAGCGTTTACACATAGTGTGTAAAAAAAACCAAATTATACAGTTTTGAGCCAACCATCAAACGGCATATACAACTGGCTTTCAGATCTATATATATTTGTATATCAATTATCTGAAACAATAAACCAATGAACCAGAATCATATAAAAACCGCAAAGAAAATAGCTGCAACACTGGTACTTAGTGTACTACTGTCTGCATGCGCAGCCAAAAGAGACCTGGTATATTTCAGCAATCTTGGTCAACAAAATTCAGTGGCCGAAGCACCAGGTCAGGAAGTGGTTATTGCCACTGGCGATATTGTAAATGTATCGGTAGTTAGTGGCAGTTTGGAGTCTGACAAATTGTTCCAAACTAACTTAAACAACGGGCCGCTAAGTACCGGCTACAAAGTAAACGCCGCCGGCGACATCGCCCTCCCATTAATTGGCGAAACCCACATTGCCGGATTGACCACTGCACAAGCCGAAACCGCCATCACCACCCAACTGAGCAAACAAATCAAAAACCCAGGTGTGGAGGTCAAAATAATCAACTTTAAGGTAACCGTAGTTGGCGAGGTTAATAAGCCATCAACCTTTACCGTTCCAGATGGCAAAGTTAACCTGCTGGAAGCCCTGGGCCTTGCCGGCGATATGACCGTTTATGGTAAACGTGAAAATGTACTGGTTATTCGCCAGGAAAACGGAGTAAAGACCGTCAAAAGACTGAACCTTAACAATGTAGATGTAATGCAATCGCCCTACTTCAACCTAAAACAGAACGATATAGTGTATGTAGAGCCAGACCGCTCAAAAGCTGTTGAATACAGCCAAAATACACGCCTGATGCCGCTTGTAATTGCCTCAATATCAGCCTTGGCAGTATTAGCAGCTGTGTTAAAAAGTAAATAATATTTTAAAACATCTATCAATCTCAATAGCCATGTTAACCCTACAAGAAAACAAATCGAAATTACTTGAGTACCGTGAATCGGTTATGGTTTATCTTAATCGCTGGCATTGGTTTCTGATCTGCTTAGTACTAAGCCTGGTTAGCGTGTGGGTTTATGTTCGCACCACCACTCCAATCTATCGCATCAACAGCACTGTTTTAATTCGCGACGATAAAAAAGGTGATGGTATCTTAAAAGCAACTGCCTTTAGCGATCTGAACATGTTTCAGGAAACTAAAACAACCGATAATGAGATTGAGGTACTGAGATCAAAAGATTTGATATACAAGGTATTGATTAACTTAAAACAAGATGTTAGCTACTACAAAAAACAAATATGGCGAGACAGAGAGCTTTATGGTGAAGCCGTGCCTTTTGTAATTACAACTCAAAGACTTTCGCCTGCCGCTTATCTGTTAAAATTTACTATTACCCCTAACAACAACAATACTTTCACCTTAGAAACTGATGATGTAAGGCAGATCTACAAATATGGTCAGCTGGTTAACCACGAGGGATATGCCTTTACTTTAACCAAAACATCATCACTGGTAAATGGTAAAACCTACTGGTTTAAATTCAATAATCTACAGCACATGGCTGCTGCATACAGCGCTGGCAAACTGCAGATTACACCTACAATTAAAGATGCCAACACCGTACTGCTGAACGTTACCGATCCGGTAATTGAACGTGGTGTTGATTTTCTGAACCGCTTAATTGCTCTCTATAATGAAGAGAACAACCATAAAAAGAATATAGCAGCCATTAACACCATTGCTTTGATAGATGACCGCCTGAAATTAATAGGCAACAATCTAACCGACGTAGAAGACAATGTAGAGGCCTTCAAAAAAGCAAATAGCGATATAGAAACCAACGACATCAATAACGTTAACCTGGCAAAATCTGCCGAATACAACCAGGCGTTGCAGGAGTCAAAACTTCAGTTGGCGCAGGTAGATGCTATTATAGCCTACATGAATGATTCTCAAAACCTATATAAATCAATACCAAGCACCATGGGTTTAAGAGATGAAACGCTGAATTCGCTGATATCTCGCTTCAATAATTTACAACTGGAGCGTAGCAATATGCTGAATAATGCCGAAGTAGGGAATCGCCTTGTTGAAGACCTGAGTAAACAGTTGATGGCATTGCACGCCAACATTAAAGAGAATTTAAATAACATCCGCCAGGGAATCGTTATCTCTCGCGATAACTTAAGCTCTAGCGTATCAAGGTATAATGACAAAGTTAGAACTGCTCCGGTTGTTGAGAGAGGAATTTTACAACGTACCCGCGAGCAAGGTGTAAAAAGCACCTTATACCAATACCTGTTGCAAAAACGTGAAGAAACAGCATTATCATTATCATCAGTTGTTCCTGCTGCGCAGATTATTGATAGCCCAGACGCTGCCGGTACTGCCGAGTTTCCTAAAACTACCCTCCTGTTCTTATTAGGAGGCATGATGGGTCTGGTTGTACCAGGAATGCTGATCTACGCGCAAGACAAGCTGAGCATAAAAGTAAATGACCGCCTGAGCGTACAACAATTTACCGGCGTGAAAGTACTGGGTGAGCTGTGCCACTATGGCGATAAATATCCGGTTGCCGTTCAATCTGGCAGCACCACAACTATCTCAGAACTATTTAGATACATCCGGTCAAACCTGAAAATGATTGACCCGCGCGATACCAACAAGGTAATGCTGGTTACATCATGCACCAAAGGCGAAGGCAAAACCTTTTTCAGCATTAACCTGGCTATGACCTTAGCCCTGCAAGGCAAAAAAGTATTGCTGATGGAGTTTGATCTGCGCAAACCAGATTTGCTGCAAAGACTGGGCATGTGCCAGCAAAAAGGCATTACCGATTTTCTGAGCGACGACCGCATGCCGCTGGCAGAATGTATACAACCGCTTGATCGTGCACCAAACGTGCACGTATTGGGCTGTGGCCAGGCATCATTAGATGCCGGCGAACTGGTAACAAACAGCCGCGTACCCATGCTATTCAATGATTTGAGAGACCAATATGATTACCTGATTATTGACACCTCTCCAATTGGTGCAGTTGCTGACGCCTTTAGCCTGACTAAATACGCAGATCTGAGCATTTATTTAATCAGATACAATTACACCAACGCTCAACAGCTTGAAATTCTTAAAGATATAAACGAGAACAACAAGCTTAAAAACCTAATGGTGGTGTTTAACGACGCGAAGAAGAGCACCCGCCATGCCTATGCCTATGGCAGCTATGGCTATGCCACAGAACGCCATTAAGGTATTAATGTAAGAAACGCACTATTCGCCCCTCGTCCTTTAAGCGAGTTTGGCGAAGCCGCAGAAGCGGCACCATATAATGACCAATTATATCCGCAACCCCACCCTATAAGTGAGTTAGCGAAGCCGCAAAGGCGGCACCATAATAAATGTACTATTTGCCATCCTCGCCCTGTAAGTGAGTTGGCGAAGCCGTAAAAGCCGGCAAAAAATACTACCCGATCTCCTCACCCTGTAAGTGAGTTGGCGAAGCCATAAAAGACCGGCAATACTTAGCTGCAAAGCATCCTTTAAAAAGGCTTCTAAAAAAAGAACGATGTAAGTGAGTTGGCGAAGCCGCATCCAATTGTCCCTAACCCTAATTAATAACAATATGGAAACTCGAACTGCAACCGCCAAAACCCGTTTTGTTTCTCCAATCGAAAAAAGATGGCTGGTAATTTATACCAGAGCCAGATGGGAGAAAAGTATTTATGAGGTAATGTGCCAGCAAGGCATCGAGTGTTACTGCCCGCTCAGAACCGTTTACAGCCAGTGGGCCGACCGCAAAAAGAAAGTGGAGCTTCCGGTATTTAGCAGCTATTTGTTTGTGAGAGTTAACCAGGCCCAGCAAGGCAAAGTGCTAAATATTGCAGGTGTGCTTAACTACATCAACTATATGGGTCGGCCCGCTGTTGTACGCGACCGTGTTATTGAAGACCTAAAATTATACCTCGAAAATTACAAAGATGCCGAAATGGTAAACCTTGCCAATTTCAGCATTGGCGACCAAATAAGAATTAAAAGTGGCGTGATGGAAGATACATCCGGCACCGTAATCAGAATAGACGGAAAATACGTCCTGATGCTGGTAGACAGCATAGACTGCGTCTTGGTAACCAAAGTTCCTATTTACAACATCGACTTAAAAAATCACACAGCACTATGAAAAACTTAAGAAAACACAAGATTGGCATCATTGGTCTTGGTTATGTTGGTTTGCCGTTGGCAGTAGAATTTGCCAAAAAATATAAGGTTGTGGGGTTTGACATTAACCGCAACCGGATAGTACACCTCCAATCAGGAGAAGATGAAACTTTAGAGACTGCAAAAGAAGAGCTTCTGTCGGTTATCAACCCTGCAGACTCTGCTACAGGCCTTCAGCTAACCAGCGACCCAGATAACCTGGCACCCTGCGACATCTATATCGTAACCGTCCCTACACCTGTCGATAAGAATAACCGCCCAGATCTTAGCCCGCTGGTTAATGCCAGCAATATTGTAGGCCAATATCTAAAACCAAAAGATATTGTTGTCTATGAATCAACCGTTTACCCTGGCGTAACTGAAGATGAATGTGTACCTATCCTGGAAAAAGCATCTGGCCTGAGCATGAACAAAGACTTCTTTGCCGGCTACTCGCCAGAACGCATCAACCCGGGCGATAAAGCGCATACGGTTACCCACATCAGAAAAATAACATCCGGCTCCACCCCTGAAGCCGCCGACATTATAGACGATCTTTACTCATCAATTATAACAGCCGGCACCTACAAAGCGTCCAGCATCAGGGTAGCCGAAGCAGCCAAGGTTATTGAAAACACACAGCGCGATATCAACATCGCTTTTGTAAACGAGCTGGCAATGATCTTTAATAGACTGGGCATTGATACCCATGAGGTTTTGAAAGCCGCAGGCACCAAATGGAACTTCTTAAACTTCCAGCCGGGTCTGGTTGGCGGCCACTGCATCGGTGTTGACCCATACTACCTGGCTCAAAAGGCACAAGAAGTTGGCTATCACCCCGAAATCATCCTGGCCGGCCGTCGCATTAATGATTCTATGGGCGCTTATGTGGCCAACCAGTTAATTAAAGAAATGGTTTGCCGCGGCACCACCATCACCAACGCCAGGGTATTGATACTCGGCTTTACTTTTAAAGAGAATTGCCCCGATGTGCGCAACACCAGGGTGATAGATATTATCAAAAAGCTGGAAGAATTTAAAGTTAAGGTTCACGTTCATGACCCCTGGGCCAGTTCAGACCAGGTACTTAACGCTTACGGCATTGTTTGCGAAAACGGCGAATCTAAAAAAAGGACTTATGACGGCATTGTATTAGCCGTTGCGCATGAGGAGTTTAAAAAATACGACCTCAAAAATTTGTGCCAGCCAAACACTGTGCTTTATGACCTGAAAGCATTTCTACCAAGCGACGTAGTTGACGCCAGACTCTAAAAACCAATGGACTTACGGAAAACCGCTGTGAGCAGCATCTTATGGTCGCTCTGGCAGCAAGTTAGCCTTAAGATTGTGAGCTTTTGCATCACTATCTACATCTCAAGGCTGCTCGATCCTGCTCAATTCGGCCTGATCGCCATGCTTTCCATTTTTGTGGCAATAGGTAACAGCCTGATGGATAGCGGACTAACATCATCACTCATCCGCACCAACCACGCAACCGACAGAGAACTATCTACTGTATTTTATTTTAACCTTATCGGCAGTGTTGTTTTGTATCTCGGTTTCTTTTTGGCTGCACCGCTAATTGCCCGCTTTTATCATCAACCCATCCTGGTGCCGCTGGCCCGGGTTTACGGTTTGATCTTCATCTCTAACGCTTTTTTTGGCATCCAAAGCGCGTTGCTTGTTAAAGAGATGAAGTTTAAAAAGCAAACAAACATCCAGATACCGGCATCCATCATTGGCGGAATAGTTGGTATCTGGATGGCCCGCGAAGGTTTTGGCGTTTGGAGTATTGCTGCTATGTATCTTGCCAACTCTTTCTCTTCAACTGCCTTACACTGGATCTGTTCAACATGGCGCCCGTTGCTGGTTTTTGATAAAGAGTCGTTCAAAAAGCATTTTAATTTTGGCTATAAGATCACTGCTTCCGGATTGATAGATACTGCTTATCAAAATCTGTATCTCATCATTATCGGTAAATTTTTCTCGGCAGGCCAGCTCGGCCTCTATAGCCGGGCAGACTCTATCAGTCAGCTACCCATCAGCAATATATCGGCAGCTATTAATAAAGCAACCTATCCGTTGTTGGCCAAGGTGTCTGAGGATGTAGTTCAGCTAAAACAGATTTACAAAAAGCTGATGCAACAGGTAATGTTCTGGAACGCGCCTGCGCTGATTTTGCTGGCGCTGATTGCCACCCCACTGTTTCACTTATTGCTTACAGATAAATGGATAGCGGCGGTACCTTATTTCAGGCTGCTTTGTATTAGCGGGGTAATGTATCCGCTCCACTCCTACAACCTCAACGTATTAAAGGTAACTGGCGAAACCGCTCTGTATTTAAAAATAGAGACGATAAAAAAGGTTATCAGCATTACCGGCATCATCATCAGTATCAACTGGGGCATATACGGCCTGCTATATTTTCAACTGCTTTTTAACTTTATTGGTTATTACATTAACTCCTTTTACACCGGCCGACTGATAGCTTACCCGGTTAAAGAACAGATAGGCGATGTATTACCAATTATGATGACCACCGCCTTTTGCGGACTGTTATGTCACTTCATTACTACACAGCTTTTCTACCATATTGACAACTCTTTTATCCAGATAAGCCTAACCACCATATTGTTTGTGGCTTTATATGGCGGCATCAATTTCTTCAGTAAATCTGCCGCTCTAACTGATTTTACTCACTTAATTTTAAAGAAATGATACCTGTAACCAAACCCTTTCTCCCTGCCGAGAAAGACTTTAGAGATTATGTAAAGGGTATTTGGCAGCGACAATGGCTCACTAACAACGGGCCGCTTGTAAACTCGCTGGAACTTAAGTTGAAAGAATACCTTGATTTAAAGTATCTTCTGTACGTGTCTAATGGCACCATCGCGTTACAGATAGCCATTAAAGCTTTGGATTTGGAGGGAGAAATCATTACCACGCCATTCTCATTTGTGGCTACCACCAGCGCTATTACCTGGCAAAGCTGCAAACCGGTTTTTGTTGATATTGACCCCAATACGCTCAACATCGATCCAGAAAAGATTGAAGCGGCCATAACACCGCGCACCACTGCTATTTTGGCTACACATGTGTTTGGCAATCCCTGCAATATCTACGCAATACAAGCCATTGCAAACAAACACAAGCTTAAAGTAATTTTTGACGCGGCACATGCCTTTGGCGTTAGATACAAAGGACATTCCATTTTTGAATATGGCGATGTTAGCACCGTAAGCTTCCACTCTACCAAACTATACCATAGCATTGAAGGCGGCGCGGTATTTACCAGGAACCCCGATGTGCTGAGAAAAATGGCGCTAATGCGCAGTTTTGGTTATTCGGGTATAGATACCTTTTCAGAACAAGGCATTAACGCAAAAAACAGCGAGTTCCATGCCGCTATGGGGCTTTGTAATTTAAAGTACGTAGACAAGATTTTGCAAAGACGCAAATACCTCTATCAACAATATAAACTGCGCCTTAAAGGCTTCAATGTTGAGTTTCAACACATAGAAAATCCTGACGATTACAATTATGCTTACTTCCCGGTAATTTTTCCGTCCGAAGAATTAATGCTTGAATGTAAAGCGGCACTTGAGTTAGAGCAAATTTACAGCAGGAGATACTTCTACCCGTCTTTGTCATCGCTGCCTTATGTAGAACAGGTACCGATGCCAATTTGTGATTCCATCGCTTCGCGGATACTTTGCCTGCCACTCTACCATACACTTACCACTGCCGAGCTTGATTTGATTTGCAGAGTACTGCTACGCACACAACGGTTTGGTAAGCTTAAAGCAGCGTCAACAAATTCGTTTAACCGCGAAATAGTTCCACATATCAAATCAAAACTAAATCAAAAAGCTGTTAGAAATTGATTTATCATGGATCCTAAACCTATAGTAGTAAGCGTTTGCTGCATTACTTACAACCATGAAAATTTTATTAGACAGGCTATTGAAGGTTTTTTGATGCAGAAAACCAACTTCCTATTTGAAATTATAATTAGCGATGATTGCTCTACTGATAACAACCGCGAGATTATCAATACTTATATAGAGCAACACCCTGGGAAGATTAGGCTTTTAACATCAGCAACCAACACCGGCAGTCATAAAAACATGATTCGCTGTATAGGCGCAGCAAAAGGCAGCTATATAGCGAAGTGCGAAGGTGATGATTACTGGAGCGATCCAGACAAGCTGCAAAAGCAGGTTGATTTTCTGAAAAGAAACCCAAACTATGTTATTTGCTGCCATTATACCCGGGTTATTGATGTTAAGGGCAACACCATACACGTAGAGCCCGACCCCAAGCCGTTGAAATACAGTTTTCTTGATTTGCTGATTGGCAAACAAGTTGAAACCAAAACAGCCACTATCTTGTACCGAAATACCCCGGCCGTAAATAAAATTTTCTCAGAGCCCTGGTATCTCAGCTGTTTCGCCGGCGATAAATTCTTTAAGCTCTGGGCTACTCGCAATACTGGTCTGTCAATCTATGTAATGCCTGAGGTAATGAGTTGTTACCGCAACCACCCCGGTGGGATATGGAGCATGATAGATGATAAAGTGCGCCTGAAAATGATGATTAGCGACTTCAACCTTATTATCAGGCTGTTTACTTACCCTGAAGCCTATAAGAAAAAGCTAATGCTATTATACCTGCGGCGGTATCTGCTTTTTGAAATCATGAACAAAGACTTTAAAAAAGCCTTTCAAACCATCAAATATCTAGCCTAAGAGGAGGATGAACAATGATCAGATACCACGAACCTGCCACCAGGCGCTGTTTATTTTTTATGATCCCAACTTTAGGCAATGGCGGTGCAGAACGCGTAATGATTAACCTGGCCAATCACCTGGTGCGGCATTACAAAATAGTACTCATTTCTCTAAATGATACCCTACCAGCCTACCCCATTGATGAACGGGTTGATGTTCATTACCTCATCAAACAACGTTATGAAGGCCGGTCCACAAGGCTTTATTATGCCTGGCTAACCTTTTACAAACTTATGCGGCTGATAATCATGGAAAAACCATACAAAGTAATATCATTCATTACGTCAGCCAATTTATGGACCGGGGTAATCTGTTTTATTACCAATACGCCGTACATCGTTTCAGAACGCACGTCGCCGCAACGGTCTGTAGGCAGCTGTGCAGGTTGGAAAAAAAGCCTGCTGGCCTATCTCTACAGAAAAGCAAACGCAGTGGTAGTTAGTGCAGCCAACGTTGGCCAATGTCTATCAAACATCACTCAGTTCAGAAAGCTTGATAATTTGCAGCAAATACCCAATGCGGTAACGCAGTTTCCCACAGCAACCACCACACCGGTCCACCCTCGAAAGTTTGTACTGGGCGTCGGTCGCCTGGTTAGAGTAAAAGGCTTCGACATTTTAATAGACGCTTTTGCCCTTTTGCATAACCCTGACGTTGACCTGCTGATTGTTGGCGATGGAGAAGAAAGAGAAGATCTTGAAGCGCAATGCAACAGTTTAGGTTTATATGGACGCGTATTTTTCACCGGCGCCAAAAGCAACATCCAAGACTACTACGCTCAGGCAGAAGTATTTGTCCTGCCATCAAGAAACGAAGGTTATCCAAACGCACTGATTGAGGCTATGAGTTTCGGTTGTGCATGTGTAGCTGTTGATTGCGATTACGGTCCGCGCGAAATTATAAAGAATGGGCAAAACGGCCTGCTTGTTCCCCAAAACAAACTTGATGCATTGGCCAACGGTATGAATGACATTTTAACAAACAAGTCATTAAAAGAAGAGCTGCAGTTTAATGCAACTCAAATAAACTATACAAATAGCCCCGGCCACATAACCAGCCTCTGGGAGCAAACTATCTTCCAGAATTAAGCAGCGGCTTATCAATTAAATCAACCTAATACCTTATTACATTAAGCATGGCTCAATACATCATCAGGCTTGACGACTTATGTCATTACAGCAACCTTGAAAAATGGAACCGTTTCTTTGATTTGTTTGATCAGTACGGTATTAAACCAATTATTGCCGCCATACCGGCCAATAGAGATCCCAAGTTAATCTGCTGCGGGCCTTACAATTCAGATTACTGGGGATTATTAAGAAGACTACAGTCACTAGGATACATCATGGGCATGCACGGACTTGACCATGTTTATGTGAGCAAAGACTCTGGAATGTTTAAGTTCAATAAACGGTCTGAGTTTGCCGGGCTGCCACTAAGCATTCAAAGCCAGAAACTGGCTGCTTCGGCCAGCATGTTTGATAAGGAAGGTATAAACGTAAAAATCTTTGTAGCGCCGGCGCACTCGCTTGATCATAGCACACTGCAGGCACTTAAAAGAGTTACCAGGATAAGAATCATTAGCGATGGGCTGCTACCCTTTCCTTACAAACGCATGGGATTTGGCTGGCTGCCCAATCAGCTGAATGAGGCAGAAACAAGAGAGAAAGGCGTCTGGACCTTTAATTACCACCCGGAAACATGTTCAGACGAGGCGTTCACGCAGCTAAAGCACTTTATTGAAAATCATCATACAGCGTTTACTCCACTAAACAAATTGCGCTACCACCCTTATAGGTTTGAGCAAATGCTTACCGAAAAATACCTGATCTATAAAAGGTGCTTTTACGAGTTCATAAAATCAATTTGGCAAGGCGCTAAAATCTATGTTCCAGTTTATCATAAACCCTAATTGTTTAAAAAAATGAAAATCTCATTTGCTCCCCCCCATATAGATAAGGCGGTAATTGACGAGGTTGTAGATACCTTGCAATCCAAATGGATTACCACCGGGCCAAAAGTTGCCGCATTAGAAAACGAGATGCAAAACTTTACGGCTTCAAAAGCGGCAATATGTGTAAACTCATGGACATCTGGCGCAATTTTAATGCTAAAATGGTTTGGTATTAAACCCGGCGATGAGGTAATTGTGCCTGCATACACCTATTGCGCCACCGCATTGAGCGTACTGCATTGCGGCGCCACCCCGGTAATGGTTGATATTGAAGAAGACTTCTGTATTTCGCCCAATGCCATTATCAAAGCCATCACCCCAAAAACCAAAGCTATTTTGGCGGTTGATATAGCCGGCTGGCCATGCAACTATGATATGTTAAATAACATTATACGCGATCCGGCCATCATTAAACAATTTACGCCAGAATCTGATAAACAGCGTATACTCGGTCGTATCCTGCTGATAGCAGATGCCGCTCACTCACTTGGCGCAACCATAGACGGACAACCAGCGGCTTTAAAGAGCGATGTAGCTATCTACTCGTTCCACGCCGTAAAAAATATTACTACCGCAGAAGGCGGCTGTATCTGTCTCAACCTGCCGGACCGCTTTATTATAGAAGAAGAACGCCGGTACCTGAAAATGTATACACTTAACGGCCAAAGCAAAGATGCTTTTGCCAAATACCAGGGACAAGGCTGGAGATATGACATTTTATTTCAAGGACTGAAGATAAACATGCCCGATATCTGCGCCGCTATTGGCCTGGCGCAAATTAAACAATACTCAGAAAAGCTGTTGCCGTTGCGCAAAGCAATCGCGCTTAAATATATGCGCGCGTTTAGCACTAAAGATTGGTTTATTGCGCCTCCGCTTTTTGATTTCGATCGCGAATCTTCATACCATTATTTTCCGCTGCGGATAAAGAACGTTACAGAGCAGCAACGCGATTTAATTATTGACGATATAACCAAGCACGGCGTATCGGTTAATGTTCACTTTATACCGCTACCGCTGTTAACTTATTTTAAGTGCCTCGGATACAACATCAACAACTTCCCGATGTCTTATCTGGAATATTCAACCGAGATCTCACTGCCAATCTATCCGCAGCTGACAGACAAGTATACCGACTTTATTATTAAAGCGGTTGTTGATGCAATTGATCATCAGTTCTATCCTAACAGGCCAAAAGCTACCAGAAGAAGACCTGTCCCTGTTTTAGTTAACGCCCGATAATATGTTGTTAAAAAGGACTTTTGATTTTGCAGCTGCATTATGCTGCTTAATCGTGTTACTGCCGGTGTTGCCAGTTATTGCAATTTTAATTGCAATTGACTCGCCTGGTGGCGTATTCTTTAAACAAGTGCGTGTGGGTCAAAACAAGCGTTTGTTCCTGCTTTACAAGTTTAGAACGATGCGCACTGATTCAGAAAAATCAGGCCAGCTTACCGTTGGCGAACACGATAGCAGAATCACTGCAGTTGGTTATTGGCTGCGCAAGTATAAAATTGATGAGCTACCTCAACTACTTAATGTACTAAAAGGCGATATGAGCCTTGTTGGCCCACGCCCTGAAGTTGAAAAATACGTAAACCTATACTCGGCAGAAGAATCAAAAGTCCTTAGCGTAAAACCAGGCATTACAGATTGTGCATCAATAAATCACTTTAACGAAAATGAATTATTGAATGCCACACCAGATCCGGAGACTACCTACATCAAGGAGATCATGCCACTCAAAATTAAACAGAGCCTGGCCTATATCAATCAGCGCAGTTTTACAAAAGACCTTGCAGTAATTGTACAGACCTTGAAACGCTGCGTAATCAGTTAGCAATAATATTTACTAAGATGTATAAGAAAGCATTGTTGCTGGTATTAATGACCGCGTATCTGTACACCCTGGCATTCAGCATATTTATGCCAGACGCTTTCAGGATACCTGCTGTTATTACCGTATTTCCACTGCTGCTGTTCAAGCATCCATCAGCAAAAGGATTTGAGTACAGCAAAGAGCTGATACTTTGCATTGCAGCCGTATTTCTTTACAATGTTGTTGGCATGAATGACTTTCCTGGATTTTTTGCTACATCCATGGTAATTGGTGCATGTTTTCTGTACTTCAATTACTTTATAGGCAGCAGCAAAACCCGTCTTCATGCAACACTGGCCATTTTTGCCACGTTGCTGTTTGCCTCAATGGTTGTTATGGTATTTGATCATTATAGCCCAACCGCGGCAGATCAGCTTAGAAGTAAGTTACTGGGCGAGCAGGTAAAACAAAGCCCGGCCGGTATAGCAACCACGCAATTTACCTTTGGTTACCAGGTGGTATCCTTTACAACCTTTCTGTTTTTAACAGTGCTTGCTTATCGCCGGCATCTATTTGTGCAGATAATTGGTTTCTTGGTGTGTTTGGTTTGCCTTTATTTAGGCATGAACAGATCGGCCTTTGTTTGTTTCTCGGCTATCTCAGGTATATATATTTTGGCAGCGTTTCGTTTTAAAGGCTTGCTGCTTATTATAGCTACCGTTGCATTTACTATTGCAGTATCTAATTATGCTGCCGATAATAATTTAGGCGGCAAAGACAACATACTTTCAAAAAACCGGGCCAAAGAGGCAAATGACTTTAACCGTGAAGATCTCTCTGCCGAAAATCTAAAGATCATTGGCGATTATCCTTTCGGACTAATATTTTATAATAAAAAATGGGAAGATGTGGTTTATAAAAACCCAAGATTTCCGGCCGGTCTTTCATCGCATAATGCCTACCTGATGTTTATTACTTACCTGGGACCAATAGTTGGAACAGGCATGTTACTGATGTTGTACTTACCATTAGCATCAGCCGGTGTAAGGCTAATAAGAAGACCTGCAGAGCATGAGCCGTTACTGATTGCTACATTAGGAGCATTTCTGGCATTATCGCTCAACGCGCTTTCACACAACGGATGGCTGCTAAATGCAGACGGGCCATCTGTTTTCTTCTTCTTCTGTTTGCTGCATTTGCTACGGGAACACAAATTAGTTGAGCACAAGCAACCACAGCAACAAACCAAACCAACCTATACATTAACTGAATTTGCAGTTTAATAATGAAGAAGGTTTTTTTCATTGTCGGCTCTCTGGGTGCAGGTGGCTCAGAGCGGGTTTATTGGCTAATGTCTCAATATTTTGCTCAAGAAAACTACGAGGTAAGCGTTGTTTTTCTGGATGGCAATGACCGGTGCTTTTCTTTAGATGTACCTGGCATAAACTTTATAGATCTAAAAACTGTAAAAGCCTCTAAATCATTATTCAAGCTTATTGGTGTTTTGCGTAAGGCCAAACCCTTTGCTGTTTTTTCAACAACAGACCATATTAATGTTCTTACAGCAATAGCAACATTTTTTGTCAGGGTTCCAAGGTTAATAGCCAGGGTTTCAAACAACCCCTCGCAAATGGCGAACTTTAATAGTGCTAAGGCCCGGTTTTATAACCGGTTTAACCACCTGTTATTACGACGATTTGATAAGATTATTTGCCAAACTCAGCAAATGCGGGCTGTTACAGCAGCACTTTATAATTTGCCTGACGAGAAGCTAACTGTAATACCCAACCCGGTAAGCATCCCCGATCATCATCCAAGAGATCAAAACAAAATAATGGCCACCCAGCATATTGTGGCGGTGGGGCGCCTCAGCGCTGAAAAAGGTTTGTTCAGGCTTTTAGATGTGATGAGGCTATTACCCTCCAATTACAGGCTCAACATTGCTGGTGAGGGTCCCTTAATGGTTCCGTTAATTCAATACGTATCAGAACACGAGTTAACAACAAGAGTAACTTTTTTACGAAAGGTTTTAAACGTGCCAGATCTGCTGGTACAACATAAACTACTGGTAATGACATCATTTACCGAGGGATTTCCTAACGTAATTCTGGAAGCACTTGCGGTTGGCACACCGGTGGTAGCATTTGAAGTAAACGGAGCCGACGTAGCCATTAAGCCTGGCTTTAACGGCTACATTGTTAAGCAAGATGATATAGAAGGTTTAAGAGATTGCATTATTCAGGCCTGCAATCGTTCATGGGATCATGAAGCCATCAAGGCCGACGTGCTGGACCGATTCTCTCTCCAGCACGTCGGACAAATGTTTGAGCAGTTGTTAAACTAAACATCTATTTAATATGTGCGGCATCTACGGGACAACCGGCGTTTATTCTGATCAGGATATAACTGCCAAACTAAACTTAATGCGCTTTCGCGGTCCTGATTATTCAGATTTCCGCCGGGTGGGTCCCGTTACCGTAGGCCACAACCGCCTGGCTATAGTAGATCTGGATAAACGGTCTAACCAACCGTTTACCTACCAGCATCTTACCATAGTATTTAACGGCGAGGTTTATAACTATCTGGCTTTAAAAGAAAACCTGATTAAAATTGGCTATAGTTTTTCTACAGACTCTGATACAGAAGTAATTACTGCAGCATACCTGGCCTATGGCGACAGATGTGTAGAATACTTTAATGGCATGTTTGCCTTTGTTATTTATGATAGCAAAACAAATTCATTTTTCGGTGCGAGAGATCGCCTGGGAAAAAAACCTTTCTATTACATGCACGCTGCCGGCGGGTTTGAGTTTTCAAGCCAGCCAGCTGCACTAGCAAGAAATAAAAACCTAACCACAGATACTGAGGCACTTAACCGCTACTTTATTTGGGGATACGTGCCAGAGCCTGCTTCTGCATGGAATGAAATAAAAAAAATACCGGCAGGTTGCTCCTTCCGGTACCATATTGATAAAGACCATCTAACTATAAAAAAATATTGGGAAATGACGACCGAGAACGGCAGCCATTTCCAGGGAAATTATCAGGACGCTAAAAATAACCTGAGTTCGTTACTCGACGATGCCGTAAAAATCCGTTTGGGGGCAGATGTCAGTCTAGGTGTGTTTTTGTCGGGCGGTATCGATTCGTCGCTCATAGCGGCTTTGGCCGCCCGACATATTTCTAAACCCAAAACTTTTAGCGTACAGTTTACTGATAAAAATTTTGATGAAAGCAGCTATGCTGCCGATGTAGCTAAGTACTTAAAGACAGATCACCACACCGTTGTTTGCGATGTATCTGAAGGATTATCGCTGATACAGGATTTCGGAAAATACTACGATGAGCCTTTTGCCGATCCCAGTGCCATCCCCTCTTTACTACTAAGCAAATACACTAAAAGCATGGTAACCGTTGCCCTGAGCGGCGATGGCGGCGATGAAAGTTTTATGGGCTACACCCGGTACAGATGGTTAAATCATGCAGATAACCTGTTTAAATGTCCGCTTCCGGTTAGAAAGTGGTTTTCATCGCTATTGAGTTTAGCTCCTAACGATAAAATTCAACGCATTGCACAAGGTCTGCGCACCACCGATACCGGCGCTCTTTATGCGCTGATGCTAGGCGGATTAAATTACGAATGGCTGGATAACCCGGAAGCAGGCCTGGCTGTTCCGTTTATGGATGTGTGGTCTAAAAAAGACATGAGCTTTTTGCAAAAGATGTCGGTGTTTGATATTAAAACATATCTAAACGGCGATATCAATACAAAGGTTGACCGAGCAACCATGGCATTTGCCATAGAAGCCCGCGCCCCACTGATGGACTACCGCATCGTCAACTTTGCCCAGCAGCTACCGGTTGATTTCAAATTTAAAGCCAACAATCAAAAGCGGATCTTAAAAGATGTACTGTATGATCTGGTACCAGCGCATTACTTCGACAGACCCAAACGCGGATTTTCGATACCGATAAGACACTGGTTTAGAAACGAATTAAAAGAATATGTTTTGGATGAACTGTCTGCTTCATCTCTAAAAAACATTCCCGGTGTTAACGTTCAGGCAGCATTGACTATGATTCAGGAACATCTGTCGGGCAAGCACAATCGCTCGCTTCATATATGGAAACTGTTGGTTTTTAAGCAATGGCAACAAAATCAACGCCTCAAATTATCAGTTAACCCAGCGCCTCCTATAATCAGGCCATCATTAACAGTATGATTGCGATAGAAACAAAGGCGTTAAAGATAGCGCCGATAAAAGTTATCTGGTTTGCAGCCGCACCTGGTAAATGGAACTTTCTGAACAGTTTTTATAAACAAAGCCCCAGCACACAGTTTGTGTTAGGCTATCTCAGAAAACCTTTCTTTACCAAAACCATCAATCTGCAGCAATCACCAGAAACGATAGAGGCCGGCTTTGACCGTAATACTTTATATGAGATAAGGCGGGCCACCAAAGATGGTGTTGAAGCCTTTACTGATGGCCATGTAGATGACTTTATTGAAGTATATAATGAGTTTGCTAAAACAAAAAACTTAGAAACCATTAGCCGGGCCAGCTTAACCAGGTATAAAGACAATCTGGTTATTACTTATGCCCGGCACAACTCCAATAACCTGGTTATGCATGCATACCTGGTTGACCGGGCCATACAACGGGTTAGGTTACTGCATTCGGCATCGCTCTTTCGCAAAGAGCATGACTCGCAAACCAAAGCTACTATTGGCCGCGCAAACAGGTTGCTCCATTTGAAAGACATACTTCATTTTCAAAACCAGGGCTTCCGAATATATGATCTGGGCGGTTACGCGCCAGACACCAAAGATGAAGCCCTGATACGGATCAATCAATTTAAAGACAGTTTTGGCGGCATGTTGCTGGCAGAAACAGATTATTGCCCGTTACTGGCAGCAGCAGGCCTCTTTTTAAAAAACTTATTTAAGAGATGAGTTTCTTTAGTTCTCTTAGTCGTTTCATTCGCAAACTGTTTGTTATTGACAAATGGAATATCGGGTACGTGCATCAATCGGCTAAAAGCTTTATTGAAGCCGGAAGAATTATTGGCACCGTACACTGGCTAAAAGAAACCAAAGCAGACTACGCCGCAGATCCCTTTGCAACGGTAATAAACAACAAACTGTGCCTCTATTATGAGGAGCTAAGTTTCTGGACCGGCAAAGGCAAGATCATGGTGACAGACGGATTTAGCCTGGCAAAAAAAAGACTGGTTAAGGGGTTGCCAAACGGAAAGATCCATTTATCGTTTCCATGCCTTTTTAACCATGCAGGTGTTACCTACTGCGTCCCTGAAACCGCCGATGCCAATGAAGTTGCACTTTATCGCATTGACAATACAAACAGCGAGAACTTTATAAAAGAGCGCGTACTTATTGAAGGCGCTGCATTTGTTGATAGCTCATTACTTTTTTATAAGAACAAATACTGGTTATTTACCAGCAAAGCTGGCCATAACAATCAATTATATATTTATTATGCCGATAGCTTAGATGCGCCATTTACCGCCCACGCAAAGAATCCTATCTCAGTTCATAAATATATTGGCAGGGCAGCCGGTTGTCTTTTTGTGGTAGGCGAACAACTGTATCGGCCCAGTCAAAACCCAGAAAAAAATTACGGTGGCTCTGTTGTAATAAGCGAAGTTGTTGATCTGGACGAAAAATGTTTCCGCTTTGAAACAGTAATTGAAGTTACTCCAGAACTGCATTACCCACGCGGTTTACACACCATCAATTTTACAGGCGACCTGATGATTATTGATGGCAAACGCTCTGTTTTCAGCTTATTGAATCCTTTTAAAAAACTGGCAAAGAAACTTCAAACCCAAAGATCATGAAGGCGTCTCCCAATATGCTATTTATTTCAATGACAGACCAAGCCAACGGTGCCGAAAGCGTTTTGTTAATGGCAGCATTGGCCAGTGCCTCTCCCATCTTCTTTTTAAAGAGCGCGGCCAAAGGGGGGCTTGATATTCCTAAGGGGCACCCCACTAAAGTGATATCAAAAACAAGCCTTTTACGTGGTTTCCTGAAGCTGCCTTTCCTGTTAAAACGCACTTCAAAGGAGGTGATAATAACTACTCACCCCGTATTAAACGCCTATATAGGTTTTTTAAAAAGAATTGGCCTGGTAAAAGCCCACGTTGTAGCAAGAGAGTGCACCAATGTATTTAGCCGATATCATGGCCTGAAAAAAATGCTTTTTAAAGTATTCTATAGAGTTGGCTACCCCGCTGTAGATATGGTGGTATGCCAAACTCAGGAGATGCGTTCGGTTTTTCTTAGAAACGCATACTTTATTAAACCAAAACGTGTGGTAGTGCTGGATAACCCTATTGATATAGAACAGGTTAAACAGCATGGCGAAACACAAATTGACGATACCGATCTTAAAGACACCCAATATATATGCGCCGCGGGTCGGCTCATCCCAGAGAAGGGTTTCGGGGTGCTCATCAGCGCCTTCAACTTTGTAGCTAAGGATCACCCCAACGTAAAACTGCTGATTTTTGGACAGGGCCCTGAAAACAAGTCGTTGAAGAAACTTATCTCGTCTTACGGTCTTGAACAAAAAGTTATTTTAAAAGGCTGGTCATCAAATGTGCTGGCTTATTTCAAGCACGCCAGCGTATGTGTGGTATCCTCCATTAAAGAAGGCTTCCCGAACGTACTGCTGCAAATGATGACCCTAAACAACTGTGTGGTATCTACCACCTGCGCCGGCGGGATAGAAAACATCCCCGGCATATTAAAAGCAAAAACAAACAGTGTAAGTAGCCTGGCCTCGCAATTAAGAATTGCTTTGAGTCGTGGCTACCACAACAAAAGGCACCCTAGAGTTAGGTACCTGAAAAACCGGTCGCCATCAAGCTTTATCAATTCTATACTCAGCAATCTTGATGATGTATCCATCTCAACCAGTAACTAGATTTTACATTATAAACTTTTACACCTATGAAAACTTTAATTCAAACCAAGCTGTCTATACCCGTTGCGGTATTAGCGCTTTTTGTGATCAGTTTTTGCACCAATTGTAAAAAAGCAAATCTGCAACCAGACTCATCAACCACCACCACAACCATTCCAAGCGGCCCGCAGCCACTTGATCTTATCGGCATCAAGGTTGATAGCGGCTTCTGCTACAAATTGAGCTATGATTTTCCAGTAGCAGGCGATACCCCTACCGCACCTACCCAATCTACATTGCACTTATTTGAAAACGGTGTAGAACTAGGCCCTGCCCACTCTGTCCATGCAGATATCCGCTCTTACGGTTTGGGCCAGTACAGCCACTGGGGTAATGCACTGTATTTCTCTACTTCTGATAATACTAACCCTTTAACCAACGGTCGTAAATACACTTATACAGTTAAGTAGTATTTGTCTGCTCCCTATACAGAGAAACAACAAATACTGCTCCTAAAGCCAAACAGAAGGCATCTCTCCGCTTTCTGTTTTACGCTCCTTTAACACACTTAACAACCTAATTTCTAGCAACATGAAAATTTTAGTTACAGGAACCGCTGGTTTCATAGGCTTTCATTTGGCCAAACGACTGCTTAAAAGAGGCGACACCGTTGTAGGCATAGATAATTTGAACGATTACTATGATACGAACTTAAAGTTAGCCCGATTAGAACAAACAGGAATAGAAAGGGACAAGATTGTATATGACACACCAGTTACCAGCAAAAAGTACAAAAACTATACTTTCATTAAGCTGGATTTAATGGATAAAGCAGGGTTAGAGAAGTATTTTAAAGAGCATCAATTTGACGCCGTGTGTAACCTGGCCGCACAGGCCGGGGTTAGGTACAGCTTGACAAATCCGGAAGCCTACATCGATTCCAACATCATAGGATTTCTAAATATCCTGGAATGTTGCCGCCATAACAAAACAGGCCACCTGGTATATGCAAGCTCCTCAAGCGTTTACGGGCTAAACAAAAAAATGCCGTTTAGCGAGCATGATATTGCAGATCACCCCGTATCGCTTTACGCGGCGTCAAAGAAATCAAATGAGATGATGGCCCATGTATACAGCCATCTGTTTGACCTTAAAACCACGGGCCTGCGGTTCTTTACCGTCTATGGTCCGTGGGGAAGGCCAGACATGGCGCTTTTTATATTTACAAAGGCCATACTGGAGGGAAAACCCATTGATGTATTTAACAATGGCGAGATGATGCGTGATTTTACTTATGTTGACGATATTGTTAGCGGTATTGTACACGTAATAGACAATCCGGCCGAAACCAACCCTGAATGGGATGCCATTAAGCCAGATCCTGCAAGCTCTCAGGCGCCATTCAGAGTGTTTAATATTGGCAGAGGCGCACCGGTTAATTTGATGAGCTTCATTAAAGAAATTGAGCGGACAACGGGAATGACCGCTGTTAAAAGATTCCTTCCGATGCAGGAAGGTGATGTGAAAGGCACCTACGCAAACCTGACATATCTGGAAGAAAAGATGAAATACAGACCCAAAGTATCTGTAGAAATTGGCGTGGCACGCTTTGTTAAATGGTATAAAACTTTCTATCTTGCTAAAAATGGCAAGCGAAAAAGTAGTTTAGTATACGCGTAATGTCATCCAATTGTCATTAAGTGTAAAGAGATTTCACACCTGCTTTACATGTAGGCTTTACAGTTTTTACTCCATTTAGCTATATGAGCCGTTTTTTGAACCGTTTTTGATTTTGGTCTATTTTTCCTTGTGTTTGTAACGACAATCTGACGAAACTTTCTCTCGTTTGATGCCCTAAAAACACACTAATGGAAAAAAAAACAAGAAAACTCAACTCCGTGATCTTCTTTCTGATTCTGACGGCACTGTTTTATGGCGAAGGCTGTAAAAAGGATTCTACCGCAACTACTGACTCGTCAGCAGCAGCGGCAGCGTCAGCATCCACACTGGCCGTTACTTCAACCGGCACAACAAGCGGTACAATTGATTTAACCGGCTTACGTTCTGACGGCGGTTTTGCTTACCACATCAGCTATCCGCTATCGGTTACCGGCGATTCTAACACTGCGCCATCAAGCTCTACAATGCACCTGTTTGAAAACGGTGTTGAATTAGGCCCGGCCCATGCTGTACACCAGGACATTCGTGATTATGGTAAAGGCAGGTTTAGCCACTGGGGTACCACATTGTATTTCTCTGCTTCAGACAATACAAACCCTGCAACAAATGGCAGAAAGTATACCTATACCATGGGTACCAGTACTGCAACTGCACCAATTGTTACGGCGCCAACAACGCCAACAACACCTGCTACCGGTGCTGCTACTGCTACCACAACAGGTGTTAGCTCAGCCTTGATGGGTTACGCAATGTATAGCGGTACTACAACCGGCGGTACCGGTGGCGCTACTGTTACCGTGTCAACCCTGGCCGATCTAAAAACCGCCGTTGCCGGTAACACTGCAAAAATTGTTTATGTGAGCGGCGCAATTGTAGGTGCTGGTGATGACCCGGTATACGTTGGCTCTAATAAATCAATCATTGGTAAACCAGGCGCAAGCATTACCGGTGTTTCTCTTTACATGTTTACTATCAACAACGTAATTATTCAAAATATTACTTTTAGAAACTATGTAACAGATGCTGCTATTATGATGAAGTTTGCCACCACACACGTGTGGGTTGACCACTGTGACTTTGCTACAGACCGTAGCCATGGTTGGGCATACTGGGGTAAAGATATTACCATTACCCGCGCTTCAGATTTCATCACCGTATCTTGGAGCAAGTTTCATGATACCAACCTGTCTTTCTTAATTAGCGGTGGTATTGCCGGTAACGAAGAAGATATAGGTCACTTACACGTAACCCTGCACCACAACATGTGGTATAACGTAGGCGAACGTGAGCCTGATATGAACTATGGCCGTGTGCACGTGTTCAACAACTATCACTTAAATAACAGCGGATACTCTTTAGGTACAAGAGCCGCAGGTATTGTACGTACAGATAACGAATACTTCTCTGGCTGTGCTAAACCACTTTCAACTAACCTGGCTGGAGATCCTCCGGGATACTTTAGCGGTAGCAGTACCAATATTTATCAAAACTGTGGTTCAAATGATATCACAACTTCACTGTCTGACTGGCTTCCAGAATACAGCTACAGTTCAGTTCTTGATCCAGCCGCTAACGTGCCTAACATTGTGCAACAAGGCGCTGGTGCTATCTTAACCAATTAATTATCGCTCTAAAATGCTAAACATAGTCCGGCCTTAGTTCCGGACTATGTTTATATGCTGTTTCCTTCAGGCCACTCTGCCGTCAGCATACTTCTACCCTCTTTTCGTCTTAGTTTTCTTAATAAATCTAGTGCCCTGCAATAAGTGATACTTGTTGGAGGACTTTTATACTTTTTCGCCATGCAAACCAAGAAAAAAGTTCTGATTGCCTGCGATTCGTCTAAATCGCTGATGGATTTTAGAGGCAAGTTGATTGAAGAAATGGCCAAAACACACAATGTAAGTGTGTTTACCCCTGTTATTAACCGTCAGGATGTGAAAGCCAGGCTAGCTCATCTAAATGTTACGGTTTATGAAAATCACCTTGATGGCAGTAATGTTTCCATGTTGTCTGACATCCGGTACATTATTCAGCTTTTTAAATTGATGAGGAAAGTAAGGCCTGATGTCTTTTTTCCTTATACATTTAAACCCATTATTTACGGTACGATGCTAGCCAAACTTTGCGGTGTAAAACGTATCACGCCAATGCTTACGGGCCTTGGATACAACTTTACCCCCCAAAGAAAAAAAACCTTAATTAACCGGATTACCGCCGGCCTGCTGAGATTTAGTCTGAAAGGCCATATGCGCCTCCGCATCATATTTCAAAACCGGGATGATTATTTAACGCTTCTTAAAGAAAAGGTTTTGAAAGGCAAGCATAAGATCTTTATTGTCAACGGATCTGGCGTGGATCTTGATCATTATCAATATACCCCGGCCGATACCAATGAACCAACGTTCCTGATGATCTCCAGGCTAATTAACGCCAAGGGCATCCTTGAATATTACGAGGCCGCAAAAATTCTTAAAGCACGTTATCCCCGTGTAAAATTCAGGCTGATTGGTAATTATGATAAAAATATTGATTCCATCAGCCAGCAGCTCTACGAAGAAATAAAACATGGCGAGGTGATAGATTTTGATGGCGAGGTTGAAGACGTAAGGCCCTTTATTAAAGACTCGTCTGTAGTTGTTTTACCATCCTACTATGGCGAGGGTATCCCCAGATCGCTATTAGAAGCAATGGCCATGGGGCGCGCCATCATCACCTGTAATTCTGTTGGTTGCAGAGAAACCGTTAGCATTGATGAAAAGCCCAATGGTTTCCTTGTTCCGGTAAGAAATGTAACAGAGCTGGCATCGCGCATGGAGTATTTTATTACTAACCCATCATCTGTTTCAACTTATGGCCTTAACAGCCTGGCACTGGCCAGCAAAAGGTTCAACGTGCATTTAATTAACAGGCAGATGATGAAAATTATGCAGTTAAGCGCTTAGCTAAACGAGACTCAAAACTTATTGTTATGAAAAATAAATTTTCATACCAGAACCGGTCAGTAGCAGACTTTATAGCGGCCTTTGACACCCACGGCTGGATAATTTATGAAAATGCTCTTGACTCCGACTTTGTTGGCCGGATAAATGATGATCTGGAAGTTGCTTACTGGGTACGCCGTAAAGTCCAGGAACAAAATGGCATTATGGCCGATATGAGTGGCACCTTACACCATCTGTTAGAGCGCAATAACTTCGGCCTAAAGTTTATTGAGCAAATGTATTGTGATGAAGAAATTCGCCTGTTTTTAGGCGGAAATTATATCCTGAACGGGCTAAACGGGGTTATCAATCGCACAAGCGAGCACCCTTATATACGTAATGTTCACCGGGATATCCGCACTTTTGAACCGCACAACAGAACCTTACTCCAGATGATTGTAACGCTGGATGACTTTAACGAACTGAACGGTGCTACACATTTCCTTTCAGGCTCTCATAAAAGAGAGATGAAACCCAGCGACGAAGAGTTTTTTAAAGACGCAGACCGCGCAATAGCACCCGCAGGCAGCATTGTTCTTTTTGACTCTAACCTTTGGCACGCTGCGGGTGAGAATTACCTATCTACTCCGCGCAGGGCGCTAACCATAGGGTTTACCCGTCCGTTTATTAAACAACAATTTGATTATCCAAGGTATCTGGGATATGATTATGCCGACCATTTAACTGCGGGCCAAAAACAAGTTATAGGCTACAACTCGCGCACTCCGGAAAACCTTAATGAATATTACCAGCCGCCGCACCTGAGAATGTACCAGCGAGATCAGTGCTGATTTTGTCTAATTATAAAACTTACCCCTAATTTCATGCAATTTAATCGTACTACTCAGCTGCCCATAGGTGGGTACCTGGGGCTTGAATTGTCTCATGGACAAGAGTTTTATCCAGATCTTCTTCGGCTAAATACTGGCCGGAACGCACTGGAGTATATACTAAGACAAAGAAAATACACCAAGCTTTACCTGCCGTATTTTACGTGCGAGGTTTTGCTGGAACCACTTGTTAAATTGGCCATCCCCTACCAGTTTTATCATATTGATAAAGAGCTTAACCCGATAATAGATTTTGAGATAGAACATGGAGCAGCTTTCCTTTACACCAATTACTTCGGCATAAAGCAAGAGCCAATAAAAGAGCTTTCGCTTAAGATAAAGAATCTTATTGTAGATAATTCTCAGGCTTTTTTTTCAGAGCCCCTGGCCGGAGTAGACACCTTTTATTCATGCCGTAAATTTTTTGGCGTACCAGATGGTTCTTACCTGCAGATCAAAAGAAAAATCAACAAAAAGTTTCCTGTTGACGAATCTTCATTCAGAGCATCACATTTACTAAAAAGCCTTGATCATGGCATTGAGTACGGCTATCGCGATTACGTAGAAAACAATAAAAATTTAGAAAATAACGATATCAAAACAATGTCTCCACTAACCAAGAGCATCATGTCTGGTATCAATTATGAAGAATGCGCACAAATACGAGAAAGAAATTACAACTTCCTGCACAAGCATTTAAAAGAATACAATCTGTTAAATGCCGATATCGACAAACACACGGCCCCACTTGTTTACCCCTTTTTGTTTGACGACAAACACTTAAAAGTCCACCTGATACAGAAAAAAATCTTTGTTGCCACCTACTGGCCTAATGTATTTAAATGGACAAATAAAAAAATGTTCGAGAACTACCTGGCTCATAATCTGGTGCCGTTGCCTATTGATCAACGTTACAATTTGCAGGATATGTTTTTAATGTTAAACATCTTAAAACAACTGTTATGAGGATATCTGTTTACATCCGCCCCTTGAAATTAGATGATGCACAGACGTCATATCTATGGAGAAACGACAGCCAGGTTTGGCTATATACCAACTTTAAAGCAGTAGGCTATATAACCAAAGAGCAAGAGAAAGAATGGCTTCGCGAAAAGCTCACCCATAATGATGAAAAGCGCTTTGCCATTTGCGTAAAAGAACTGGATACTTATATAGGCAATGTACAATTGCTGGATATAAAAGACCATCATGCTGAGCTTCATCTATTTATAGGCAACAAACTATACTGGGGCAAAGGTATTGGCTACCAGGCCACCTTGTTAACCGCAAAATTTGGTTTTGAAAAAATGAACCTTGACGATATTTATTTAAGGGTGCATCCGGCCAACGTGCCGGCGCTGGCTATATATGAAAAAGCCGGCTTTGAAATTTCGGGCAAAAATGAAGGATTGATAACTATGCACTTAACCAAAGACCGGTTCTTAAAAATTAATACCTACACGCATTAGCTGTCCGTTTTCAAGAAGGATGCCCATGGGCAGATTCTTGAAATTAATACTTATACTCAATAGCTTCTTTACCCCTAGGAACTATGACCAAAGTTTTGTATATCCAGGATAAACTGGAATGGAATGCCTATGTATCAAAGGCCGCCGAATATGATTTCTGTCAAACCTGGCACTATCATGCGTTGGATACCACAGGCACTGCCCTTTTGTTTATTTATGAGAATAACGAGGGATTTATTGGCCTGCCACTAATTAAGCGCCCTATACCAGACACGGTATACTACGATTTAACATCGGTTTACGGATACACCGGGCCCATCAGCAATTTTGCTATGCCCCTTGTCCCCCATAGTTTAATAACTGAGTTCAAATCGGCATTTATTAAATTTTTAGACGACGGTAATTTTATCTCTGTTTTTTCAAGACTAAACCCCTTTTACGAGCAGACAAATATCTTTCGGCAATTCGGCGGTTTACATGATAACGGCCTAAGTGTAGCGATAGATTTAAGCATTGATGATGAAACACGCCGCAAGAACTACCCCAAAAACACGTTACAAAAAATTAGACAAGCCAGGAACAGAGGCTATCTTGTTAAAGACGAAAAGAACCCTCAGGCTGCCGAAATTTTCACAATAATTTATCATGAAAACATGAATCTTGTTGGTGCGTCAAAATCGTACATGTTTGATGAATCGCATATTCATAAATTACTTCATACCGATGAATATGACGCCCGCATATTGCTAGTATATGATGGCGATAAGCCCATAGCCGCAACCTTTATAACTTTTACAAACGGCATTATACAAGGTTACCTGATAGCCACATTAAATGAATACCGGCGGTATAGCCCATCTAAACTTATAACAGACAGCGTTTGCGTGTTGGGCAAGCAACTGGGAATGAAGTACTATAACCTGGGCGGCGGCCGGGGCTTTAAACAAGATAGCCTGTTTAACTGGAAGGCTGAATTTTCTGATCTTTTTCTGCCCTATTATACATGGCGTTATATAGCCAATCCTGCAGTTTACAATACGCTGCTTTATGAGCAGGGAATTGACGAAAACGCAGATATAGACTTTTTTCCATTGTACAGATCTGCGCAGATGTGCGAGCATTTGTACGTAAAATAATCACTTCGACTAAGTCATTTAAATATTTTGCCTCAAGAAATGAAGGTTTGATTGATATTGCATTTTACCACGCTAAAGGTTCTTCCGGCTTAACACCCCTATAGTAGTTAGAGCTTTCAAAAACCTAGTTATCATGACTAAAACTTTATTTATCCAGGATAAGCTGGAATGGAACGCTTATGTATCAAAAGCTGCCGAATATGATTTTGGCCATACCTGGCACTATCACATGCTGGATACCAGCGGCACCCCCCTGTTGTTTATTTATGAAAATAACGACGGATTTATTGGCCTGCCGCTAATTAAACGCCCCATACCAGATTCGGCCTATTTTGATCTAACCTCGGTTTATGGGTTCACAGGCCCTATCAGCAGTTTTGCTATGCATTGCGTACCGGAAAGTTTAATGAGCGAGTTCAAATCAGCATTTATCCGGTTTTTAGACGATGGCAAATTCATAACTGTTTTTTCAAGATTACATCCGGTTTTTCAGCAGACCAACATCCTCCAACAATTTGGGGGATTATATGATAACGGGCTGAGCGTGGTGATAGATCTATCTATTGATAATGATGTACGTCGTAAAAACTATAGAGATACCTCATACCACAGAATTAAACAAGCCTGGAAAAAAGGCTTTACCGTTAAAGAAGAGAAAGGCCCCATGGCCGTTGCTACTTTCTCAAGTATCTATCTGGAAAACATGGAACTTGTTGGCGCCTCGGCCTCATACATGTTTAATGAAGAGTATATCAGTAAACTAATAGACACAGACGAATATGATGCCCGTATATTAACGGTATATGACGGTGATACCGCAATAGCCAGCACGGTAATAACCTTTACCAACGGTATTATAGAAGCTTATTTGGTAGGAACACGGAATGACTACAGAAAACACAGCCCTGCCAAGCTTTTAGTAGATGAAATTTGTGTTTTAGGCAATAAACTCGGTATGAAATATTATAATCTGGGCGGCGGCCTGGGTTTTAAACAAGATAGCCTGTTTAGCTGGAAGGCCAGTTTCTCTGATCTTTTTCTACCTTACAGTACATGGCGCTACATAGCCAACCCAACCGCTTATAATGCACTGCTTGATGAAAGAGGAATTGATAAAAACTCTGATCTGGATTTCTTTCCACTGTATCGCTCTGCCTGTATGAACGAACAAGCGCACGTTAAATAATTACTCCAATATATCATATTCATAACCTGACCGGAAGAAATTGGTCTTATCCGATTACGCCGGGCAACAAAGTATTTAAGATACTTTTTCAAACAACTAATGTAGAATCCTCTAAATAAACCACATCATGATCATGTCATTCAAAAACCTGCTGTTTCGTGATAGAATTCACTCAAAATGGCTGATTCTACTTGTAGATACGCTGACAATTATGTCATCTGTATTGATTTCGTCATACCTGGTCGGAAAGTTCAACTACACAACGTTTGATCTTTATTACGTATCCATTTACGTAGTAACCATGATATCAACGTTTTTAGCCATGGGCATACATACCCGCATTATCAGATACGCAAACACCAGGGATATGATGCGCATTGTGATAGCCATAATGGTGGCTAATCTGGCTTTCTGCGTGGCCTGTTATGCCATGGTTTATATCCCGATGGCAAAGCATTTTGTGCAGCCCATCTGGGAAGTTTTCATCATCAATATCTTTATATCCATTTCATTATTGATGGTAAGCCGGGGCGTAATAAGAGATATTTACTCTTATCTTGAAGAAGCCGAACATAAATGTGTTAAAGAAAACGTACTGATTTATGGCTCAGGCCAATCATCCTTACTGGTTAAAAACGCTATAGAGGCCCAAAAGCAACTGATGATACGTGTTTGTGCATTTATAGACAACGATGCAGACAAGATCAATAAATGCATAGAACAAACGCATGTTTATTCTGCAAAAGCTTTAGCCGCGCTAAAAGAACGCTTTGGTATTGAAAGACTGCTGATCTCGTCAGACGACGTTATACCTACCGAGCAAAAATGCATATTTCAGCAATGTATAGAGTTGGGTATCAAGGTTTCAACTGTGCCACCAACAAATCAGTGGCTAAATGGCCAGGCTGTTATGAGTCAGTTTAAAGATCTTAAAATTGAAGATCTGCTCGGCCGCAAACAAATCACTTTCTTTAAAGATCACATCACTAATGAAATAACTGGTAAACGCGTATTGGTAACCGGCGCTGCCGGCTCTATCGGCTCTGAAATAGTTCGTCAGGTTTTGCAATACAACCCGCAAATGATTGTACTGTGCGACCAGGCAGAAACTCCCCTGCACGATATGCAGCTTGAACTGGCCGAAACCATGCATGCCGATAAAACAGTGATCTACATAGCCGATATCCGTAACGGCAATCGTATCGAGGCGCTGTTTAACAGGTATCACCCTCAAGTGGTTTTCCATGCCGCAGCATATAAACATGTGCCCATGATGGAAAACAACCCGGCCGAGGCTGTACTCACCAACGTTGGCGGTACCCAAACCCTGGCTGATATTGCGATCCGTCATGAGGTTGAAAAATTCATTATGATCTCTACAGATAAAGCTGTAAGACCAACTAACGTTATGGGCGCCTCTAAAAGAATTGCAGAGATGTATATCCAGTCTCTAAACTATAGAGAGTCTTTTGTAGATGCTGATGGCTATTTTCCTGAATCAACTCAAAAAACCAAATTCATAACCACCCGGTTTGGAAACGTGTTGGGTTCTAATGGCTCGGTTATCCCACGCTTTAAAGCACAAATTGAAAAAGGCGGCCCGGTAACCGTAACCCATCCTGATATTACACGCTTTTTTATGACCATTCCAGAGGCGGTACAGTTAGTGCTTGAGGCGGTATCAATGGGCAATGGCGGCGAGATATTTTTATTTGAAATGGGAAAGCCGGTAAAAATTGCCGACCTGGCAGCTAATATGATCAAATTGGCTGGCCTTGTCCCTAATCAGGACATCCAGATTGTTTATACAGGTTTAAGACCAGGCGAAAAACTTTATGAAGAACTGCTTAATCATGGTGAAAACGCGCTGCCAACTTATAATAAAGATATCATGGTATCGTCTTCCATCCCATGCAGCTATGCAGATATGAAACAGATTGTTCAGGAACTGCTCCGGTTGTGCTGTTCAAACAACGTTGACCCCATTGTTGCTAAAATGAAATGCGTGCTGCCAGACTTTGTGAGCAATAACTCTGAATTTGAAAAACTTGATGCAAATTTCATAGGCATTTCTGCTCAAAAATGATTAAAGTCATTTTTTTCACTTTCAAAAATGCTCAAATTCAATCACCCAAATTTAAAATTATTGGTTTAACCCCGTGGTATTAACTATCTCTTAAAGAGACTATTAACCACAAGTTACAAAGCGCCAATGAAAATTGATTTTAATATCGCTTTAAATGCAAAAGCAATGTTGGCTTATTGGGACAAAGACCTAATATGCCGATTTGCAAGTAAAGCATATGCCGACTGGCTCGGCTTAGATTTGGCAGTGGTGGTTAACAAAATGCATGTTAGCCAGATCCTCGGGAGTTCTTATGAACGGGCAGCAAATTATTTTCGTACCGCTCAAAAACACGATGTCTATATCACCTTGTGTTCAACCACCTCGCCTTGCGGCAGGTATGCTCAAGCCGAAATTGATTTCTCTCCAGATGAAGTCAATGGTGCAGTGATAGGCTTTTATGCAAGAGTTACAGAAAGAACCAAAATAGACGACTTTTTAGATGAAGATAATTATCTCTCAAAATCGCTCAACATTCCACCATTAAATGAGCATCAGCTGAGCGAAATTGTAGACACATTAAAATCATGCCTGCTGAGCGAGTTTCCTGGAATAAGCTCAATAGCAAAAAAGCACTTTATTTCAGAATCAAAACTAAAGAGAGATTTCAAAAAACAGTATAACCATTCATTATTCTCGTTTTACCGCAATCTGCAAATGGAACTTGCAGATCAATATCTCAAAGAGAAAAAATACAACAAGAATCAGTTAGCCTTAATGTTCAATTTTGCTAACCCCTCTAATTTTTCTGTCTGCTACCAAAAGTATCTCAAAGAAAAAGAGAACGAGCAATTAATAGCAGACATGAACAAAAAGAATGAGGAACAATACAAAACATTTATTGAACAAGCTCCTCTGGCTATTGCCATGTTAGACAAGCATTTGTCAATCATGGCTGTATCGCAGAAATGGATAACTGATTATGAGCTGGAAGAGACAGCCGTAATAAACAAACACATCTTTGAAGTATTGCCAGAAACAAAAACATTGTTCTGCGAAATCTATAACAGATGCTTGCTGGGTCACAGCGACAAGAACGAGGAAGCCTTAACTGAAAAGAAAGATGGCTCTCCCGGCTGGATCCGTTGGGATATCAGACCCTGGTATCTAAACACCGACGAGATAGGCGGTATTATGATCTATACCGAAGATATTACCAAGTTTAAACTAAAAGAAGAGCAGAACCGCCATATAGCCGAGATTTTAAGAAAAACCAGCGAATTGTCCCGAATTGGTACCTGGACAAGAAATTGCAGAACCAA
Organism: Mucilaginibacter yixingensis; assembly: GCF_041080815.1. Taxonomy (NCBI): domain Bacteria; kingdom Pseudomonadati; phylum Bacteroidota; class Sphingobacteriia; order Sphingobacteriales; family Sphingobacteriaceae; genus Mucilaginibacter; species Mucilaginibacter yixingensis. Next base: position 2,229,764 of record NZ_CP160205.1, on the reverse strand, counting down.
CCATATAGAATGGAGCGACGTGCTCAAAGATATACTGGAAGTACCCGCTGATTTTACACCCAGCACAAACGGTATTATGGATTTTTACCGGGAGGGTGCAAGCAGAGAATTAATGGAACAATCGCTACAAGACGCGTTTGAAAAAGGCGCAAGTTTCGACATTGAAGTAGAACTGATTAGTGCAAAAGGCAACCTTAAATTGGTAAGGATTGTAGGCTATCCGGAGTTCTATAACGGAAAATGCGAAAACATTTCAGGAATATTTCAGGACATCAGCTATAACAATACAATTAATTGGCCTTCAGCAGGTATAAATTGGGCTTTTAAAGGTAGATAAGTGCTGTAATGTAATTGTAAATTTATTAAACCATCCAACAAATGTATAAAACCAATAATTGCCTTGTTCTTAATCTAAGACTCTAAAATTTAATTACCGTATACTAAACTTTATTTTATGCAACACAATTTAGACACCGCCGCTTTCCGACTTCACGGGCACTCCCCGCTGATTGGTTCATCACCAGATGTTCACTATGGGCATGTGGTAGAACGCATTGTGAGACGCAATAGAATGGGAATTAGTGAGGTTGCAAGAAAACTCCATATAAGCCGTCGCACGCTGTATAATTGGTTTGAAACCAACAACCTAAACATTGACACTATACTAAAGCTCGGTTCTGTTTTGGGGCATGACTTTTCGCTCGAATTTCCGGATGACTTCGCAAAAATATCAGACTGCGAAACCGGTACCGTTTTTATGGATGAGCAAAAGATTGAGGCTCCTTCAACAGAAGCAGTATATTATTGGATGGATAAGTATATAAAGCTTTTAGAGAAATTTAATGAGGCCCTTGCCGTATCTTCTAAAAGAGAAGCGATTTAAAACATCTACAGTAAAACAAAACGTATTGCCCTGAGAAATTTATACTATTTCATTTTGTTCTTTATAAGATCAGTTTAAGCCCTTTTGCTGCGATAGCGAAAGGGCTTTTTCCTTTATATACTTTTTCATATCGGTACCAAAACGCGGCAAAAGGCACATAAATTTTGAAATAGAATTCTTTTGTCTATGTTTGTGTCAACTTTAGGGGTGTCCTAGCGGACTGAGATAATACCCTTTGAACCTGATCCGGGTAATGCTGGCGAAGGGAAAAGTGACGGCAACGCTATTGGTGTTGTTTTTTCTTTCCTTGTACGGGTACATTCCTATAGTTGACATTTTTTAAGCAACGCAATGGAAGTAACCGTTAACCATCAGCTTTATATTGTTCCGCAAAATTGCAGTGTGCAAACGCTGCTCAGCGATGTTTTGCAACGGCCCGAACGCGGCCTGGCAATTGCCATCAATGAAACAATTGTACCCAAAACCCAATGGGGCACGCACACTCTTTGCACTGCAGACAATATCATCATCATTAAAGCCACACAAGGAGGATAAATCACACTAATAGCCGCTATGAAAATTGAAAAAGTACCGACCGACCACGTTATTACCACGTCACCGTTTCCGGCATCACGTAAAGTTTACGTTACCGGTCAGCTACACCCTATAAAAGTAGCCATGCGCGAAATATCGCTTACAGACACCAAGATTTACGGTCGCTTTGGCGAAACCGAGCCCAATGCACCGGTAACTGTATATGATACCAGCGGCCCTTACACAGACCCCGATATGGAGATTGATGTAAGAAAAGGTTTACAACGTCTGCGCGAAAGCTGGATTGTAGAACGCGGCGATGTAGAGCAATTGGACACCATATCATCAGACTATGGCCGCCAGCGTTTAAACAATACAGAGCTGGATTATTTGCGTTTTGGTCATCAGTCTACACCCTATCGCGCCAAGCCTGGCCAAAACGTTTCGCAACTGCACTACGCCAAAAAGGGAATTATTACGCCGGAGATGGAATACATTGCCATCCGCGAAAATCAGCGTATTGATTTACTGAAGGAGCAGTTAAACGGGCAATATGACGTTCTTGGTCAGCAGCATGAGGGCCACAGCTTTGGTGCTAACACCCCTAAAGGCTACATTACCCCTGAGTTTGTACGTCAGGAAGTTGCCGCAGGCCGTGCCGTAATCCCTTCAAACATTAACCACCCTGAAAGCGAACCGATGATTATCGGTCGTAACTTCCTCGTAAAAATCAATGCTAACATTGGCAACTCTGCCGTTACCTCAAGTATTGAAGAAGAGGTGGAGAAAGCGGTTTGGGCATGCCGCTGGGGTGCTGATACCATTATGGATCTATCTACCGGCAAAAACATTCATGAAACCCGCGAGTGGATCATTCGTAACACACCGGTTCCAATTGGCACTGTACCAATTTACCAGGCCCTGGAAAAAGTAAACGGCAAAGCCGAAGACCTGACCTGGGAGCTATTCCGCGATACATTGATTGAGCAGGCCGAGCAAGGGGTTGATTATTTTACCATCCACGCAGGTGTATTGCTTAGATACATTCCGCTAACGGCAAAAAGGGTAACCGGTATTGTATCCCGCGGTGGCTCTATCATGGCCAAATGGTGTTTGGCTCATCACAAAGAAAACTTCCTTTATACGCATTTTGAAGAGATTTGCGAGATCATGAAAGCGTATGACGTAGCCTTCTCATTAGGCGACGGCCTGCGCCCGGGCAGTATTGCCGATGCCAATGACGCTGCGCAGTTTGCCGAATTGGAAACCCTTGGCGAACTGACCCAAATTGCATGGAAACACGATGTACAGACCATCATTGAAGGCCCTGGCCACGTACCTATGCACATGATCAAAGAAAATATGAATAAGCAGCTGAAGCATTGTGCCGAGGCGCCATTCTATACCCTGGGCCCGCTTACTACAGATATTGCCCCTGGTTATGACCACATCACATCTGCCATTGGCGCTGCTATGATTGGTTGGTTTGGTACCGCTATGCTTTGCTACGTTACCCCTAAAGAACATTTGGGTCTGCCTAATAAAAAAGACGTTAAAGACGGCGTAATCACCTACAAAATTGCGGCGCATGCTGCAGATTTGGCCAAAGGTCACCCCGGAGCACAATACCGTGACAATGCGCTGAGCAAAGCCCGCTTTGAGTTCCGTTGGGAAGATCAGTTTAACCTGTCACTTGATCCGGACACCGCCCGCGAATTCCACGACGAAACCTTACCGGCCGACGGCGCCAAAGTGGCTCACTTCTGCTCTATGTGTGGCCCGAACTTCTGCTCTATGAAAATAACGCAGGACGTGCGCGACTATGCCAAAGACAACGGCCTTGACAGCGACGAGGCATTGCAAAAAGGCATGGCAGAAAAATCAAAAGAGTTTGCCGAGAAAGGCAGCGAAATTTATTTGTAGGCCATGCAATTGATCGTGATTACCGATGCAGAGGTAATTGATGGCGAAACCGCCATCATTAACGAATTGTTTAACGCAGGCCTGTCCCGGTTGCACTTGCGCAAACCGGGCGGCAACGCGCAGCAGATCTGCGCGTTGCTTAATCAGGTTGATGCCGCGTTTTACAGCCGTATTGCATTGCATCAACATCATGAGCTGGCGCAGGTGTACGGTATCAAGCGATTGCATTATACCGAGTCTGCACGCCAACAAACAACACCTGCGCTGCTTCAATCATTGAAATCACATGGCTATACGTTAAGTACGTCCATACATGACCTCGCCCTTGCAGACTCGCTAACTGCTTTCGATTATGCATTTTTCGGGCCAGTATTTAACAGCTTGTCAAAGCCTGGGTACACCAGCAATCTTTCGCCTGCATTCCGGTTAGACAGGCATAGTAGCAAACCAGAACTTATCGGCCTGGGGGGCATAACACACGGTCAACTCCCCGCAGTAAAAGCAATGGGTTTTGAGGGAGTAGCTGTATTAGGAGCTATTTGGAACGAGCCAGGTAAAGCCCTGCAAACTTTTGAAAAATTAAAAACAACCATCAATACATTATAAATACTGATGATAGATAAACTTCACTACATATCGCAACCAGCCGCAGACGGCTCGCATCTTACCGCTATAAAAAACGCGTTAGATGCTGGTTGTAAATGGATCCAGTTGAGAATAAAAGACCAGTCGGCAGACAACATACTTTCTTATGCCACAGAGGCTGCCGCTATATGCAGCGCTTATCAGGCCAAACTGATTATTAACGATCATCCTGAAATTGCCCTTAAATCTGGCGCCGATGGTGTGCACTTAGGGCTGGATGATATGTCTATAGCCGATGCACGGGCAATTGTGGGCCCCGAGTTTATTATCGGCGGCACGGCCAACACTTTTGCCGATGTTACCCGCCGTGCGGCCGAGGGCGTTGATTACATTGGCCTGGGCCCCTATCGCTTTACAACTACCAAAAAACAGCTTAGTCCTATTTTGGGAGCCAGCGGCTATGAATTAATTGTACAGCAGTGCAAAGAAAACAACATCGGGCTGCCAATTATAGCCATTGGCGGTATTGAAGAAGTAGATGTGCCGCATGTGATGCAAACCGGAGTTTACGGTTTAGCGGTATCTGGTGCCATAACGCATTCTGCAGATCGCGTAGCTACTGTTAGAGAGATTTATCAGCATCTTAACGCGGAGACAATCAATTCATAAGTGAACCTTTAAATCATTTAACTGATGTTACAGATTGCAGATACCACTTTTAACTCCAGGCTGTTCACCGGCACCGGTAAGTTTAGCTCGTCTATCCTGATGGAAGATGCGTTACTGGCTTCGGGCTCTGAGCTGGTTACGGTTGCTTTAAAACGTGTGGATGTAAAAAACAACGATACGGACGACATATTAAGTCACCTGAAGCACCCGCATATCAATCTATTGCCTAATACTTCTGGCGTGCGCAATGCCCGCGAAGCTGTATTTGCCGCCCAGTTGGCCCGCGAAGCATTAGAAACAAACTGGATCAAACTGGAAATTCACCCGGATCCTAAATACCTGATGCCTGATCCGATTGAAACCCTGAAAGCTACCGAAGAATTGGCGAAACTAGGTTTCATCGTGCTACCCTATATCCATGCAGACCCGGTGCTTTGTAAGCGCCTGGAAGATGCCGGCACCTCGGCTGTAATGCCCCTGGGCTCACCTATCGGCAGCAATAAAGGCTTAAAAACAATTGATTTTCTAGAGATCATTATTGCACAAAGCAATGTACCGGTAGTAATTGACGCCGGTATAGGATCGCCTGCTGACGCGGCTAAGGCCATGGAAATTGGTGCCGATGCGGTGCTGGTAAACACTGCCATTGCCGTGTCTGAAAATCCTGTAATAATGGCCGCAGCATTTAAAATGGCCGTTGAGGCCGGGCGCATGGCCTTTGAAGCAAAATTAGCTAAACCGGTTGCACACGCAGTTGCCAGCAGTCCGTTAACTTCTTTTTTGGATGAATAGTTTTTCAGACCTTTTTCAAACCTACAACTGGGACGAAACCCGCCAAAGCATCTACGCCAAAACCAGCGATGATGTTTTGAGAGCGCTGGCTGCGCCCAAACGGACATTGGAGGATTTTAAAGCGCTGGTGTCACCGGCGGCGGCCCCTTATCTGGAGCAGATGGCGGCTATCAGTCAGCAGCTTACGCTAAAACGCTTTGGTAAGGTAATCCAGTTGTATATCCCGCTTTATCTGTCTAACGAGTGCAATAACATCTGTACCTATTGCGGCTTTAGTTATGATAATAAACTGCGGCGCAAAACACTTTCGCCCATTGAGATTATGCAGGAAGTGGCAGTTATTAAAGAGATGGGCTATGAACACGTGCTGCTGGTTACCGGCGAAGCCAATCAAACTGTTAACGTTGACTATTTTAAGCAGGTACTGTCGCTGATCCGTCCGCACTTTTCTCATATCTCTATGGAAGTGCAGCCTTTGGATCTGGAAGAGTATCAGCAACTGACGCCTTACGGACTAAACACGGTGCTGGTTTACCAGGAAACCTATCATCAGGAGGATTATAAAAAGCATCACCCAAAGGGAAAAAAATCCAACTTTCAATACCGCCTGGAAACCCCTGACCGATTGGGCCAGGCCGGTATTCACAAAATGGGGCTGGGGGTGCTAATTGGTCTGGAAGACTGGCGTACCGACTGTTTCTTTACAGCGTTACACCTCAATTATCTGGAAAAAAAGTACTGGCAAAGCAAATACAGCCTCTCCTTCCCTCGCTTGCGCCCGTTCAGCGGTGGTCTGGAACCCAAGGTAGAAATGAACGACCGGGAGCTGGTGCAATTGATCTGCGCCTATCGTATATTTAATGAAGATGTAGAGCTTTCCATCTCCACTCGCGAGTCTCCAAACTTTAGAAACAATATTGTGAAGCTGGGTATTACGGCCATTAGTGCCGGTTCAAAAACCAATCCGGGCGGCTATATGGTAGAGCCGCAGTCGCTCGAACAGTTTGAGATCTCAGACGAAAGAAGTCCGGCAGAAATTGCCCGGGTTATTAAAGCACAAGGCTATGAGCCTGTATGGAAAGACTGGGATAGCTGTTTAACCGCTTAACTAAGTACCGATGCTGGAAACCGAAGAATTAAAAAGATACAGTCGCCAAATGATCCTGCCTGAACTGGGCATAGATGGACAGCAAAAGCTAAAACAGGCTAAAGTATTGATGATAGGCGCCGGCGGATTAGGTTGCCCGGTGTTGCAATACCTGGTGGCAGGTGGCGTGGGCACCATAGGCATTGTAGACGATGACGTTGTTGGCTTGAGTAATCTGCATCGGCAAATTTTGTATTCAGCCCAAGATATCGGAAAAAATAAAGTACTGACAGCTAAAGAGAAACTACAGATACTTAACCCTTATATTCAGATTAATGCCTATCCAATTCGGTTAACAGCAGACAAAGCTGATGATCTTTTTGCGCAGTACGATATTGTGGTTGACGGTTCTGATAATTTCCCTACGCGCTACCTGATCAACGATGCTTGCGTGAAGCTGAACAAGCCGCTGGTGTTCGGTTCCATTTTTAAGTTTGATGGACAAGTTTCTGTATTTAATTACCTTGACGGGCCCAGCTACAGAGACCTCTTCCCTGAAGCCCCAGCTGACGGCGAAGTACCAAATTGTGCTGAAATTGGTGTAATTGGCGTACTGCCCGGCATCATTGGCACCTATATGGCCAACGAAGTAATTAAGGTGATTTGCGGGATTGGTGAAACGCTATCTGGCCGATTATTGTGTGTAGATGCGCTGGATAATTCAACCAGTGTTTTCAAGTTTGCCAAGAGTATAACAAGCGCCGATGATACAAAAACTGCTTTCGCCATCAAACCTCAAGTTCAGGCAGATGCAGTGAATGAGATTGAAAGAAAAGAATTTGATGCCTTATTGGAGACAGGATCTGATGATATCTGCTTGGTGGACGTAAGAGAACCCTACGAGTTTGAAGACTTCAATATCGGTGGCATTAACATTCCGCTGGATGAACTTACTGATCAGCTCCCGGCAGTCGTTCAAGGGAAAAGCAAGATCATTTTTTATTGCCAAACCGGGCAGCGAAGTAAACAGGCAGTTTACCTGACCAAAGCCATAACCACCATAGAAACATTTAGTTTAAAAGGAGGTATTTATAACACTGTTATTTAATAGATTATATATGATGGTCTATAAATATAATTCAGTACTTACCATCGCCGGTTCAGACAGCGGCGGCGGTGCGGGCATACAAGCAGACTTGAAGACATTTGCGGCACTAGGCTGTTACGGAACCTCAGCCATTACAGCTGTTACGGCACAAAACACTTTAGGCATTAACGATATTCATCCTATCCCGCCCGCAATTGTAAAGAGCCAGATTATGGCTGTGATGGACGACATAAGGCCTTCAGTCATTAAAATTGGCATGTTACCTAATGCTGAAATAATAGGCGTTGTAGCCGAGACGCTGAAAATGTATAACGATCTGACTATCATTGTAGATCCGGTGATGAAATCAACCAGCGGAACAGACTTGTCCGGTAACGAGTCATTAAAGGTCTTGATAGCCGAATTGTTCCCTATAGCAACTCTAATTGCACCTAATATTAACGAAGCCGCGCTGCTCACCGGCAATCACATCAGCAATATTGATGATATGCGCTCCGCAGCGCTGGCGCTCTTGAAATATGGCAGTAACGCCGTACTGGTAAAAGGCGGGCATTTGGATGGTGAAGTATTATACAATGTTTATGCAGATCAATCCCATACTAAAGAAACCTTTTCATACCCTTATATCCCATCTTTAAACACCCACGGCACAGGTTGTACACTTGCTTCAGCTATTGCATCTTATATAGCATCTGGTCAGTCACTTGTAGAGGCCATAGCAGCGGCCGGCGACTATGTTAACAAAGCCATTCAACAGGGGCGCAATGTTAAAACCGGGCAGGGCTGCGGCCCGTTAAACCATGGCTTTAAACCTAAAAGCTTACAGAAAAAGCGAGCCAAATTAAATTAACAGTCTCCCGGTTTAAAAACGCGTCACCGCCCAATAGGCTTGTTTGCGTTGCAAATTCACATCAAACAATAAAGGGTACGCCTTAACAATAGTTTTACCCGCAGGCCCACCCGCGGCAGCACCTCCAGCCAAACCGCCTCCCCGTGAGTCGAGCCAGCTGTACCGGTCAGATACATTCCAGAACGTAACGCCGGTGATTACCTTTTTATAGTCTCTGAAGATCTTAAACACCGATTGATACCGGTCTGCCTGTTGCTGGGCAAGTTGAGGCGTATAGCCAGAGTCAACAGGCAACGGCGCTACGCCTGCCCCATTTGCTGGTTGTTTTGAACGCACAGTTATATCCAGCTCGGTAATCTGAATCCTGATGCCTAAGGCGGCATACTTATCAATAGCCTCACGGATACGTGCCGGAGTGGGGCTGATCAGGCTCCAGTGCCCCTGCATGCCCACACCATCAATGGGCACTTTGGCATCAATTAAGCTTTTTAACAAACGGCAGATCCTATCGCGTTTAGATGGGATCTCGCTGTTATAATCATTGTAAAAAAGTTGGGCGTCCGGATCGGCTTCATGTGCATATTCAAAAGCCTTGGCGATAAAATCTTCGCCACAGATCTGGTACCATAAAGAGTTGCGCAGATATTTATCAGCGCTATCGTCAACCGCCTCATTAACCACGTCCCAGGCATAAATTTTGCCTTTATAGCGCTTTACAACAGTAGTAATATGGTCTTTTAAACGTTGCAGCAAAACTTGCTTAGTAACCAGGTTGCCACTGCTATCACGAAACATCCATGCTGGTGCCTGATTATGCCAAAGCAGGTTGTGCCCTCTTATTTTCATGTGATGTAGCTGGGCAAACTCAACAATGGCATCGGCTTTTGTCCAGTTATATTGATGCTCTGATGGGTGTATCAATCCCATCTTCATATCATTTTCTGGCGTAACGCTGTTAAACTCACGGCCAATAAGGGCAGCCTGCGGTCCGCTTATGGCAGCCATATTCACGGCAACACCAATGGGGAAATAGTTTTTATAATAGTCTTTCAGTCCTTTACCAGCGGTATCTGCCTTAAAAACCTGATGACTAGCAAGATATTTGTTTGATTTTAAGGAAAAACTACATAAAGCGACAGCGGTAGCCAAGACCAGAAGCGGCGTGCCTGCTTTAATAGAAGAAATAAATTTAGGTATCATGGTTTGGTAAGTATCGTTAGTTATCATTCCAGCCGCAGGTAATCAAAATCAACATAACCACCAGGCTGTTTGGTGGCATAGTTAAACAAGCAAAACTTATTGCCGGTAAAAATTTTCAAACTAAACTGCATCTCCAACTCATTACCTAACGCTTGGAATGTTTTACCATCTGTACAGTAAGCAAATGACGCTTTTTTTGTTTGATTTGACGCCGTTGTACGCAAGTAAACCATATTGGTATTCAAGACGGTCGAATCTATAGTTTGCCCATTATTAACCATTACCAGGTACTTTGCGCCTTGCTTTTGCCTTACGCCAATATAGGCGTATGGCATTTGGAAAACTGCTAGTCCGGCCTCGTCGCCATCTTTCATGTGGCTAACATCCAGTTTAGTTAAGCCGGTAGTCGGTTGGTTCAGGTCATATTTTATCAGCGGGCGTTGCGTGAGCGTGTTGCGCGCCATGGTCAGATCAGTAGCCGTGCCTGCCGTTTCCAGACGCAGAAAACCCGGCCTCCTGGTTAACGACCATCTCTCAGGGTCAGGGTTATGGTTCCAGCCCCATTGCATGCCCAAGGTTTTGCCATTAAATTCATCAGAGGTTGGCAGTTCTGTTACCGGGTAAGTTTTACCAACGTCGGGCTTTTTATAGGTGATCACCGCTTTTCCGTTTACCCCCACCATGGGCCAGCCACCAACCCAGGTTACAGGCTTCAGGTTGGGGATACGACCGAGCGGACCGCGATCAACAAACAGCATGGTCCACCACTGCCCTGTCTGGGTTTCTATCAGCGGCCCCTGATGCATGCCAAAAGTAATGCCGCGTGTGGTATCATTCAGCACCACCTTTTGCTCATACGGGCCATAGATATTTTTAGAACGCAGGGCCACCTGCATACCGTTAAGGCCGCCATAAGTGCTGTATAAATAATAGTAGCCGTTAATTTTATAAACGTGCGTGCCTTCAAGTCCCTTGCGGATGTTGCCTTCAAATATCAATGAGTCTTTACTTATGGGAGCTAAATCTTCATTTACTTCTGTCAGGTTGATATGATTATATCCATGAGCCACATAAATCTTCCCGTCATCATCATAAAACAAACCGGCATCATAAAAGCCCTTAGGCAGCTTTTTAATCTCCCAGGGGCCTTCGGCTTTGGTTGCCGTGCAGCTAAAACCGCCTTCGTCCAGCGTTACAAATAGCAGGTGGAATTTACCGTTGTGATATTTAATGCTGGTGGCCCATTGCCCATGGCCGTACCTGTTGCAGCCATCCAGGTTATAACATTTACTAAAATCAAACCGCGGCACGGCGTTACTGCAATACTGCCAGTTAACCAGATCATGTGATTTAAGGATGGTAACGCCCGGAAAAACAAACATGGTGGTACTCACCATGTAATAAGTATCGCCAACGCGAATAACGTCCATATCCGGAAAATCGCCGGGAATAATGGGATTTGTATACGTGCCGTCGCCATTATCGCTGTGCAGCTTTTGTGCTGATAAACGCAGCGAGGGCATCAACACCACTAGAAATAAGACGAAGACTCTTGCGGACCGTTTTAAACTCATAAAATGCTGTTTAATAAACCGAAACGAATATAGCCTCCTACAAAAGGCAGCCCTAAGAGGTTTGGCTATAATGATAATACGTTTGTTCAACCCGATGATGGTCAAATAATCCGTCAGTACGAACATCTGTCACATCCTTCGAGACATTTGACCAGTATGGAGCCTAATGGGTTAATTATCTTTAGATTGAAAAACTAACCAGATACAAGCCCAACGGGCAACAACCTATTTAAATGAAATTCCCAAAACATCAACCTATCGTGCTTAAACAATTGCGGTACGTGGCCATGCTAACGATTGCTTTGCTGGCCCTGAAAAACAACGGTATTTGTCAATCTGTCTCAGTCAAACCAGAGGCTACACGCCAACATATTTCCATCAACAATGGCTGGAAGTTTTTCAGGTATCCCGAAGGAGCTACGCCCGATAGTTTGATCTACGATGCAAGACCCAGCTTTGAAAACCGCGATGGCGGCCCCGCTGATGCCAGGCCCACCGATGCCGTGTCCATAAAAGCCGACGCCAAAGTTTTAAAACCCTGGATTATGCCCAGCGGCAATGCTTTTATCAGAGACCCGGCCAAAAGATATATCAGGCCCAAGGGCAATCCAGGCGGCCAGTTCCCATTTGTGAAAGGCGACTTTAACGACAGCAATTGGCAATTTGTTGATCTGCCCCACGATTGGGCCATAAAAGGACCTTTTTACACCGCCGATAATGCCATTATAGGCGGTGGCATGGGGCGGCTCCCGGTGCAGGGTGTGGCCTGGTACCGCAAAAAGTTAAACATCAGTAAAGCTGATGCCGGTAAGGCTATTTATCTGGAGGTTGAAGGCGCCATGTCATACGCTATGGTTTGGCTTAACGGCAAACTGGTTGGCGGCTGGCCTTATGGTTACAGTTCATGGCAGCTGGATCTTAGTCCTTACGTTATTCCCGGTGGCGATAACCAGCTGGCTATCCGCCTGGATAACCCTCCGGCATCATCACGGTGGTATCCCGGGGCGGGGATTTACCGTAATGTATGGCTCAACAAACAAAACAAAATTCATGTGAGCCAGTGGGGAACAACGGTTATCACCAAACAGTTGTCGCCAGCTGCAGCGACGGTTGGGTTGAGGGTGTCTGTAGATAACACATCAAGTAAAAATCAGCAGGTAAGCATCGGCACAGCCATTTATCTTCTAGGTGCATCAGGCCAGAAAGTTGGCCAACCCGTTGCCCGGATTAAAAATATGGAAGTAACCATCTCCGGCAATCAGGCTGATACCATTAATGCCACAGCAACCATCCCTCAGCCCAAACTCTGGGGGCCTCGGCCTACACAAAAGCCCAATCGTTATGTGGCGGTAACTACCGTATATCAGAATGGCCAGCCGGTTGACAGCTACGAGACACCGTTTGGCGTCCGGGAAATTCGCTTTGACCCCAACGAAGGCGTATTTATAAACGGAGAGCATATTTACATCAAAGGCGTTAACCAACACCATGATCTGGGGGCTCTCGGCACTGCGTTTAACCGTCAGGCAGCCAGACGCCAGTTGGTTGAACTGCGTGAAATGGGCTGCAATGCTATTCGCCTGGCGCATAATCCACCAGCGCCAGAGCTGCTGGACCTTGCCGATGAAATGGGCTTTATGGTGATAGATGAAATTTTTGACGACTGGGAAACCAAAAAGACACCGCTTGATTTTCACCTCATCTTCCACGAATGGAGCGAGCAGGATTTGCGCGCCCTGGCCAGAAGAGACCGTAACCATCCCTCGGTATTGATGTGGAGCTTTGGTAACGAAGTTGGCGAACAATATACCGGCGAAAAGGGAGCATCGGTAGCCAAACGCCTTTATCGCATTTTGAAAGAGGAAGACAGCACACGCCCATCAACCGCAGCCATGAACTATGCCAAGCCGGATATGCCCCTCCCGGCCGTTGTTGATGTTATTGGCCTGAACTACCAGGGCGAAGGTATCAGGGATGCCGATGCTTATAAAGGGCTTAAAGGCATCAGCACGCCACCGCTGTATCCGGCGTTCCATAGCAAGTTTCCGGATAAAGTGATTATCAGCACAGAAAACGCAGCGGCACTGAGCAGCAGAGGCGAGTATTATTTCCCTGTATTTAGCGGCACCAGTGCACCGGTGAAAGATGGATTGGGTGGCGACAGTAAAAAGCACCAGGTAAGCGCATACGAACTTTACAGCGTAGACTTTGGCTCATCGGCAGAAAAAGTTTTGGCTACCATGTATGCACACCCCTATGTTGCCGGCGGCTTTGTATGGAGCGGCTGGGATTATATAGGCGAGCCTACTCCCTATTACAGTTCGCGCAGCTCATATTTTGGCATTATAGATCTGGCTGGATTTAAGAAAGATCGATTTTATCTCTATCAGGCCGCCTGGCGACCGGAACTGCCAATGGCACACCTATTACCACACTGGAACTGGCCTGACCGTATAGGCAAAATTGTACCCGTCCACGTATTTACTTCGGGCGATGAGGGCGAGCTGTTTGTCAACAACATTTCTCAGGGCCGCAAAAGATTAGGCAAAAATGAATACCGCCTGCGCTGGGACAGCGTGAGCTATCAGCCCGGAAAAATAAAGGTAGTGACTTACAAAAACGGCAAACCGTGGGCAACTGACAGCCTGGCCACTGCCGGACCAATGTTTAAACTAAAATTGATGATTGACAGCACAGGTTCAGACGAACCGAACAAAAAATTGGCATTTATAAAAGTATGCGTTACCGATCAATCAGGCATGGTAGTGCCAACGGCTAATATCCCGTTCTCTGTTTCATTAACCGGCGACGCGGAAATAATTGCTACGGACAACGGTGATGCAACAGACATGACCTCGTTTGCGGCAACTAAGCGTAACACGTTTAACGGTTGGGGCTTGATTGTGCTGAAAGCTAAGCCTGGACAAACTGCTAAAACAAAAGTATCCGTGGTTTCTGATGGACTTAAAAGCGATGCTATCAGCCTGAAAGTTAAGGACGGCGAATTTGTTGAGTAAGCACAGCCGTTAACAGTTATTCAAAAAGCGTTCGGGAAAAAAATAACAGGTCGCCCCGATGGGGCTGAGGAAAAAGAGACCAACACACCTACAAACAGGTCGCTCCTCCGGAGCTATTATTATCACATTTCAAAGAAAAGTCCCATAGGGACGGCCTGTTTGTAGTATAAAGCCCCTACCGAGAACAAGCCCCAGCGGGGCGACCTGTCCATCGTTCAGGAAGATCGCTTTAAATCAACTCAGATACTACTTACCGAACAAAAGCCCACAAAAAAGGGAGATGCATGCATCTCCCTTTAACATATATGCCCCAAATATATGCCCCGATATTAATATCCAGGATTTTGATAAGCGGCCTTATCTGCTGCGCTCATATCCAACGCGTCAATCTGCGATTGCGGGATTGGTCTTAAATAGTTTGTTGGCACAATGGTACGGGTAAACGTACCAACTGAATGATCGTTAAAATCATTAGGATTGGTTGCACCCGCAATTTGTAAGGTGCTGCTCAACTCGGTCCATTTTTGGGTGCGTACCAGGTCAAACCAGCGGTAGCCTTCGCCAAAATATTCGCGGGTTCTTTCTGCCAGGATGTAGTTGATATCAATAACCGCTGGTGTGGCGGCCGTCATGGCCGCGCTGTTATCCTGCACTTTGGTTACCTGGTTACCATTATCAAAGCGCCATTTGCCTGCACGGGCACGCAGCACGTTAATTAAACCGCGTGCAGTACCGTCATTACTATAGGTACCGCTGATGGCTCTGGTGGTTGCGCCTTTAACCGCAGCCTCTGCCGCAATAAAGAAGAACTCAGAGAACTTAACAGCAGGGAACGGACGGGTACTGCTGCCATTTGGAGAACCTAAGCCACCGTTGTTATCTGTACGGTAAGGGCCCAGTTTAAAATTGGCCGGATAGGCAATCCTGCTGATCTTGCTTGGCTCAATCACAAAGTCTGCTCTTCCGGGCAAAACACCGGCACCTACCGAACTTTTATAGGTCGAGTTAGAATAATCTACACCGGTTACATCATTATCCAGGAAGCTGAGCACCACATCCCCCTCGCCTATTGGCAGGAAATTAGCGTTGTAAAGCGTGCTGCCCGCGTAGCCGGCCTCTTTCATGTTACAGTGATACTTGGTAACAAAGGTGCCATCGTAACGTGAGTCATTTACCTTATCGGCAAAAGCAACTTTAAACACAGCCTGAGGCGGCGCCAGCAACGTCCACGGGCGACCTAATGACTGTACAGCCGCACGTTGCACCGAGTTATAGGCGCTCCAGCTGGTGTTGGTTTTACTGCTGGTGATAATGGTGTAATTCCACTGTTGGAACCATGAGGCAAAGTTATCGGTACTAAAACCACCGCTACTATAGCTCAAATCGCCACCATTGTACTGGCTGCTTGATTGGGTATGATCGGCATACAACATTACTTCGTTATTACGGTCGTTCGTGGCCACATTTACATCATAAAATGTTGGTTGTAAGCCGTACGGACTTGGCGCCTCAATACCGGCAGCCGCTACGGTATAAGCCTGATTGAAGTAATAAGTAGCATCATGTCCTCCCGGGTCAGTACGTGGCGCATCAGGATAAGTTGGGATATTGTTTGGATTTTGCAACCACCAGCCGTAGGTTAAATAAGCTTTGGCTAAAATTAAGCGAGCCACGTTTTTGGTCAGTCCGCCGGTAACACGTGCTGTGGTAGGCAGGTTATTGATGGCGGTCAGCAAATCAGGGAAGATGGCTTTGGTGTACACCTCAGGCACCGTATTCCGTTTAGAAGTTCTAACGGTAGAGGTATTAAACTTCAGTTCGCCTGCCCCCAAATCCAGCGGCACGCCGCCGAAGGTTTGCACCAGCAGAAAATAATCAAAGGCACGGAAAAACCTGGCTTCGGCAATCAACGCATCCGACACACCTACTTTGCCACCGTTTTCAATTACGCCGCTGGCCGTATTGATATCAGGAAAGTTATTGTTCCATACAATGCCCGAGTTATCAGTCTGTTTGTTTATCGTTCCAACTCCAGAGAAATCTATGTTTTTGGTGTTGGCATCTGCAAGCTGTGCCCAGGTTTCCTCATCAGTACCGGCCTCGTTAGAGTTGATGAAATAGCCATTGCCATACATATACCTCAAGTGACCATACAGCGAGGTAATACCGCCCTGCACACCCGCCTGTGTGCTAAAAAAATCAGGCGTAAATGTTGCTCTTGGCTTTTCGTCTAAAATTTTGTTACAACCGGCCAGTGTAACCGCGGCTAATGCAGCCGTTTGAAAATATCTTTTATATACTCTTTTCATCGTGGTATATTTTAAAATGTCACATTTAATCCAAGTAAATAGTTACGGGTGTTAGGCACGTTAGTACCCACAGTCAACAATCGGGCTTGCCCGCTGCCGTAAGCCACGGCCATGGTTGAGCTATCGTTAGCGTAGCTATTAGGTTCAGGATCTTGCTTAGACTGTTTGTAATATGGCGAGAAGAAGATGAACGGGTTTTGTGCGGTAGCATAAACACGCAGCCTTTTTGCACCAATAGCTTTCATCCATTTGCCCTCTACATTATAACCGAAGGTTAAGGCGCGGATTTTTAGATATGATGCGTCAAAATAACCTAAAGTTGAGCCATACATTGGGTTGTTAGAACCCTTTGGACCCAGTGGATCAGGGAACTTAGCGTTCGGATTGTCCGGAGTCCAGTAGTCAATTTTGATGTTGGCATTACGTCCAGACTCCAGGTTCATGTAGCTATTGGCACCGTACAGCGTGCTGTTCAGAATACCGCCATTTACAAAGGCGCCCACTACGCTGAAATCAAAATTTTTGTAGGCAACGCGGGTATTGAAACCACCCTGGAATTTTGGATCAGCATCCAGAATCTGGCGGTCGGCCGCGCTGGTAGTACGGGTTGGCGATCCGTCTGCATTGTAAGTACCGGTGTAAAGCACTTTAATCATGCCCGGTACGCCTGATGGGCCTTCATACTGCTTCACAGTAGCAGCCTCGCTGGTTTGCCAGATACCTATCTTCTGGTAATCAAATATTACGTTGAGCGGATGGCCCACAAACAACCAGTTGTTCTCGTCGCGGGTTTGTCCTGAAGCCAGGGCTGTTACACGGTTAACGTTACGATAAACGTTTACGCCTGCATCCCAGGTCCAACCATTTTTATGATCTATAATGGTACCGTTTAATGAAATTTCAAAACCTTTATTTGATGTTGAACCTACGTTACCAACATAGTTAGCTACGCCAGAGGTGGCAGGCAAGCCAACGGTCAACAATAAATTGCTGGTTCTGGTATCATAAGCTTCAACGGTTCCTGATAATCTGTTATGGAACAAAGAAAAATCAAGTGCCAGATTCTTGGTTTTAGAAAACTCCCAGGTTAACAAAGGGTTAGGCAATTGGCTAACATAATACCCGTTGGCGTTAGTGGTACCAAAGTTGTACGGCCTAACGGTTAACTGACCCAGTGTAGCATAAGGCGCGATAGACTGATTAGAGGTTTCGCCATAACCGGCACGCACTTTTAAAGCGTTGATCCAGCTTACGTTTTTCATGAAGCTTTCTTTGTCAATATTCCAGCCTGCGGACACTGCCGGATAATTATGCCATTTGTGGCCCTCGGCTAGCCTTGAAGAAGCATCACGACGATAGGTTACAGTAAGCAGGTATTTATCGTCATAAGTGTAAATGGCACGTCCCATTAATGACACTAAACCGCTTTGATTGTAACCTTGTGAAGCCGGATTGATAGAAATATCATCGTTGCTGCCGGTTGAGGTTTGGCCCAGGTTAAAATATTGAAAACTATCGCCTGCAATATTTACCCTGCTAATGTATGAGCTGTTATAGTTTGTTTGCTCGGCAGAATATAACGCAGTTAAGTTCAGGTTATGTTTCTTAGCAAAAGTACGATCGTAGAAAAGCAGGTTTTCAATTGTCCACTGCGTGGTTTGCGAGTTGGTGATTGACGCACTATTCTGACTTTGGGCGTTAGAATTGAAAACACCTTGGCCGGTATAGCTGCCGTTGTTACTGTTACGTATATTGCCGCCCAGGTTAAGGCGATATTTCAATCCGGTTACTCCCGGAATTTTCATTTCCAGATAAGCTGAGTTATAAGAGGCAAAATCTTTAGTGCGGTTAGCATAAGAGTCGCCTAAGCCAGCCATGGTGTTGCGGGTGTATACCCATGCCTGGTCTAGCGCCTCGTTCACTATTCTTTTGGTAGATCCATCAGCATTAAACGGATTAGCAATAGGTGATAAAGCCAACATGCTACTTGCAGTTAAGTTATTACCATCTGTAATGCTGTAGTTGGTATTAGTAGTAAAACCAATACGGAAGTACTTACCAATCTCCTGATCTACAGATCCGCGTAAGGCAATACGGGTGTATTGTTGTAGCGGAATTGGCGACTGATCATTATAATAACCTAAACCAAACTTATAGCTGCCATTGCTGGCGGTAGAACCCATCACATTCAAATCATGATTTTGACTGAAAGGCGTTTTTCTGTAAAACAAGCTCTGCCAATCGGTATTGGTGGCTCCGGTCATATCCTCGTCGCTACCCGGAACAGTGTACAGGCCGGCTCTTTTGCGCAGCGCAATAAACTCGGTGGCGTTCATCATCGGATATTTCATTACATCCTTAACCATGCCATAAGCACTGTAAGAAATTTGCGGCGCCTGCCCCATGCTGCCCCTGCGGGTGGTAACCAGGATAACGCCGTTTGCACCGCGAGAACCATAGATGGCCGTTGCAGATGCGTCTTTTAGAATATCGATGCTTTTGATATCATCCGGGCTGATATCTGCAATGGTTCCGCCGAACGGGATACCGTCTAATACAATCAGTGGATCATTTGATGCATTGATAGAACGGGTACCGCGGATGCGGATCTGTGCCGTAGCACCTGGCTTGGTAGAGTTTTGCTGTATTTCAACACCTGGCAAACGGCCCTGTAAAGCCTGGGCAATGTTTGCTGATGCTACTTCATTCAGCTTGGCTCCGCTGATAGAAGCAACCGAACCGGTTACCGATTCTTTACGCTGGCTACCATAACCAACCACAACTACATCCTGCAAGGTCTTTGCATCTGGCACTAAAGTAACATTGATATTGGTACGGCCATCAATAGCTACAGCTTGTGTAACATAACCTACTGAGGTTACCTCGAGTGTTGCGTTTTTAGGGGCCGAAATTTGATACGAACCGTTAATATCGGTTGCTGTTCCGCGGGTGGCTCCTTTAATACGGATGGTTGCTCCGGGCATGCCCTGGCCTCTTTCGTCAAGCACATGGCCTTTAACAGTTACGTTTTGAGCATATAAGCTCAGCGAGAAAATACTTAGTATGACTGCCAACAAAAGGGATACTCCCCTTTTTGAAGCCGGTTTATTGTGCGCATTTTCGAATTTCTTCTCGTAAATTTTTAATCGCATAATTAGTATCTATAGGGTTTAAAGATTGGGTTAGTTTCTTTGCTCGAATATTAGGTCCTGGATCTAATATTTCAAAATATCTGTCAATTATTAATCATGAGCGTTTAGCTTAATCCCTTCTACGTTTATTCTGCAATCGATTGCAAAACCAGACCGTATGAGTTATTGATTTCTATTAAAATTTATTATTTGGTTTATATAATTGGTGTGAGAGTCTAAGAATGCCCTCACTTAACGGATGCTAATTTCACTCAAAAGCGATAATAGCTATTGTACATTTGACTAAAATGATGCTCCAATTGTTCAATTTTGAGTTCAGAAGCATCCATCAGCATCAAATCCCCATTTGCGGGTATCTTTTATAAAAAATTTCAAGCAGCAATGGTGATACCTATCCTTTTATTATGAAGATCCGTCGCTTTTGGCCGTGGCACAATAATAACTTTGATTGAACATGCCGCTCCGATGGAACTCAAAAATCTACTCTTAAAACTTAGCTATTAACATTTCGCTCCTAACGGAGCTACAAAGCGACTATTCAGTCCCGAAGGGACGACATGTTAATAGCTTATTGCTGCAAAAAACATTCTAAGCTCCTTCGGAGCGGCATGTAAAATAGCCTCCTGTCCAATCATTGACAATTACTCTGATAAGGAGAATCACTCTGAAACTGATGAAGTATTGATTTTGCCTTTGTTGCCCCGCTTGGTGTTCAGATATTCTGATGGCAGAACGCCGTATTTGGCTTTAAACATTCTTGAAAAATAGCTTGGCGTTCCAAACCCGGTCATGTAGGCAACCTGCGCCACATTATAATCGCTGTTTTCAAGCAGTACGGCTGCCTTATCTAGCTTTACTGTGCGCATATACTCTATTGGGGTTAAACCGGTTAACTCGCGAAGCTTGTAATAAAGCGATCCCCTGCTCATGCCAACATGTTTACTCAAATCTTCAACAGAAAGATCAGGATCACTCAGCCGATCGTCTATATATTTAATAACCTTGTTAAGCAGTTTTACATCGGTCGATTCTATTTCCAGGGGCTCGCTGGTTACCTGGATTTGTTTGGTATAGGTATCTTTCAGATGTTTATTCAGATCAAGCAGGTTGGCAACTTTAGTAAGCAATATCTGGAAATTGAAAGGTTTGGTCAGATAATCATTAGCGCCAGATTGCAGGCCTCTCAGTTGCTCCTCCTCGCCGGTCATGGCGGTTAACAAAATCACCGGGATATGGCAGGTACGTTTATCGGCTTTCAGCTTCTTACTTAATTCAATGCCCGACATGTAAGGCATGCTGATATCGCTGATAACCAACTGCGGGTGCGCGCTCAGTGCTTTCTGCCAGCCTTCTTTGCCGTTAGCAGCCTCAATAATGCGGTAATGTTTGCTTAAATGGTCTGCCAGGTAGTAGCGCAATTCGTCATTATCTTCTACCAAAAGCACCGTGACTCTTTGATCTGTCGCCTTATCTTCGGCGCTCTCCCCTTCGGCCGGCTGTCTTGCTTCCGGGAAATTCAGGTCTGATACATTTACGTCATCTGCATCCGGCGCCGATGGTTCAGGACGCACAAGCGGTAACTTAATAGAAAACTCGGTACCGCGGCCCGGGGTACTTTTTACCGCCACGTTGCCGCCATGCAACTCCACAAACTCTCTGGTGATGGACAGGCCGATGCCAGTGCCTTGCTTAATAACGGCATCCTGATTATCAACCTGGTAAAAACGATCAAAGATCTTATCGATATGATCTGCAGAAATACCTATACCTGTGTCACTTACCTTTACCAATAAGGCCGGTCGTTCTTCGTTCAGGTCGGTTAATTCCATGGAGAGCGATACCACACCGCCTTTGGGCGTAAACTTAAAAGCATTTGATAGCAGGTTGAAGATGATGCGTTCAATCTTGTCTTTGTCAAACAAAACGGTCCAGTTATCGCACGCCACCTTGATCTGAAAAGTGATCTGTTTTTTTACGGCGATGTCTTTAAATGAATCAGCCGTTTCCCTGATAAAGCTAATGGCATCTGCCTGTATCAGCTCCAGCTTCAATTCCTGCTCCTCCATCTTTCTGATATCCAGCAGCTGATTTACCAGATTAAGCAGTCGTCGCACGTTGCGGTTAATCATGTGCAGGTGTTCGGCATCGTCTACCTCAAAATTGCGTTCGAGCAGTTTTTCTACCGGTGCCAGAATAAGCGAGATCGGGGTTCTAAACTCGTGACTAAGGTCTGTCAGGAATTTTATCTTCAGCAGGTCCAGCTCATGCAGGCGTTCAGCCTCCAGGCGTTCGTGTTCTATCAGTTGCTTAACCTGCAGCTTCTCCTGCTCAATCTCAAACTCTCTTCTTATTTTGTTGATTCCACGCCGTCTGATCCATAACAACGAGCCGCCTATCAGCAGAAAATAAATGATATAAGCATAGATTGATCGCCAGAATGGTGGCAGGATGGTGATCTTGATTTCGGTAACCGGCGTGTCCCAGGCCTTATCGTTATTATTTGCTTTTACCTGAAACACATAAGTCCCCGGATCAATATTGGTATAATTGGCCGTATGTGCCCTGTGAACATAGTTCCAGTCTTTATCATACCCTTTCAAACGGTAAGCGTATTGCGCTTGTTTGGCCGATGTAAAATCCAGCACGCCGTAGCTGATAGCAAAATTTTGCCCGTATTTCAGCACCATCTCTTTAGCAATATTGATTTGCTGTTTAATGGGCGACTGCTCGCCCGGGATAACCGAAACATTACTAACTTTCAGATCATTCAACAACACGGGGCCCGGCACAGAAGGATTTGGCAGTTTAGCCGGATTAAAATAGTTAAACCCATCCTGCCCGCCAAAAAACACGTCGCCGTTACTGGCTTTAACACCAGAGCCAACCAGGAACGCCCCTTGCTGTACGCCGTTTTCGGCACCAAAATTTCTAAACAGCTTTCTTTTTCTATCAAAAGAACTAATGCCCCGATCTGTACTTACCCAAAGCAATCCCTCGTCGCCTTCCAGAATCATTTTGGCAAATCCGCTGGCCAATCCATCTTTTTCGGTAAATGACTGAAATTTGCGTGTCGCTTTGTCAAAATAGCTAATGCCTTGATTGGTGGCTACCCAAACAGTGCCGTCTTTAGCTACCAACAGATGAGATATCACCCCGTTTGCCAAATGGCTGTTCTCTCGGGTATAAAGCGTAAAAGTTTTACTATTAGGATGATAAACCGCAATACCAGTCCCCGGCGACCCGATCCAAACATCGCCGCCGGGCGATACCGCTATAGCCGAGATAAAATCATTTATAGGCAAGCTGGCTTGTGTGCCGGGCAGATCTTTATTGTTGTTGAGGTATGAGAAGCGTTTTCCTGCCGGGTCGTAAATGTCAACACCATGTCCCAGCGTGCCTATCCAAATATTGCCTTTACTATCCTCAGTAATGGCGGTGATATCATTACAGCTCAAATTCTTATCGGTATTGCCTGCCAAAAACTGCTCACTCTGGCCATTAGCATCAATGCGGAACAATCCGTTATGATAGGTACCGGCCCATAGATTGCCTTTGCGATCTACATATAAAGCCATCACTACTAAATCTTTACGATCAGGACTCAGTTTACTGCGCAAGGTGAACAGCGTAAACAAGCCGGTTTTCCGGTCGAAGAACTCTATCCCGGCACCGTCTGTACCAATCACTATTTTGCCATTGGGATATGCAGTTATTGATGGCACAAATGGCGACTTTAATCCCGCCGGATCAAATGGATCACTCAACTTCAAATTAAACAGCGGCAGGTGCTGATCATATTTGCTGATACCTCCTGCAAATGTGCCTACCCAGTAAATGCCTGCCTTATCTATAAAAATGCTGCGGATAGAGTTGTTCTTTAAGCTGAAAATATTGCGGGGATTAGAAGCCAGCCATTCAAAGCTATCCGTTGTCGGGCTGTAAATATCCACGCCGTCTTCGGTACCCACCCAAAGCGTGCCGTTCTTATTTGCGCTTAAGGAGAAGATGGTGTTATTGCTGATGCCGCTGCGCGAGTCGCCGTTGTGCCGGTAGGCTTTGAAATTGTTACCGCCCAGCCACTTGTTCAATCCATCAAAAGTACCCAGCCATAGATTTCCACGAGTATCCTGGGCCACGCACTTAACAATGCTACTGCTCAGGCTGTTTGGGTTATTGGCCTCATGTACAAACCGGGTAAACCGGTTGGCTTGCCGGTTATACAGATAAAGGCCCTGGTTAGTACCCACCCACATCTGTTGATGTGAATCTTCGAGGAGAGAAAGCGCTACAAAATTTTTGCGCTCTTCCGGGTCAGCGCTCAAGATGGGCAGCTTTACAATCCGCCCGGTACGGGGATCAATCTTACGGAGGTCGCTATAAGTTGCTACCCAGATCCATCCCTCATGATCCTGGCACAGCGCCCTGATAGAAATTCCCGGTAGTTCTGCCCATGAGCCATCGCCCTTAAAGGGCACAAAACGATCAGACTCCCGGTCATAAGCACATAAACCACCGCCGCCTGTTGCTATCCAGAGCGTGCCTGTTTTATCTTCCATAGATACCAGCACCTCGTTTGCAGGCAAACTACCGCTGTTTTCCGGGTCATGCCGGTAGGTAATAAAATTTGTACCGTCATACTTGGTTAGGCCATTAGTGGTGCCAAACCACATCAGGCCGTACCTGTCTTTAATAATAGTGCTTACCGTATTTGAGGCCAGCCCCTCTTTGGCGGTGATTGATGTAAAATTGATGGCATTCTGGGCATTGCTGTACAATGGCATCCACAAGACAATCAACCAAAACATTAAACAGCTTCGCTTCAATTTACACATCATCTTACTAAAGGTTTATCTGTCAGCGCAGCTTTAACCACGCAGACAGAACGTATCCGTTGAACGGAAAAAAATAATTGGTCTAACTATAAAATTACCGGTTCTCTGTAATTACCGGAATTTGCTTGTAAAATCTAAATAATATACCGGATATAAAACTGCTAATGGTTTATCTCTATTAACAAAAGAGCCAAAACACATCATCAAAGTCAGGCTCCCTCCTCTATTCAGGTGGACCGAGATAACTCGGTTTCAATCCTCCTGAATCCAGTACAATTTTTTGCAGCACCACCGCCGGGTCAACCATCCAATATTTTATGGTATGTTTTCCCGGTTTGCTAACGCGATGCCGGGTAGTCAGCTTTCTGATATTGTCAGAAACAGCCCCGGCCCATTCCTTGCTATCTGTCTTGGCAGCCATATTTACCAGTTGAGGCTGCTCGTCATCAACAGAAATAGCGTAATAAAGCCCATCGCCACCGTTCCTGAAATCGAGCGTAGGCGATATATAAGTGGTGATGGCCACGGTACCGGTATCCTTCAGCCTGATGTTATATTCAAGATGAGGCGTGGCAGCCGCAGGCTTAATTCTTGATGCAGTTACCGGCCATGGGGTAACACCAGATAAAGTATTACCATAATCTGGAACAGTTAACCAACTGATACCTTTTTGGTTAACAGCTTTGCTATAGTGCTCCGCTTCAATGGCAATGTAGCCATGTGTGTCTGCCGGCAAACCGTCAATTTTGGGGGTGTGTTCCAATCCTTGGGCTATTGGTGTTTCTTGATGACCTGATACACTCTCAGGACTCAGCGTAACCACATCCGGCATGCGATTGGTTTTCGGGTCAGACCACATTACGTAACCGATATGTGTTTGATCCATCATGTGGTTCCATTTGCCCCCAGCCAGTTGATGATTGTAGTAATTGGAGATCTGCTGATCTTTATCAAAAAGCTGCTTCGCTGCTGCAGCTGCCTCATTTGTTGCACTGGCGTTACCCAGTTGTGCGTAATATTTGTTTTTAGCCACCTCAAAATATAACTCATTCAGATTGGCACAGGCTTGTATGGGATGCCAAACCAATTCATAAAATGCATCCTGATAAGCTTTAGGGAGCGCACCTGCTAAGGCTTCAGCCTGCTGCTCTAGCTGCTTGTAGTCTTTTACCACATGCTCAAATTCATTGTAGTTGATCAAGCTATAAGTGTTTTGATCTAGCAATTCCGGTTTTCGCCTGGAATTATAACGGGTGTATTGCGTCAGTAGTTCTGCAATTTTCCCGGCGTGCTCTGCACCAAACTGTTGTTTTGCCCAGTCAATTGCATATTGATGCAGTTTGGCGGCCGGCCATTTCTCGGGGTTCCAGGCATAATCCAGAAAGAAACTGATGGGGTATTCCATCGGCTTTAAATCACCTACGTTGACTACCCAGATCTGCCTGGCGTTGTAAGCATAAGCCAGATGCATTTGCTCCCAGGTTTTAGCAATAGTATTGGTATTAAGCCATTTATAATTGCGCGGACCACCTACATAGTCAAAATGATAATAAATACCGTAACCGCCCTTGCGGGGTTTGCCGGTCAGGGCAGGCAGCTTGCGGATATTGCCCCAGTTATCGTCGCACAACAACAGGGTGATATCATCGGGTACGCGCATGCCTTTGTCATAATAATCCTGCACCTCTTTGTAAAGCGCCCACATCTGGGGCACATCGGCAGGGTCTTTTTTCAATACACTACCTATAATCTGCCGCTGATCTTTAACTATGTTTTCTAACAGCGCAATGTTACTTCCCTCGGTCATAGGCATATCTCCGTCGCCGCGCATGCCAACCGTAACCACGGTTTCTTTGTTGCCCATGTGCTCAATTCCTTCGCGCCAAAAACTTTGCAGTTCCTGTTTATTGGTTTCGTAATTCCATGCGCCTTTGCCATAACGTTTCCATTCCTGCTGCGCCCTGTCCATGGGTTCATGGTGCGAGGTACCCATTACCACGCCATACTCATCTGCAAGTGCAGGGTTCTCTTTATCATCATCATTAAAGGCGTTACCCCACATGGCAGGCCATAGGTAATTACCTTTTAAACGTAAAATCAGTTCAAAAACCTTCTCATATACATGATGATTCAGGCCATTAAATTTCTCTCTGGCCCAGCCTGAGAACGCGGGCGCTTCGTCATTAATAAATATGCCGCGATATTTTACTGCCGGAGTGCCGTCGGTATGTCTTGAGGGCAGCACGTACAATGCTTTCTTGCGCTTCACCGGAACATCGGCCCACCAATACCATGGCGATACGCCTATTTGCGCAGAAAGATCATAAACGCCGTAAATGGTGCCCCGCTTATCGCTACCGGCAATAATTAACGCATCTTCAACACCGGGGAACGGATGATGTACCGACTGTATGAGATATGTCTCCCATTTCCCGGCAATATCATTTACCTTGAGTTTACCCTGCTTTATCAGTCTGTCTATCCATTGATTTTTGCCTATTGTGCCGATAATAACTACTCGTTTTTGCGCTTTATTAACCATAACCGGCAACTGACCCGTAACCGCCTGCACATCTGTAATAAAAGAAGCAGCGGCACGCTTTACACCGGGCCATTCGCTGTCGCTAACAAGCACGGGCGATGCCTGCCCCCCAGCCACCAGCGGAAAATAATTGGCACCGGGCTGCTCGGCAACACAAACTGCATCTCCAGGGCTTTGTGCCAAACATCTGCCGGCCAGCAGGCAAAGCAAAACAATAACTGAACGCAAACAGGTATATCTGGTCATCGTATTTTCGGTTGCTCAGCAAAAGAGCGACAGTTTTTTAAAAAGAATTTGGTCTATAATGCCTCAAAGGGCCGGTAACAAAAGTAAATGCAAGCCATCCACTGCAGCTTGTCTTTTGTACAAAACATATAGTACGAATGTTCAAACTATGGTTTTTAGCGCTTGTTTCATTGATATATCTGCGCCAAACGATTGAAGAACCCTTGATTTCAGCACCCAAAAGGCCTGTATGGACTAAATGCAATTTAACATTTGTACTATCATCATATCGAATTGTAACACACGGGGCAACGTTGAATTTGCACTTTTATAACTGGGAGTCTCTCTCTCAATAATTGGTTTAAAGGTTCAACAACTGGGACTTTAAAATTCACAAATTTTAGGTTTATAAGGGCGGCGCGATGTCGCCCTTATTGTTTCCAACTGTACAACAAAAAAGGCAGCGGTTAGGCGGCCTTTTTCATATCTGGGGTTCATATTAACTATCGTTAAAACATCAAATTCAGGGTTTATCGGTGCGGAACGGCGAGGCGGGCAAGCCTTCTTGATTATAAAGATTAGCCCCATCCGGATTATCGGCCCAGGCATACCGCGCGTACAATGGATGATCTATCCTGGCGCTGCTCACAATCACTTTATCGCCATCAATTCTAGCATCGGCCCACACAAATTTCTTGTCCTCGCCGGCAATGGCAAATTGCGTGAGAGGTTCACCGCCTTTGGCTATCAGGCCGCCCCCTACGCTGTTAAACGAAAGCACGATCTGATGATCCTGCACTTGTGCCGACTGAAAAATCGGGCCCGAGGCCACCACCTTGGTATCGCCATAAGCTATCTTTTCTGCAGCCAGGGCCAGCCGATCGCCTACGTCCTCTTTATTAACAGGATGAACATCATTCCACTCGCCGGCATCAATAGTTACGGCCAGGCCTGTATTGGGCAAAGCAAGCGACTGCAGCTCTGCTTCCCTGATTTGTGCCCATTGGCTTTCTGACGGCGAGTATTGAGCATCGCCGAAATTTGGCAGCTGTACAATCAAAAAAGGCACATTGCCTTGCCGCCAGTCGGCACGCCAGCTGGTGATCAAGGTAGTCAGCAACTCGTGATAATCGGGCGTACCCGGATTAGACTCACCCTGATACCAAACCATACCTTTAACAGCGTAATTAATAGCCGGAGCAACCATGGTATTGTAAAGACCGGTCGGTTCATTTTGTGCTGAAAACACAGCATCCCGGTCAATATTTTCCATCGCACGAAACGGCGATAAAACCTGCCCGACCTGGTAAAGCCAGTCGCCGCGTAAGTCAATGCTGGTTTTTCCGTCAGTCAGCTCGTAGCGCTTATCGGGCACAAACCCACCCTTACCTATGGTATTGGTTAAGCGAATAACGATCACATTTTTGCCGGCTTTCAATAATCCAGCTGGAATATCGTAACGGCGCGGAGGGTACTGATAAGTGGTGTTACCAACCTTCTGACCGTTTACATAAGTTTCATCGGCATCTACAATACGGCCCATAAACAGCTTTGCCGCTTGCCCTACCATACTCTCCGGGATGTTCACCTCTTTTCTGAACCATACCACGCCGTTTAGTCCGCGCACACCCTGGTCTGCCCAATATCCCGGCAGCCAGAACTTGTGCCAGTTTTGGGGTATGAATCCAGGAGCGTACCACTTAACGCCGCCGGAGAGACCTTTATCAGGATCTGGATCTGTAGCTTGGGTGTGACTTGCATCGGCTTGTCGTCTGGCCCGCGTTACCCGGTTCATAAACGAGCTGTCTTTAAACTGATCTAAACGTTTCTGGTAACCGGATAGACTCTTAAATCCGTCCGCCCCTATCCATGCCTGGATGGGTGTGCCGCCGACGCTGGAGTTGATGATACCGATAGGCACATGATATTTGAGATACAGCTGCTTTGCAAAAAAATAACTGGCCGCGCCAAATTCAAGAACGGTTTTAGGGTTTGTTGGCCGCCATTTGCCCGGAGGCAGATCTGCATGCTGGCCGCGTACATCAGATGCCGTGGGAATAAAGAAGTTTCTGATCTGCGGATAATTGGCTGAGGCAACCTCTTCCGGATATCTTTCTTTCACCCGCTCAACCGGCAATACCATGTTAGACTGGCCCGAGCAAAACCAAACATCGCCAATCAGGATATCTTTGAGTATAATGTGATTCTTGCCATCAACCGTCATCGTGTACGGTCCCCCGGCTTTCATGGCAGGTAGCGTAGCCAGCCATTTGCCATCCTGAGCGGCAATACAATTAGCCGTTTTACCATTAATCTTAACGCTAACATGTTCAGCCGGCGAGGCCCAGCCCCAAACTTTCAGCTTAACGTCTCTTTGCAAAACCATGCCGTCACCTATCAATTGCGGTAAGCGCACGTCAGCTTTTGATGATAGACAGCACAATACAAGGTACGCGAGGACGCCTGCTGCGTTCCAATGCTTTTTCATAAAACAGGATAGATCTTTTTAAACATTCAACTGATACTCAAACCATTGACAAACTCAACTTAAAGACCCTATTTAAAAGGATCAATCATGGATATGCTGCCATCTGGCTTATGATATAGCGGGGTGACCTTTACGTTTCTGAGATGAGTTTTGCCCGATAGCTGCGTATCATGATAAAACAGATACCACTTGCCTTTAAACTCAACAATGGAGTGATGGGTGGTCCAGCCTTCCACCGGTTTTAAGAAGATACCTTTATAGCGGAAGGGCCCATAAGGATGATCGCCGATGGCGTAGGCCAGGTAGTGGGTATCGCCGGTTGAATAGGTGAAGTAGTATTTCCCCTTATACTTGTGCATCCATGAGCCCTCAAAAAAGCGACGGTCATGATCTTTGCCTAGCAGTGGTTTACCATTATTATCAAGGATAACCACATCACGCACCGGACCATCAAATCCCTTCATGTTGCTGCTCAGCCTGGCCACTTTGCAGCTTAGTGCAGGTGCATCGTCTTTCATCAGGTCTGTTTTAGAGCCGTTGGCCTCATATTTACCTGTAGCCCAGCGCTGCAGCTGACCACCCCAGATGCCCCCGAAATACATATAGCTTTGTCCGTCGGTATCTGTAAATACGGCAGGGTCTATACTAAAACTGCCTTTAATTGGCTCCGGTTCTGCCTTAAAAGGACCGGCCGGATTTTTTGAGGTAGCTACACCGATATGGAACACATCTTTTTTGTCCTTCACCGGGAAGTAGAGATAATAGGTGCCGTTTTTATAGGCGCAATCCGGCGCCCAAAGTTGTCGGCCCGCCCATGGGATATTCTTGATATCCAGCGCCACGCCATGATCTGTAACCGGACCGTTAATGTTATCCATAGAAAGGATATGATAATCTCGCATGGCAAAATGATCGCCATTGTCATTTTCGGGGATGCCGGCATCAATGTCATGCGACGGATAGATGTATAGCTTACCATTAAAAACATGAGCAGAGGGATCTGCCGTATAAATGGTTTTGATAAGCGGCTGTGACAAATATTTTTTGGGGTGTTGAGCCAGACCGGTTACCGAAGCACACAATAGTGCCGTGGTGGCCGCCAATCCCAATGATTTAAAGCATGTTGAGTTCATATATTAAAAGAGGTTTATAATCCGTTGATGATTTTGAACAAATTGTTTCTGTTGATTTTTATTGGCCCCCGTTTGAAGCCGGAAACTTTTCCATAGTAAATGGATCGATGCTTTCCAGATAATCCAGCGTATAGATTGGTTTTTCACAGCCCGGCGGGAACGGCATCTTGCTGAATGTTTGGAAATAGAGCAGGCAGCCATCCTTGTATACCTGCGCGTCATGATATTGCCGTTGCAATTTGCTTTGCACTTCTTCAAACCGCTGCTCGTCTACAAAAGGACGCAGGCTATCCCATGTTTTTTGAAATTCCTTAACCGATTGCAGGCCATCCTGGTACCGGTAGCAAATCTCGTCCCATAAAGTTCTTCCGCTGGCAACCTGGTAAGTCCACGGCAAATGATGAAACCACAATAGATATTTTTCAGGGCAGGTCTTCAGGTTATCAAACTCGTCGGCAACTGTTTGCTGATACTGGTTAACGGCAGCCGTGCCTTTGCTGGTTCTATCGAAGCCGATGCCATCTGCACCCGCTTTGTGATAATAAGGCGGGGTCCAATCTACCCTGACTTTCTTAGGTGCATACCATGGCCCGGGGCCATAATGGCGGTCGGCAGCAAATATATGATGCAGGCCCAACGGCATTTCATAGTTAACCATTGCTTCACGGCTTTTCATCATCATTGCCGTAACCGGTTTAAGGAACCCGTTTTGCCATTTACTATCGCCTGCGGTTGTTTGATCTGGTGAAAAGGTAAGCTTTACCCATTCATCTGCAATTTGTGTAGCCGTTAACTGGTTATCCCAAGCCAAACGACCATAGGCGTACCAGTTGGCCTGGTCAAAATTACTGCCGCACCAATTAGCATCCAGCCCTATGTTTGCCACCCCGGCTATTGCGGTATATTGTTGTGGATACAGGCTACCATCTGTACAACGGGCAACCGTGCTGCCCTTTCCTTGCTGGTAGGTATCGCTTTTTAAGGCTTCCTCCCACAGTGTGCCCAGATACACCAGGTGGATATTCTCGCCCAGATACTCTTTTGTGATCTGAAACTCGGGCATCACCGAAGTTTTTTTCATAGCACCAAACAGCGGACTAAATGGCTCTCTTGGCTGAAAATCAATCGGCCCGTTTTTAACCTGTATAATTACATTATCTCTAAATCGGCCATCAAAAGGCATAAATTCTTCATAAGCTTGCTTAGCACGGTCCTTATCGCTTGCGCTGTATACAAAAGCCCTCCACATCACAATACCGCCGTGCGGCTGAAGCACATCGGCCAGCATGTTTGCACCGTCAACGTGTGTACGCTTATAGTCCTGCGGACCAGGCTGCCCCTCGCTGTTTGCCTTCACTAAAAAGCCCCCAAAATCTGGGATGGCCTTATAAATTTCGTTTGCTTTATCCTTCCACCAATTAATAACCCCGGGTGCCAGTGGATCGGCAGTCGCAAGTTTCCCCAGTACCATCGGCGAAGCAAAATTGACAGATAGGTAAACCCGCATACCATACGGACGCAGCACATCGGCTACCTCTTTTACTTTATTGAGGTAATCGTCAGATAGAATTATTGGCGAGGCGTTTACATTATTCAATACCGCGCCATTAATGCCCACAGATGCGTTGGCACGAGCATATTCGCGCCATAGCTTTCTATCGGCTTCGGTTACCGTTGGCGCTTGTTTTTCGTTGCGCCAGAAGATAGAACTGCCGGCATACCCCCGCTCTATGGTTCCGTTGAGGTTATCCCAATGATTCAGAATTCGTCGCTGATAAGATGGATTAGAAGTTACATGCAGGTCTTCGCCTACTTTTTGCCGCCTCAGATAGTCAAATGCACCATACAACAAACCTACCGGGGTAGCCGCCTGGATTGATTGCGGCTTGAGTATATAGCCATCGCCTTTTATAGATTGATCAAACTTTACAATAAGAAGCATTTTCGCTCCTGCCTTACCCATCCATCCGTCCTTCAGTTCCTCTATTGCCAACATAGCAGTAGCCGATTTATCTGAGCAGCTGATGATGACAGGATTCGTTTTATTATTTCTTAACCACAGCCCGTGTCCGTCATCAGCTTTTAGCCGTGCTGCCGGTAGCAATAGCGCAAGCAGAAAGAAAAGAAAAGCGCTAGTTCCTGTAAATATCTTTATGACCATTGGCTGCAAACGGTGGCTGTTAACGTGTTTGGTTTAACTGGTATCGTGGTAGCAATACTACTCATGATAAAAAACTCAGACTATAACATTTGTCTATAATTAGCTAACAAATGTTGTACAGGTTAAATTAGCACCCAAAATTGGTTTTGTTTTGATGTGCCAGTAAAAAACAATCTACGCCAGCTGTAAACGCTTACCTCATAATTATGCTGAGCCTGAGAGATCAGGCATCTTACAACCAATATTTTTTTCTGTAACGAAGCGGAGCAATGTTCATCTGCTTTTTAAATGTTCTGGAGAAATAGAACTGATCTTCAAAGCCAATTTTCTTGCAAATGTCATTGATGCTCATTTTGGTAAAATACAGATATTGGCACGAAGCCTGAATTTTAAGCTGAAGAAAATATTGCACAGGTGAGTAACCGGTTTTAGCTTTAAACAACTCAGAATATCTGGACACAGAATAATTAACCTGACCGGCCAATTGCGCCACAGATAAGCTCTTGCTAATATTTTGTTTCATAAAATCGATAGACTCCGTTACCGGGTCTGATTCTTTATGCAGTATAGCTTCTTCTGAATAGACAAAAATCCCGAGAAACTGGATCAGCTTAATATAAAGCAACTCTAACTCGCGCGTATTCAGATCGTTCTCTAACAATTGAAACATGCTGTTAAACAGCTCAACATTAAGTTTATTATACGGAATTGATGGAACCGGTTTTATGGTAGTTAAAAAACGGGCATACAACAAATCAGCATGCGGACCGGTAAAATGCACCCAATAGATACTCCAGGGGTCATGTTGTGAGCTGCCATAACTATGGGCCTCTTCTTTAGGTAATATATAATAGGTATTAGCTGTTATTTCTAATTCTTTCCCTGAAACCTTGATCCAGCCCTTCCCTCCTACACAATATAAAAGAATATATTGCTCACTCCCCTGGCTTCGTTGCCTTTCATGAAATGCTGCATGCGGATAGTAACCAATGGCGGTGGGATATAGATTTTTTGAAAATAAATTCTCCTCAATTCTAAGGAGCCGGTCTGGAGACAGCACGATCATTTTCTGACCAACAAAGCCCTCTTTTACCTTTTCAATATATTTCGTTCTATTATCCATAAACAAACTTAAAACTACGCTTTCAATAAAAAATCATCGTAATATAATCCATAAAATTGCAACTTTTATCCATTTTTTATTAATGCTTATCGGCTAATTTTACGTATCCAATTATCCTGAATCAGCAATATGAACAGCCATAATTTCAACAATAAATACATTATTGGCATTTCCTTTATCTCGGCCCTGGGTGGGTACCTTTTCGGTTTTGATTTTGCCGTTATTTCTGGTGCGCTCCCTTTTTTAAAGATCCAGTTTCACCTGGATGCCTGGTGGGAAGGTTTTTTAACCGGCTCGCTGGCACTGGGTTGCATTGTGGGTTGCTTGATAGCCGGCAAATTGGCCGACAGATATGGCCGCCGCCCGGGATTGATGCTATCAGCAATAGTATTTGCCATTTCGTCTTTGGGGATGGCGTTCTCATCAGGGCTGTCTGTTTTTGTGATGATGCGGTTTGCCGCTGGTATTGGTGTGGGTATGGCCTCTATGCTTAGCCCCATGTATATTGCCGAGATTTCGCCGGCACAAATCCGTGGCAGAAATGTGGCCATTAATCAGTTGACAATTGTTATCGGCATCCTGATCACCAATCTGGTCAATTATCTACTGGCAGATAAGGGAACCGATGTATGGCGGTGGATGTTTGGCTTGGGAGCCGTGCCCTCTCTTTTGTTTCTTACTGGCGTTTTATGGCTGCCAGAAAGTCCGCGCTGGCTGCTCAAAGCGGGCAAAAAACAACAGGCGGCATCTGTGCTGCAAAAAATCGGCTCTGCCGCGTTTGTGGAAGATACCATCAGCGATATTAACCAGTCATTTGAAGGTAGCAAGCCACAATCCTACGCAGCTGTATTTGGCAAGGC
The DNA here is from genome assembly GCF_041080815.1 of Mucilaginibacter yixingensis. Classification (NCBI taxonomy): domain Bacteria; kingdom Pseudomonadati; phylum Bacteroidota; class Sphingobacteriia; order Sphingobacteriales; family Sphingobacteriaceae; genus Mucilaginibacter; species Mucilaginibacter yixingensis. Next base: position 2,194,717 of record NZ_CP160205.1, on the reverse strand, counting down.
TGTCAGACCAGCTGTTGTGGTTGGCATAACACTTGCCGTGTTTCAGCAACTTTGCGGCATCAATGTGGTTTTCAATTATACATCAACCATTTTTGAGTCTGTGGGCGCCAACCTTAACCGGCAATTGTTCGAAACGGTTGCTATTGGCGTTGTTAATCTGCTTTTCACTTTGCTGGCCATGTGGCAGGTTGATAAACTTGGACGCAGGCCACTGATGCTCATCGGGTCTATCGGTCTTTCCGTTATTTATTTGGTGCTGGCCTTTCTGTTGCAAAATCATTACAGCCCGGCTGTCATTTCCATTTTTGTGTTATTGGCTATCAGTATTTACGCCACGTCGTTAGCACCGGTAACATGGGTGCTCATCTCCGAGATTTTTCCTAATTCCATACGGGGCGTGGCGTCATCTATGGCTATTGTTTCGCTTTGGGGGGCCTATTTTATCCTGGTGTTCACCTTCCCTATACTGGCTAAGAAACTAGGCGCCTACGGTCCGTTCTATCTATACGCAGGCATTTGTTTACTGGGGTTTGTGTTTGTGTTACGCCGGGTAAAAGAAACCAAAGGCCAAACGCTGGAAGAGTTAGAACATAATTTAATCAAACATTAAGCATCAAGATATGAGTAATACCCCGGTAACGGTTTGGGAAGAACAAGTCATCATCCCTACTTACGGTATTGGAAAGCCCGATAAAAACCCCATGTTTTTTGAAAAGCGTGTATATCAAGGTAGCAGCGGCGCAGTTTATCCCAATCCGGTTATTGAAAAGATCTTTGATGAAAAAGAAGACAAGGCATATACAGGACTTTTTCTGGAGAATAAATACCTGAAAATCCTTATCCTGCCTGAGCTTGGCGGCCGGGTACAAATGGCTTACGATAAGATTAAACAGCGTCATTTTATTTATTATAACCAGGTTATCAAACCGGCATTGGTAGGCTTAACCGGTCCCTGGATTTCCGGCGGTATTGAGTTTAACTGGCCACAGCATCATCGCCCCAGTACGTTCGAACCGGTTGACTATACCATAGCAGAAAACCCCGACGGCAGTAAAACAGTTTGGGTTAACGAGGTAGAAAAGATGTTTCGCACTAAAGGATCGGCAGGCTTTACCCTTTATCCTGATAAGGCTTACCTGGAGATCAAAGCCAAGTTGTATAACAGAACCAACCTGCCGCAAACATTTTTATGGTGGGCCAACCCGGCTGTAAAAGTTAATGATGATTATCAATCTGTATTTCCACCAGATGTAAATGCCGTTTTTGATCATGGCAAACGCGATGTTTCTTCCTTCCCCATTGCAACAGGCACCTACTACAAGGTAGATTACTCGCCCGGGACGGATATTTCCCGCTATAAAAACATCCCGGTACCCACATCCTACATGGCCATCAACTCTGAATATAACTTTATGGGGGGGTACGAGCATGATACCCGCGCGGGCGTGTTGCACGTGGCCAATCACCATGTTTCTCCGGGTAAAAAGCAGTGGACCTGGGGCCACAGTGATTTCGGCCAGGCCTGGGACAGAAACCTGACTGACGAGGACGGCCCATACATTGAATTGATGACGGGGATGTTTACCGATAATCAGCCCGATTTTAGCTGGCTGATGCCTTATGAAGAAAAAAGCTTCACGCAGTATTTCCTGCCCTATCAGGAATTGGGGTTGGTTAAAAATGCTACGAAAGATTTACTCGTCAACATAGAGAAAGCGGGTAATAAGGCTATCATCAAACTATATGCAACCTCAGCACAGGCAGATCTGACGCTAAAATTTGCCATCGGCGGCAGCGTACTGCATCAAGAGGTATTCTCCATTAGTCCGCAAGCTATTGTTGAACGAGCTATAGAAATACCAACCTCAAGCGATGAAAAACAATTTTCGGTTAACATCCAAAATGTAGCCGGGCGCGAAGTTTTAAGCTATAATCCGGCGACTGATAAGCAGAATCCGCTGCCATCGCCCGCAAAGGCAGCTCTCAAGCCAGCGGAGGTAGAGAACAATGAGCAGCTTTTTTTGACGGCACAGCACCTGGAGCAATACAGGCATGCTACTTATCACCCGGTAGATTACTACCTGGAGGCGTTGAAACGCGACCCTAAAGATATCCGCTGCAACAATGCCCTCGGTGTTTGGTATCTGCGCAGGGGGAAATTCGCACAAGCGGTAAATTATCTAAAAAAAGCGGTGGAGACCATCACCAGTCGAAATCCCAATCCGTATGATAGCGAGCCATACTATAACCTGGGCCTGACGCTCAAATATTTAGGCCTGCACAAGGATGCTTATGATGCGTTTTATAAGGCAACATGGAGCAACGCCTGGAAGGACGCCGGATATTTTTCGGTGGCCCAGCTTGATCTGATTAATGGTGACTATGAACAGGCTTTAGACCATATTTCCAAATCAATCAGCCGCAATACTGATAATGGCAAGGCCCATGTATTGAAGGCTGCCGTTTTAAGATATTTACGCCCGTACGATGAAGCACTCAATGCCAGCACAGCCGCCTTGCAGCAAGACCGGTTTAATCTTGGCGCATTGTACGAGAAAGCTCAGATATTTAAAGCAATGGGCCATACCACCGATGCTGATAGCTGCATCAAAGAGCTAGCCCACCTCTCACGCGGCACCTCGCATAACCTGACTGAATATGCGTTAGACTACGCTGCTGCCGGCTTATACAACGAGGCGATAGGTTTACTCCTGCTAAACGACGAAGTATCGCAAAGCCCACTTATACAATATTACCTCGCTTTTTACCATCATAAACTTGGCGATGCGCAATGGTTCAATTATCTGGAAAAAGCTGCGGAAGCTGATAGCTACCTATGTTTCCCCAACAGGATTGATGACATTGAAGTACTGAACTTCGCCGTAGATCAAAATCCATCCGATTACCTGGCTCCTTATTACCTTGGCAACCTTTGGTATGATAAGCGCCAATATCAGGAGGCTATTGATAGTTGGGAACTATCATTGCAACGCAATCCAAACTTCCCGACCGTGCATCGTAACCTGGGCATTGCTTATTTTAACAAACTTGGCTTGGTAGAAAAAGCGGTGATGAGCTTTGAACGGGCCTTTAAACTGGATAAGACCGACGCCCGTGTTTTAATGGAACTTGATCAGTTGTACAAACGCATTAACAAATTACCGGCAGAACGCCTGAAGTTTTTAGAAGAAAATCTCGACACTACGCTACAGCGAGACGATCTTTACCTGGAACGTGCGGCTCTTTACAACTTTACTGGCCAATTCCAAAAAGCTTATGACCAGATCATGGACCGACAGTTTCATCCCTGGGAGGGCGGCGAAGGCCGGGTATCGGGGCAATACATCTACTCCCTTGTCGAGCTAGCCAAACAAAATATTGCCGGCGGTAATTATCAGCAGGCCATCATTCAATTAGAACAGGCGCAAGTTTATCCGCATAACCTTGGTGAGGGAAAGCTTTTCGGCGCGCATGAAAACGATATTTTTTACTGGCTCGGGATTGCTTGCGAAAAGATTGGTAAAACAGATAAGGCTAAAGCATTTTTCCAAAAAGCTACTATTGGTTTAGCAGAACCCGGCGCAGCAATGTTTTATAACGATCAGCAGCCTGATAAGATTTTTTACCAGGGACTAGCCTGGAATAAGTTAGGAAATACCGATATGGCTCAAAAGATCTTTAGTAACCTCGCACAATATGGCGAGCGTCATATCAACGATAAAACCGAGATCGACTATTTTGCTGTATCTCTCCCTAATCTATTGATATTTGAGGATGATCTGGATACCCGTAACCGCATCCATTGCCTTTATATAACAGGCTTGGGCCTGATGGGGCTTAACCGCCGGCAGGAGGCCGAACATTTGTTAATGCAGGTATTGAAACTTGATGCACAGCATTATGGCTCGCAAACACATCTTCGTATTTAACTTTTACAAGGCGCAAACATAGCTTACATGATTACCAACGCGAACAGCAATCCGGATCGATCAACAAACAACAAACGTCCACATTCAAGGTTTCGGCCAGCTTGATGAGTGATTCAATATAGGAGTCAGATACACCTGATTCAATCGACCGTATCTCGCTCTCTTCAACGCCTGACAATACAGCCAGCGCCTCTATAGAAAATTGTCTTTCGTCACGGATCCGCCGAAGATTGGCGGCGCATTTACGATATACTTTCCTGATGGGCATCTTGACGTTGATATATAACAAAACTAAAGAAAATCGTTTTCGTATTACAAATTCAAAATCAATTCAGAGCTCAGAGAAGTAAACATGTCTGTATCAACCACTCACTTCCGGTAAGATTGTTTTTTGATCGTCGACAGATAACATCATGCACATCTGCATTAAAGACACTGTAGGGGATTTTAAAAATCTTAAACACAAACCCAATAAAGACAAAAGAACAAAAATCCCCTGAAATCGCTGATTGCCATGATTACAGCGACGTCTTTTTTCTCCTTGATTTGTTATCTGTTGCTTTATTCAACACAGGCGTGCTCTTTTTAACCGATAGCTTTTCTACCACCACGGTCTTTTTCCAGCGTATGCTATCGGCACCGATGCCAATGCGCAGTTCAAATTCGCCGTCCTCTACCATTGGATGGCCGTCGCGGCTATAAATAGCCAGATCAGTAACAGGTATTTTTAAAACAACTTGCTTGGCTTCGTTCGGCTGTAGTGATACTTTTGAAAACGCCTTCAACTGCTCGACGGGTGTTTCAATAGAACTTACTTTATCATTTACATACAGCTGCACCACTTCTTTGCCCGCCATGCTGCCAGTATTAGCTACTTTTAGCTTTACTTGGATGGTATCTTTAGTAGCGTAGTTTTCTTTCGACACCTGGAAATCTGAATAAGTAAACGAGGTATAAGACAAACCATAACCAAATGACCATAAGGCATCTGGCGTAGAGAAAACATAATCTCTACCCGGTTTATCGATTGATCCTGGCTGCTTATAGAAACCTCGGTCCGATGGTAAATGATTATAATAAACCGGCAGATGCCCTACATCCTGCGGAAAGGATACCGGCAGTTTGCCCGATGGATTTACCTTTCCGAACAGGATATCGGCAATGGCATTTCCCTCCTGCTCGCCCGCGTAAAATTGGGTAATAATAGCATCGGCATTAGTTTTGATCCAGGAGATAGCAAATGGTTTGCCGGTCACTAAAACCACGATCAATGGCTTGCCTGTTGCCTTCAGTGCCTCCACCAATTCTTCCTGAACACCTGGGAGTTTAAGATCTGACAGATCGAAGCCCTCGCCACTGCTGGCATCTTTATAATCTCTGGATAATGACGCACTTTGCGATCCCACAAAAACCACCGTCGCGTCGCTGGCCTGGGCGGCATCTGCCGCGGCCTTGAATCCTGATTTGTCTTGCGACACCAGATCGCATCCCTGAGCATAATTCACTTTGATCTGATCGCCCGCCAGATCTTTGATGCCTTTCAGCGGCGTTACACCATCTTTATTATTTCGGCTCCAGGTATAATCGCCAAACTGCACCCGGTCCGCATTGGGACCAATCACCGCCAGGCTTTTTATCTTGACCAACTGTAGCGGCAGTACGCCGTTATTTTTTAGCAATACAGCGCTTTCGTCCGCCAATTGTTTAGCCAGTTGGACCGACTGCCGGGTGTGCGTATATGGTTCTACTTGAGCCGTATCAGGCAGCGGAGCCTCAAAAAGACCGGCAGCAAACTTGGCATAAAGTATATGACTCACTGCCGAATCTATATAGCGCTGCTGTATCGTTCCGTTCTTAACCATGTCTTCCAACAGTTTATAATCATTGCCGCCTGCTTCCAGATCTATGCCAGCCATTACGGCTTGTCTGGCCGCATCTTCGGGTCCGCTGGCTGTTTTATGGAAATAGTATAGCATAGAGATAGAGCCCCAATCAGAATATACATACCCCTTAAAGCCCAGCTTTTTACGCAGCACATCGGTTAACAGATAAAATGACCCGGCAACAGGCTCGCCGTCATAAGAACTGTAGCAGTTCATGATTGAAAGCGGGTTTGCCTCTTTGATCACTTTTGCAAATGGTGGCAAATAAAGATTGAACAACTGCCTGGTGCCTCCCTCTACCGAGCCCAGGTTGATGCCTCCCAAAGGCGAGCCATGCCCCACAAAATGTTTAGGCGTACAAATGATATTATGTTTCCGCAGGCCTTTTACATAAGCTGTGGCCATTTCGCCAACCAGGAAAGGGTCTTCGCCGTAGGTTTCCTCTACCCTGCCCCAGCGCAGTTCGCGCGCCAGGTCGAGCACGGGTGAGAGCACTTGCTTTACGCCCATCCGGTTCACCAGACTGCCAATTTGATCGGTCATGCCGGTAACCAATTGGGGGTTAAAGGTTGATGCCAGCGCTATGGATTGCGGGTAGATAGTCGCGCCATCCTGCACCACGCCATGCAAGCCCTCTATCTCCGGTATAACCGGGATGCCCAGCCGGGTACTATCGCGCATAAAACGCTGCAGGTGGTAAATAGCCTTTGCATATCCAACCGATGATAACGATAGGTTTTCTACACAACCATAGCTCAGATGAGTGTTATTGCTGTTGAGCTTTGCAAAATCAACCCGTTGACTTTTATCAAAATGCTCGCTGTGGATATGCCGCATCTGGGCAATCTTCTCTTCCAGCGTCATGCGTTGCAACAGGTCTTTTACCCGCGCGTCAATAGATAATTTGGGGTTTTGGTAGGCCGCTTGTTGCCGAGCAATCTGCGCGTAACTGATATTCACAGACAACGTACTTATGCATAGACTGAGTATGGTATACCTTCTTTTCATAGAACATTTTGTTGGTTTAAGAAATGGCTTTTAATCTTGATAGCCATATTAAACTTAAGCAATACCTGCATCAGTTAAAATGTTTAATAACGCTCATGATCGCCATAGGCTTCGTCTGCCCTAATGTTGCTAAATTTAAGGTAAAACGGTTTCAGTAAGCTAATCTTTCAACTCAACATCAACCACATTACCATTGGCAGACCGCATGGCGGCCGGCACCTGGATCACAATCTGGCCATTGTTGGCGGTGTAATCAATCTTTTTGTTATTGCCTAACATGCTCACGTGTTTAACCGCACCGGGAGTTTTCAGGGTGATGGTTGTTGCGGGCTGAGGCAATACCGGCGCTTTCAGCTTATTGCTTACATCGGGCATAACAAACAGATAGCGATGCTTGCCCGATACCGTTGCCAGTGTTGATGCCTGCTCTGCCTGACCCAGTGGTTGGGTATTGCTGATGGCTACGCCGTTAACTTTCATCCAGGCGGCCATATCATGCAGGCGACTGATCATCTCATCAGTAAACACGCCTTCTTTCGTCGGGCCGAAGTTGAGCAGCAGATTGGCGTTATTGGCGCGGCAAGTGGCCAGCATGTTCAACGCGTATGCGGTTGATTTTAAAGGCGCTTTGGTATATCCCCAGCCTGGTTCGGCAATGGTGGCGCACAGTTCGGCCCAGTCACCTTGTTGTGTTTTGGGTAGAGATTTGTCTCCCTCCAGCGTTTTGTAATCGCCATAGCCAAAGAAACGCGGACTAACCACTATGCCCGGCTGCAGCTTGTGGATCTGATCCATAGTGATGCAATGCTGCCAGGCGATGTTTCCTTTCGGGATATCGGGCGCGCCATCAAACCAGATCATATCTATCTTGCCGTAGTTGGTCAGCAGCTCTTCTACCTGCCCCTTGATGTAGGCGGCAACTTCCTCATAATGCTGTTGTTTCTTGGCCTCGGTTTTTACGCCGGTACGGGCGTGCAGATCGGCATCCAGGCTGGGGACATTTTTGTAATCGCGCCCCACGCCATAGTACATAAAGCTCTGAAAATCGCGGTTAAAGTGCCAATCTGGTCCGGAATAATACAGCCCCACCTTCAGTCCGTATTTACGGCAGGCTTTTACGTAGTCTTTTACAAAATCTTTACCGCTCAGGTAGTTTTTGGTGCTAAAATCGCCGTAGTTGCTGGGCCACATGGCAAAGCCATCGTGGTGGCGGGTGGTAAACACCACATATTTCATGCCTGCCTCTTTGGCAAGCCTTACCCAGGTATCCGGATCGAATGATTGCGGGTTAAAATCTTTGGCCATGGCCCAATATTGGTTGGGCGTGATGCAAGAGCCATCGGTTTCACAATGGTGGCCAGCAAAAAAGTTACCTGCGGCAACATATCTGTCAACAGAATCTTGCGTAGGTTTCTTGGAGGACCAGCCGATCTGTGTGCCCGCCATCATGGGCCACGACAGATCCAACGCTTTTACCGAAGCAATGCTCCAATGGATAAACATGCCGAAACCCACCTGCGAAAACCATTGCGCATCAGGATTGGTAGTGTGCTTATAGCCCGACGTGGCATCATCAACAATGCCTATCTGCGCATGTTCCATTTTTACGGCATCATCTTCGCTTTTGGTAGTTTTTTGTTGGGCAAATACGCCGGTAGGCCAGCAAGCAGCAACCAGCGCGGAGCTTAGTAAAACCGAGGTTATTTTTTTCATGGGTTATGGTTTATAATTTGGCTATGTGTTAATGTCAATTTTTATTCAATGATTCCGTTTCTGTTATCCGTCAACTGATGCATGCCGTTATGATCAAGCTCATACCCTGCCGTTGAACCGGCAAAAACTCCGGCAGGCATGGTTGCTGTAAATGGTTTGATGGTTTTGCGTCCGGGCAAAGACAGGTCAACTGTTATTTTCTGTGCCGTTTGCTGCGGATCGGCTACGTATACTTTTGCATTGCCGCTATGCACACCACTCAACATGATAATACAAGGCTGATCTGCCTTTACAGTCACATCGCCCAGTTGAACGCTTCCGACTTTATGTAAAACCACTTGCAGCACATCCAACCCGCGGTGCATTACGGCTTGCGCAGCTTCGGTATTGGCTAAAATTTCAATTTGATGCCGGTCATAGGCTTGCATGGCCTTTACATCAGCCAGTCCCGGCACTACGATGTACGCATAGCTATCATTAGCCTGTTTATGTTCCAGCCATGCTTTAAAAACAGATCCGCTCACTGGTTTATCCGCACTGCCCGTCCTTATGCGCGACCATGAGCATGTTTGTGTAGCGGTACTTACCTGCAGGTGCTGGGCTACGGGCAGGAAATAACCAATACTATCGTGCAAGATCCATTTTGCCTGGTCTACAGATCGCTCTTCGCCGTTTTTAATGGTTATAATTTGTTTTGGTGTACCAACAGTCACCGCGCCATTCAACCAGCATTGATTAATAGTGGTAATCAGCCCGTCTTTTCCGGCGGTTTTAATACCTGCTCCCAGGCAAACCACTTCCCTGTCAAAAAAGAACCAGGCTTTTTTAGCACTCACATGATGGTATTGCATATCATAAGCGGTAGCGCCGTATTTGCCATCGCTCACACCGCCAACAAAGCTACTGGTACCCGGGATGCCCCACTCTTTAGGAATGCGGGCCACAGAATCGCCCGGGCAGTCGGGTGCGGTGGTACCGGGAATCTTGTCCCACTCCCAAACGGGCATAATGTTAAAATATTCATCACCCCGGCGCTGTACGTTGGTTGAGCCATCGGGCAGAAAACCGCCTAACAGATTTTCTTTATTACCAGCCTCGGTCCGCAATGTGCGCACGGATGACATCCGCACATTAAAACTATAAAGCGGACCGGTATGCTGCACATAGTCTGCTTTCCAGTAGTGCGCGTGCCTTAGCATGAGCAGCTCATTTTTTGCAGCACGGTTATCCAGCAGTGTTTTAGCCTTTTTCCATTGATCATTATTCGCCGGATCTGTTTGCGGTATTTTCTCATCCAAAAGCGTCTGGTGCCCGGCATGTAAAGACCCCGTGCGACTAACACCGCGGCCCAATACATCAAAATCCAAGTATCCGTTCCTGATCGACCTTAAATAAGTATTCAAATAATAGCTGGACAAAATAGCCAGCCCCTTCCCCTTCAAAGCATAAGGTGTATTATGCAAATACCAGGCAATATTATATTGGTCATAAACATAAACAGCGCCGTAGCTGGCAATAGCCTCCTGCGGGCCGTGGGCAAAAAAGCTGTTATCGTTTTGTATGCCGTCTTCGTTATTGTAATAAGCAATCCGCCCTACACTGTTCTTCGCAGCGGTATCTATTACCGAAGTATTTCTGGTAAGCACGCCGCGATACAGATAATGCAGGGCAACGTCGGTTTGGTTAGCACCGCCCTTGCAACGCGGGTCGGCCGCTCCATCAAAATCCATCGCAGCCAGCAGGCGTTTTTTCAGGGCCGGCGGCAGGTCCTTCTGCTCACCATCCATCAGTATCAAGGTTTGGCCGGTATTGATGGGTGCGCCTATCACATTGCTATACCAGTTCCAGTGCACGCGCTTGGTTTTATACCAGTATGAGAGAGTTTTAACAATGCAATTGTAAACCCAATCGTTATGATAATAACGGCTCTGTTTATTGGTATAGGCCTTGGTGTATGACAACACACGCTCCAGATGCGCCGGATCTGCAGCTTCATAATGCATATCAGACCAACAGCTATCACTATTGGTTAGCAGTTTGCGTGTGCTGGTTACCGCTTCATCCAGCTTTTCAGAACGATCTTCGCTCTGCAGGTCGCGGTAAATGCGGGCTTTAATGCTGTCTATAAATTGCTCCTGTGCATGGGCACCCGTTGCACAAGCAAACAGGCAGATCAACAACAAAAAGCTTTTGCTGGCGCGATACAAGCAGCCTGATTGCAGCTGATTTTTTTGGTATGTTATAGTTTGGTTTGGCATCGATTCTTCTCTTTAGGTTTCTTATAATTCAACCAGCATTTCAAAACGTTCAAACAAGCCAGCCCCGAAAAACTCAGGTCGATGGAAGTCTGGCGCTACCGTATGAATAGGGTTCCAGGCCAGGTAATGCGGCTCGGGCAGGTCATCGCCGCATTTAAAGAAGTTGAGGCGACAGGCCTTCCCCGCAAAATCATCAAACTGATGAAACTCAAACACCGCGGTTGGAATAGCAATGGTCAATTCCCACTCAAATAATTGATTAGTCTGATTAAACCTCACCGCTGCCTCCGTGCGGATCAGCCCCAACAAATTACGATCAAGCAGCTTCCGGTCGGCCTTGCCGCAGCCGTACTCGCCCAGCACGGTACCGGCGCAGTTAAACTCCAGGTTATAATAGTTCAGATCGTTCTCAAAACCAATAAAAAGTTCTACACAAGTGTCTTTATAAACAGGGTCATTGGTATTCCGATAAACGGCCGCAATGTGCTGCTCGCTGACGTAGTATTTTAGAAAAATCATATCGCGCCCATGCGCCATAGCAAAGCGGGCCGTTGGTTTGTGCGGCACATCCAGCCACAGCGCGTGCGAGATAGCGTGCTTGCCAAATCTATCTAACCGGGCACCAACTACGGTAAGCATATCACCCCCCTGGGGATAGGATATAAATGGAATAATGAGATTATTGGGATTGTTCATCGTCCTGTTGTTTTTGGGTATCTTACCCGATACTATTAGTGCTGTATTTTGATGCTAAACGGGTCATTGGTTTTGTTTAACCAGCTCACCAAAACCGGTTTCAGCTTTTGCACGGTAGCATCCTCGTCGTTATAAAGATTATTGAGTTCGAAAGGATCTTTCTGCAGATCAAAAAGGAAACCTTCCACCTTGCCTTTTTGATTAACGTAAGCCAATTTGTACTGCTTAGTGCGAATGCCACGGAAACCCGATTTCATGTTTGGCGGGTTAACAGCGCCCAGGAAATATTGATACTGGCTTTGCATGCCCTGGCCTTTCAGCACGTTAGCGGCAAAACTGTGGCCTTCCAATCCGGCCGGTGTTTTTGATTTGAGGCCCAGCAGGTCAAGCAGCGTTGGATAAACGTCGGCCATGCTCATTAACAATGAAGTATCGCGCTGGGTACGGATATGCCCTTTCCAGTAAAAGATGAGCGGAATGCGCAGCGACTCTTCGTAGATATTGTTTTTGCTGATCTCGTCATGCTTGCCCAGGCAGTTGCCATGGTCGGCAATGAACATCACCAGGGTATTATCGTCCAGTTTTTGCTCCTTTAGATAATGTACAATGCGCCCCACCTGGTCATCAACGCCGGCAATACAGGCATAATAATACTTAACGCTTTTTCTGTATTCCTGTCCCATCGGGGTGTTCTCCGCAGGGATGTTTGGATCTTTCAGCAAATCTGCCAGCGGAACATTTTTATAAAGGTCAACATAGCGCTGCGGCACTTCGGTATAAGGCGAGTGCGGCGGATTCATCGATACCACCAGCGAGAAAGGCGTGTTCTTCTTTTTCACATCGCCCAAAAATTCAATGGCTTTATCGGCCTCATGCTGCGGGCCCCATTCATCTACATAATGGAAACCATCACGACCGGCCTTAGTATCCCAATACATGGGGTGCATGTGCATATCATAAGTGCCATAAGCATACCAGTAATCAAAACCGTGACGGCGGTCTGGCGATGTCCACTCATTCCAGGCCAGTGCTTGGGTGTTATTACTTGTAGGGATATAGGGCTCATGCGGCGAGTCCAGGTGCCATTTGCCAATGTAGCCGTTATAATAGCCATTATCCTTCAGCACGTCAGACCAGCAGCGGGTATCTGCCGGTAGCTCCACGCCATAAGGCGCGGTGTTTGAATTTACGTTGCCGCATACTTTGTTTTTCAGCGGATACAGACCCGACATCATCATGGCTCTGGATGGCGAGCACACCGGGTAATTGGTAATCATTTGCTCGCCCAGGTAACCGTTGCGGGCCAGCGAGTCCAGATTAGGTGTCATCACCTGCTCTTTATGCTCAATGCCTAAGGCTTGTCCCCGGTATTGATCTACCAGGATAATTAGCAGATTAGGGCGTTTAGGCGGAATCACTTTTTTGTGACGCGGAACGGTAAAGGCAGCAACACCAGCGGCCAATAACACTAAACCCCATAAAGTTATCTTCTTCATAATTGGTTATAATTAAAGTTTATCAACCTTCAAACTCATTGCTTTTGGCGTGTGTATGGCTCATGCCCACTTCGGCCGCGTGCATCACAATGGCGTATAACTGATGATGAGCCTTCTCCAGTTTCTCCACCAAATTAAACTGCGCACGTGCACGTTGCAGGTTATGTGCAGGGAACGCCGTTTTATAATAAGTATCCCCGTTAATGTAGTCGGTTAAAAAGCGCAAACCCATGATGAATGGCAGCAGTGTGATGCCAAGGGTTAATGAGCGCAACTCGGTAGTGCTCATGTACGATGCCGTTTGACCAAGGAACCCCTGCGCAAAGGCTTTAAACACCGGGATGTTCAGCTGAATCTTGTCCAGATCGGGCTCATCCTCGGGTGCGGTGTTGATCAGCGTGCGCACGGCATCGCCAAAATCAAAAGCCATATAGCCGGGCATAATAGTATCCAGATCGATGATGCATTGGGCGCGATCATTGGCATCAAACAGAATGTTGTTGAACTTGGTATCGTTATGGGTTACGCGCAGCGGCAATTTGCCTGCATCACCCAGACGCTCAATTTCGCCCATGCCATGCTCCCGTGCGCGGACGAAGGCCACCTCGGCGGCTACCTCGTCCAAACGGCCAGCGGCGTTGTTTTGGATCGCTTCTGCAAATTGTTTCAGTCTGAAGTTGATGTTATGAAAGTCAGGCAGTACCACGCTCAGCTTGCTTACATCCAGATCGGCCAGGTAATTCTGGAACTGGCCCAGGGCTTTGCCGCCTTCAAGGGCCTGTTGTGTGGTTGTTACCACGTCATAGCTACGGGTATCTGGTAAGAACAGGTACAGTCGCCAGTATTGGCCCTTGGCATCCTGATAGTAATATTGACCGCTTTTGGCGGGGATGAGCGTCAGGGCGCGGTCGCCTACATTAGCGCTGCCCATCAGCGTGCTGAACTTGTTTCTGAGATGATCTGTTACGTAGCTGATGTTATCAATCAGCGCCGGTACATTTTTAAATATCTCGTGGTTAACACGCTGCAACACATAATCTGGACAGGCGGCATAGCTGTTGGTTATCCGGTAAGTATCATTAATATGTCCAGACCCAAACGGCACGGCATCGCTAAAACCTCCGTTTATCTCAAAATTGGCCACAATGGCCGCAACCTCCTCTAAATTCGCTGCTTTCATAATCTATATCTTTCTTCGTCTGTGTCTTTCTCGTCTTTTATTCTGCCGATTGCAGGTGCTGTTCCCATGCCCATGCAGATCGCATCATCTCGTCAATTTCCAGCGAGGCTTTCCAGTTCAATACACTGGCAGATTTACTCACCTCGCCCCAAACTTTTTCTATATCGCCCGCTCTGCGCTCGCCCAATTGGTAGGCCAAGCTTTGCCCGTTAGCCTTATCGAATGCGTTAATGGCTTCCAGCACGGTATAGCCCTTGCCGGTACCGACGTTGAACACATCGTATTTTACTGCTTTATTGTTTTCCAGGTATTGCAGGGCCGCCACGTGTGCCTTGGCCAGATCAACCACGTGGATAAAATCGCGGATACAGGTACCATCGGCCGTATCATAGTCTGAACCGAACACGGTGAGTGGACCACGTTTACCAATGGCACTCTGGGTGATAAATGGCACCAGGTTTTGAGGGATGCCCCTTGGCAACTCCCCTATCAACGCCGAAGCATGGGCCCCAACCGGATTAAAGTAGCGCAGAGAAACAATTTGGTAGTTATCTGCCGCTTTGGCTACGTCTTGTAATATTTCTTCGGCCACCTGTTTGGTATTACCGTACGGCGATTCTGCTTTTTTAATCGGCGCTTCCTCAGTAACCGGCAGCACATCCGGCTGACCGTAAACCGTGCAGCTTGACGAAAACACAAAAGCCACCTTACGCTCCTCAAAGCAACGCAGCACGTTAATGAGCGAGCCGAAATTGTTATCGTAATACTTCAAAGGCTGCGCTACCGATTCGCCCACGGCTTTGAAGGCTGCAAAGTGGATTACACCTGCTATATCCTGCTGGTGTTCCATAAAGATGTTGAGCGCGACCTTGTCGCACAGATCGATCTCGTAAAACTCAGGCGATATGCCGGTAATCTGCTTAATCTGCGTGAGTACTTTTTTATCTGAATTAGACAGATTATCAACAATAACCGGATGATACCCGGCATTGATCAACTCCACCACCGTGTGCGAGCCGATATAGCCCATGCCTCCTGTAACCAATATTTTCTTTTTCATGTTCATGGGTGCTTATGCTTTAATGCCCGCCAGTTCTTCCAGTTCGTTCATCATCTGTTCGGCCAGCTGGTCTGCCGCTTGCTGGCTGCCGGCCTCGGTATAGATCCTTACAATGGGTTCGGTGTTTGACCGGCGCAGGTGTGCCCAGCCATCCTGAAAGTCGATCTTTACGCCATCGATGGTGTTCTGCGGGGTGTCTTTGTATTTCTCGCTCATGCTATCCAGCAGGCTGCCCACGTCCATACCCTCCTCCAGCGTGATCTTGTTTTTCGACATGAAGTAAACCGGATACTGAGCTTTTAGCACCGACAGTGATTTTTGCTCATGCGCCAGATGCGACAGGAACAGGGCGATACCCACCAGCGCATCACGACCGTAATGCAGCTCGGGATAGATCACCCCGCCGTTGCCCTCGCCGCCGATGATGGCGTTGGTGGCTTTCATGGCTTCTATCACATTCACCTCGCCTACCGCTGCCGCGGTGTAGGTATTACCACTGTTTTGGGTAACATCGCGCAGGGCGCGGGTGGACGACAGGTTGGATACCGTATTGCCCGGCGTATGTTTCAGGATGTAATCGGCAATGGCTACCAGGGTGTACTCTTCGCCAAACATGCTGCCGTCTTCGGATACAAAACACAGGCGGTCCACATCAGGATCTACCGCAATACCCAGTTGGGCCGAGTTCAATGTCACTGCTGCGGAAAGACCGGCCAAGTGCGCGGGCAGCGGCTCTGGGTTATGCTCAAAGTTGCCATGCGGCTCGCAGGCTACTTTGTATATGGTTTGCACGCCCAACGCGTTAAGCAAGGCAGGCACTGCAAAACCACCGCTGGAGTTCACCGCATCAACCGCTACGCTAAAGTTTGCTGCCGCGATGGCTGCTTTATCTACCAGCGGCAGGGCCAGTATGGCGTCAATGTGCTTTTGCAGATAGGTATCATCCACGGTTACTTTACCCAGATCGTCTACCTCAGCAAAATTGATCTCGCCGCTATCGGCCAAAGCCAGCACTTCCGCCCCATCTGCCGCGCTGATGAACTCGCCTTTGTGGTTAAGCAGCTTCAGTGCGTTCCATTCTTTAGGGTTGTGGCTGGCGGTAAGGATGATACCACCTGCGGCTTTTTCAGCCGGAACAGCCATTTCTACCGTCGGCGTGGTTGACAGGCCAAGATCGACCACGTCAATGCCCAGGCTTTGCAGCGTGCCTACCACCAGGCTGCTTACCATGGGGCCAGAGATGCGTGCATCTCTGCCGATCACGATGGTTTTAATACCGGTTTTGCTCACCGCCCACTGGCCGAAAGCTGCTGTATATTTCAGGATATCAAAAGGGGTTAAGCCATTGCCGGCGCTGCCTCCGATGGTGCCTCTGATGCCTGATATGGATTTTATAAGTGTCATTATTAGTCTTTTTATAAATGGGATTGCTTTTAGGATTTACTTTTAATCTTGTGGCCGATAACGGCATAGTACCAGATAAACAGGTAAGCCGGTACCATAATGAGGTAAGCATGCTGCGTGTTATAAGCATCGGCCAGGGCACCATATAGCAGCGGCAGAACTGCACCACCGGCAATACCCATAATAAGCAGCGAGGAACCAATCTTGGTGAACCTGCCCAAACCTGCCAATGCCAACGGCCATAGCGCAGGCCACATCAGCGAGTTGGCCAGGCCCATCAAGGCAATAAACAATACCGATGCCATGCCATGGGTAAACACGGCCAGCAGACCAAACACCACGCCCAACAATGCCGAAACGCGCAGCGCCTTCTCCTGACTAAAAAAGCGCGGGATACAGATGATGCCCGCCAGGTAGCCCACAATCATGCAGGAAAGCGTGATGGTAGAAAAGAAGCGGGCCGTAGCCAGACTGATACCTTGCGAAACGCCATAGCTGATAATGGTATCGCCAGCCATCACTTCTACGCCCACGTACAGGAACATAGCCAGCACACCCAGCAGCAAATGCGGAAACTGAAACACACTGTGTTTGTTGCTGTTGGCTAATAGTAGTTCTTCGCTCTCGTGCTCGGTATCAATCTCGGGCAGTGGTGAGCGGAACACCCACAGCGCCAGTGCCAGCAGCACCACAATCATGATGATGTATGGCATAATTACCCTGGCCGAAAGCTCATTCAGGGCGGCGGCGCGCTGCACGTCGTCCATAGTGAGCAGGCGTACTTTCAGCTCATCGGCTCCTTTCAGGGTTACCGCGCCCAGTACTACCGGGGCTATGGCGCCTGCAACTTTATTACAGATGCCCATAATACTGATACGGCGGGCCGCACTCTCTGGCGGACCAAGTACCGTGATGTACGGATTGGCCGCTGTTTGCAAAATGGCCAAACCTGTACCCTGGATAAACAACCCCAGCAAAAACAACAGGTAGATCCTGGTGGTTGCCGCCGGGATAAACACCAGCGCCCCCACAGCCATTACCAGCAGGCCCAGCGCCATCCCTTTTTTAAAGCCGGTATATTTGAGCAAGGCACCCGATGGGATGGCCATTACAAAATAAGAGATGTAAAAAGCCCCTGCCACCAGGTACGATTCCAGGTTGTTCAACTCGCAGGCCATTTTGAGGTACGGGATGAGTACCGAATTGAGCCAGGTAACAAAACCGAAGATGAAGAACAATACACCGATGATGAGAATGGGCGGAACGCCGCTTTTCTCTTTCGCGGTAGTAATTACCGGTACTGGTGCTGTGGTTGTTTCAGTTGTCATGATGCTTTAGTATTTAATTAAAATATCCATCTTTTAAAGGCCTCAATGGCCTCGTAATTGGCCAGGCCCAGTTCGTCATAGGCACGGGCGGTTTCGCTGGTGCGATCTTCTGCTCTTACCCAGAACTCGCGGGCGTCATCACCCGGGAACACTGGCAAATCTTTTTGCGACTGATGCTTGAAAATAGCCAGGCGCTTGCGATACACTTCCTCAGGCGACAGCGGCACAGCCATCTCAATCTCGTGGATCTCAAACTCGTGCCATGCGCCGCGGTACAGCCATAACCAACAGTCTTTCACCCACTCGTCGGTTGCTTTGAGGCGGGTTAGCGCTTGCAGAATGATATCGAAACAAACTTTATGGGTACCATGCGGGTCGGCAAAATCGCCGGCGGCAAATACCTGGTGCGGTTTAATGGCGCGCAATAGTTCCATGGTTTTGGTGATATCGTCTTCAAAGCTTACCTTTTTGCTGGTTTTCAGCCTGTCGTAGAAAGGCAGTGCCTGGAAGTGGATGCGATCGTCCGGTAATCCGGCGAAACGGGCGCCTGCAATAGCTTCGCCTTTGCGGATCAGCCCTTTGATGGTTTGCACTGCTTTAGGATCGGTCTGATTAGGTTGTTTGGTTTTGAAGAAGGCACGCATCTCGTTGTAGGAGGCTTCCAACACCGAGGTGTCACGACCCTGGCTCTTTTCAAAATCAATGTTAAACTCAACGTAGCGCAGCACATCGTCATCCCACACAGCGGTGTTGCCAGATGTTTGGTAGGCTACATGCACCTCGTGTCCCTGATCTGCCAGGCGAATGAAGGTGCCGCCCATCGAGATCACGTCATCGTCAGGGTGTGGTGAGAAAACAATCGAGCGTTTTTTTGCCGGCTGCGCACGCTCCGGACGCTGACTATCGTCTGCTTCAGGTTTGCCACCCGGCCAGCCGGTGATGGTATGTTGTACCTTGTTAAAAATATCAATGTTGATGTTGTAAACCGGGCCTTGTTCCGTAGCCAATTGGGCCATGCCGTGGTTGTTATAATCGTCTTCGGTTAGTTTCAGGATTGGCTTTTTCAATGTTTTGGCCAACCAGATCACCGCTTTCTTGATCAGCTCGGTATTCCAAACGCAGTCTTTCACCAGCCATGGGGTATTAAAGCGGGTCAAGTCGCTGGCGGCGCCCTGGTCTACAATAAACTCTACGTGGTCTGATAGTTGCAGGAAGGTTGCAGGTACATCCGAAGAAATCTCGCCTTCTACCGCTTTCTTGATGATGCTGGCCTTTTTAGTGTTCCAGGCCATCAGGATAATCTCTCGGGCTTTGAAGATAGTACCTACACCCATGGTGATGGCTTTGGTAGGTACATTCTCTTTACCGCCAAAATCGCGGGCGGCATCACTGCGGGTCAGGTCGTTCAGCGTAACCAGTCGTGTACCTGAGTTTGGCGCCGAACCCGGCTCATTGAAACCAATGTGACCGGTACGACCGATGCCCAGCAGCTGTATATCTAGTCCCTTGTAAGCGTTGATCTTTTGCTCATAAGCCAAACAATAGGCCTCTACCTTATCCCTTGAAATGGCACCGTCGGGAATATTGACGTTAGCCTTATCGATATCCACATGATCAAACAGATGGCCATTCATAAAGCTTACATAGCTTTGCTCGGCGTCGGGCTGCATGGGGTAATACTCATCCAGGTTAAAGGTGACTACGTTTTTAAAGCTCAGCCCTTCCTCTCGGTGCAGGCGCACCAGCTCCTGGTAAACCTGTATGGGGGTAACGCCGGTGGCCAGACCCAATACGGCTTGCTCGCCTTTTTGCTGTTTGGCCAGTATCACGTCGGCTATACGACGGGCTACGGCTTTGCTGGCTTCAACCTGATTGGCAAATACGGTTACAGGCAATTTTTCGTACCTGGTTTCTTCTAAGAGATTTAATCGTGACATATTTTTCTTAAGTATTCAAAAAACTATAGTTCTTCCGGGGTGACAGGTTATGGACAGGGTTGAACAATTTATAATTGACCTATTTGATAAAAAAGCTAGCCGTTTGCCTGATATCTGCCGATGACGAACCAGCCATCACTTTAAACTCGCCCGGCTCCAGTACAAAGGCCATGCTGCGGTTGTATAGCTTCAATTCCTCTTGTGGGATGCTGAAGTGCAGCGTGCGTTTCTCGCCTGCTGCCAAGTGCACGCGCTCAAATCCTTTTAAAAGTTTTTCATAGGTAGTTACTGAGCTTAAAACATCGCGGATATAGATCTGTACCACTTCATCGCCGGCCACTTTGCCGGTGTTGGTTATATCAACCGATACCCGGATATCGTCTTTACTGCCCTGCGCTACAGGTGCTACACTCAGATCGCTATAAACAAAGCTGGTATAACTCAAACCAAAGCCGAACGGATACAGCAGGCCTTTGGCTTTGGCTTCCTCACCTTCGTCGGTCTGGGCGTTAGGTTTTGTTGGGAAATTTAACGGCAGCTGCCCAACTGATTTAGGGAAAGTGAGTGTGAGCTTACCGCCCGGGTTATAATCGCCAAACAGCACATCGGCAATGGCAGTGCCGCCTTTTACGCCCGGGTAACCGGCATAGATAATGCCATCTACATATTTATCAATCCAGTTGATGGTCATCGGTTGCGAGCCGATGAGCACCACAACGACGGGTTTGCCGGTAGCTTTTACAGCCTTGATGAGATCAAGCTGATGCCCCGGCAGATCCAAACTGATACGGCTTTTGTTCTCGCCTGCGGTACGGGTATTGCCACCCAATACCACCACAGCCACATCGGCAGCACGGGCGGCCTGCACGGCAGAATCAACCATGGCCTGCTCTTGTGCATCCATCGGTTGCGGCAATATCTCGCTTTCGGGCCAGGTTTTATCTACCAAATCGGCACCTTTGGCGTAGCTTACTTTGGCTGCGCCCAATTTATTTTGAATGCCTTGCAGCACATTTACACTTGGCGACATCAACGGACCGTAATGGGTGTGCGCATAGCTATCATTAGTAGCATTGGGACCGATAACCGCCACGCGATTAAGTGTTTTAGCCAAAGGCAGGATATCGCCCTTGTTTTTCAGCAATACAATACTTTCCAGCGATGCCCGTAAAGCTACCGCCTGATTGGCTGCGCTGTTTACCAATTTGCGGCTTGCAGCGGCACTCTCTACATAGGGATGATCAAACATGCCCACTTTAAATTTTACTCGCAGCACATCTTTAACCCTACTGTTAATGGTATCCATCGGGATGCGGTTCTCGCGCACCAATTGGCGCAGGTAAACAATAATGCTATCAGGCGCACGGAAGGTTGTCCGTACGTTCATACCGGCCATAAATGCCTGGTAAACGGCTTCTTTCAGGCTGGCGGCAACGTGGTGTTTGTTGTACAGGTATTCCAGCGCGTCGCTGTCGCTTACCACGTAGCCGGCAAAGCCCATTTCCTGGCGCAGGCGTTTAATCAGCCAGTAATCGCTGCCAGAGATGGGCACGCCGTCATAATCGTTATAAGAACTCATTACCCCCAGCGGAGCGGCTTCTTTAAACACATGTTTGAAGGGATAAAGCAAAACATTCTCTACCTCTCGCGGCGCTACCTGTGGGTCAGTGCGGGCCAGGCCTTCGCGGGCGCCTTTGTTGGCACTGTAAACGGCAAAGTGTTTTACGGTTGATGCAATTTGGTTATGATCTTGCATGCCGGTAGCCATGGCTACGCCCAGCCGGGCCACCAGGTAAGGATCTTCACCGTACGATTCTTCCAGACGTCCCCAACGCTGGTCGCGCGCAACATCGAGGATGGGCGCATATACGTTAGTATACCCCAACGCCCGTGCCTCTTTGCCGGTAATTAATCCTTCCTGATAAACCAAATCTTTGTCCCAGGTCATGCCCATGTTAAGTTGGGTTGGGAAAGCGGTAGCCTCATAGGCCTCTACCCCGCGGATGCCCTCGTTGGTAAAATCGGCAGGGATACCCAAACGGGTTTGTTCAATAAAGAAGCGCTGGGTCTCATTCATGGCCCAAACGTGTTTTTCCAGGTTGGTAACCAATATGGAGTTTGATGTTTTACCCCAGCCAATAAAGCCGTTCAGGTGCTCATCAATATTGGCAATGCCGTCTTTCCATATTTCGTTTTTCCAGGCGGGTGTGGGTAATGAGTCTTTTAAGATGCGTTTCCAGCCATAGAGCGTAGCCATCTGGCAGGTTTTCTCTTCCAGCGTCATCTGCGAGATCAGGTCGGCCACGCGCTCATTGATGCTGCGTGACGGATCTTCGTAAACGTCTTTCTTCCCATTTTTATTCAGGTCAATCCAGCCTTTTTTATAGATGCTTTTGGCAGATTGAGCATGAGCCACGCCGGCCAGCATCAGCAGGGCAAGCAGGCTGGTTAAAAACGTTTTTATCTTATTGATGTGCAGTTGCATTATGTTATTGATTATAAGTACATCACAAATGCGTGTGCGGACACGCAAATTCATCTTTTAAATCGATTACTAATCTTTTTTGGCTTAACTCATATCTGTAAAATCGGTATCCTCTCCGGTGAAATAATTGACGTTTTCTTTCACAATAATATCCAGCGGCAGGTACTTCATCATTGGGATATCTTTTTTCAGCACCAGGTGTTCTGAAATCAGCTGCAGGCTCCAGAACCCCTGCCCTTTTGCGTTCTGATTGATGAGGAAAGTAATCCCCCCGCTTTGCAGAAACTTGATGTTCTGCGGCACCAGGTCATACCCTATTATTTTGATGTCGTTTATACGGCGCTCTTTCAAATAGGTGGCAATCTTATAGGCCTTAGACGTGGTTACGTAAATGAATTTGAGGAAAGGATTATGATCGATGATCTTATCCATCTGTGCTTTGAACAATGAGTAATCCTCGCCATTCATGTCTTCCTTCATCAGGCGGTAATCGTCCAGCTGATTCTGCACAAAGTAGTTTCTAAAGCCGCTTTCTTTTTGTTTCAAGTGGAAGGCGTTAGAAATATCCTCGTCAAAGTGCACTATCAGCACCGCACCTGCTTCAGGCATACTGGTGTGTACCAGTCGGGCGGCCAGCATACCGCTTTGGTACGAGTCCTGCCCTACGTAGCACAGCGGATAGATATCAGAGATCTGGGTATTAAACAGTACAAACGGGATTTTCCGGTCTTTCCAGATCTTAAAGAAAGGCATCACCTCGCGGTAGAAAACCGGTGATACAATGATGCCATCCGGCTCGCTATCTGTCAATAATTTTGCCTGCTGCACAAATGAAGCCGCATCAAATTGATTAAACAAAAAGAACTTAACGTTAACACCATACTGCTTCAGATCGCGCTCGGCACGTTTTATGCCTTCAAACGGATCTGTCCAATACACGTCATACTGACCATCGGGGACAAGGGCCGCAACGGCCACCTGCTTTTTAGATCCCAGCGCGCGGGCAATAAAGTTGGGCTCATAATCCATCTTTTGAAGGATCTTAAGCACACGCTCCTCTACATCAGGCGATACGCGGCCACGCTTATGGATGACACGATCTACCGTACCGGTTGAGACCTTTGCTTTCTCAGCAATATCTTTGATGGTTATTTTGCGCTCAGACATGAGTTCTTCCCGTTTATAAGTTCAAATCAGTTTATTATTTCTGCAATGCGGCCATTTGTACGCCCGCCATTAAAAAGGCGCCCGGACCGTAAACATCCGTATCGTCATAAGTCACCTTATCAGGCGATGCGCCTACCGGCTGTACATAACCCAGTTTGCCATCAGGATGTACCGAAGATACCAACGCAGCCCAAGCCTTGTTAACCACCGGCAGGTATTGTTTTGACGGCAGCAGGTGATGGTTAATACCATAAGCCAAAGCAAAGCAGAACAGACCGGTACCGCTGGTTTCTTTATTTGGATAACTCTGCGGATCGAGCAAGCTGGCGTGCCAGGTTCCATCAGCCTGCTGCAAGGCAGCAACTCTGCCAGCCATTTGCTGATAAAGTTTTATCAACGGCTTGCGTGCTTTATCGTTTGACGGTATGGTTTCCAGTAGTCTAACTAAGCCGGCCAGTACCCAGCCGTTGCCGCGGCTCCAGAATACTTTGGTGCCGTTTTTCTCTTGTTTATCAAAATAGCGGCTATCGCGATAAAACAGTCTTTCGTTTTTGTCATACAGATAGTTAGTGGTCTTCCACCACAGCGAAACGGCCAGATCACGGTAGCGCTTGTCGCCAGTAGCTTTAGACAATTGTCCTAAGGCAGCAGGGCCCATAAACAGGGCATCGCACCAGGCCCACTCGCGGGTGTGGATGTTTTTTACCCACAGCAGTGATTCGCTATGGTCTGCCTGCACCAGGCTGTCTGCCATCTTACGGAAATCCTGAATGTATCTTGGATCTTTATTGATGGCCGATAACTCGGCATAAGTTTGACCGATGCAGTAATCATCAGCAAAAGAACGCTCCGGACCAATGCGCCAGTCAATACTGTTGCCTACCGATACCAGGTTGTTCAGATAGGTTTTATCGGGAGAGAAACGCGCCCAATCCATCATACCGGCATACATAACGCCGTAGGTCCAATCGGTTTTTCTGCGTTTCCAGCCGTTGGTTTCCAGGTTGTTCCATTGCCAGTTGTACACCTTCTCCATCACCCGGGTCAGGCTATCGGTTTTGGTACGATTAGCTGATGCCAGGCATGGCAGGTTTACAGCCAGCAACATCAAAAGGGATAATCTTCTCAAAAACATCATCGGTATAATTTTATAATTCGGTCTATTTAATAATCTATTGTTCTAAACTTAGGTTGATGAGATGCAAATAGAGCTAAAGTACGATCTTTTATAAATTAGCCTGTGCATTTTTCTCTCAACTGTGTTGTTTCAAAAAATCTTTTACGGCCTTTAACCAGCCCTCATTTTCATTAACTATGATACGGTTGCCCGAGGCATCGCGCATCCCGCTGCTACCCCAGATCAGGCAGCCATCTGCCCCAAGGTCATACAGTGTTTGCAGGCGATACATCATCTCGCTGTAATCCAGCATCCGGCGCTCGTTGTTTACATTGATCTCCGGGGTGATGTAAGGCAATATTTTCTTGTTAGGATAGCCGTATTTTTTGCAGGCTTCCAGGTTAAACACCACGCCTTTTTTCCATTCCTCGTTATCGGTTGTTTTGTAATTATAAAGCGATGGACTGAAATAGTCTACCGCCGCGGCTACTGAACTATAGGCTTTATTCAGGCGGTTATAAAGAGCGGTGTCTTTAGGGTAGCCGTAAGTGTCCTGCGGCACGGTGGCGTAGAGGCCAACCTGTGCGGCAGGATCAATTTCTTTAAAAGCCCCGATGGCGCTCAATAGTTTAGCGGGCGTGTGCAGGGTGTCAAAACGATTCCAGCCTTCCAGATCCAGCGCTACGATGACGCCGGGCTCTGCCGACGCCAGCTTAGCCAGCGGATCAAGCTTGCTGCGATTAATAACACCATGAGTTTTATTGCCATCGGGGTAATCGGTAATACGATTCTCGTAAATCAAATTGTATTTAGCGATGCCCAGCGTAGCCAGATAATCCTGCAGCTGACCGAACTTTGCGGGCACAGCAGTGCCACCTTGCATATAGCCGGCATACGGAATAAAGGCATACACCTTAAACGGCCTATTTCCTGATCTTTTCTGCTGGGCGAAGCCAGGAAAAACAATCAGGAGGCATAAGCTCAGCATCAGGCAAAAACAAATTGTTCGCTTCATTCTGCTATTGATTATCGTGTTGTTTACGTTTTATTTAATCTCTCTTTTATCCGGCTAATAATGAACCCTTAATTATCCCCCGGACTGCCGTTTTTGCCGGGTCCAATCGGCAAAAACGGTCAGTATACATAGAAGTGTATCAGGCTACACTTGGGTTCGCTCATTCATCCTGCGCGGGGGAAACCAATCTAATTAACCTAGTTATGGAAATGTTACCGGCACTTGCTGCGCGGTTATCTTTAAATCAATTATATCAAAAGAACTAAAGGGGCTGCATTTATAAGGAGAAAATCGTCCTTTCCTGGAGTAAAATCGTCCGTATTTCATGGCGTTTTCAACTACAGCACCATTAATTTATTTTACAGTTACCGGCACTTGCTGCACGGTTGTTTTTGAAGCATCAGCGGTAGCGTTTGTAGCTACAAAAACAGCATTATAATTACCGGCCTGGGTATATACATAAGGGTAATTAGGCAGCTGGGCGATGATTGCTTTAATAGCGACACCGGCATCCGGCGTTACCTTGGTCAGATCAACAGGGCCGGTAATGGCCCATGCTTCTGCCGATGCCGTGGCCGTCGTGGCAGATCCGGTGATCACCAGTGATGTACCGTCGGTATAAACCCAGGCATAATTGTTTGAATTTTTAGCCGGATCATACGATACTGCCCACCCGGGGCTAAAGCTGGTGTTGCCATAATTGGTCACTGCCTTGGCCGGACTGTTCAGGTTGGCTACGGTATAGCTGGTACCATCGCTCAGTACATTGTTGATGGCAAAATTGGTAATGGTCCATTTATTTTGGATAGACCCAACGGCACCGTTGTACTTAAAGGCGATGTAAACAGGTGTTTTGGCATAAGTTGACAAATCAATAACGCCTGAAGGCACAGCCGCGGTACCACCGGTTGACAGCGTTGCCTGTGCGGTTAGATCTGTCCAACTAGCCGCTGCAATGTTTGCGTTGGTGGCAGCCGTATCGCGTACCTGCACGCCAGCCAGGGTTTTTAAAACGACACCTTTAAAATCGGTAGATATCAACAGACTAAGTGAGCCTGTTTGTGTACCGCTGGCACGCACGGTACTAAACTGCAGTTGCGCAGTACCGGCAGCCTGAGTACGATTGATATATTGGTAACGTTTACCTACCTCGCCAGAGTAAAAGGTAATTAAATTGGGATTGCCGGTGAACTTAAAGTTCACCGTATCTCCAGGCGCAAAGCTGGCAGGTGCGCTGCCATTATTTTTTACCGCGGTTACGCCAAAGTTAGGCGAAGGCACCTCCTGCTTTTTGTTGCAGGCTGCCAGGGCAAGGGCAGCTATTGCTATGATATATGAGCGTCTCATGTTTCTTTTCATTAAAGGATGAATAATTGATTACCAACCTGGGTTTTGCGTTGCCGCCGTGTTCACGGTGATCTCTGATGATGGAATTGGATACAAGTTATGTTTGGCGCTAACGTTAGAGCCGGCCAGGCCGCCGTAGGCAAAGGTAGCACCTGCATTGGCCTTCATATCGGCACCCAATGCGTTCATGGTTTGCACCCAGATACCCCAGCGGATCAGGTCAGGACGACGTAATGACTCGTAGCAAAGCTCACGGGCACGCTCATCCTGGATAGCTTGCAGGAAGGTATCTTTGGTCAATCCGCTCAGATCAACTGTTGATGTAGCAATGGTTGCGGTAACTGTTGCTGCTGCACCCGCGTAAGTAAATACCGCACCGGTGGTTGCTGCTGCAGATGCACCGCTGGTATTGGTAGGCCCGGTGGCTGTTGAAGTTCCGGCAGTGGTTACGTTATACAGGTTGTTACCATTAGTTACCTGCTGGCCAACGGCATAAGCAGTAGCTGCAGTCCATACCGTTCCAACCTTAATAGTTGGGGCCGAAGTATAGCCGCTACCCGGGTTAGTAATCATCACGCCGTTCACCTTACCTGTGCTGGCTATAGAAGCCATACCTGTTGCACCTGTACCACCGCCACCGGTGATGGTTAAAGACACATTTGCCATTGCTGTTGTTGAATACGCATAGCCGGTGTTACCGGTGGTAGCCAGTGTAAGACCGCTAACAACCGAAACAGAAGCAGTTGGTGTATTGGGGTTTATACCAAAACCTCTTCTTCTTACCTGGTTAATGGCATTGTATGCTGTAGTAGTTGGCCCGTTAACCTGATTCTCGGCTTCGGCCAGCATCAGCAATACGTCTGAGTAGCGCAGCAGCGGGAAGTTGATAGCCGTATTGTTTTTGTTTTTTGGCATCATAGTTTCATACTCCCGGCGGAATTTACCGGCATTGCGGTTGTACAACTGTGCTGAGGTAAAGAACACGTCAGACACCGGTGTGGTAGCCGCATTGTAAGAGTATGGTGCAATGGCCCAATCGCGACGTAAATCGCCGGCGCCATACAGGTTGTATAGCTTAGCTGTTGCGTTAACAAAAGCGTAGCTGTAACCAATTACATCGGTATTGGTAGATAAAGCAATACCGTTGGTGTTTCCTATACGGCTAAAATCGCTCAATCCGTCGCTGCCGTTGCCTGCAAACTCTACCTCCCACATGCTTTCTTTTACATCGTAAATATTCTGGTGCAGGTTTACAAACATCTGCTTGTAACTTGGGTTGAGGCTATGCTCGCCAGAGGCAACTACTTTTTGTGCCCAGCTTAATGCATCCTGGTATTTTGAGGCATCATTGAGCGGGTAACCGGCCATGGTTAAACACACACGGGCCAGGATACCTTCAACCACCGTTTTTGATACATGGCCACCGTAGCCTATTGCCGTAGCTGTGTTAACCATACCTTCGGCAGTGGTCATATCTTTCAATATCTGGGCATAAACATCTTTAGCCGGGGTACGGGGCAGGTTAACTGTATTAACCGATGCCGTAGGTGCGGTTTTAAGCGGCACATCGCCAAAATTACTCACCAGCAGAAAGTGGTAATAGCCACGCAGAAACAGGGTTTCGCCCAGTATCACTTTGCGTTTGGTTTCATCCATCGATGCCTGGTTAATATTCTGGATCAGGATGTTAGCGCGCTCTATACCCTGGTATAATTGGGTCCAGAGGTTATTGATATCGGCATTGGTATAGTCAAAGCTATAAACCTGTACGCCGGTTACCTGGGCCGACCGGGCGTAAAAGCCCTCGTCTGTAGATGCTCCCAACTGATCAAACATAGCATCGCCGTACAGGGCAGCGGTACTCAGCGGCTGGTAAACACCGGCCAATGCGCTATTCAGCTTGGCTTCTGTATTATAGTATTCGGGCTGTGTAAGCGTATCGGTCGGAACGGTGTTCAGAGATTTTTTGCACGAAACCATTTCCAGACTCAACAGAGCGGCCAGAAATAAGAGTGAACGTTTCATAGTCAATATCTTTAATGGTTAAAAGTTAACGTTAGCGCCAAAGGCGAAGGTTCTTGCACGCGGGTAGGCGCTATAGTCAAACCCACCGGTTAATACTGAGTTATAGGTACTCACCTCCGGATCTTCACCCGAGTAATGTGTCCAGGTATACAGGTTCTGGCCTGAAACAAACAGTCTGATAGACGATATTTTGATTTTTTGTAACCAGGCTTTTGGCAGGTTATAGCCCAGCTGTACGGTTTTCAGACGCAGGTAAGAGCCATCTTCTATTGTTCTGGATGAGTAGCCGCCGCCAAAATATCCGTTTACACGATAGTTGGCCGAGCCTTGGTTAGTTGGCGTCCAGCGGTCGTTATAGCTGGCAAACTGCTCCAAATAGGTTTTGCTTAAGGCGTTACCCTCAAAAACCATGCGGCTGGCATTCTGGATATCGTTACCGTATGACCATTGGAAGAATACGCTCAGGTCAAAACCTTTGTAGCTAAAGTTGTTGGTAAAACCACCCTGATGGATAGGCAGTGATCTGCCGATTACTGTGTAATCTGATGAGTTAATCACGCCATCGCCATTCAAATCCTTGTATTTGATATCGCCGGGCTGAATATTGACACGGGCATTACCATTTGAAGGCACACCATCTTTTAGCACATAGGCACCTGTAGCTGATTTATTAAAATCGCTATACTGATAATTACCGTCCCATACAAAACCATACATCTGGCCCAGCGGCTGCCCTACCCTGGCTATATAGCCCGGGGTGTTGACCCAGCCGTTATCCCAGGCTATGCTGCTCAGCAAACTCTCCTGGCCGTTAGCCAGCGCCAACACTTTATTACTGTTAAAGGCGATGTTAAAGCTGCTGGTCCAGCTAAATTCTTTATTACGGATGTTTACGGTATTCAGTGTTAGCTCCAGACCCTGGTTCTGCACGCTGCCCACGTTCTCATAAGCGGTGCTGTAACCGCTTGAGGTAGGCAAGGTGGCGTTCAGCAACAGATCTTTAGTGGTTTTGCGGTAAACATCACCTGTAAAATTGATACGGTCGCCAAAGAAAGACAGGTCCAAACCGACATCATATTGCGCAGTGGTCTCCCATTTCAAATCAAAGTTGCCAATGGTTTTCGGCACCACGCTGGTTGCGTAAGTATTATTGAAAGAGTAGTTATAAGAAGGGTCTATAATGGTAGACGACAAATACGCAAAGTCAGACACGCGGTTGTTACCGGTTTCGCCGTAGCTTAAGCGCAATTTACCGTTGGATAATACCCGATTACCTTTCAGGAACTGCTCCTCGCTAAATCTCCAGGCCGCTGCTGCAGAAGGGAAATAACCCCAGTGATTTTGCGGAGCAAATTTGGATGAACCATCTGCACGGAACGAGGCGGTAAGGTAATAAAGCGAGTTGTAGTTATAAGTTGCACGCCCCAGCCATGACTGTAAACGATTCAGTGAACTGAGGGCTTTGGTCAAACTTGGATTTAATGTGCCCTCATCCAGGCCACTTATACCCAGCGATTCATTAGGCAAATGACTGGCTCCAAAACCATAAGTACTTGAGGTATTGCCTTGTTGGGTAAAACCGGCCAATACATTGAGGCTGTGCTTGCCATAATTTTTGTTCCAGGTAAGCGTGTTCTCGTTAGCCCAGTTATTGTTTTTAGAAGTATAGATAGATCCGTTAACACCGTTTTGCGACCCTACAATTGAATTAGGGCTACCATAATAAGTATTGGTATTGTTAAAGTTCTCATTAACAATCTCTGTATTGTTGATGATGCCGGTAATACGCAAAACCAGGTTCTTGGTAATATTATAGTTTAAATACGTGTTTACGTTTAAGGCGGCGGTATTCGTGTTGCGCACCAGGTTCTGCTGGTTAAGTATCGGGTTAAACTTATAGTCGTTTGCCGAAGCGGTAGTTGGATCAACCTCATCCGTTGCAGAATAAGGCGACAGCGGGTTTGAGCCCCATACGCTGTACATAATATTGGTAGTACCACTATTGGTAGATGCTGCCAAACCGTTGCCAAACTGTGTCAGGTAAGAATAATTGGCATTGATACCTACCTTAAACTTATCATTTATAGTTTGATCTAAGCTGATACGACCTTGATAGCGTTTAGAACCGGTATTGAGCACTGTGCCATCCAGGTCATCCACAGAACCGCTAACAGAATAGGCGGTTTGCTGGGTACCGCCACGCAGCGCCACATAATAGCTGCGCAGGCTACCTGTTTTAAAGAAAGGCGACTGCCAATCTGTAGTCGGCGCATTCTGATAATCGGCCAGCGTTTTGTTAGGCGTGGTCAGATAAACATAAGTAGGTGTTGGATTGGCTGCTGTACCGGCTGTTGGATCGCGCTCAATTTGCATGCGCAGAAAATCATAGCTATTCATTAACTGCATGGTTTTGATATTATCTACAAAACTCTGCGTTACGTTAAGATTGACAGTTGGCTTACCCGCCTTACCCTTTTTTGTAGTGATGATGACCACACCATTGGCACCACGAGAACCGTAAATAGCAGTCGCCGAAGCGTCTTTCAACACATCCAGACTTTCAATATCTTGCGGATTGAGCAGGCTCAGGTTAAAACCTTCTATCGGAAAGCCGTCTACTACATATAATGGAGTGTTGTCTTGTGTAATAGAGTTAGCACCACGGATAACAATGTTAACGGCCGAGCCAGGCTGACCATCTGCTGAATTGATTTGCACACCGGCTACACGGCCTGCAAGTGCATCTGCAACAGAAAGCACGGGCGCCTTGGTAACATCATTCATAGAAACCTGAGCAACAGCCCCGGTCAAGTCCTTCTTTTTCTGCGTACCATAACCCACAACCACTACATCATTCAGGGTAGACGCCTGGTCTTTCATCGTTACGGTAATTTGCTGCTTGCCCCCAAGCGGTACCTTAACAGATTGGTAGCCGATATAGCTAAATAGCAGCACGGCATCTTTATTTGGCACGGTGATGGTGAATTTACCATTGATATCGGTTGCCGTAGTAGCGGCACCGTTTTCAACTTTCACAGTTACACCTATTAATGTTTGTTGCTGTGCATCCTTAACCACACCGGTTACTTTCACGGACTGCGCGTACAGCCCAACACTCGACGCAAGGATCAGCAAAACTACAAGAGCGATCCCCTTAAACCCGCCATGTGTGCGGATACAGGAAGAAAGCGAAACGCGTTGTACATTGGTCATCATCTGTAAAATTAGGTTAGAGAGCAAGTAATAATTGTATTTAGACAAGCAGAAGAACCTGATACACAGCGCTTCATACTTTTAAAAGAATGTTGTAAAAATTTGTTCATGGGCTTAATTAATTAATTTGGTTATTATTTAAAATTCTATTAAAAACATCTTTTTAATGGTGCTTTCTAACAATTGCGTGCCCGCACACACTTTTTGAGTTTAAAAAAGCCTGTACCCCTTACTAACAACCGGAAAACACCCAAATCAACAAACCCTAACCGGCATTGGTACAGACATCAAAAGCAATTACACATACGGTAACACCATCACGGTAAAAAAAAGAACAAACAGGCGCGTGTGCGGACACACAATTGGCAAGACTTATAATTAAATACTAATTTAGTATTATGCTTTCATAAATCTTTATATCCAAAGATATTTTTTTTACGATGGCATAACAATAACTTAAACAGGGTATATTTGAGTACCCCCCACGCCCAAATGTAACCCAACTGCGCTGTTTTAGTGCTGGGATTGGATAACAATACACTGCTTTTATTATTTTTAGCCAAGTATCAATGAAGAATATAGGTTTAATAGAAGACAACGAAAGCCTTCGGGCCGTTTTTACAGCATATTTTAATGCCTCCTCTACTTTTGATGTTGTTTTTTCTGCCGGCGATATTAAAGACGCACTTCAAATAAAAGATGCCGTTCCTCAAATCCTGTTGCTGGATGTAGACCTGCCTTCAGGGTCGGGCATTGATGCCATTCCCCTATTGCAACAAAATTTTCCGGGTACCAAGATCATTATTCTCTCTAGCCTTAAAGATGCCAACCTTACCAAACAGGCCATACAAAATGGTGCATGGGGTTACCTGCTTAAAACAAGCAGCCTGGACTATATCAATGAATCATTAATGCGTATTGATGATGAGGGCAGGCCATTCTCTCCTGAAACCATCTCCCACCTGTTTAAGCAAACAACTGCCGCACCACAAGAAACCAGCCTGACTAAACGCGAACTGGAAATTGTTAGACTGATGAGCGAAGGGAAGCTTAATAAACTGGTAGCCGATGAACTTTGTATCTCGCACTTTACCGTTAATCAGCATTTAAAACACATTTACAAAAAGCTGAACGTTAACTCCAAGCCCGAGCTGGTGGCCTGGTACTTATCTTACGCCAGATAGCGGCGCAACGTTACATTAAACACTGCTCCGCCATCAACGCCTGGACTAAACCAGATCTTTCCTTTGTGAGCTTCTACAATTTGCCGGCAAATAAACAAACCCAAGCCATGCGAGGGCTCGTTAGATGTACCCTTTCTTTTTATACCGGCCGATATATCAAATAGTTTTTGCTGAATATCCTCAGGGATACCGATGCCGTTATCTGCAATTGACACCGTTACCTCCGTTTTGGTTACGTGCATATCAATTTTAATCATCCCCTTTGCCCCGGTAAACTTAATGGCGTTGGTAAGCAGGTTATTAAATACACGGCGCAGTTTTTCGGCATCGGCATTTATTATTACCTGCGCAGGCGCAAACTCTACTTGTTGCCGTTTGGCATGAGCTTTTACCAGTAATCGGTCAATACATTGTTTCAGCAAATCGCTCAGTTCAAATTGCTCAAGCAGTAGTAATTCGCCCGAAGCATTGTTGTTCAGCATATCTTCAATAAGCGACAAGGCATCAGCACAATCGGCATTAATTAATCTGGTAATGTTACTTCTTTCTACAACAGGCAATGTATCTCCATCCAACAACTGTGCGAAGTTTCTCATAGCAGCAATAGGGCTACGCAAATCATGCGCTACCAGCTGTATAATTCGGGCATTAGCCTCGTAACTGCGTTCAAGCGCAGTAAAAGCCCGGCCCAAGTCTTCATTCCTGATCTGTATTTCATCGTTCAACAACTTAAGTTGCCTCACGTTGCTTCTTGATCTGCGGAAGTTGAGCCAAAGCAAAGCCAATATAAATGCAGACAGTAACAAGACAATCATGGCGCCGCCCAACAGAAACCTGGAAAGCGTTTTATCTCTTTGCAGACGACCTATCTGGCTAACCTTCTCATTGTATGCCATTAGTCGGCCCATATTTTCCTGAATGTTGGCACTTTTCTGCTTAGCCAGCGAATCATTGAGCAGCAATAGCTGTTGATTGGCCTGATAAGCTTTAGGAAAATTGCCGGTTTGTGCGGACACACCTGCCAGCAGTTTAAGATACTGCATGCGATGATCTGCATATTGCGGTTTATCTGCCCACATTTTAAGCGTATCAAGCATTGCGCTTACTTTTTGCGTTTCGTGCCGTTCCAGATAAAGCGCCGCAAGTTTTTCTCTACTATAAATGCTTTCATCCCCCGGATCGTTCTTTGAAAGCTCTACACTTTTATTGAGCAGTTGTTCGGCTTCTGCTTTTCTTCCAACGGTTAAAAATACTTTGGCCTTATTTCCATAAACAACACTTTTGGCCAGATCTATAAAACGCTGCTGGTCTGTAGTAGTAAACTTTTGCTGCTCCTGCCCAATATATTTCAGCGCCTTGTCATAATAATACAGAGCGCTATCGGGTTTATTAAGTGCGCTGAAACAAAGTGCTATATTATCTAATTGAGCCTGCGTGAAGGTAAATTTAAGCCAGGCATCGTTGTTATAAGGCTTATTTTCCAGCACTTGCTTAAAATAGCTAAGTGCTTGTTGATAATTACCCTGCTGGTAAAAACCAGTGGCCAGGCGTATGTTGTAGTTAAAGAAATGTACAGGGCCTTTATTAGCTCCTATCCTTTCCAGATCATCGGCCTCATCATAATACTTAATAGCACTTTCAAAATTGTTTAAGCCTAGCTGTGTGTCACCTTTAGCAAACAGCGATTTTATCAGGTCATCGCTATAAGGCTTGCCCTGCTTAGCCAGCGGCGCGGTAAGAATAATCATGCTATCGGCATAATCAGATGCCTTCAGGTATTCGCGTTGGGATGAGTAAACGCCCCTGATAAAATTATAGCGTTTCCAGCGGTCGTCAGCACCGGGAGTGAATTTGACATAGGCACTATTAATAAACCTGATCTTCTCAGATACAGGTAACCCGTTAGCTATTATCAGGATAGAATCGGTTAGCTGCGGGTGCTCTGCCTTGGTTAACTTTGAAGCTTGATTGCAACCGGAATAGATAATAACGATGCTAAACAGCAGCCATAAATAATAAAAATGCTGATAGACCCTGTTTTGTACCATTGAGATCAGAGAGAGATGAGCTCAAATAACGAAAAAAAACAGAAAGGTGGAAGCTGGCTCGTTTTAATCAAACAAATAAATCCAACACCACACCCACACTTTAATGCTCATGGCAAAATGGATACTTTTTGAGAAAGCATAAACTGTATCCGCCCGGCAGTTCCAGTGGTATCGGTAACCGTCGTTAGTTTCTTCCCAGATAATTTTTGGTAAACAAGACTAGCATCAGCCCCTTTTTTTGCCAGTTTCTCGACAGAGATCAGATCGCCGGGAATGCGTGCGCCAAACCAATGCGCGTCATCTTGCTGTTGCCATGTCACCAGCGTAAATGAAAAATTAGTGGCTTGGGCGGGAATAGCTGATTTCAAAGCCAATTCAGCAGCGGCATCGCCATAAAGTAAACTCATGGTATGCTCCTTTTTGTTAATGACGGCCGTTAACACTTTCTGGTGAAGATCAGACACGCTGAAAGTTGCCGGCAGTGAGGCTTTTTGATTGATCAACTCTCCCGATGGCGTTTTTGGCGTGCAGGCAATCAGGGCCAGCAATACGGTAAATATGCTATAGGTAACTGCTTTCATGTTAATTCTTAATAGGAAAAGTAAATACCAGATCATTGTCTTTCATAGGCTCGTGACAACTGATACATTCATGAGTGAACATAGCCGTTTTGCCGTAAGGGATATGTTGAGGCGTTTTGAACCGGGCAAAGCCCCAGCCACGAGTTGATTGATATTTTTCGGCATCCTTAATCATAAACTCTACCTGCTTGAAAGCGCCGGTGGTAACGTTGCCATTACGGTCCTCAACTTGATCCCACGCCGCTTTGGCAAACACCGTGCCATTGGGCCATGGATTAATGTGATGCTCTTTTACCGCTTTAACCGCAATGTCATTACCGTAGATAACCCGCATCGTGCCGTTATCAAAACGATCGGACGTGCTCATTATTTGCCAGTTACCATAATCTGGAATATAGGTTATACCGTTTAAGGTTTTGGCGTCTTTGTTTCCTCCTGTTCTTCCTACAGTCTGAAGTTGCAGATCGCGATCATGAATTTTTGCGGTGTCGCCAGGCGCTGACTTCACCATTCCCTGCAAATAATTTTTGAGGACAGCCAGATCTGCGCTGGAAACACGCGCATCGCCATGAACAAACGTATAGCTTTTGATGGGCATTGCGCCCTGTTCTATCTGGTTGACAGCCTCCCATAACTTAGCTTTACGTTCAGCTGGCGCTAATTTATCCCATTCAGAGAAATTGAGTCCTTTCCGGCCATCCTTAATATGTTCTGCTACCTGCCAGTAAACAGGTTGAACTTTGTCATACCAGCGCAGATTGGTTTCATTAGAATGACAATCATAACAAGCCCTTACCAAAATAACTTTAACCGCTGTGGGTGCTTCAAAATCCTGCGTAACAGGTGGATGGTCTATTTTGGGCCTGATTAGTTGGAGACAAGCCACAACAATCAATACGCAGATCCCGGAAACGAGCAAAAATTTCTTCATACAGCAGACGGCATAAACGGTTGAACAAACTAATTGGGGTTGATAAATTAAGACACTAACTATCAACAGATTAAAAGTAAGGTATTTTTAGAAATTTTCAATAAACCACCGAAGGGCCGCGTTTTTATTAGTTTCCTTGTAGGCCAGCAAAACTTCTGTGTGCACAGGTATATCGTTTAGCGGAATAAAGTTCACTTTCAGGTAGTGGTATTGCCGCTGCAGCGATGCGGGCAAAATGGTAACGCCCAGTCCTGCCTCTACCAGCTGTAGAATTGAGTGAGTATTGTTTACCTCATGTACTATCTCAGGAGCAAATCCCATACGCTCGCAAATCTCCAGCAGCTTATCGTTAAAATGAGGCGCATAGCTTTTATTAAAGAAGATAAAAGGCCGGTTTTTAATATACTCCGCAATTTCGTCTGGATCTACAAGTTTAGTTGTAACCGGTACAACCACCATAAAGGGATCAAAAAAGAGCGTTTGAATATGAAGCTGGGCAGAATGCACCGGGGCACGCAAAATGCCTACATCCAGGCGGCCCTGCTCCAGCGCCTGGATCTGCGTAACGGTGGGCATCTCAAACAAACTGGTACGGATAAACGGATAAATTCCACGCAGATCCAGCAACACATCGGCCAACCGTGACTGATATACAGAACTGATATAACCAATCTTTAACTCACCGCTCTCGGCCTGATGAATCTGCCTTACTACGTTTTTACTTTCTTCCAGCCGGGCAAAAACCGCCTCTACTTCTTTCAAAAAATACCGGCCAGCATCGGTTAGCGCTACCCGTTTATTGCTACGCGTAAACAGTAAAACGCCCAGTTCTGTTTCCAGTTCCTTGATCTGGCGGCTCAAAGGTGGCTGTGCAATAAACAGTCGGGCTGCGGCCCGGCCAAAATGCAGCTCTGTTGCAACGGTTCTAAAATAATGCAGATGCCTAAGTTCCATACCTAAAAAGTATCAATAATTGCCAAAAATGATATTTTTCAAATATGGATAAAGCAGATAACTTGCACAAATCAAAAACATAAAGTATAAAGCATTATGAGTACCAACTACCAGGGCATCGCCACTAATGAGCAAATCAGAGAACGATTTGACAAAGACACGGAACGGTTTTCAAACTTAGACACCGGACAGCAAACAACAATTGATGCGCCGCTTACCATGGATTTATGTACCGAAGCGGCCAAACGCGCCAATCCGCAAGCCACTCATTTACTTGATATTGGCTGTGGCGCCGGCAACTATACCTTAAAAATGCTGAGCAAATTACCTGGTTTGAATTGCGTGATGAATGACCTGAGCTTACCGATGTTAGAAAAAGCAAGGGAGCGCGTTAGCGCCGAAACCAGCGGCCAGGTAACCATCATTCAGGACGATATGCGTAACCTGGATTTACCCGCAGACCATTTTGATATTGTATTAGCAGCAGCTACGCTCCATCACCTCCGCGGAGACGATGATTGGGAGTTGATGTTCGATAAAATCTACAAGGCTTTAAAACCGGGCGGCAGCTTTTGGATTTCTGACCTGGTTGTTCAGGACTCTGCCGTGATGAATGACTTGTTTGAAGACCGTTACTATGATTACATTGAAAGCCTTGGCGGCCCTGAATACCGGAAAAAAGTATTTGAGTACGTGCATTTTGAAGATTCGCCCCGCTCGGTTAACTACCAAATGGCATTGATGACCAAAGTGGGCTTCCGCCACGTTGATATCCTGCATAAAAACTCCTGCTTTGCCGCTTTTGGTGCAATCAAATAACTGTCGGTTATCTACTTAAAAATCACCTTTGTAGCACCGTAGCCAAATTTTTCTTTACGGGCATCCATAAAGGTGCGTACTTTCTGATGCTTGCCCAACGCTTTGTGCAATTCTTGTTTTAAGGTGCCGTTACCTGCACCATGGATAAAGACAATTTCAGGCAACTGATGCACAATGGCGGCATCTAAAGCTTTGTGGAACCGGGCCAGCTGGATCGCTAAGATCTCGCTGGCTTTTAAAGACCAATGGTCATCACGTAACTTTTCAATATGGAGGTCTACTTCACCGGCGGGCTTTTCAATCTCGGTTTTTTCTGCCGCCGATTTAAAAAAACTTTCCTTTAACTTTTGAGCATCAATAATGGGTTCGGGCTCATCCAGTCTAATCATCCAGCCCATTTCGTTCAGTAAGGGTAATTTCTTTTTCGCG
Organism: Mucilaginibacter yixingensis; assembly: GCF_041080815.1. Classification (NCBI taxonomy): domain Bacteria; kingdom Pseudomonadati; phylum Bacteroidota; class Sphingobacteriia; order Sphingobacteriales; family Sphingobacteriaceae; genus Mucilaginibacter; species Mucilaginibacter yixingensis. The sequence goes on along the minus strand of NZ_CP160205.1, from coordinate 2,155,510 downwards.
CCAGAGAAGTCTTTGGCTTTAAAGCGATAGTTGAAAACAACAGGGGCCGGCGGTTGACTATTCTGCGTAGTGAAATAAGTGATATGGAAGATGAATGCAGGCCATAACTGCAGATCGGCCAGCTGGGCCGAATAAATTTTAACACCCGATTTCGGGCCCGTTAAACCGGCATATTCTCCCTTGTAGGATTGCTGCTTTTCTGTGGTCATGGCCGTTAATAGTTGAAAAGCGGTATCATTCAGCAAATAAAAATGCACCACCGAGCCTGCTTTGGGGTCGTTCACTACACCCAGATAAACACCTTTTCCAAAATCACTTTCAGATGCTGTTTCAGAATGGATGGTTGCTGTTGTTTCGCCCCCACCGTTTTGCTTTTCGCGCGCTGGTTCATGACCATGCACAAAGGTCACTTTACTAGCCAGTACGGGAATCTCAAAACCGTCTTCGTCACTAACACCAATCATCTGCTCATCAATGATACGGGTTACAAAGCCTTCCATTTTCTCGTCAACAAACCGTACAAAATCGCCTAATTTATATTTCATCGCTCAAGTGGTAAGGGCACAAAGGTATAGGATTGATCCATAGAAATGACCATCTCGCGCGCATTTTGCGAACGTATCTGGCACCGTAACTAATTTATGCTTCCTTTTTTAGTGGCAGAAGTAACTTAGCGCTGCTCTTTTTGCAATTGTAGGGTCTGGTTTTTTATCAAATCAATTTGGGCCGAAGGTATTTTAACTGGTTGATATAAGATTTGCCTGCTCAGCCGGACTGCGTTCACCTGATCATGCTTTTTGAGGTAAAATTTGAATAAATCGAATTTCGAACCAAACCTGTTGGGAACCATGGCTACCGCATCCTGATAAAATGCTATCGCAAGACTATCCTGACCTGTCATAGCGTAGCAATTAGCCAGTTTCAAATAAAGATCGTTGTAGGTGATCCGTTTGGAAAGCTGCCGATAGATGGCTTCTGCCTGCCGGTAACGCTTCATTTCATAAAGCAGATCTCCATAAAGGGTTAAAAAGTGATCATTCCCGGCCAAATGCGCCAATTGTCCGGAGGCGTCAGCAAGTGCTTCATTTTTAAATCCGGCAAAGGCCAGGTCTTTGGTGGCTGAAAAATCTTGTTCTTCGTGGTAACAACGCAGCGCCACCGTGCCGATCCATATTAAGCAGAGTGCAGCCAAACCCGCCACACCTGTTAGCCAAATGTTTTTAAACTTTAGCGCGGAGCGACTGAGGTAGCCGATGGTGCAAATTGTTAAACACAAAACCAACACCGCCAGGTAATACCATTGATAAAATACAAAGGTAAAACAAGCAGCAACCAGCATGGCCATGAGCTGAACGGCACTAAGCAACTCCAGAAAGGTTGCTTGCTCCCTGTTGCCGAAAACCGGGGATAACAATTTATACACGCCCCAAACGGCAAACAGCAGCAGCAGCCCTCCTATTACACCGCACTCTACCATCAACTGAAAATAATCATTGTAGGCATAGGCAACATTGTCTGCCAGCAGCATTTCTTTTACAGCGTAGTTACCTGTAGCAAAATAATGGGCCTGGTACCTCATGTAAAACAGGTTGAAATGATGCAAGCCGATGCCCTGTAACCAATGCTCCGTAAACATTGGCCAGGCTATTTTATAAATCAAAACACGGCCCAGGGAAGAATCTACCTTGATCAGGCAGCTACAAATTAAAAGCGCGGCTATAACCAGCAATCCCATTAGCCAAACACCGGCTTTCTGTTGTTTAAACTTAGGTACCAGTAATAAACAAAGCGCGCATAAGTAACCTAAAGCAAAGGCACGGCTGCCGAAATAAACAGCAACACCAAACCCCGTGAGGGTGAGCCCCATTACCACAGGGATGGCCCAGGTTTTTTCTTTGTTACTTATCATGATAAACAACAATGCCGTAAAACACTGTGGTTGGCGGACTGGCATCCCAGTTTCCCCAGGCGTGCGATTCATCCGTTACATAATTCAGCTTATACTTCCCGGGTTTTAGCGAAATAACGGTGTCTATCTGCTGATTTTTCTCCGCCCCTCCTGCCGGCCTGGCATAGTAGGCGTTCATCGACCAGACGTTTTTTCCTTTACTGTCTGTAATCCAGCCATAATCAGAGAAGGTTGGCGACTGAACAATATTCTTTTTGAGCGCAATTCCCTTGGAATTATCATTAACAACAAAGTAAAAGTTGAGTGACTGCTCGTCCCTGTCAACTTTGAAACTACCTGATAAATCACCAGGCGCAATAGCATGGCCTAAAGCCAGATTATTGATCTGGTAAGTGACCAAACCTTTCAGATAAGCGGAATCTTTGACAACCCCAGATTTGCTGCGCAATGCAACGGCTTCCCCGGCAACGGCTGGTCGGCTTGCTGAAAAGCTCAGCCTTCCGGTACTATGCCTGGTGTACAGCGGATCTGAAGCACTGGCCCAAACCATTTTCGCTTTTTGTTTCATCCCATCATCATTGTCAGCCAGCGCGCAATCAAAGCTGACCGTGTTAACACTATCGATACCCAGCGACCGCAAAGCACTCCACGGAAATTTAACCTGGATCAGGTACTGCTTTTTCGCCACATTATAAATGCCCGTATAACTGGCCCCATTGCTAACGTAGGAAAGCGTATCTTTCTTTTTGGTCGGATTATCCCACGGGAAGACAAACCCCTGCAGCTGTTTACCCTTTTTAAAGAAGATTTCGATATCATCACTCTTAAAAAAATAGCACTTGGGTACAGCAGCCAGGTTAACTACCATTTCTCCAACGCCGTAAATATGACATTTGGAGGCCTGCGTTAACGTGAAGGTCGTATCGATGGTTGCATAGTTTTGCGGATTGATGATTTGAGCGATAGGCTCATCCTGATAAAATCTTGGATCGATCAGTTTATTCCCGGCGCCATTTGAACTCAGAATACCCTGAATACCTTTAGATTGACAACCCATTAGCAGAGCCGCGGCAGAAAACAGCGGCAGCAGTCGGGTGATATATTTTAATGCCATGAGAGCGTGTGATTAGTGTAAGTGAAAATTCTTTCCTTGGTGGCTTTATCCGGGTTGCTCACCCAATAAACCGCATTTGACGGAACATGCTTAAAACAAACGGTCTTGCCGCTAGCAGTTTCTTTGCCGGCAAATACCCAATGCTCCTGCCAATAGCAAAGCTCATAGGTTTTCCCTTTCTCAATATTGGGCCCATCGGGCCCCTTTTTGGAAACGGTAATGTCAATTTGCTTAGCCGGATTAGGATTCAGCGTTTGCACCTTTCCCGAAGTGTCCGCATATACAGGATTCCCCGCTCCCACCATCCGGCCCTGATCGCCATTATACGCGGGCAGGTATAGAATATCACGCCCCATATCTGAAAAAGTGGCCCGGTTTTGGTCTGCAATCCTAGCCCAGTACACTGGCACCCAATCTTGTCTGCTATAAACACACAAATAAGCAATCTTCCGGTCCAGGCCGTTCTTTTTTAGGTTAACTGCAATGTCCGTAACCGGCAAATATTCTTTGGTTACGTCTTTTAGCCTTTGGTTGTGAAACTCTAAAGGAATCGGTTCTTCCAAATCTTCGCGCTCCTGAAGCGAGGCTAAAGCCTGCGGCTGCAGGTCAAACGTATGCCGGAAAACTTTAGGACGCTTGCGCTGAAACGCAAGTTCAATTTTTGTCAATCCCGGATCTGACTCTGAGCCAACAAACGGGACGGGTTTACCATGATCAATTAGGGCGTTCCAGTCATGCCCGCCACTGGCGTTGCCCCAGGTTGGCGTACCGTCCATTACAACGGGGATTCCCATGGCCCGCATAACAAAAGTGGTATATTCAGTTGCCTGATAACATTTTCCAGACCTGATGGCGTCCAGCTCTGGGAACCCGGAATCCCACATAGATGGGAAGGAGCGGATCGTAAAGTTATTTTTTAAGTCATTGTTCAGTAGCAGACAGGCTTTATAGGCATCAGTGCTGCCTTTCATCGAGTCGGCCAGCCAGTGATACCTTTTCTGAACGGTCTGCATCCATGAAGAAGGCAGCTCATCCACCAATTTATAGGGCAGGATATACGCACAAAAATCATTGAACGATAAAGATTTTGCCCAGGGCATTTGCCAGGCGCGAAAGGCCGCATCAATATGGGCAATCAAATAATCAGGTGTAATGGTTTTGAAATCTTCACGCTCAGCAACATCACTCAGATGGATATCGGGCGCGGCATTGGTAAGGCTGTCCCAAATTGTTTCATAATCTTTTTTGTGGGCTTCCGGTACAGTTAAAAGCTGATGGAAGAGCGATTGATAACCCACCACACCTGGCCCGGTGGTATGCGTTTGCCCCTTCAGGTTAGCCAGAATCACATAGGCAGCCTGCAGTTTGGTTTGTTCTCCACTGCGCTGATAATGTTGAATAACTTTGAGAAAGCGTTGCCCATAAGCCCCCGAGCTGTCGGTTAGCAAACGGACGTTTGGGGGCGCCGTATGACAGCCGGACAGGGCTATCATCAAAAGTAATATAAGCCATGTATACGGCCTTTTGGGTTTTATGAAGCGCATATCACGGCGAACTTGATAGCAGAGATTGATAGACATGGAAACGGTTATTTATAAATGGTTAAAACAGCATTAAGGGCATCAAAGTGAGCGGTAAATACCGGTGCTTTGTCTAAATTGAAGAAGGTGATCTCTTGTTGCGTATCATCTGCCTGTTCATCAAAATACAGTTCATCATTCCATTTTTCCTGGCGGATAAAATCATTTAGTTCATTATTAAACCCAGCAGCAGAAGTAGACTCTACCAGCAGCGTGGCACTGGATGGACCGATCTTGATTTGATAACCAACTGATTCATTGGCAAAAGCGCTCTCGTCAGCATTCTGCGGGTGAAATCCCTTGCTGGAAAGCCATTCTTTTAACTGATTTTGATCGCCACTGTGCAGGCAGCTTTTAGCCTCCAGCAAATCATTCCAGGTGAAGGTTTTGAAATGAAAATTGGAGGATTCATCCGGCGATACCTGGGCATGGGCATTTCCTACATAAAAACAGCAGAGCAGTATAATAAATATAGCGTTTAGTGCTTTAGTGATTTTCATGACAATAAGATCAAATAGGTGAATTAAATAACGCAGACTAAGGGTAAATAACAGCTAGAGTGAGATTTCTCACCCTAGCTGTTCAAATCTATTAAGCAACCCGGTTAATAAGCGCAATATTAACTTTAGCTACACTGTACTAAACAGATCAGCTTCAGCGCAATATTGATTAATTACAAGCGCCTTTACCCTGAGGGGCGTAACCCGCTGTTGTAACAGCGCCAGACATGGCACGTATGGTCTCGCCCAACTCGCCAGCTGTATGTGTAAAGTTGTCATGACTAGGCGATGAAATGGTGGTGCCTGCCGCCGCAAACCAATGCAACGCCGCATCGGTATCATTGTACTCGGTGTAGCCCGATGATGGCACATTCAAAAGCACAAAATTGACATTACTTAAGTTAGGCAACGATGGGTTATAGCCGTCATAAATCACGGCATTTAAGCCTGCATTGAATTGCGACTGAGTAACCGTGATGGTGTAGCTCACCGTATACGGGAAATTACTGTCATCCTGACTGCTGCCCCTGCTAACTACCGTTGGAGATTGCGGAGAAGGCCAGAATCCTATCACCTGGGTAACATTCGTGCCATCGGTGTTATTTTTTGTAAAGCCAACAAAGGTATGCCCGCTATTAAACCAACCACTATTTGGCGTCATCCAGATGATGCCCTGTCCCAAAGCCGCCTGCATGTATGACGAATAAGGTGCAATGGAAACCCATGAAGATTTATCTCCCGGAATAGGTTGTTTAACGTACAAGGTCATGGTATAAGAGCTTGCCTGCTTATTATCATTAAAACAAGAGGCAAATTTGCTCGGATTGATTTCCGGCAGGCTGTTTGTTTGCCAGAAGGAAAGGTTTACATCATTGTCAGTGATGGAAGGGACATACCCCCCGCCATTACCTGGATCGGTTGGAGGAGGATTCGGGTTAGGGTCTAGCGGGTTTGAATTATCGTAGCAATAGAGATAATCAATTGATCCGGATGAGGTTTGCGTGCACCTAAACTCGCCTGTTTCGGTATTCACCACACAATCAAACGTATAGGTCGGCGTGCTATACAGATCACATTCAATCTCATTTGTCTTAAGGGTGCTTTGAACGCTTAGCTGTGGCCCGCCAGACCCTCCGTTGGACGAAAGACGGTAGTTAGCGGTTTTTATGCCGTTCTTAACGCGTACCAGGTGTAACGGCTGATGGTTCCAGGCCTGATAATAAAGATACCCTGAAAATTGAGACTGAAGTTTATCTATCCAGTTGTTGCTGATATCGCCATTCAGTTTAGTCACTGTTTCTTTATCAGGGATATAAGTAACCAGCTCTTTATTAATCACTTTCGAGTTAACATCCTGATAAATCAGCAATCTGGTAAACGCGGCCTCAACGCTGGTGATATCCGGTGGCGTTTTCACCGAGTCTCGACGCTCATTGAACAGCGGGACTTGCTTTTTATTGAAAGCAATGGGCACTTCAACTACCTCTAAATTATTGGACCTTTTGTAAATTCTGGCTTTTTTCCAGAGGATGGTACCTTTACTGCCTACGTTGCCGGAGTCACCTGGTTGCGTGATGGCGTTGGCTTTTAGATCGGTCGTCTGTTTTAAAAAGTTTTTAGCATCTCTCAGGTTGAAGGTAATGCCATCTCCGGATTTCGAATCCGGTGAGCTTTCATTGGCTTTTTCTTTGTGACATGCATAGATCACTACGCATAGCAGGAGAACAAGTGCGGTTAGGTACTTTTTCATTTGTGGTTTAAGTGGTGATTTTATAGGGGTTGATAATAGATTTGACGCAGTGTCAGAAGCGGCTTAACCGGTAGTATTGCTTTTCATAGGATTTAGGTTCAGGATCAATTAATATTACACCTGCATTGATCATCCCTGATCGTTTTCCAATCGCTGCAACGGCTATTTCGGGATGGAAAAGCAACAGGCACAAAAAAGATCTATTAAATTGACAATCAGCATATTAAATACAAAAAACCAATTAACAACCCCAAACAAACGAGGTCCACTTTGACTTGTAAATGCTCTGATTACCTATTTTTCGCATCCCTTAAATTAAAAGTGATCCGGTGGTCAGATTTAATGGCAGATAAGTTTTCATTCGGCGCCTCTTTATGGCAGGCATAAATAACTGCGCATAAAAGAGCACAAGTGCGGCTAGATAATTTTTCATGTAGGCTTAGTAACTGGTTTAAGAGGCAGGATGATTTGACCAAAGCCAAATTTTTAGTAACTATCAAATTTAACCATAGGATACATTACCATATATGGCCCGTCACCCTGTTTTAAGAATCAATGGTAGACTTATCAGAATTACGGAATAACTATCACGTGTTTGACCAATATTAAAACTGATAGGGCAATAAATCGGAGTGTTTTTGGGCCACCGCAGCCAGGTGAGGTAGCATTGGTCAATGGGCTGTTAATGCTGAATTGGAATGCCGTAATGGGTATTGGCATTTATTTCCTAAGATTTGATGGCCTTCGGATTTTAGCGATCCGGATGATCCGTGCATGCTGAAGCGTTACGCTTCCAGCCGATGATCCGGGGATGGGTTTCCCCGGATCCCTGTTACCGGATAAAAGTTTTCAGGCTTAGCGCGATAACGATAGCCTTGCGAAAGCTATAATAAATAGATAATGCAATAAAACCATCAATCAGGAACATCGAAAGCAAATGGATTCCGCTTCCGCTTTTCACATTTTTCTTCAGATGTTCCTTCTATTTCAAACTTGACGTCTATTATTTCTTACAAATCCGCGGGGTTCCCATTTGTTGGCTCTCCGTGGATGGTGCACCTTTTTAGGCGGCTGTAAATAATTATTTAACCACTATCGTTTTACTCTGCACCGTTTGCGCGCTAAAATAGCCGAATACCGCCGGTGTGATATTGGTGGGCGGATTAGACGGCGATACACTGCCGCCGGGACCAGAGCCGGTGCCTTGCTGTTGAAGGCTGAACCAATAGGTGAATACTGCGTGGTCAATGCATTGCATTTGTACGGTCACGTTATCACCGGCGTAAATGGCCTGATCGTTGTCGTCATTACCGGTGCGGAGGTCGAAATTGATATCATTGCCGTTGGTAAAGCGGTCGTCTACGGTAAATACGCGGGTAACCTGTTTGCCATTGACAAAAAGCAAAAAGTTATACTGATCGGCGGTGGCAACGGGGTCATGAAAATGGACGGTGATTTTCTTTTTGCCCTTCCCGCCAAAGTCGCTGTCGGCGGAGGTAATACTGTCCAGAGCAACTTTCAATGGCATGGTAGAGGTTGCGGTGTAAGTTTGATTACCGGTATTAACGTTCATCTGGTAGGTCTGGCCGCTTGCGCCGGTCAGCGCGGCGTTGGTGTAGGTACCGGCAGCCCCTTCGGTAAAGGCGTACACCTTACCGTTCTGATCGGTTACGCTAACGGTGGCACCGGTCACAGCCGGGTAAGTATTGGTGCTGGTAAAAGCTACGTTGCGCGATAGCTTGATGGTTTGTCCGGCCTGATCGGTCACAGCGCCTTCAATAACGAGTTTACCAGAGTCATTGGCCACTTTAATGTCGATCACCTTCTCACACGCGCTAATGCTGGCGGTGATAGCGAGTATATATAGATAGATTACAATTTTTTTCATTGCTTATTTAAAGTTAAAGTTCCAGGTAACCGAAGGAATAGCTGTGGCAAAAATGCTGGTTTGCACGGCCTCGGTAGTGTTAGGTACGGTCTTGCTGTCGCGGAAGGTAATGGTATATGGGTTACGATAGCCGTAGAGGTTATAAATGCTGAACGTCCAGCTGGAGTGATAGCGTTTGTGTTCTTTCCCCTCCAATGTAGCGCCGATGTCAAGGCGATTGGTAGCAGGCTCGCGGTAACCGTTGCGCTGCGAATAAGAGAATACCGTTATACCGTTTACATTATACTTGCCGGTTGGATAAGTAATGGCCCGCCCGGAGCTGTACACAAAGGATGATGACAACGACCAGCGTTTGCTGAGTTGGTAAATACCAACTACGGAGACATCCTGAGGTCGGTCCTGGCTGGAGTTATAATAGGCACCGCCGTTAATAGCTGCAAATTTGTTCTGTGCTTTTGATAGTGTGTACCCCACCCATCCGTTAAACCGGCCGTATTTCTTTTTCAGGAAAAGCTCCAGGCCGTAGGCTCTTCCGCTGCCGTAAGTAAGTAACGACTCTACATCAGCGTTTGCAATAAGTTGGGCGCCATCTTTATAATCAATCTGGTTTTGCATCCATTTGTAATAGACCTCGGCCGAGAACTCAAAAGCATTATCGCTAAAATTCCGGAACCAGCCGGCAGAAACCTGGTCGGCAATCTCTGGTTTAATGTTATTGCTGCTCATCACATAAACATCAGTGGGATTACTGCTGGTAGAGTTACTGAGCAAGTGGATGTTCTGGGTATTGCGGTTATAAGAGAATTTAAGCGAGTTCTCGTCGCCGAGCATATAGCTGGCAGATAAACGGGGTTCCAGGTTCAGGTAGCTTTTCACCACAGATCCAGAACTGTAAGATTGTGTATTGGTCACCGTACCGGCGGTGTTATAGGTTTTAAAGCTCCCGGGGCCCATCAGCAGCATATCGCTTAATCGTAGGCCGTAGAGTACGGTCAGCTTGCTGTTCAGGTGCCATTCATCACTGATATAGGCAGCATTCTCAAAGCCGTAACGGTGCTCTACGTTGGTTTGATTAAAACTAGAGGCGCCGTCTGTACTGATATCACCAGGTGCAATATCATGGTGATTCACATAGAAACCAAACTTGAGGTAATGACTACTGCTGAGTGAATACTGCAGATCTTCCTTAAAATTAAGGTCTGTGATCTTAGAAGTTGCCTTAAAATTATTGCCTTCCTGAAAATCCTCTACCACATAATTGTAATTGCTGTAGATGAGCGAGGTGTTGCTGAACAACTTATTGTTAAACAAATGGTTCCAGCGCACGGTTCCGGTTGAATTACCCCAGTTGGTGCCAAAAGTATTTTTAAGGCCGAGTACATCCTTACCGAAATAGCCAGAAAGATAAACGGTATTCTTGTCATCCAGGTGATAATTGGCCTTGGCATTCAGATCATAAAAATACAGCGTGCTGTTTTTCAGGTCAGTGTCTCTGGCCGCGTGGGTAAACACATCGATGTAAGTTCGGCGTGCACTGATCATAAACGAGCCTTTATCGCCAATGGGGCCTTCTGCCTTCAGGCGCGAGGCAATCAAGCCGATGCCGCCTTGTAAGGAAAAGTTTTTGGCGTTACCGTCATTCATTTTCACATCCAGTACCGAAGAAAGGCGTCCGCCGTACTCAGCAGGCATACCGCCTTTATAAATGCTAACGTCCTTGATTGCGTCTGAATTGAAGGTGGAAAAGAAGCCGAGCAAGTGCGACGCATTGTAAACAGTAGCTTCGTCCAACAGGATCAGGTTTTGGTCTGAAGCACCACCGCGAACATAAAAACCGGTATTGCCCTCCCCTGCCGATTTAATGCCCGGCATCAGGGTGATGGTTTTCAAAATATCTTTTTCGCCCAACACCACTGGCACCTGGTTAATTTGGGTCATGTTCAACTTTTCCAAACCCATTTGTGGGGCGGCTACGTTGTCGTTGTTCCTTTTGCCTGCAGAAATAACCACCTCCTGCAGACTGTTCCCCGGCTGTAAACTGATGTTTTGCGTTTTAGCCTGATGCAGGGCGGTTTGTTGCGTCAGCGGCTGGTAGCCGATATAGCTGTAAACAATGGAATAATCGCCCTCAGGTACGGTAAGCGAGTAAAAACCATAATTATTGGTAGCGGTGCCGGTAGTGTTCTGCCCGGCTATGCGCACGGTTGCGCCAATAAGGGTTTCGCCGGTAGTGGCGTCTTTGATCGTGCCGCTTAAAGTTACTTTTTTTTGCGCCATCCCGGTCAGGGTCAGCAGCAAGAGCAGCGCGGTCAGCAAAGGTTTTGTCATATGATCTGATTTGCCGCGAAGGTAAACTTTTAGTTAATCAGCAGGATGCATTTTATATTAACCCTGACATAAATTATAGCAAACCTGTTTTTTTAAGATACTTTGGCCAGACTTTAGCTCAGTTGGTATAAATACAACGCCCGTTGGTATAAAGTTAAAGTGACGAGCAAAATGGTTTATTAATTTTACTTTCCATGGATACCAGGAACAGATCTGCTGACTTCAGGAACGACCGTCTGTTAAGTTTACTGACTGAACGAAAATATAGGATTTATCGTCACCTGTCTTTGATTGCCTTTATGGCGGCAGTGTTATTTACGGAAAAAAAACCGCATGACGAGGTACCGCATGAGTTGCTCCGGTTCGTGGCGTTCTTTGTGCTCATTTGCCTGTTCTATTTTAACATGTACTGGATGCTGCCGAAGCTGATCTTCCGCCATCGGTATTTTGCATATCTGTCATGGGTGCTGCTATTGCTGGGTATAACACTGGCAGTGTTCATTATGATGAGGTCTTATGTTAAGCCCACCCATGGCAACTCAGGAGAAGAAATGGACGTATCTACCCTGTTACCGGTGGCCTTTATGTTTTGCATATTGCTGGGAGCTTCTTCGGCCATCAAACTGTTTCAGCGGTCTATCGCGGTCAGCAAGCGGGTTAGCGAATTGGAGCATGCAACAATACAGTCTGAACTGGAGCAGCTTAAAAATCAGATCAACCCTCATTTTTTACTCAACATGCTCAATAATGCCAATGTACTGACGGTTAAAGCGCCGGATAAAGCCTCTCAGCTTTTAATCAAGCTGAGTGATCTGCTACGCTATCAGCTCTACGACAGCGCAAGGCAAAGGGTGTTATTAACGGCAGATATTCATTTTCTGGAAGATTTTTTAAACCTGGAAAAGACGAGGCGAGATCATTTTACGTTTGATATCGAAACCCTAGGTGAACTGAATGGCGTGCAGGTATCACCTCTTTTATTTATCGTTTTTGTAGAAAACGCGGTGAAGCACAGCCTGGATGCCGATCATCCTTCTTCGGTCAGGGTGACTTTCGGGGTAAAGGATAACGTAGTTGCTTTTTCGTGCGAAAACACCAAACCATTTTATGAAAACCGGACGGTGATGAAAGGAGGCTTGGGGTTGACTAATGTGCGCCGAAGACTGGAGCTGCTTTACCCCGGTCAATATTCACTGATAACTTCAGATGAGGCCAACGGCTTCCGTGTAGATTTAACTTTAACGCTATGACCTGCATTATTGTAGATGATGAACCCCTGGCACGTGAGGCCATACAGCTATTGGTAGCGCAAACGCCGGGACTTGAACTGGCGGGTAGTTTTGGAAGCACCAATGCCGCGGGTAAATTTCTGGTGGAGCATCCTGTTGACTTGGTTTTTCTGGACATCCAGATGCCAGGATTAAATGGTATTGAGTTCTCCCGGATAGTACCGCCAGAAACGCTGATTATTTTTACAACGGCTTATGCAGAATATGCGGTGGATGGTTTTGAAGCAGATGCCATTGATTATCTGCTCAAGCCGGTAAAATCAGGCCGTTTCCAGATGGCCGTTCAAAAGGCACAGGCTTATGCAGATCTGCTGCGCCAGGCACAGCCTGCTGCTATTGAGCTAATGCCGGAGTCATACTTCTTTGTCAAAGCAGACCGCCGTTATCTGAAAATCCATTTTGACGATATCCGCTATATCGAAGGATTAAAAGACTATGTGGTGCTGCAAACAGCAGATCAGAAAGTGATTACAGCCATGAATATCAAAACCATCCATGAGCAACTGCCACGGCAGTTGTTTGTGCGTATCAGCAAATCCTATATTATCAATGTGCGGCATATCGATTCTTTTGATAATAATACAGTAATGATAGGTGATACTGAAATTCCAATAGGTAGTGCTTACCGGAAGTATTTTTTTGATGAGTTTGTGGCCAGGCGGATAATCAGCCGATAAGAATAAGGCGGCATTAAACCGTCACCGCCTTATAAAGCTTTTTTAGCTTTTTCACGTCCTTCTCCAGCCGTTCCACAAGTTCGTGAACGTCTTTGGTCTTCAACCCAGACAGCCCGGCAGCAATAGTCTGCTTTATGACAGGAAGGGTCTTCAGGTGTCCATGCCCGTCATAAACAGCAAAAATACTCAGGTGATCGCGGCCTTTAGCGTGCATTTTCAGGTAGTCTTCGTTGCCAGCTGCACTTTGTGCAATGAGGCTGTCAAAATGATCAAAAGCAATCACCAGGTTGGTGATTTCAAGCGTAACGATAGGCAGATCCATAGATAGATAGTTTTTTGCAAGCTATTAAAAAATGCCTGTTTCATGCCATTATTTTCAGCTTTAGACGATCTGGTGACACAACACCTGGGTAAAAGTTCCGGTTAACCCATTGTGCTCTCATTCAGCTCCGGCTGTTTCGGCAACTATTTGGATAAGCGGACCGGTCATGGCCATTTTATTGGTACTGTGATTTTCCCAGGTATCATTTTTCCGGATAAAAATATAGGGCGTATCATACATGCGTATGCTCAGTTCACCCGGCTTCTTATCCACTATGTAGAAATAATAAGTACGGTTTTCGTAGTGCGCGGCTAGCTTCTCGGTCATCCGGCAAATATAGAAATGCCTGCTATATGAATCCATCAATGCTATCCGTTTTTCTTCCACAATCAATCTCTATTAATGATAACCATTACCGTGTTGAACGTTTATCCCTTCACTTTGCCTGGTATTAAACTAAATTGCTTTTTAAAGACTGTGTCTCATTTAGACGGATGACACCAAACGCACGGCAGACCGGTGAGCCTTCCGGTCAACAACATTGAGCCGCGTAGATAAGCAGGTTGATGAATTATGGCTGACCTTTGTAGCACTATGGAAATCATTGAAAAAATACATTTGGGCCAACACGGCCCGCTGGTGTCCAAACTGGGTTTGGGCTGCATGCGCATGTCATCAGTATGGGGCGGTCAGGCATCAGACGAGCAGGAAAGTATTGCCACTATACAAGCAGCTTTAGACAGCGGCATCAACTTTCTAAATACCGGCGATTTTTACGGCGCCGGGCATAACGAACTGCTGGTAGGTAAAGCAGTCAAGGGGCGTCGGGATGACGCTTTTATCAGTGTAAAATTCGGAGCCATCTTCTATAACGGCTCCTGGCTGGGTCTGGACCTGCGCCCCGTGGCTATCAAAAATTTCATCAACTATTCGCTGGTGCGTTTGGGTACCGATTATATTGATCTGTATCAGCCCTGCCGCATGGACGGCAGCGTACCGGTGGAGGATATCATCGGTACCATCAGCGATCTTGTTAAAGAGGGAAAAGTGCGGCACATCGGCGTTTCAGAGATCACGCCGGAGCAACTGCACCAGGCAAATGCCGTGCATCCTATCAGCGCTTTAGAAATTGGCTATTCCCTGGCCGACCGCCAGATAGAAAGCGAACTGCTACCGGCCGCAAAAGAGTTGGGCGTAGCGGTAGTGGCTTTTGCCAATACAGCAGAAGGTTTGCTCACCGGCCAAATGAAAGCACCGTTGCCAGCGGGTAGTTACCAGGCACACTTTTCGCGCTTTCAGGGAGATAACCTGGTGCAAAACTTGGCAAAAGTGGAAGTACTGAAAGAACTGGCTGCAGCTAAAGGCGTTACCCCTGTCCAGTTGGCCATTGCCTGGGTGAACGTGCAGGGCGAACATATCATGCCGTTGGTGAGCATGAGCAAGAGAACACGTTTGCCGGAAAATATCGGGGCGATGTCCATACAGTTTACACCGGATGAAATCAGCCGCTTAAATACTACTTTTGCTCCCGGCGCCATTCTGGGCGGCACTTATTTACAGCGTTAATGACCAACCCACAAGAGATATTGCCCGGCATGATCTTTTACGCCTACCTTTCTGCCGAAAGGAAGGACAAAGTTTGCTTCTGGAACCATCACACCCTGGTGCTGATGGTTTCGGGGCAATTAAACCTGGTTACCGCCGGGCAGACCCTGCATGTAAATGCCGGAGAAATGCTACTGGTAGGCCGCAACCAACTAGGGACGCTGACCAAAAAGCCGCTGGACGGTGAGCCTTATGAAAGCATGGTGATCTCTTTGCAGGAAGGACTGCTACGACAGATTGCGCTGGAAGAGCATATAGAAATTGGCCGCAGCTACGCCGGTCCACCCAATATACCTATCCCTTCCAATGATTTCCTCGATGGTTATTTCCAGTCCATCAAGCCCTACGCTCACAGTGCGGCTGGTGCCCTTACCGAAGAAATGGGCCGGCTGAAAGTAAAGGAAGGGGTAAAACTGCTGCTGCACGCTTTACCGCACTTGCGGGACTTCCTATTCAATTTTGCGCAGCCGCATAAGATTGACCTTGAGCATTTTATGCTGAGTAATTTTCATTTCAACATTCCACTGGAGAAGTTTGCCCAAATGACCGGACGCAGCCTGGCCGCCTTTAAGCGCGATTTTCAGCAAATTTTCGGCATGCCACCCCGCCGCTGGCTGCAGGAAAAAAGATTGACCGAGGCGCACCGCCTGATCGGGCAACAGCAACGGCCTTCAGCCATTTACCTCGACCTGGGCTTTGAAAGCCTGGCCCATTTTTCGCGCGCATTTAAACAAAAGTTCGGCGTATCCCCTTCGCTGGTTTAAGCTTGCGCCGTTAACGTTTTTGCACTCGCGGCTGCCCACGCAACCAGCAATTCAGGCTAGCCGGTAAACGGCAAACCTCCAAAACAAAACCAATTAACTACAAATTCGTCAGGATTGAACAATTCAGAGCTCCAGGTGGTCATCTTTCAGGATTAAATAATAGACAAAACTATTATCTTCACAACAAAATAAACCTGTCCTTAAAGTACTGGTAAGCAAAGGCACTAATGATTGTAAATTCTGTCAATTTTCTAATATTCTTCCTGGTAGTTTTCTTCGTCTACTATTTCCCTTTAAAAGGCCATGCCAAAGCGCAAAATATCTGGCTTCTTTTGGCAAGTTATTTCTTTTACGGTTTTGCCGAGTGGAAAATGATTCCCCTGCTGTTTGCTGCTACCGTTATTTTTTATGGATTGGGACTGGCAATTGGTAGTAACGCCGGCACAAAGCCAAAAAGGTCTTCCTATCTAACCACTTTAGGCGTTGTGCTGGGCTTAGGCTTGCTGCTGTACTTTAAGTATTTAAACTTTTTCATACAATCATTCAGTAGTTTTTTTAATGCCGTTGGCTTAAAAACTCATTGGAGCGTATTTCATATTTTGCTGCCTATAGGGATCAGTTTCTTTACCTTTAAACTGATTAGTTATGTAATTGAAGTGCACCGCAAAAACATGGAGCCCTGCCGCAATTTTGTTGACTTTGCCACCTATATTGCTTTCTTTCCAACCATTCTTTCCGGCCCCATTGATCGTCCGAAACCTTTTCTGGCGCAGTTATCTAAGGCACGCGGGTTTGATGAGGACCTGGCAACCATTGGGTTAAAACGCATACTCTGGGGCATGTTTATGAAGACGTGTGTAGCAGACCGGCTGTCTATTTACGGTGATGCGGTGTTTGGTCATGCACTACACCACAATGGCGTTTCTTTAGGCTTTGCTACCTTATTGTACCCCATACAGATGTACGCTGATTTTGCGGGATACTCTGAAATGGCCATAGGCGTTGGTTGTTTACTTGGCATTAAGATCACCGAAAACTTTAAGCGTCCGTTTTTTTCACAAAACATTGCCGAGTACTGGCGCAAATGGCACATATCACTTACCGGCTGGCTAACAGATTACGTGTTTATGCCGCTTAACGTAAAGTTTAGAGATATGGAAAAATGGGGATCTATATTTGCCATCATCATTACCTTTATATTGATTGGTATGTGGCACGGTGCCGCCTGGACCTTTGCTCTGTTTGGGTTATACCACGGCTTATTATACATCCCCTTAATGCTATCGGGTACTTTTTTCAAGAAGAAGAAGGTAAAAAAGACGGAGAGCGGATTGCCGCCCTTTAATGCTGTGTTAAAGATGATTGGCACTTTCCTCCTGGTTTCGTTCGGCTTAATCCTGTTCCGGTCAGCCAGTCTTGCAGAAGCAGGCATGGTAGTCAAAAAAATTGCTACAGAGCCGGGGCCTTTATTTTTTGACTACCAGACTTTGATTAACGGTTTGCTTTGTATGCTGATTCTTTTCTTCAAAGATTTCTGGGACGAATACAGGTCCGAAAAACAGCTGTTCTCTAAAGGCATCATCAACCGTTACCGCTATGAGTTGACTTTGGCAGGATATGCCCTGTTAATTTTATTTTTCGGTGTGTTGGACGGCAATCAGTTTATCTATTTTAAATTTTAACCGGGGATGAAAACCTTCTTAATAAAAGTACTTACCATACTATTGATTATACTGGCGGCCGACCGCGCTTTTTCTCTGGTAGTTAAAGCGTTATTTAAAACCACCACAACAACAGACGAGTATAAGCTTAACGCCGTTACCTATCAAATGAATGCTCCGGTAATTTTTATGGGTAGCTCCAGGTGCCATCATCATTATGTACCGTCAATTATTCAGGACACGTTAAAAACACCGGTATATAACGCCGGGTTATGGGGATTGCGCAATATTTATTTTCAATACGGGTTGCTTTGCAATATTCTGGAAAGATATACCCCAAAAACCATTTGCCTGGAAGTACATCCTATAGATTATCTGGCAACACCTTTTTCGCAAACAGCTATAACAGGCAGCCTTACGCCTTATATTAATATCAGCCCAGGTTGCGATGAAGTGTTGAAAGTAGCCGGGTTATACTATAAAAGCGAAATTTTTGAACTATACCGCTATAACAGCCAGTTTGCCAACATTGTAGCGGGCAATTTAAGTACAAGAACATTGGCATCAGATAAAGGGTTTAAGCCTCTATATGGTAAGCTGGATACCACCTTCAAGATCACGCCAGAGAGATTTCCGTTTGCTGCAGATAGTGCTAAGATACATTACCTGCAAGCTTTTATTGATAAGTGTAAGGAAAAACACATCCAGCTGATCTTCTTGTTTTCTCCTTTCTATGCAGTAGAGAAAAACCATATTGTGGATATCCCCGATAGCATTGCAAGAAAAAATCATATTCCTTTTATCAACCACTATAACTTAGCTGGATTTACCGGGCATCCTGAAGTTTACTATGACTTTGGCCACCTTAATGAAACCGGGGCAAAAAAATACTCCGCGGTCATTGCATCCGAATTAAAAAGATACATAAAGAACCAATAGGCCAAAGGCTGCGGCAGCCGTCAACTGGAATAAAATGGTGAGACAGAACCCATCAAACCGCATACCTCAGTTCAGTTGCCGGTAGCTTGTGGGCGAGTGTCCTGTTTTGGCGCGAAACACCCGGGCAAAATGTGAGGGATGCTCAAAGCCCAGCCGATAGGCAATCTCGCTGACTGTTTCCGGGCTGCCCCATAACAGATCCTTTGCCCGGTCAATCATTTCCAGGTGAATATGCTCTATGGTAGTTTTGCCTGTAAAGCGCTGCAGCAGGTCTGCCAGATAATTTGGAGACAGATGGAGCTGATCTGCAAAGTAGCTAACATTGGGCAATCCTTTATCAATCAGCGTTTCCTCTGCGAAATAAGCTTTCAGCAATTGCTCAAAACGTTGTATCACATCTGCATTAACCTTGGCGCGGGTATAAAATTGCCGGTCGTAAAAGCGATCGCAGTAGTTTAGCAGCAATTCAATATTCGTCACCAGCAGTCGCTGGGTATGTTTGTCGGTCCCCAGCCGGCATTCACGGTCAATCTTATCAATGCAGTCTTTAAGCAAAGCTTTTTCCTCATCAGATACGTGTAGCGCTTCATTCACTTCGTAATGAAAGAAATGATAATCTTGCATCCGTTTGGCCAGGGGCGTACCGTAAAGCAGATCAGGATGGATAAACAGTGCCCAACCCTCGTCTACAACGGCATCCGGGCCTGTAGAGATCAACTGGTTGGGCGCAGTAAACAACAGCGAGCCCCCGCTGAAATCATAATGTCCGCGGCCATATTTTAGCTGCCCCTTCAGCTGTTTGCAGGAAATAGTGTAAAAGCCGAACCGGTATACTACCGCTTCACGCGGCCGCAGCGCATAAAAATTGGTATGATCGGGAATCACGCTCACCAGCGGGTGCCGTGGTTCCGGGACCTGGAGGAAACGGTTCAGTTCGCTGATCGATTCAAAATGGTGAAACCTGTCCGGCTTTTGCATAACTAAAGATACGGTTAATCGAGTGTTTGGGTAATCATCAGTTGTTTAAAAGCTACATCGTCCATTTGTTGTCGGGCCTCAAGTAACTGCTGGCCATGTATATCTGTCGGATAACGCAGTTGCTCTGTACCGTCTGTAGCCGCTCTAAAAATCGCATCGGCCACTTCACCAATGTTTTCAGACAAAGGCCAGGTTTCCAGCTTGCCCGCAAAGCGGTCAAAAGCTTGCTGATAGTCTGCAATGCCACCGGCACCAAAATAGTCCATCGAACGGCTCACAAAATCAGTTTTATAACCACCTGGTTCCACAATCTTTAAACGGATGCCTAAGGGGTTCAGCTCATATTGCAGTGATTCGGTTAGCCCCTCCACCGCAAATTTAGTGGCGTGATACAAAGATGAAAACGGAAAAGTGGCCCGCCCGCCAACAGAAGATACGTTAATAATAACACCCGCACGTTGCGCTCGCATCACCGGCAGCACTGCCTGGGTCACCTGGATCACCCCGATAAGATTGGTATCCAACTGCCGGCGAATCACCTCTGCTGTAGCCGCTTCCAGTGCACCCAGCGTACCATAACCTGCGTTATTCACCAATACATCTATCCGGCCAAACCTGCTGGTAGCTTCCGCTACGGCCTCCCGAATACTCTCCGGATTGGTCACATCCAAACGCACCAGGGCCACATTTTCCAACCCGCGAAGCGTCTCTTCCTTTTCAGGGCTACGCATTGTTGCCACCACGTTCCAGCCTTGTTCTTGAAATAGTTTGACGGCTGCTCTTCCAAACCCTGAAGAAGCGCCGGTAATTAATATCGTGTTTTTCATACCCCAAAGTTGCGTGCTTATCCCCGCATGCACGGATACATTTCACGGCAGGATGGATACATTTCACAGATGGCCTGCCAACCGGCTTTAAACGCGCCTCCAGTTCATCCGACCAGGGCAAGCCGACACACAGGCGCAAGCAGTTTTCGTCGACACATTTTCCTTATTCGCCGACAACCGGCTCTGCTAACACAATGATATACAGCTTTTGTCGTTCTCTAACCAATTATTTAACCTGATAGCATATGAAAACTTTAAAGATAACCGGCATCATTTTACTGGTTCTGGGTAACCTGAATATTGCTATGGCCCAGATGGTTCGCAATAAAGCAATCCATTTTAACCGTCATCGTGTGGTGCATCATCATCATAAAAAGTAGTTGCAACCATTGCGTAACCGCCGTCGGCAATTCCCCCTATCTTATAGCGACAGCTTCCCTAATTGATTTAACTTAATGATGAATCCGCATGAAAGTAAAATATTACCTTTTAGCAGCAGCGATGTGCTCATTACTATCTGCTCTGCTGGTTTCCTGTAAAAAGAACAGCGCTGATACTTCGGCTATGATTACTTCTGTGCCTACCATCAGCCCAACTAAGCTGGGTTTGTATGAAGCAGATTCATCAATCTACAAACAACTGTACATTGCGGTACCCAAAATAGGCACCCAGACCGTTAACCAATACCTGCTGTTTGATACCGGCTCTGGGGGCATGGTGATTGATGCGCACGAAGTTTTGCCGGCAACCATGATCAGCACCAGCGGCTTTAACTTTACGGGTGACTCAACTGTTGTGAATGGCATCACAATCACCAGTCAAAAATCAAGTATCAGCTATGGTGCGGATAACAGCACCACAGAAACTGTGTACGGCAACCTGGCTTATGCAGCTATTACCGTTGGCGATCATGATGGCACCATTACCATCAAACGCGTGCCTTTTTTACTCTATTATAAAGGTGTAGATAATTCAGGGAAGATAGAGGCTACGGGCGCCTTCGATATTTTTGGTGTAGATTCTGAGTATGATGTTGTGTTTAGTAATGGCGCCTATGTTAGCAGTCCCTTCAGTTATTTTGATCCGGGAACCGGTCTAACCAGAGGTTTTAAAATGGCCGCATTGGGAACTGGTAACTTTTCTAATGCGGGTAACTACGTAGCCGGGGTGCTTTCTGTAGGATTGACCGATAATGATTTAACCTCGGCTGGTTTTACCATGCACACACTCAGCGCTTATCAAAATTACGGGTATCCGGTAATCATTCCTTCCAGTTTTACCTATGGCAGCAAATCAGTGACAGCCGCTTATACCGTATTTGATACAGGCACAGAGCCCTATAACTACCTGGAAGACCCAACGGCCACCAAAAATATCACTTTGTTGCCCACAGGCACCAGTTTGTCTGTTTTAACTGGCAGCAACTTCAATTATGGGTTTACAACTACAGCCTCAGATTACTTAAGCTATGTAGAGAAGACATCTTATTCCGGGACCGATGTTTCCATTGTCAGCCTCGAATATTTTCTGAATAATGAATACCTGCTCAACTATACAGGCCATCAGTTAGGGTTAAAAAATAATTAGCCGTAGTTCTTTAAAAAAACCGCTATACTACCCGTTAGTTCGCCTAATATTCGTGCAACCGAAGTAACCATAAACGCGGCACCCTGATGGCTGCGACAAACGCTCGGTCAGGATCCTATCTGGCAATGCTGCAACTGATCAATTGTATCCAGACGTCTTTTTTATAAATAGTTCTTAACTCTCCATCGGTTAAGAGAGAGGCTTCATTTTCGTGGACCGGAATACGATCTCCTGCTGAGAGCCAACGATCAGGGCGCACAGCGGGAGATGCTAAACCGACTGCGAAGAGCGTGCAGCTGAAAAGGTTGCGATTTTATTACCGCTGATATTGTGCGTCGCTGACGTGTTCCAGCCAGTCAACTACTTTTCCATCCAGATTTTCCTGTATGGCGATATGGCTCATCCCATTGGTGGATGAAGCCCCGTGCCAATGCTTTTCATGAGGTGCAAACCAGACTACATCACCCGGCCGGACCTCTTCCACCGGCCCACCTTGGCGCTGTACCCAGCCTAAACCCGATACAATGATCAGCGTCTGGCCCAGCGGGTGGGTATGCCAGGCGGTACGCGCGCCGGGCTCAAAGGTAACAGTGGCCGAAGCACCTCGACGGGCCTCATTGGCATCAAACAAAGGGTCTATCCGGACCTGGCCGGTAAACCAGTCCGCCGGCCCCTTGACCGACGGCTTGCTGGCTATTCTGGTAATTTCCATCTTAGTATACTTGTTGGGTTGGACGGTATAAGATCTCATTCACATCGACTTCTGCCGGCTGGCTAATCGCAAAAGCTACCACGCGGGCAAATGAATCTGCCGGGATCGCATAGTTCTGGTAAAATTCCTGGAAACCCTGTGCAATATCCGGTTCACTGATCGAGTTGGGCAGTTCGGTATCCACGGCACCTAGCGAAATAATGGTGGTGCGCAGGCCATAGGGTTTCACTTCCTCGCGCAAACCTTCAGAGATCACCCGTACGGCATGCTTGGTTGCCGCATAAACCGCACCGCCTGCACGTACCTTATGGCCGGCTACAGACGATACGTTGATGATATGCCCGGCCTTTTGTTGTTGCATATGCGGTAAAGCAGCGGCGATGCCATATAACACGCCTTTAATGTTCACATCAATCATGCGGTCCCATTCGTCAATTTTATAACGGTCAAGCGGGGATTGCGGCATCAGGCCGGCATTATTAATCAGTACATCGATGCGGCCGAATTCCTTTACCGCGGTATCAACCAGCACTTTGACCTGTACCGCATCAGTAACATCGGTTTGCAGCGCCAGTGCTTTGCCGCCCTGGTTATTGATTTCCCGGGCTAGTTGTTCGATGCGGTCGGTGCGACGCGCGCCAAGGACCACGGTAGCGCCTGCTGCTGCCAGGTGCCGGGCCGTAGCTTCCCCCAGGCCACTGCTGGCGCCGGTGATGACAATGATTTTTCCTTGTATATTTTCCATGAGTTTAATTTTTTAATTAACGCCCCTGTCTGCCAGCAAGGTGTTGCGGATAACGCTCGCCCTGTACCTGAATATGGCCCAGTGCGGCTTCAATAGCAGCCAGCTCTTGCTGGTTTAAAGAGATATGGGCAGCGGTCATATTTTCTTCCAGGCGATTGATCTTCGTGGTGCCGGGGATCGGTACGATCCATGGTTTTTGAGCCAGTAGCCAGGCAATGGCTACCTGGGCATTGGTCGCACCTTTGTCCTGCGCAATGAGACTTAACGCGTCTACCAGGCCCTGGTTGGCTTTGCGGTTCTCCTCTGAAAACCGGGGAACGATGTTACGGAAATCATTTTCGCTAAAACTAGTACCGACGTTGATGGCTCCGGTCAGAAACCCCTTGCCCAGCGGACTGAAAGGCACAAAGCCGATCTGCAGTTCTTCCAGCAGCGGCAGGATCTCTTTTTCCGGTTCACGCCACCATAACGAGTATTCACTTTGCAGCGCGGTTACCGGTTGCACTGCGTGCGCCTTACGGATACTACCCGCACCGGCTTCTGACAAACCAAAGTGTTTCACCTTGCCTTCGGCGATCAGTTCTTTGACGGTGCCGGCCACCTCTTCCATCGGCACCTCCGGGTCCACGCGGTGCTGATACAGCAAGTCGATGCGGTCGGTGCGCAGACGCTTTAAGGCGGCCTCGGTCACCGTGCGGATATTCTGCGGCGTGCTGTCCAACCCATCGGGCACTTTGCCGTTTTTGAAACCAAATTTAGTGGCGATAACAACCTCGTTACGGAAGGGTGCCAGCGCTTCCCCCAGTAATTCCTCATTCTGGTAAGGGCCATAGGCCTCGGCGGTGTCAAAAAAAGTAACACCCAGTTCGTACGCCTTGCGGATCAGCCGGATGGCTTCCTCTTTTTCGGTAGCCGGACCATAGCCAAAGGTTAAACCCATACAACCTAAACCCAGTGCAGAAACCTCCAGGTCTCTTCCTAATATTCTCTTTTCCATTTAATTTTTTGTTACGTGATCAATGATGATACAAAGGTCAGGTCAAAATCTGAACCGACGCTTATACAGAACACGGTATTACTTACCAGTTTTACTGATAGGGTAAATTTCGACCGGGCAATGCTTAAATTTGATTAGTTAAACAAAAATGTGATGGAAAACGTAACCAGCTTTGATACCGTAGGGCAGTATAATCAGTTCAACAATAACGAAACAGCTCACCCTTTGGTAAGCGTGATCGATATGTCTAAAGCTGCACCACGCAGCCATAGCCGGCAGCGTTTTGCATTTTATACAATCTATTTCAAGGAAGTCAAATGCGGCAACCTGCGTTACGGCTGCAACTATTATGATTATGAGGAAGGCACGCTGGTGTTTCTCGGACCAGGCCAGGTGATCGGTATCGAAAACGAGGAGTATTTTCAGCCAAAGGGTAAAGCGCTGGTCTTTCATCCAGACTTTATCCGAGGTACGGCACTGGGTAGGCATATCCAGGAGTACAGTTTCTTTTCTTATGAGGCGCACGAAGCCCTGCACTTATCGGAAAGCGAAAGGAGGGTCATCTTTGATTGTCTGGATCATATTGAAACGGAATTGCAGCACCCGGTGGACAAGCATAGCAAAACCCTGATCGTCAACAATATTGAACTATTGCTGAACTACTGCACCCGCTTTTACGACCGCCAGTTTGTTACCCGGGAAGTGGCCAACAAGGGCATCCTGGAGCGTTTTGAGGGCTTATTGAACACTTATTTCGATTCGGATAAACCGCAGCTGAACGGTTTGCCGACCGTGGCTTATTGCGCCGAACAGCTTCACCTCTCTGCCAACTATTTTGGCGACCTCGTCAAAAAGGAAACCGGTCGTCCGGCACTAGACTATATCCAGGCCAAGGTTATGGATATGGCCAAAGAGCGCATTTTTGATCCGAAGCGTTCGCTGAGCGAAATCGCCTATGAACTGGGATTCAAATATCCGCAGCATTTCACCCGCCTGTTTAAACAAAAAGTGGGCTATACCCCACAGGAATACCGGGCGTTGAATTGACAGTTGGGAGAAACGGCGCGTAAGAAGCTATACCTTCGCTGGCACTATAAAATTTGCAGGTATCACTTATCACGGTTACGATACTTTGTGATAATGTGGCGGCTACCAACCATAAATAAGGTATCGAGCGATCTAAAGCCATCTTTGCATTTAGATACCTTCACCACAATGGTTTTAACTTCACCGTTCAATAGTTTTTTACGCTCAACATGTAGCTCAACCGACTAGCCAAACCAGCGGCTAATTCCAGCATGATCTTTTGCCGCTCGTTTACAGATATTCGCATGGAAATTTATAGTAATACGTTTGCTTTCTAAACGGTATTCTTGCTACTTTGGACGCCATACCAGTTGGATGCCATATTTTAAACCGCGTGCCAAATGTTTATAGAGAAAATCAAAGCAAATACTAACAGCATACAGATTAAATCGGGAGTTGCCTTTCTGGCAATATTGCTTTTCTCATTAAACGTTTTTGGGCAGCTGAATTTCAAAATCACCCACTACTCTACGGCAGATGGACTTTCTCATAACAGGATCAGCTGTATTTTTAAAGACCATGAAGGTTTTATGTGGTTTGGCACCTGGAACGGACTGAACAGGTTTGACGGTCATAATTTTTTGGTATACAAATCACAACCCGGTGATACCAGTAATCTGCAAAGCAACCGGATTCAGGAAATTGTAGAAGACAAAGCAGGCGACCTTTGGCTCCGCGCCTATGACGATCGTATTTACCGGTTCAACAAGAAGAAAGAAGAATTTTTCCGCTTTGAAGTAAAAATCAATGCAAGTGATTCTTCCACTACCTTTAAGCATATCTATTTGACCAAATCAGGACAAATCTGGCTGGCAACTCCACATAGTGGTATTTTCCAGATTGCTAAACCAGATGCCCCCCATTTGGAATACAAGTGGTTTAACACACATGCCAAAACAGGTTATCAACTGCCATCAAATGAAATAAACAACTTTTTTGAGGATAGGTCTTCCAACTTATGGATCACTACAGCGGGTGGTTTATGCATTCTGCGTGTTACGCCCGGCGGTTATCAAACAGATCAAAATTTTACAAACTATAAAATTGCCGGTATTACCTCCCTCAGGGAAACTCCGGAACGTATCTGGCTAGCCTCCAAAACCGGTGAACTGTTTTATTATGATAAAAGAACGCTCCAGATCCAGCGATTAAAAATTGCCTCGTCGGGTATCAATAAATTAGTACCATCAAGTAAAGGAAACATCATTTATGCCACTACTAAAGCCGGAGATCTGCTACTAATTGACCGGTTTTCTTTACAAACAACTATTTACCATAGCCCCCAGTCTGGCGGACTGAACAGAATGTATGAAGACAAAAGTGGGTTGTTATGGATTGAGCCAGAGAATAGCGGGGTGCTGAAATTTGATCCCTCCAATCATCGCTTCAAGTTTTTTACACAAGAAACTGACGGAGATTACGATAACACCTCTCATTATTTCCGGGTAATGGAAGATCGCTCGGGCTTAACATGGGTAAGCATGTCAAAAGGGGGCTTTGGTTATTATGATAAAGCCAAAGATGTTATTGATTATTTTTATAACAAACCGGGTAGCCCCACCAAGCGCTTTTCAAATATCGTTGGTTTCTTTTATAAAGATCCGTCAGGCGTATTGTGGCTGGGTACCGATGACCGCGGCATCAATAAAATAGTTGTTGAAAAAAGCAGCTTTAATCAACAACTGTTTGTGCCCAACAGCGTTAAACGCACAGATAACGAAGTGCGCGCCGTTGCCACAGATCGCTATGCTCGGCTTTGGGTAGCTACACGTTCCGGCGGCTTATACGTCTTAAAATCAGGAAAAAGAGCAAATGTTCAGATCCTTAATTATCCTGAAAATGGTCTGAGCTCTATCTACAAAATTATTGAAGCAAACAATGGCGTGATTTGGATAGGCACCAAAGCCAATGGCCTGTATGCGGCAGCCCCCCTTGATCATTACGGTAATAAATACCAATTAACACGCTATATCGCCGACAAAAACACGCCCACCGCCATTAGCAGTAATGTTGTTTATGATATAGTGGAAGACCGCTTTAACCGCATCTGGCTTGGCAGCTACGGCAGTGGCCTGAGTTTGATGCCCGGCGGAACTGGTGCCAGCGTTACGTTTATCAATATTAATGGGTTTAAGCACTACCCTAAAGCGGCTTTCAGGAAAATACGAAGTATGGAACTGGATAATGCCGGTCGTTTATGGATCGGCACAACAGACGGGCTGCTGGTTAGTGACATTTTAAGCCAAAATGTAACCGATACCCACTTTAAGACCTACAGAAAAGTTATCGGCGACCCGAAAAGCCTGAGTTATAATGATATTCAGTACATCTACCAGGCAAGTGATGGCCGGATGTGGATAGGAACAGCCGGCGGCGGATTAAACCTGGCAGTTGGTGCAGACCCTATGCAACACCTTGACTTCAAGGCTTACACTACGGCCAATGGTTTGCCAAGTGATTTTATTTTAAGTTGCAGCGAAGACCGCAAAGGCAGGCTTTGGATCGCAACAGAAAGTGGATTGAGCTGCCTCACGTCTGCCAACGGCACCGCAAAAAACTTTGACTCTATTGACGGCCTTACGGGAAATGGCTTTTCTGAAGCAACAGCGCTGACGTTGACAGACGGCCGGATAGCCTTTGGAAGTCTGAATGGCTTAATCAGCTTTGACCCTGATAAGGTGCAGCCTAAAAAAGAGAAAACCAGGATGGTCTTCACCAGTCTGGAGGTTAACAATAGCGAAATCAGACCCAATGATGGCTCGCGGATACTGATCAATGACATCAATCATACCGATACCCTCCGTTTAAAACATTACCAAAATATTATTGCCATTGAATATACTGCGTTGGATTTCAGATCAGACAACCAGCTGGAATATAGCTACCGCCTCCGCAATTTTGATGATGAGTGGCACATGAACAAAAATTCAAGAAAAGTCATTTACACCAATCTGCCTCCCGGCGAGTATCAGCTGGAAGTTAAATGTCATAACGGATATCTTTTTGAAGAAACGCCCTATAAAGCGCTAACCATCATCATCAGCCCGCCCTGGTGGAAAACATGGTGGGCCTACCTCATCTACCTCGTTATATTACTGTCAATTGCAGAAACCGGCCGCCGCATTGCGGTAACCATGCTCAGGCTACGCCAGCGCGCGGCGGTGGAAAAAAGGGTAGCAGATCTGAAGATGACCTTTTTTACCAATATCTCGCATGAGCTGCGCACACCTTTAACCCTGATCATCAACCCGATAGAGGCCATCTACAAAAATGAAAAACTCTCGGGCCAGGCAACAGGCTATATCCGGGTGATCCGCAAAAACGCCAAGAGAATGATGTTTTTTATCAATCAGTTACTAGAACTGCGCAAGGTTCAAAGCGGCATGGGTACACTGCAGCCAACCCAGGTAGAAATAGTATCATTTGTGCACCAGATAGGCGATTATTTTAAAGAGGCCGCAACAGAAAAGCAGATTGATTTCAAGGTAGTTGCCAACGCAGCTTCGCGCACGGTTTGGATTGACCATGAGAAAATAGATATCGTGTTATACAATCTTCTGTCTAACGCGTTCAAATATTCGCCAAAGCATAAAAAAATCACCGTGCAACTAAACCTGACAGATCAGGATCAGATTCAGATAGCAGTTATCGATGAAGGCACTGGTGTTCCTGAAGCGCAGCTGACGGATATTTTTCAGCTTTATTACGAAGTGGCTGACCAAAGCGCATCCAGTGTTAAAGGCACAGGCATCGGCCTTTCCGTTGCTAAAGAATTTATTGAATTACACCAGGGCAAAATTTTCGCCACCAACAATCCCACAGGTGGGTTAACTGTAACTGTGGTTTTGCCAGCCAATGCAAATCCACCTGATGAACTGAATGTTATCCCGGCCAATCAAAGTATTGATCAGCCTCTTGAGGAACGGCCGCCAGTTCAGGAAGCGGAGCCGGCATCAGCTGCAAACCATCAGCAGCAACCGCTGGTATTGGTGGTTGAAGACAGCGCCGACCTGCGTTCATTTTTACAACTACAGTTAAGCCGCCAATACCGGGTGATCACCGCTCAACATGGCGCTGAAGGTTTGCAGCTGGCCGCCGAAATGATGCCGGACCTGATCATTAGCGATATCATGATGCCAGAAATGGATGGCATCACGATGCTTGACCGATTAAAGAAGGACATTAAAACCAGCCACATCCCGGTTATCCTGCTTTCGGCCAGGGCTTCCATTGAAAGCCAGATTGAAGGTCTTAAATACGGTGCCGATTATTATATCGCCAAGCCCTTTAATAACGAGTTTTTACAGGAAGCTGCCGCAAATGTTATTGCCAGACGCAGGCAACTTTTCGGTCAATTGTTGTCGGGCGAAAACCCGTTTAAAAATACATCGGCAACCGAGCCAACGTTGACCCTGCAGGATGAACAATTTATGCAGAAGATTATCCAGTTTGTGAATGAAAGAATGATTGAAACCGATTTTAACATTGAAGATGTTGCCCAGTCGCTTCACATGAGCCGGTCATCCTTCTATAGAAAGTTCTCCAGCCTGTCCACACAGGCGCCGGTAGAATTTGTACGTGAGATGCGGTTAAAAAGAGCCGGAGAACTACTGGATTCAGGCGCACACACGGTTACCGAAGTTGCGTTTGCTGTAGGATTTAATTCCTCAAGATATTTTGCAACCTGCTTTAAAGAGTATTACAAGCTCACTCCTACCGAATATATCAAAAGGCCTGCTACCAAGGGTAAATAAGCCCGCTTAGCTTCATTTTGGTCAGTTTTTGAACAAACTTGGGGCGTTTTTAGACATCGCCTCCCCTCATCCCTGCTATGTTTGCTGGGCGTTCTGGTCAATTGAACGCTTAACCAATTATTGTTTATTGTACCGCATAAAAAACCGCACCGGTGTTTTATGCACTAACCTGATCTACGGATGAGTAAAGTGATTCGCTCCACCAGGAATGGCACGCTCAAACTCTATTTAAACAAACCAATTAAAAAACCAATCCATCAATAACACACCTAAAAAACCAGGAATCTGAAACAACTAGTACTAACCAATTAAAAAATCGCTTTGATGATGCCAAACCTTGGGCAAGGCAAAAATTGGCGATGCAATGACCCTTTACCAAACGGCGCTGACTTCTACTTCGGGAATTCCATTTCATCCCGCTGCCTGATCAAGACAGTGCAGGAAGCAGAAGCAGAACGAATGTTACCGGGCTTATTCAAACCAAATCAATTATTTATTAAATGAGAAAACTTTTACTAATGTTTTCGGCCTTATTTATGCTGCTGCTCCACAAGGCCGATGCGCAGGACCGAAGTATTACCGGAACGGTAATCAGCAAAAATGGTGAAACACTGATTGGGGTATCCATCCTCCTGAAAGGTACCACCAGGGGCGTTGCAACAGACGTCAACGGTAATTTTAAAATGAATGTTCCGGCAAAAGGCGCCGTGCTGGTGGTCAAATATATTGGCTACAAACCACAGGAGATTAATGTGGGTGACCAGCGCACGCTCTCGGTTACCCTGCTGGAAGACGATGCCAAATTGCTGAACGAAGTAAACGTAGTCAACATTGGCTACGGTAAGGTATCCAAAGATGCCATTACCGGTTCCGTATCTTCTATCAGCAGTAAAGATATCAGGGATTACCCGGTAAGTACCGCGGCAGAAGCTTTGGCGGGTAAACTGGCAGGTGTAACCGTTACCACTACCGAAGGTAAACCTGGTGCAGATATCCAGATCAGGGTGCGTGGCGGCAACTCGCTTACGCAAGACAACTCGCCATTGTATATTGTGGATGGTGTGCAGGTTGATAACGCCTTGTCGCTAATTTCGCCGGCCGAGATACAGTCAATCGACGTGCTGAAAGATATTGCATCTACAGCCATTTACGGTGCACGCGGATCAAACGGTGTTGTACTGATCACCACCAAGAGCGGTCACGAAGGTCGCACCACCACCTCATTCAGCGCTTACGGCGGTGTCAGAAAGATCTCGAACGAGTTACCGGTTATGAATCCTTATGATTTTGTGCTTTACCAGTACCAGATCACCAACTACAATACCACACAATTGCAAAAAGACGCGTTTACCAAAAGCTATGGAACTTACGAAGATCTGGACATTTACAAGAATGTGCCCTTCCGCGATTGGCAAAAAGATGTTTTCGGTCACGCGGCGCAGTCATACACGCAAAACCTGAACATCAACGGGGGCTCTAAAACATCTTCGTTTAGCTTTACGCTGAATAACACGAAAGAAGATGGTATTATGCTTCAATCCGGTATTAAGCGTACGTTCGCCTCTTTCCGGTACGATACCAAAGCGTCAGATCAATTCCGTTTTGGCTTTAATGCGCGTTACAGCCGTCAGCAAACAGATGGTGTGGGCACCTCTTCTACCGGCTCACAGGGTAATAACTATCTGCGCAACTCGGTACGCTATCGTCCTTTTGATGGTGGTTCGGTGGCTTCGGTTGATACCTTCGACCCTGATTACGCCAACCTGACCAACCTGGTTAACCCGGTATTGCTGGCTAATAGTTTAACACAGAACGCCTATAAAAACGACGCTATTCTGAGCGGTACCGCCAGCTATAACTTTACACCTAACCTGGTGCTGCAAAGTATAGTGGGTGTAACCGCGACAGACAACAGAACTAACACCTTCAGCGGTACGGCTACTGCAGTGGCCCGCCAGAATGCCAACCAACCGGTGGCCGTTATTGGTACCGGTACATCGCTCAGCATCATCAACACCAACACGCTGAACTTTAATAAAACGTTTGCCAAATATCACAATGTAAACATCCTGGTGGGCGAAGAAACCAATCAGACGGCTAATAAAACACTATCGGTAACCACCAAATACTTGCCGGTAGATATTACCGCGCAGCAGGCGTTTGCAGGCATCCAGAAAGCACAGGTACCCAACGGCCTGATCCAGGATGCGCCAAGCACCAGCGAGTCTGGCTACCGCCTGTTCTCGCTGTTTGGCCGTGCCAGCTATGATTATAAAGGCAAATATTTAGGTACGTTCAACTACCGTGCAGATGCGTCGTCATTGTTCGCAACCGGTCAGCGCATCGGTTATTTCCCGTCTGGCCAGCTGGCCTGGCGCCTGACCGAGGAGGATTTTGTAAAACGTGCAGATTTGAAATGGCTGGATAACGCCAAGCTGCGCGTGAGCTATGGCGCGGGCGGTAATAACCGTATCGGTGTCGATCTGTATAAAACCTTATTTGCGTCGAGCGGAAGCTACGGCTATGCCCAGGGCGAAGCCATTACACCGGGCTTTGCATCGCCTAACCTGGCTAACCCTTATATTACCTGGGAAACTACCATCTCCCGAAACTTGGGTGTAGATCTGGGCCTGTTCAGAGGCAGGGTTACCGCCAGCGTAGATATTTATAACAACAGCACGCATAACCTGTTGCTGCAGGCCAATATCCCGGTAACATCGGGCTACAGCTCACAAACCCAGAACATTGGCAAAACCTCTAACCAGGGTATTGAGATTCAACTAAGCGGCGTAATTGTTAATAATAAAAACTTTACTTACTCAGCCAACTTCAACATTGCCCATAACGTCAATAAAATAGTTAGTCTGGGTAATGATCCCTACGGCAATCCTATTAGCTCCTACCCTACACAGTCTGGCTGGGTGAACAGTCTGAATGACTTTATGGTAGCGGTGGGCCAGCCGGTAGGTCAGTTTTATGGTTATGTAACCGATGGCCGTTACGAGGTATCTGACTTTAACGCCGTTCTTAACTCTACTACCAATACCTGGACCTATACGCTTAAACCAGGAATTGCCAATGATGGCTCTGTAGCGCTGGGTAATAAAGCCCCGCAACCGGGTGATCTGAAACTGAAAAAGCTTTCAGGCGGTACCGATATGAACATCAGTGCGGCAGATATGACGGTATTGGGCACCAATCAGCCTAAAGTAACCGGTGGTTTGAGCCAAACCTTCCAGTATAAAGACCTGGCGCTAACCGTAGGCATCAACTACTCTTACGGCGCTAAAGAATACAATGCTAATACTGCCGAGTTTACCACTAACTACAATGGCTATTTAGACAATAACATGCTGGCGGTGGTAGCCAATCGCTGGAAGATGTATGATAATCAGGGCGTACGGGTTACAGACCCAACACAGCTGGCAGCAATGAACGCCAACACCAGCTTCTGGACACCGACGGTAGGCAACTACATCCTCACTTCTTATGATATTGAGGATGCTTCTTATATCCGTATCAATAACGTTTCACTAAGCTATTCGCTGCCTCAGAAGTTTTTAACCCGCACACATATCTTCTCACGTTTCCGGGTGTATGCAACCGTCAACAACCTGTATACCATTACCGGCTACAAGGGCTATGACCCAGAGGCCAGTACCCGCCGCAGTAATCCGCTCACGCCGGGTGTTGATTATTCTGCTTACCCGCGCAGCCGTTATTTCTCGGCCGGTTTAGACGTTAGTTTCTAATTCATCAAAAATGAAGATCATGAAAAAGAGCATTACCCAATCCCTCATTATAACCACCCTGGCAGGCACAGTGGCTTTCATGTCATCCTGCAAAAAATATCTCGATCTTACCTCTCCGTCTACCATAGACCAGACTACGGCTTTCGCCAGTGCTTCATACACCAATTCGGCACTTATTGGTTGCTACAACCAGTTAATTGGCGATAACGGTTATGGCCAGCGAATGTCGCTGATCCTTACGCAGAGTGCAGACGATTTTAAAACATCAGGCGCCTATAACCCGGCAGACCGCCGTGGCGTTAGCCTATATGGTTCAAATGCCGACAACTCCGAATTTCCCAGCCCTTTTGCACAGAGCTACGTTGGCGCAGAGCGTGCCAATATCTGTATTAAAGGCATACAAAACTCGCCGTTGTTTGCCACCAGTGCCCTGATGAAACAGTATTATGGTGAAGCACTGGCCTTGCGTGCCATGTTTTATTTTGATCTGGTAAAAAACTGGGGCGATGTGGTAGCACAGTTTATCCCGTCTGCCGATGAACAGGTATTTGATGTGCCGGTGACCGATAAAAAGGTGATTCTGGATCAATTGATCGCTGATCTGGGGATAGCAGAAAACCTGGTACCCTGGATTCGCGAATCTGGTTTTAGCGATACCCGTTTTACCCGGGGAGCTATTAAAGGCCTGCGTGCGCGTATTGCGCTTTTTAGAGGCGGATATTTACTGAACGAAGCGACGCATGCCGATGAGCGCAGCTCCAATTACCTTGACTATTATAAGATAGCCATGCAGGAATGTGCCGATGTAATGGCGCGCCGCGATGAGCATGACCTGAACCCGGTTTATGAAAACATCTTTAAAAGCCTGCATTCTGCTACCCGCTTTGACGATAAGAACGAACTGATGTTTGAGATTGGCGCCTTTGGCGGCAACGCGACAACCGACAGTAAGATTGGTTATTACAACGGTATTAAATTCAATGCATCGTCATCCATTGGCGGCGGCGGCGGCGGTATGCTGGCCATCCCTACTTATTTTTATGAATTTGACCAACTGGGCGATTGCCGTCGTGATGTAACCATCGGTTCATGGCAAATAGACGCTAATACACAAAAAACGCCTAATGCTTTCAATGCGATGTCTGACGCCAAATTCAGACGTTCATGGTCTATCGTCATTGGCGGTACGGCACAAAACTTTGGTATCAACTGGCCGGTATTACGTTTTGCCGATATTCTGCTGATGTATGCCGAAGCGGACAACGAAGTAAACGGTGCACCGTCGGGAGCTGCAAAGTCTGCCCTGCAGGAAGTACGCGACCGTGCTTTTGTAGGTTTTCTATCGCGCGAACCGGCCATGCCAACATCGCATGACGACTTTTTTAACGCTATCGTGAAAGAACGCCTGCTGGAATTTGGCGGCGAAGGCTTACGTAAATACGACCTGATCCGCTGGAAACTGTCGGCCACCACACAGCAGCAGGTACAGGCTAAACTGGCCCAACTGCAGGCTGGTACCGGTGCCTATGCTAACGTACCTTCCTACATCTACTACAAACCTTCGGCTTACCTGCAGGGCACCTCACAGGCAGAAGTAGCGGCCATTAATCTTTACGGTGGAGCGCCGAATACTGTTCTGTTTCAACCAGGCTTAGGTACCAGCAGTGCGCCATCTGGCTATACCTCTGTTAGCTGGCGGGCGTCAATCAGCACCACCAGCGATGTGCAGGCTTTTATGCAATACTTTCAGGAAGGTTCACGCGAAGTATTTCCATGGCCAACCAGTGTGCTGACCCGTAATACCAAGCTTGTTCAAAAATATGGTTACTAATCAATCATTGATCAACATGAAAAACTCAGTAAAAACAAAATATACACTTGTTGTTGCGGCGCTGGCTTTGCTGGCAGGCCTGGCTGGCTGCAAGAAAATGAATACAAGTGACATTAGCGGCCCCGAGCGTTTGTTTAAACCCGGAGCGGTCAAAGTTTCGGCCGGTCAAACCGCGGCCCAGGTAACCTGGACCAACTCCATTTTAACCAGTGGCGGTAAGTACACTTATACCGCACAGTTCTCGCGCGATACCACCTTTGCAACGGTTGATTTCACGATGAAATCTGATACCACCGGTGTAACGGCAACCAATGACAGCCTGAAGGTGCGTACCAAATACTGGGTACGTGTAAAAACCAACGCCTATCAAAATCAGCCTGAATCTAAATGGGCCGAAAGTTCGGCTTTCCAGATCAGCGGCGAGCAGTATTTCCTGGCCGTGCGGGAGCTGGAAATAAAAGAAACCTCGGTTACTCTGCGTTTTACCAATACACCTGGTCTTTCTAAAATTACGCTGACACCGGCGCAAGGTGCGGCAACAGATGTGGCCCTAAGTGCCGCCGACCTTACCGCAGGTTTGAAAGTGATTACCGGCCTCAACGCCAACACCGCTTATAATGCGGAGTTGTATGCCGGCACCAAGAGCAAGGGGTACACCACTTTCACCACGTTGCCGCTAACCGTGTACACCACCATCCTTAACGCGGGTGCCGATCTTAATGCAGCGGTATCTGCAGCGGCCAACGGTGATGTAATCGGTCTTAACCCGGGTACTTATACTGCCAGCGCTACCAATACCATCTTCCTGTTAAAAAATGTAACGATCAAATCTACCTCAGGTAATCCATCAGACACTAAAGTGCTGTTTAAGGAATTTACACTGAAGGGGAATGGTGCGGGCCTCAAATTATCGGGTATTGAATGTGATGGCGCAGGTACTGCGGCTTATTTTATTAACCTGACCGGTGCGGTTGCTGATGCAGACGCGGCTACCTTTAGCAATGTGACCGTTGAAAACTGTTATGTACACAACATCACTACCTGTTTCCTGAGAGCAAACCGTGCCGCACTGGCAGCTCACAAGATTGATTATATTAAAGTAACCAATACCGTAGCTTATGATAATGCGGTTTCCAGCTATGATTTCTTTACGCTGGATAAACTGACATTTAACAGTTTATCGGTCACAAAATCTACTTTCTATAACCTGAGCCGTTCGCTGGTCAACAGCACCACCACACAGCCTGCCGGTACACCAGCGCCGTCTATCTCGTTTGATCGTTGCACCATCAATAACCTGGGTACCGACGCCTCCAAATATGTATTAGTAGATGTGAACGCCAACCCGGCTACCATCGCCTTTACCAATTGTATTATGGGTAACGTGCCGCGTAGTGGCGGGGTAGCTGCCGCAGCCATAAGAGGCAGTGCCAGCACCATTACCTTCAGTAACAACAACGAGTTTAAGTTTGTAACCACACCAGGCGGTACCACAGCAATTACGCTGCCGACCAATGCGGCGTTTAACCAGACCGTTGATCCGGGATGGACCGCAACCACAACCGACTTTACGCTGGCGCAGGATTCTCCATTGAGAATAGCCAGCCCAACAGCCGGCCCCATCGGCGACCCTCGCTGGGCTTACTAAATAACCAACCATAAAGACCGCACAAAAGCGGTCTTTATGGTTGATAACTATAATCGACATATAACCGCATCATCATGATCATTAAGAAATCCCTTGTCATGGGAGCCCTGCTGATAGCAGCAGCCAGTAGCCGGGCGCAAGACTTACAAGCCGACAACATGTTGCTTTTCCAGCGGTCATCTGGCGGCTGGTTCAAACAGTTACGCGGAAAGGCCTTTAATTATAACCAGGTATTCTCTGACGCAGATAAGATTCAAATTGCCAAAGAAGTGGAGGAAGGACTGGCCACCATTGATAATGAGGCCACCAAAAAAGAGATCAGGTACCTGGTAAAGATCTATAAAACTGTTCCAAATCCTAAATACCTTGCCGCTGCCGAAGACGGCATCCGTTACCTGCTAAAAGCACAGTACGCCAACGGCGGGTTTCCGCAATATTACCCCGATCATGGCTTATACCGTAACGAAATCACCTACAATGATAACGCCATGATCAATGCCCTGAATGTACTGCAGGATGTTGCAGAGCAAAAGAATGGCCTCGAGGTAGTTGATCCAAAGCTTGCGGAGCCGGCAGCCCAGGCGGTAAAGAAAGGCGTAATTTGTATCCTTAATACGCAAATAAAAGTTAAAGGCGTATTAACCGGTTGGTGCCAGCAATATAACGAACGGACGCTGGAGCCGGCAAAAGCGCGTGCTTATGAGCTGCCCTCCATCAGCGGGTCTGAAACGGTGGGCATTATCGAGTTCCTGATGAGACAGCCCAATCCTTCACCGGCGGTCAAGACGGCCATTACTGCCGGTGTAAAATGGTTAACAGACGTAAAAATAAAGGGGGCTAAAGTAGCACAGTTTGATGCGCCGGGTACACCCAAGGGGTTCGATAAACGAGTGGAAGCAGATCCATCGTCAGACATTTGGGCGCGCTATTATGAAATTGATACCAACCGGCCTTTCTTCTCTAACCGCGACAGTAAAAAAGTTTATAATTTAAGCGAAGTAGATTACGAGCGCCGGACCGGCTACAGTTGGTATGGCCAATGG
Organism: Mucilaginibacter yixingensis; assembly: GCF_041080815.1. Lineage (NCBI taxonomy): Bacteria > Pseudomonadati > Bacteroidota > Sphingobacteriia > Sphingobacteriales > Sphingobacteriaceae > Mucilaginibacter > Mucilaginibacter yixingensis. The sequence goes on along the minus strand of NZ_CP160205.1, from coordinate 2,117,224 downwards.
CCGGTAAAATTATTAAATCAGGAATTTCCGGCCTGGTCTGCAAAATGGAATTGATTGCAAATCTGTCGATTGTGAACCGATGACCGGCCCGAATTTGCGGGAGGTACAGGTGGCCTTTTCAGGCTACCAAATAATCACTAAATAAGGGAAGCCCTCCCCGGGCTTCCCTATATCAAGGGATACCGTATTGGCCAGATGCTTTTTGAATTCTTGTTCGCCGATCTTGGCAGCGGTTTATTTTTTCTGGCTAAAAAACTGTTTCAAACGCTGACAGATCTTTAGCAAACTTTTACGACAGGCATTTGAAGCAAATGCCCCAGTTTTTCTATTTTGGAACTGATATGGCCAACGCCTATAGCGCAATGATGCGCAGGCACGTGGCTATTCCAGTCGTTAACAAACCTTCGGGCGCCAATAGGGAACTTGTACCTGCTGTTGGTATTACCTATTTGAAGAATAGGTCCGGGGACAGATTCGCCTTCGGCTACCAGTAACATCAGTCGGCCCGCATCTTCTACAACAGAGAGTAACGTCACTGGTCCATTTTTAACAGACATCTCAACGGATACCCCTTTGCCAACTTTGCCATGATATACGCCAAGCGGACGGACTTTTGTTTTACCTTCTGCAATGGCAATGTGGCCGGGGCCATCATGTCCCATCAGTACCACATCGTCTTTAAAATCCATTGCATAGTATTCTGTGAAAGAGCCACCCACTCCGAAACTGTCTAAAATCTTCATCGCCTGAACATTCTTGATCTCATATTCGCCGGCAACAGGTATGCCTTTAGCGGTGAGGTAAGAATTGCCGAGTATAATTGAGGCTATGGCATCTTCATTATCCTGATTGCCCGTTCCTTTATAATAATAGGCCATAGAACCCAGCTTGTATTTAGCTACAAGCTTGTCTAATGCAACAGAAGTGCGGGCAGCCTTTCTCAATTCTTCGGCTGTGCAGTCCTGCTGAATATCAAAGATCTCGTCAAATAATTGCAGACGCTCGTCTATAGCGGCTGCATCTACTTCCTTGCAAAAGGTTGCCAGTTCTTCAACCTCCAATAACTCTATGTGGCCGCCAAAATGGGCGTACTGAAGCGTGAGATCGGTATAGATATCAAGCATGCCGCTGTAGTAATGCCCCATACATCCCAACCTGTTATTGCGCATTACAGATGCTACTTTTGCGGCATCCATCCAATCAGAAATCTCCTGCCAGCAATCGGGGTCATCATGGAGCATTCCGGTGATCTGGTGGAACCTGACGCCTGTTCGCTTAAATACATTTGCTATCTCTGGCACAGGGCATGCAGAGCAGTAGGCAAGCCACTCCCCCGTCATCCTGGCACGATCGGTCATGGCATTAAATGAATCGTAATCAATAGCCGCCTCTGGACTTAAATTGAGCACAATTACCGGCACGTTAGCCTTTTGAACAACGGGAAGGACTGTAGACGACAGCGCATACGTTGTAACGTACAGGAAGATCAGGTCGACATCATTCTTTTTAAACTGGCGGCCGGCATCAAATGCTTTGTCCGCAGAATCAACTAAACCCACATTCAGGACATGAGGGTGTATGGCGGAAAGCTTTTCTTCCACAATTTTCAAATATCCCTCCAGGCGTTGTTTCAAACCGGGAAATTGTGGCCAGTAGGTATCAAGGCCTATGCCAAAAAGCCCAATGTTTAAGTCGTTACTGGAAATAGCTTTTTCTAAAGAATAAAGTGCGCCCGAAGAAGAAGTATTAGACATAGAATTGATAAAAATTGCTTAATTGGTTTAACTAATACAAACTTGATTAATCCCATTAGCAATAAGAATGAATAAATTGACACATTTCATGTACTTTTTGATATTTACATCATGATCAGTCAATTCAAGTATTTACCGATAAGTGACCGCGATAAAAGCTGGGGTTTGTATGTGGTAAACGCTGGCGCGAGTCAGATACCACCAGATATGCAATACCCACCCGCCGGGCATCCCGCAAAACACCATTTTAGCTGGGAGAGAGGACGGATATTAAACGAGTATCAGCTGATCTATATCAGTCAGGGTAAAGGGATCTTTGAATCAAAACATGTGAAGTCTGTTACTATTGAAGCTGGTACAATAATCTTATTATTCCCTTCAGAATGGCATCGCTTCAAACCATATCCTAATACCGGATGGCACGAGTTCTGGGTGGGATTTGATGGCACTATCGCTCAAGATCTGGTGTCTAAAAACTTTTTTTCTATAAAGCATCCGGTATTGAACTTAGGGTTTCATGCTGAATTGCTGGATCTGTTTCGGGCTATTGCTTCGACAGTTGATCTGGAATTACCGGGATATCAGCAACTGGCATCTGGCATGACCTTTCATTTGCTTGGTCTGGTAACGGAGTTACTCCAAAAACAGCGCGTCAAACATGCTAATATCTCATCTTATCAGATAGAAAAAGCACTAACCCTCCTTCGAAAAAGTGTCGACAGTGACATATCAATGGAAGTCATAGCGTCCGAAGTAAATCTTGGATATTCCAAGTTTAGAAAAGATTTCAAGATGCATACCGGCATGGCACCGCATCAATATTTGATGCAACTAAAGCTAGACCATGCTAAAACACTCCTATCCTCAACCAACACGGCCATTAAGGAGATTTCTTCCAAACTTGGCTTTCAATCAGAGTTTCATTTTTCAAAGCTATTTAAGAATAAGACAGGCAAATCTCCACTCAAATACCGGCAATCTTTATACATGAAACAGCTCTAAAGTCTACGATGAGAATGTGCTTTGGCAACTAAATAGACCATCCAACGAGAACGCACTAATCTGCATTATAATTGAAATATCTTTTTCATCGGTATCCACTTTTCGTTTTCGCCTGCCCAGGGTAATGGCTGTTGGAATTTCCACATCAATTTTTCCCACTCTTCAACAGCCGGATTGCTAGCATCCATTGCTGCTTTTTTTGCCGCCTCATAATCGTCACAAGTATCCATGATCATAAATAACCGATTACCTGTACGAAAAATTTGCATATCAGTGATGCCAGCGTCGATTATACTCTTACGGACACCCGGCCATCCGTTTTCAGCCTTGTGCCAATGCTCATACTCGGCAATTAATTCGGGATCATCCTTTAAATCAAGAGCGTAACATTGTCTTTTCATTTGTGCAATAGGTATTGGTTAGCATAACGTCTACAAATCAAATCCTCTGTACGACACCCTTAAGAGTTGACAATGTTTAGAGGCTGAGAACGCCCTTGGTTAAACAATGGCTCCCTCTATTTTTAATACAAATGCGTCTTTACATGGTTGTTGCTCGGGCAAATGAACACTCAAACCGCTTGCGCTTTGCTCAAATGATAATCGGCCAGGGCCGCCCAAAAGACTAACCGTGGTCACTTTGCTCTTATCGCCCAGGCTTTTTACCAATGTTTTGCCGTTTTCCGGCCAACCAAGTAAAATAGCGTACAGGGTCTTGCCTTTAGTGGTGAAACGTATATCATCCGCAACAAACGGCTTACCCTTTCCTTCATTAAAACCTTGTGCACTGAGCGGTGCAGCCGTTTCCATAGCCGGGCCTTCTCCGAAGGTTGTCCACGGACGGGTGCCGTAAATAGCTTCGCTGTTAACGGCCATCCATGCGGCTACATCTTCTACCACCGCGCGCTCTTTATCATCAATGCTGCCATCGCCCCTTACCGGTATGTTGAGTAATAGATTACCGTTTTTGCTCACTACGTCGGCCAGAGTATGCACTACGGTTTTAGCAGATTTATACTTGTTATTATCATACAATCTTCTGTCATAGTGCCAGCCGCCAATGCAGGTATCGGTTTGCCATGGCAATGGTTCGATCTGGTTGCTTTGACCACGTTCAATATCCCAAACCATGCATTTACGTTGCTGCTCATCAAGTATTTTTCCGTTGATCACCGCACGAAGTTTCCCGTGTTTTTTGATGCTGCTATTATAAAGGTGCGCTGCAACGCGAAGCCCGACATCGCTGGCTGGCCAGAGTGGTAAAGCCGTGTCGTCAAAATACATCAGGTCAGGCTCATACTTGTCAATTAACGTAATCATCCGGTTATAAAACTTCTCACAATAGGCTTTAGAAGGCGGCGTTACGCCATTTCCCCAGTTCCATTGTTTATGGATCATCCCGTTATTTTCGCTGTCAAGACTTAACGGATGGTTCTGGGCATAAAGTTCCTGCGGATCATAGCCATTCCACCACTTGCCGGCGCCGTCGGCGGCGGTCATCTTACCATCGTAAGGCACGCCTGTCAATGGTCCGCTCTTGTCCGAACGCTGGGCAGTTTCATACCAGCTCCAGGCGTGAGCCGCATGTACACTGACACCGAAAGGAAGGCCGTTATTTTTGGCTGCTTTGGCCCAGCCACCTATCAGGTCTTTCTTCGGACCGATCCTGGTTGAGTTCCAACTTTGGTATTTGCTGGGGAAGAGATCAAAATTATCATGATGGTTGGCCAAAGCAACAAAGTATTTAGCACCAGCTTTTTTATAAAGCGACACCAGCTCTTCCGGATCCCATTTATCGGCTTTCCACTCATTGATCACATCTTTAAATCCAAACTTTGAAGGGTGACCGTATTTTTCGCAATGGTATTTATATTGATCGCTGCCCTCCTGGTACATGCCGCGAGCATACCAATCGCCGCGTTCCGGCTGACATTGTGGGCTCCAATGCGCCCAAAGACCAAACTTCGCATCGCGAAACCAATCGGGTACCTGGTATTGTGTCAATGAATCCCAACTGGATTGAAATGGTCCAGGAGCTATGCCCTGCATGCCATCTGCTAAAAACAGCCCTTTGCTATAAAGCTTAGAGAGGTATAGAGAGGAGATGCCGGTAAGCGCTCCTTTTATTAGTGTTCTTCTTTTCATATTTGGGTTTAATGTTTTATTATTTGCAATCATAAGCCAGTTGATCCCCGCCAAACAAACTAGAATTGCGTATCACAATAATTGACCTAAATGCTATAATTGGTTATGCAGCAGTTTACCCGCTGTCACAACAAAATTACTTTTGGCATCATTTAGAAAAGTTGATTTAATTAGACTATTTTTTGTAAAAATCCGACTTTTTATTTAGCTAATGATTTAATACACATTGCGGTATAATAGCGTTATTTGCATTAACCGTTACCTGATATTATGATCAAGAGAGCTTTACAGCATACATTCTCGTTGCTGAATGTAGACCATGTGCGCCTTACATCCAGGTGGAATTACCGGAACATCATCAGTCCTTATTATCGTATTTACTATATAGACGGTGGTGCCGGAGAGATTACGGATACCCATGCGGCACTAAAACTTGAACCGGGCTTTCTTTATATCATCCCAAGCTTTACCCTATGCAACCTGAGTTGCAGCCATTCGCTTAGCCAGTATTTTGTCCAATTTTTTGAGGAATCGTCTGACGGGCTATCCCTGTTTGCCAATAACAGGACAATTCTAAAAGTTGAAGCCACACCGTTAGATGTTATGTTGTTTAACCGGCTGCTGGAGATTAACCCGGGCAGAGGGATCAACCGTTCTGACAATCCCAGGATCTACGAGAAAGACATTTTCTACAAGGAATACCAGGATCTCAATAATCAGCAAAGTACAGGGGCCTACATGGAAACTCAGGGCATACTGTTGCAACTGGTTAGCCGGTTCCTGAATCCGAACTTCTACCAGCATCATGAAAAAAACGTTATTCCTGTTAAGATCATGGAAACGCTCAGTTATATCCTGGTTAATCTGCACCAAGACTTATCTGTAATTCATCTGGCCTCCAGGATCAATCAAAACATCGACTATTTCTCCCGTCAGTTTAAACTTTATACCGGTGCACGTCCGGTAAACTATATTAATGAAAAACGCATAGAACGTGCGCAACACCTGATGGCCACCAGCCGCATGACTTACTCAGAGATCAGCGTGCAAACCGGATTTGATAATCTGTCCTATTTCTCCAAAACGTTCAAGAAATTCACTGGCATGTCGCCAAGGGAATATAAGAAACAGATCTACACAGTTGGGTTTAACCATATCAATTAAAACACCACCATTACCAAATTATACCACATGAGAAAAACTCTTTTACTTTTAACTGCGCTATCTTTCAACCTGCTCTATGCTTTGGGGCAGGATACTCCCCAGCACGATAAAGCTTATACCGGCCCACTCAACAAAGTTATAGGCGAAGCAGGTAACGATACCGGCTTTGATATGGCGCCGGAAACTACGCCAAAAGTAGTAGCGGCAGCCGTTAGTTCTATTAAAACCAAGATGCCGGTCGGCCCTTTCCAGCCCAACTGGGAATCTTTAAAAGCCAATTACAAAGTGCCAGAATGGTACAAAGGAGCCAAATTTGGTTTGTGCATGCATTGGGGGCTGTATTCGGTACCTGCCTACCATAATGAATGGTATGAAAAGCATATGTATACCGACGGTGGCATTGGCGCCTGGCATGCACAACACTTTGGCGAGCAGGATAAATTCGGGTATAAAGATTTTATCCCCATGTTCTCCGCCGAAAAATTTGACCCTGAAGCGTGGGCCGACCTGATCCAAAAATCAGGCGCACGCTTTTTTATGCCCGCCTGCCAGCACCATGATGGTTTTGCATTGTGGGACAGCCAGGTAACGCCTTTCAATGCCAAACAAATGGGTCCCAAACGTGATCTGATTGGCGAACTTTGCAAGGCCGTGCGTAAACGCGGATTGAAATTTGGTTTCACCAATCACCAGATCGAGAATTTTCAGTTCATCAATCCCCCACAAGCGATGCTGGACAAGATGAAGGCCGAACAGGCCGATCTATTCGATCCGAAATGGGCATCCTTTTATAATGTGGCTGATCGCAGCGACGAGGCCTGTCGCAAGTTCCTGGTGGGCTGGTTTGAGCGAAATGTGGAACTAATAGACAAGTATCAGCCTGACATGCTTTGGTTTGACAATGGTGTAGACCAGCGTTATCTGGATCCACTAAAATTGATGGTAGCGGCCTATTATTATAATAGCGCACGCAAATGGGGGAAGGAAGTGTCGCTTAACACCAAAAAGGCAGCTTTTGCACCTTCGGGCGTCAACACAGCTACCATTGGCTCTGTTTTGGATTTTGAAGGAAAAACGCCGCCGGGCATACGCACCGGCACCTGGGATGTAGATACAGAAATTGGCAGCACCTGGGGCTATACCAGCGATATGCGCGTATCTAACGCCAGTGCCATTGTAGGCAGACTGATTGATATTGTGAGTAAGAACGGCACCATGATGCTTAACCTCTCGCCAAAAGCCGATGGCACCATCCCGCAGGAACAACAACAAACCTTACTGGGTGTAGGCAAATGGCTGGCAGTAAACGGAGATGCCGTTTATGATACCCACAACTGGATCACCTTTGCGGAGGGTGGCCAGGATGCGCCAAAAATCTACTTTACGGTAAAAGGCGATGCTCTTTATGCCATCATCTTAGGTAAATGGCCGGGCGAAAGCGTTACTATCACTTCACTGGCACAGGACAAAGCGCCGGAAGGAAAGGTTACATCGGTAACCATGCTCGGTTCTAAAGAGAAATTAAAATTTACTCAAGAGGTTGCCGGACTAAAAATAAACCTGCCTGTTGCCGCACCTTGTGATATTGCTTATACGCTAAAAATAACCGGGTTGAAAATGAATCCTGCTACTACAACCGCATCAGGTAGTCCGATGAATTAAAACTTAAGCAGTGAAAAAATTAATTCTTATTCTGTTTGGCATCTGTAGCTTCTTAATAGTTGAGGCTCAGCATGCCAAACACATAGAAGTTTATCTGATCGGAGGGCAATCCAACGCAACGGGCCAGGGTTATGTAAATAATATGAGCGACTCTATGAAGATCGATACGAGCGTACTGATCTTTCATTCCGGGAAACCTCATTTAAATAGCGGCTTGCCGCCGTATCACTGGTACCCGTTGCATCCGGCATCAGAATCGCCAGACCGGTTTGGGCCGGAACTGGGATTCGGTACCAAATTACATCAATTGCGACCCAACACCAGTATGGTCATTATTAAACACGCGCACAGCGGAACAGACCTCTACCGGCAGTGGAATCCAGGCCAAAACAATCTGGATATACTCCATTGGGGCGATCAATTCAGCACCTTTGTGCAAACTGTTAACGCAGGGTTGGACAGTTTACGCAAACTAGGCTACAAACCAGTAATTAAAGGGATGCTATGGCAGCAAGGTGAAAATGATGCTGATAAAGGCGATACTATTAGTGCGCTTTATGGAGTACATTTAAATCATTTTATTAAACGGGTAAGGCAACAATTTCACGCACGTAAAATATTGTTTGTGTATGGCTATGTTTATCCCCCACCCAATAGTGGAAAAGGGATAACCGAAGTTCGGCAGGCAGAGCATGATATCGACCAGAATGCACGTACACCGCTATCTGTAAAAAGAGCGTTTGTTGTACCAACAGATGATCTTAGCCAGCGGGCAGATGATCCGCATACGCCTTACCCTAAGGACAGATTGCACTTTGGTACAAAAGGCACATGGGAACTCGGTTTAAGAATGGCGGAGAAAATGAATGAGAATCTATAAAGACCTATATAAGCCAGTTTCTATGGAAACTTACTTCTGCGATCTATTGAACAGGACAGCTTCATGAAAGCTCATAAGACTCCCGCAAATAAACAAATAAGCCCGGCTTGATATCTTCCACACTGTTGATACGGATATGATTCTCAAACTTTTTACCCACCGCCACGCTTTTGATGACTGGCTTTTCCGGGTTCACGGCCGCCGAGTAGAACTTCAGATCGAGTTCTTTTTTCATCGGCTTAATGATCAGGAAACCCACCCGCCGGGTAAAAACAATACAATTCGGCGTCACCCCCACTAATACTTTGGGCCAATCCGCAACCTCTGCCAGGATCTTATCAAAAGCCAGTACCAGCTCCTGGGAACGCCCTTCAAACAAACTGTCAAGGTCCACCCGCGCACAATAATGACGGTAATCCTTCCAGGGTAGTTCACGATCACAATTCGGACAGGTCCAGCTCATTGCTAATCATTTTATAATTTCAAACTACTTTTTAAAGCAGTTTCCGCCAAGTCTACTAGTAGACGCTCGGCTCCTCGGGTATAACATAATTTTTCAGCACCTCTCCTACTTAACAGTCAACAATTGCCTTGGGGTGGATAAATTTCGATAGTTTCAGCTAACTACAGTCATCAAGGCGTCGCTATCATCGCCATCTATTCTTTCGCTTTCCGAAGATATGATGAAAATTGACCACATCGGATGGCAGTCCGTTATGCACAACCGATGATGACAAAATATGTTTAACAGGCGCGCGTTACTTACGCAATTCCGGCACGGCCAGTTTAAAAAAAGCTACTCTGTTTCATGCTTGAAAAGTGTTGTCTAGCTCAAAACCGCAACATCAGGGGGCTCCGTATCTATCCTAAAATGAACTTAAATTTAAACAGACACATGAAAAAATTAATGATCGCGGCGCTGGCCGCAGTAGCCCTGCTGACCGCACCTAAAACTTTCGCGCAGACCAAAATGGTAGGCGGCGCAGCCATGTATCCCACCAAAAACATTGTAGAGAATGCCATAAACTCCAAAGACCACACTACCCTGGTGGCTGCTGTTAAGGCTGCCGGCTTGGTGGAAACACTGGAGGGAGCGGGCCCGTTCACAGTATTTGCGCCGACAAATGAAGCTTTCGGCAAATTGCCTAAAGGCACTGTGGAGACCCTGCTAAAACCAGAGAACAAAGCCATGCTGACTAAAATACTAACCTACCATGTTATAGCCGGCAAATGGAGCGCAATGGACCTGATGGGAAAAATCAAAGCCGGCGGCGGAAAAGCTGAACTGAAAACGGTACAGGGTGGTTCACTATGGGCGATGAAGGAAGGAAATAAACTATACTTGGTGGATGAAAAAGGAGGCAAATCCTGGATCACCATCAGTGATGTCTTTCAAAGCAATGGCGTGATCCATGTGGTGAACATGGTGCTGATGCCAAAATAAAAGAGAGCAAATGCAGTTAAAGCCGTCCTGCGTGACGGCTTTTTTGTTTCCTGTTGAGTGGGCTCTAGTGCATTATCACAGTCGTTTTTTTAAAGATCGCGAGAGCTTTCCCACTTTCGTTATAACAAGGACGCAGCTTAACACATAGATTAAGTGATATCTTCTAGCTTTACTTGCGGCTCCAGAATATCCCGGGTATCGAGATTCAACAGCAGACAGATGCTTAGCAGACGGTCTACGGTGAGCTTGCTGTTACCCAACTCGATCTTGCTGTAACAGTTCTGACCCATCTGCATTTTATAGGCCATATACTCTTGAGAATAGTTCAACGCTTCCCGGCGTTCCCGGATTGCCCGAATGATCAGATGTAGACGATCGGTGTTGTTCATAAGCTGGCGTTTATACGTTCCCTACGGGTCTTTAGAAACTACGGAGTTTACGAACACCTGGTTTTTTAACCAACAAATAACCGATGGTAATCTTCTTCGGTATCGAGGCAAACAAATGCTCTGAATGATTCTATGCTACCAGGTTTGCGTCCACTCACTACGTTCTGCTTCATCTAAAAACGTCCATGCAACCATACGACTAATCTTTTGCCCTTGTGACATGTTGATAGTGCGCACATCTAAAGCCGCTGCTTTTTTTAGAGCATGATAAACACCGGGAAGCGTATCTTTTTTTGAGACGAGGGTGGTAAACCACATGCATTGCTTAGCAAATAGCACGCTTTGCTCTATGGTTAACTTTATAAATGCAGCCTCGCCACCATGATACCATAGCTCTTTTTTTTGCCCGCCGAAATTTAACGGAGTTTGGGGCTTTCCGTATTCATTCAGCTTGTTCCACTTGTTCACTGATGCCAAACGGGCCTCCTGTGCCGAACCGTGGAACGGCGGATTACAGAGGGTTGCATCGAAACGCTCATCCTGCAAAAAAATACCTTTAAATATATTATGCTTATTGGTTTGCTGCCGCAGTTTTATCTGTCCGCGCAGGTGCTGGTTTGCCGAGACTATCTTTTTTGCGGATGTAATAGCAATAGGGTCAATATCGGTGCCCACAAATTGCCAGCCGTAAACGCTGGTGCCAATAACCGGGTAAATACAGTTGGCTCCTGTGCCTATATCCAATATCCTGATATTTTTACCAGTGGGTACATTACCGCCGTTGTTTTCGCCCAGCAAATCGGCAATATAGTGGATATAATCTGCCCGGCCGGGAATGGGCGGACAAAGATATCCGTCAGGAATATCCCAGCCATCAACATTATAAAACTGTTTCAATAAGCTTTTATTCAGCATTTTCACTGCCTCAGCATCGCTAAAGTTGATGGATTCTGCATCATATTCGTTTCGCTTAACAAATCTGTGCAGCGCTGGCATTGCTTTAATAAGTTGCTTAAAATCATATCCCTGCCGGTGCATATTGCGGGGATGCAGATTTTCTTTTTCGGTAGATGTTGGTTTTTGATCTGATGGCATGGAGGGATGACTGTTGAAAGAACAGCGCAGGCAAAGGTACAAAAATGAGTTGGGTGGAAACAAATAAAGCCGTTAGGCTTTATTTACCCGGCAATTCGTTTTAAATCCTCCAAAAAGGAACTCGAAGGTATCCCCTCTATTGGGCTACAAAAGGTTATTGCTAAAACAGCGGTGGACAGCCTTAGATAAGCTAGTATGTCACCACTTCTTTAGTTATCAGAATTGATTACACCGGTTAAACCTTTTCCGGATAAAATAAAACGCTGCCATCGGGCCGTATTTGCCAGGCGGTAATCGGGTTCATATGATATCCGCCTATAGCGGTACCGCGGGCTTCGGCAAGTTGTTTTAATGTAGGCTGTGTATAGCCGGTTTCATCAATTACCCGGCTGGCTATTTCTGTGGCATCACCATTCCAGTACCATAAGTAACGAAAATAAGTGTGCGCTTTACTTAATACAGGCTCTTGTAAGTTGGCGGTGTTCCAGCTTTTGCCCGCATCGGTACTCACTTCTACTTTTAACACCTTCCCTCTCCCGCTCCAGGCAATGCCGCGTATTTCTATCCAGCCACGTTCCACTTTCTGCGGAAACACCGGATAGGTAATGATAGAACGGGCATCCATCTCAAAACTAAAGTAACGGATACGATCTTTTACCGGATAGGTGTATTTTGAAGTTTCCTCGCGGGTAAACCAGGGTTCGTCTGCAAATTCTAATCTGCGCAGCCATTTGATATTCATGTTGCCTTCCCAACCGGGCAACAGTAAACGAGCAGGATAACCTTGCTCAGGACGGATGGCTTCCCCGTTCTGCGCATAAACAATCATGGCATCGTCCCAGGCTTTACTTACAGGGATGCTGCGCGTCATCACTGCCGCATCGCCACCTTCGGCTAAAAACCAGGAGGCCTTGGGCTGAACACCAACTTCGCGCAGCAAGGTTGATAGCATAATGCCGGTCCATTCGCTCTGGCTGGTGAGGCCTAAAATATCCTGCGGTGTCAGCTGTTCACTTCCGCTCCGAAAATTTCCGGCACATTCCAAAAAACAGGTACGTGTTACAGATGGAAATCTTTTCAGATCATGCAGTGTAAATTTCATTGGCTTATCAACCATACCGTGTATCAACAACTCATATTTTGCCGGATCAATAGTAGGTACGCCGGCATGGTGCCGCTCAAAATGCAGATCGGCCGGCGTAATGGTACTATATAGATCCTGCAGCGGCGTGCGCGATGATATGTCTGAAGGTTTCTTTAATGGTTGTTCAAAAGGTGAACGTTTACCCAACTTACCGGGTCCTGGCCCCAACTTTTTGGTCGGATCATCAATGGGTGCGCCCACCTGTACGTATTTGGCAAAAGCACTGCTCACCGGTAAAATAGCAGTAGCCAATGCACCGCCAAGCAATGCCCGCCTACTAATATTACCGGATGACTTTTTATCTTTCTCTTCCATTTTATTTCACTTCTTTGCCGCCTTTGCGGTCATCGCGGACATATAACTTCTTTGCCGGCATTACCACCGCCGGCAAAGTTTGCGCATTGATTATCGTATTGGGGCTGATAATCTGATTGGCACTTAACAGATAAGCCGTTAAACTATACACCTCATTATCATTCAAAGAACCCGGCAGATTATAAGGCATCGTACGGCGTATATAATCAAACACGGTAGTGGCGTAAGGCCAGTAATTACCTATGGTTTTTGGTCTGCTGCCTGCCAGTGTATCGCTAACCAGGGCCGGAGCAGGCAACTTAACACCGGGCAGCTCGCGCCCCTCCATACCATGGCAGGCCGCACATTTCACCACATAAACAGCCTTTCCCTGAGCAACTGTACCGCTACCAGACGGCAGGCCCAAACCATCAGGACGGATATCGATATCCCAAAGCTTAATTTCCTGCTCGGTAGCTGCATGACCAAAGCCAAAATGCGGTGGCCATTTGGTGGTATCAGCTAAACTGCTTGCCATGAGAGAAGAATGCGTATTGCTAAGTAATGCCAGCGATAGCACGGCCAACAGGCAACACATACTAATACTTAAACTTTTAGGCATGATTGAAACTGTAGACAATGATCATTGGCTGAAAGATAGATTTCATGATAATCGCATAAACCATCCCTGTTGCGCACAGAAGCATAACCCGAGCTCATTGCCGTTAATCCCGGGTATGTAGCCTCAATAAAGGCGGGGTCATTTTTAAAATGATGACACTGCCGGCAACTTGCTCCATTGTTGCGTAGTTGAATACTATTCAGGATTTTCATGCTGATTAATGTGTTACAATGGCAGACCAATAATGCCCGAAAACAATTACCGATAGTATATAACCCAGAATTACATTGACCACCACTCCGGCTGTAAATGCAATTACAGGTTTGCTGCCCGCCGCGGCTAATTCGCGGAAGCGGGTAGTTAACCCGATACTGAAGAAACTAAAGGTAAAAGCCCAGGTACGCAAAGCAGTGATAGGCAGTATCAAAGCCGGCTTTACTATTTTGTTGTACTCAGCCAGTGTATTGCCATGTATAATTAACGAGGTGAGTATAGATGCCACCAAAAAGCCGATCACAAACTTGGGGAAGCGTAACCAGATCTGGCTAACCTGCACTTTTGAAGTAGTTTCGGCCGGTTCCCAGTAAGTAACCGAGATCAAGGCCAAAACAAATGCCCAGATACCTATCCAAATATCGCGACCAATAACTTTAATAAGTGTATAAGCGGCAACCGCTTGATCTGCCGTACCGGCTATACCCAGATGACCACCAGTCAAGCCACCGTATGATTGTGCGGCGGCCAGTCCTGCGGCGTCAGCAAACTCCGAAGTACCAATCCAGGCGCCGCCAATACCCGCAGGCAGCCTGAGCACACGGCAAACTATCGGCAGCACAAAAATCATAATGATGGCATAAACCACCACCAGGCTAATGGCCACTGGCGGATGCTCTTTTTTAGCACGAACAGACCCGGCGATGGCAATTGATGCAGACACACCGCACACAGCCCCACCAGCACCTAATACCGCGGCTAAACGACGATCAAGTCCAAGTTTACGACCCACAAAAAATATAGTAAGGAATGTGGCCAGTGATACAAGGGAGGCTTGCAAAATAGCTACCGGCCCTGCCCAGATAATTAAGGTAAAAGGCAGCGTTGCACCCAATAAAATAATGCCCAACTTAATATAAAACTCCACCCTGAAACCGGCATCAAACCACCGGGGTAATTTGGCTATGTTAGCAATCAACAAGCCTAGGGCGAGCGCCACCAAAGGCGGTTCAAGCGTGTACTTGCTGGCCTGATCCCAGCTGCCCAATACATAAATGATAGTGGATATAGCAAACACAAATGTGAAAGCCGGAATAAAATGCCTTGGCTTTTGCCCGATGCGTGTTGTTACAATAGTGAAAAGCAGCAGCAGTACCCCGAATAGGGCCAAATATCTGACGCCGTCTTTACCAACCTGATTTGCCAGTTGCGAAAAGCTTGACCATTTGCCGGGTGCTACTGCAATCCACGATATGCTGGAACCAGAGAGGTAAAATATATAAGCCACGGCAACAATACCAAGACCCAAAATCACCGCCCACCAGTCTTCAGTGAGGGATGTGAAAGTATTCTTTTTTGCCGGAGCGATTTCTGGATTGGCCGTAGATTCGACTACCTTCAGGTTTATATTTTCTGCCATAAATTTTGATCAGTGTTTTGGTTCGATTTTAGTTTTTAAAAATGTCTTTAAGTACCCGCTGCGCTGCGTTATAACCACACATACCATGCACGCCGCCTCCCGGAGGTGTTGATGACGAGCACAGATAAATCCCCTTAGCCGATGTTCGGTAAGGCGATCGGCGCAATGCCGGGCGGGTAAACAACTGACGGATATCTATAATACCGCCATTGATATCGCCGCCTATGTAGTTGGTGTTATAAGCCTGCAGTTTGCCGGTGTCAAACGTGTGCCGTGCCAGTATGCGCTCGCGGAAGCCTGGGGCAAAACGTTCCACCTGTTTTTCAATAATCTCTGTCATATCCTTGCGCGAGCCGTGGGGTACATGGCAATAGGCCCACCCGGTGTGGCGGCCTTCGGGTGCGCGGGTAGCATCAAACAAACTTTGCTGAGCCAGCAGCACAAAAGGCTTTTCAGGGTGATGACCATGGGCCGTCTCGGCTTCGGTACGCACAATTTCTTTTAGCGTGCCGCCAATGTGCACCGTGCCCGCCCGCCGCACGTCCAACGCGCAGAACGGAATAGGTTCGGCCAGCGCCCAATCAATCTTAAATACCCCCATACCGTAACGATAGCGTTCCAGTTGCCATTTATAGATATTAGAGAACTGATGACCAGCTATGCCAAGCAGCTGTTTGGGGGTAACATCAAACAACACCGCCCGGGCCGATGGCAGTTGTTCCAGCTTGCTGATGTATCTGCCTGTTTCAATTTTCCCTCCCATTGATGTAAAATAGGACGCCAGCGCCGATGCGATGTTTTGCGAGCCACCTTTGGGTATGGGCCAGCCTTTTAAATGCCCGTTAGCCATCAACACCAGTGCAATGGCCGACGTAGCCATGTTGCCCAGCGGTTGTATGCTGTGCGCCGCCATACCGGCAAAAAGCCCTTTGGCTGCCTCGGTTTTAAATACTTTGGACAGTTGTGTGGCTGGTTGTAGAGCTTTTATACCGAAAGCCGCCATATCCAATGGCCTTCCTGGAATACTTAGTGGACCAAGTACATCTTTAGCCATACCCGGCCAGCTTTTTACCAACGGCTGCAACAGCTTCAAATAAGCATCTCGGTCTACTCCCAGCGATACCGCGGTATTAACCAGCGATGTTTGGAGTGATGCCGCGGTGCCATCATCAAACGGATGGGCGGCAGGCAGTTCGGGATAGATCCATTCCAGACCATGCTCACCTAACGGCAGCGTTTCAAAAAAAGGTGAGGCCGCCGCCATCGGGTGAATGGCCGAGCATACATCATGCCGGTACCCCGGCAATGTGAGTTCTTCGGTGCGCAGGCCACCGCCTATCTGGTCTTTACCTTCAATGAGTAAGACCGACAGACCGCGTTGCTGTAAGGTAATGGCAGCAGCCAGCCCATTCGGACCGCTGCCTACCACTACTGCATCGTAATCAGTATGTTGTTTATTAATACTCACCGGCTACCAGCTTGCTGTCTTTCAACGCATACGGTCTGTTAATGCGGTCAAGAACTATATAGATATCATTTTTATGGTCGTCTTTACCAGTCAGTATCACATGAGCGCCGTCGGCGCTATCGGCATAATGCAACACCATGCGGGCGCGCTTGCGTGTGTCTTTACTTTCCTCGGGCACGCCACGCTCACGACGGGTTGACCATGCTTTTGGATCGATACCATGCACCTCATCGCGGATGTTGGCTTTAGCATCTTCCGGAATAAAGCTTTTCTGCTGTTTCGGTGCCTCTGCCTTTTTACGGCCCGCACCACGGCCACGGCGATTGCCGCTTGCAGCCAACTTATCCTGCAGGTAAAGCACCTTATTCAGGGTGTCGGCATCGTAGTAAAATACGCGGTGGCCGCCTGCAACGCCTGTCATCTCAAAGCTGCGGTTAATATCGCGCATGGGCGAGCCGCCGCCGTTAGACAGATCGAGCTTCAGAGGCTTGTGTACGTTAAAGGTTAACGATGACCATTTTTCAAAAGTCACATTCTGCCAGCGCACCGAGTCAAGCGGCGAGTAAGGTACATCCTCCCCGTTCAGTTTAAACTCGCTTACGGTATAATTGCCGCGTAATTGTTTAACGCCTTTCATAGCAGGTTGCTTGTATGGGTCATAGCGCCAGTTTACATACTGCACGTAAAACAACAGTACACCGAAGATTAGAATGGTCAATGTTTTTAAAATGATGCGGGTTACGCGCAACCACTTTTGGGTAAATTGAGGGGTAAGCACCGCCGGTACAGTGAAACGCTCGCGCACCACCAAATTATAAACCGGCACAGCGTCCAGCCAAAGCAAAAAACCGGCAAACAATACAAAGTAAGAAGCGTACACATGTACACCGCCATCATAAGCCAGGTTTACATAGGTGATATCGCCAAGGGCGGCAAACAACATAATGGCACCAAACGCTGTGGTTTTCCGGAAGAAGAGCATCGCGCCTGCCGCTACTTCTACAATACCGGCAAACACCTGATACCAGGGCACAATACCTACCGATAACCAGTAGATCTTCTGCGCAGTCAGATCTCCAAAGTTGGCGTTCAATACGCCCAGCGATGGATAAGGCATCTGCACCGGGAATAACTTGGTAAATCCGAAACCAATGATCCCGATGCCTGCGCGATACCTCACTACAACCCGCAGCCAATAATACAGCGTGCGGTATTCTTTGTTCTTGCTGTCAAACAGCGTCCAGATCAGGCCGCCAACAGTCGCAATGGCTAGCACGGCAACCCAGTCTGCCCAACCCAGCAGGTTTAAAGCAGGGTTTGAAAAACGCACCAGCGATGGCTGAAAACGCGCTATATCATACAGATCGCGGTAATGTACGTGGAACCAATTAATGGTAAAGAGGTTTTTGTACCACTCAGCCCCCATCGGGATTGACATGCCGATAAAAAAGATAAAGGCAATGCGGAAGGCCACACGCTCGTACGGCTTCCAGGCTGATGGCTGTTTGGCGGTTTGTCCCGGTGAGGTTATTTTATTATCCTGCAAAACTTCCTGAAGATTGGCAGGTGATGATGTGATAGTCGACATAAATTTAAATCGATTATAGTTTAGTGACTTTGCCACGGCCCTCTGATGTGGCCTCCAGCAGATATTTCTTCGGCAAACGGGCAAGCGTAACCTGGATAGAGTCTTTACCGTGACTGATACCGTTCAGTACAATGGTGGCATCGTCCGGACGTTGGTAATCCAGCACCAGTTTATCATTTGCGTAAGCCGGATTACGGTTTTGCAGCAGTAATTGCTGGTGCACCTCATCAACCGTATAGCTGTAATAGGTGCGACCGGCAGAGCCCTGCAATTCATAATCGCGATTTTTATCATCGGCACTAAACTCTTGTGTGTTCAGGCTGTCAACCTGTAATGCTTTTGGGGTACGGATGCTGATGGTGTTCCATTTTTCAAACACCACGTCCTGCCAGCGGGCGGTATCGGTAGCCGAATAAGGCAGCTCCTGATGATTGACGCTGAATTGTTTTACATCATACAATCCTACCGCACCGGCCAAACCCTTAGCCTGCGGATATTGGTAGCCTTGATAAGCGGCATAAGTTTTCCATCCGTAAAAAATCACAAAAAAGAAAACAAATACGCTTTTAAGCGCAACACGGCCTGTTCGCCATTGTCCTTCAAATACAGGCTTAAGTCGGTTAGGTTCGGTAGGCTTGCGCAAGCCCACAAGGTTGTAGATACGCTGTGCATCAAACAAGGTTAAGAACGATGCGATAAGCAGCAATGTCAGCGCATAAACAGCCTCGCCCCCATCATAAGCCAGGTTAGCAAAGAATACGTTACCGGTAAACAATAACACGATGATGACGCCAAACAATGTAGTGCGGCGGAATAGCAGCAGCAAACCGGCCACAATTTCTACGCCGCCTAAAAAGGCCTGATAGCCAGGAGTAATGCCCAGTGTAAGCGAAAACAATTTCCAGCGGTTAAAATCGCCGTAGGCTGTATTCAGGTTACTGAGCGATGGCTCCGGAGATTGCACCGGGAAATACTTGATAAACCCGTAAGCAATAAGGGCGATAGCCAGGCGGTAACGCAGGATAACGCGCAGCCAGTAATACAGGTTGTTATACTCCTGGCTATTCTTATCACGGGCTGTCCAGATAATGGCCCCGATGAGGGCAATGGCAGCAACCACGCCTAGATCTGCCAGCGTGGCCAGTCCCCAGTTGCCAGGGTTGTAGGCCTGTGTTGGCTGCGGCGTGTAACGACTGATATAAAAAATGTCATAAAAATGCAGGTGCGTCCAGTCGATATGGAAGAAATGGGCGTAAAACTTCCAATCGAGTGGGACAGCCTGCAAAATAAAGTAGATGAACAGCAACCTGAAGCCCAGCTTCTGGTAGTTGTGCCATGGTTTTGCAGTGTTGGCTAATGTGCTCATAATGGTTAAATAGTGGTATTGAAAAGACGCCGGGGGCAGATTCGAACTGCCGTTAAAGGTTTTGCAGACCTCTACCTGAACCGCTCAGTCACCCGGCTTTGTCCCTTAATTACTTGATTCTGTTTTTGCTACGTTATTGTTTTTATTACGTCGCGGCTCCTGTATTACCTGGCGTTTAGCCAGATCATACTTTTGCCCGGCGCCCAGGAAGAAAAATGGCCCGTTTGATGCCGTAAAATCTTCGCGGTTATTCACCACGTGCTTTTCGCCATTATTAATAATAGTGTTGTAATCATAAATAGCTACGTATGATTTGCCCAGCACCTGCAACGTATCGCGCTGTACCAAGACGGCGGTAGCTTCGTTCAAACCCAAACCGATTAACTGCGGTGCCTTGCGGATAAAATCAACCAAAGCAAACTCGCGGTTGCGCACAAGGATGTGCTGGTCTATAGCCGAGTTTTTAAGGAAGCCCAGTCCCTGGGTATGATCGCCAATTTCTACCTGCGCACCTTTGGTATCACCACGCCACAAAAACGAGCCGATGATGCTGGCGCCCGCAGAGCTACCGGCAATTACCCCACCCCTGTCCAACAGGTCAATAAATGCCTGATGGGTAAGCGTATTGAGGTATGAATCGGCAATGTGCCATTGGCGGCCGCCTTCAAAGTAAACAGCGGTAGCTTTTTTTATAGGAGCGATGAATTTCTCGCTGTTAGCTTCTTTAAAATCGCTGGTGTGTAGCAGCACGGCATTTTTGATGCCGGTTTGTTTCTTCACCTCATCCACCGCTTTCTGATCAAAAGCGGCCGAATCACCCGCAGCAGTGGTTACCACTACCACAAAGGCTTTGTCTTTACCACCGGCCAGCTCGGTAAACTTGTCCCAGATATCGCGCTGAGAACCAACGTTACCGCCAATGATGAGCAGACTGCCCTTCTCTGGCCCGTGGCGGGTTGGCGATTTTTTAACCGTGATAGGCGATTGTTGCGCAAAGGCCATCAGCCCTGCAGCCATTAAAACCAATAAACTTGTTAATTTTTTCATATCGGGTATTGTTGATGATTAATAACCAGGGTTTCTGTTAGTACCGGCCAGATTAGGGTCTACCAGCGTTTCGTTGTAAGGGATTGGGAACAGGTACAGATGCTTATCAGGTAAACTCAATACTGTTTGTGCCCTGTCTGTACGCACCAGGTTAAACCAGCGGTCGCTCTCAAAAGGAAATTCTACCTGGCGTTCTTTTTCCAGCGCCAATAGGATATCGCTCAGCGTTGCCGCAGTGCTTGGCAAAATGCCTGCACGGGCACGCACTGCGTTCAGATCTTCCTGTGCACTGCCGGTACCTATCAGCTTGCCCTGGTAAGCGCGGGCCTCAGAACGGATAAAGTACAGCTCCGCAATACGGATAACATAAGCCGGATCTGTACCCACCGGCGTACGGTAATACATTTGGCCATACCACAGGTTACCCGGGGCTGCAGTCCGGGCAATCAGCGCACTGCGGTTGCCACCTACTGTCGGATCATTCAACAAGGCAACAAGCGCATCATTAGGTGCCCACTCACGTCGGCCACCCAGCGCCGGCGGCAACCACCAGTTGCTGTGCCCGTTAGTGTTTGATGACGAGTAAGCCAGCTCAAAAACCGACTCTTTGGTAGCCACCGCGTTGTTGGCAAAAAAGCTGCTATATGGCGATACCAAACCATAATTGGTATCATTGATAACCAGCGTTGCGTATTGCTCAGCATCGGCCCATTGTTTCTGGTACAGGTAGTAACGGGCCTTGAGCGCCTGTACGGTTTTAACACTAACCCGGTTACGGTTCAGCGTTGTAGGCACCAGTGCTTCTGCTGCGTTCAGGTCTTTCAGCACCTGAGCATAAGTATCGGCCAGGCTGCTGCGCGGGATGTTGGTATTATCTGTTGACGAATAGGTTGGCTTCAGTACCAACTGTACGCCTCCCCAACCGCGAGCCAAATCAAAATAGGCCAGCGCACGGATGAAGTAGGCCTCACCCAGATATTGGTTACGTTGAGCCGTGGTAAATAATGGATCTTTAATACCCGGTACCTTGTCTAAAACATAGTTGGCTTGCGAAATGGTTTTATAAATAGCCGTCCACGCCGACTGTACGTAGCCATTGGTTGCCGAGGTGATATGCTTGGTAATCTCACTCGGATCGGCCTGCGAGCCGGTCCACTGAATATCACCACCAGATAAATAAGATAGCGCCTGGAAGTTTGAACCATAGTAACTATTGCTGGCCAGCGTATTAAGCAAACCGTTGGCAGCGGTGGCAGCCGTACCGGCATCAACAATGGCCTGCGACTGGTCTACCTGTAGTTGCGGCTGCACCTCCAGGTATTTTTTGCAGGAGCTGAAGATGAGCAGGACTGATAATATCGAAATTGCTTTTTTCATAATTAGCATCGTTGTCGTTTAGAAAGAAATATTAGCGCCGGCCTGAATGGTGCGCGGCAACGGCGGTGTGCCCAAATCATAGCCCAGCACGGTTTGCGATGATGACACGTTGATCTCCGGGTCCGGACCTCTGTATTTGGTCCACAGCCACAGATTTGTGCCGGTTACATATACCCGCACTGATGCAATGCCAATGCGCTGAGTAAGGCTTTTAGGTATTGTATAACCTAGCGTGGCGTTATCCAGGCGCAGGAAAGAGCCATCCTCAATATTGCGGGTAGTAGGGCTCAGCGTGTAGTTATTGTTCAGCGCTGTGAGGCGTGGCATATCGGTAATGTCGCCTGGTTTTTGCCAGCGTTCTAGCTGACGGGTATCCATGGCGCGATTGGCATCACGCGTACCGCCGCCTTCCAGAAAATAGTCGTTGTTATTGTAGACCTTGTTACCATAAACAATGTTAAAAAACACCGACAGGTCAAAGGCACGGTAACGGAAACTGTTGGTTAGACCGGCTGTAAATTTAGGCAGTGCGTTGCCCACCGGTTCCAGATCATTTGACGTGATCTTGCCATCATGATCGTAGTCGTCATAAACAGCGTTACCTGTTTGCGGATCTACGTACAATTGTTTGTAGGCATAGAAGGTGTACATTGACTGCCCTTGTACCATGCGTTCGGCAGCATAGGCAGCAACTACCGGCGTTGGCAGTTTTTCAATTTTGTTGACGTTGCGTGAGAAGTTGAAATCGGTACTCCATGAGAAATGGTCTTTCTTGATGTTAGTACTGCTGATGCTGAACTCAAAACCACGGTTGCTGATCTCGCCGGCATTAGCCAGGATTGAGGTAAAGCCACTGCTTGATGACAATGGCAGATTTAACAGCAGGTTGCTGGTGTATTTATCATACACATCGCCGCTCAAGGTTAAACGATCATTAAATAAGCTCAGATCAATACCGATGTTAGACTGACGGGTACTCTCCCATTTCAAATCCGGATTGGCCAGTTGCTGGGCGGTAATACCAGGACTGCTCAGGTAGTTGGCACCTGCACCCCACAAGCCGCGCGATGCAAAATCATTAATACCATTCTGATTACCCGTAACACCAATGCTGGCACGGAATTTCAGATCGTTGATGGCCTCAACATTCTTCAGGAAATCTTCCTCTTTTGCGCGCCAGGCAATGCCGGCAGAAGGAAAGAAACCAAACTGATGGTTAGCACCAAAACGCGAAGAGCCGTCATAACGGGCGCTGGCCTCTATATAATATTTGCTAGCATAGTTATAGTTTACCCGGCCAAAAAATGACGACAGGTTTGAACGCGTTTCGCTCCCGGTTGCTGTTGTAACCGCCGCCGACTGGATCTGTTGAAAAGAATCATTCGGGAAGCTGGTACCCTGAGCCTGGGTGTAGGTGTTAACTGTCCCCTGTAGAGAGTTACCCACTAAAGCGCCAACGGTGCTTTTACCAAATACGTGGTTATAGTTTAGCGTCTGCTCATCGGTCCAGATGGTATTATTAGTTACGCCTGATGTACCGAGGTTTTTATTAGCTGCACCCAGATTGGTTAAACTGTTCCAGTACTGAAACTCGTTATAGTTATTAAAGTCAATGCTCCAGCTGGTGCGGAATTTAAAGTCTTTACCCAGCTTAGCTTCACCATAAACATTACTGATGATGCGGTTACTGGTTGAGTGCATGTTGGTATTGTTCAACAATACCTGCAGGTTATCAAAACCGGCCCATTTAGCGGGCGAACCATCGGCATTATACTCCGGCAGATAAGTTGGTGTATGCAGTGCCGATTGCAGGATACCGCCTTGAGGCCCGTCGCCCACACGGGCAAGGGTACGGTAGGTTTGGGTAAGCGTATTGCTGGTTCCCACTGTCAGGAAACTACCAATCTGCTGATCGATATTTACCTTGAAGCTGGCTCTGCGGTAGTCATCAGTCTTTAAATCTGCCTGTTGTTTGTTCAAGCCACCACCGATGTAATAGGTAGTACCACCATTGCCGCCAGAAATAGAAGCGTTATAGTTTTGCAGGAAACCGGTGCGGAAAGCCTCATGCAGTCGATCATACGTAGGCTGGTCCTGCGGCAGTCCGCGCGGTGCAGGTGTGGCTGTCGGGTTATCAGTCAGCGCGCGGAAGGGTTGATATTTATAGGTCGCGGCGGCGGTGGCATTGCCGGCAGCAATAGCATCAGCCTCTGAGTTACGGTAAAACTCGTTAACCAGCTCCGCATGCTGCGGACCGGTTACCAGATCCCACAGTTTAGGGGCCCAGGCTCCACCGAAATAAGTACTCAGGTTAACCTTTGGCGAGCTGTTCTTTTTACCGCGTTTGGTGGTAATTACAATGACACCGTTGGCAGCACGGGCGCCGTATATGGCAGTTGCATCGGCATCCTTCAATACAGAAATGCTCTCAATATCATCGGGATTAATGTCAGACAGCGGACTGCTGGCCTGCCCCTGGGTAGTGATGTGCTGCAGCGATGTACTGTTTACATATACCCCGTCAATTACATAAAGCGGGTCATTACTGGCGTTGATAGAAGTGGTACCACGGATGCGGATAAACATACCATCACCCGGGATGCCGGTAGAGGCACTTACCTGAAGACCAGATGCTTTACCCTGTAATTGCTGGGCGAAGGTGGCTTGCGGTTTATCGCGTACCTCATCAGTCTTAATACTGCTTACCGAGCTAATGAGCGATTTACGGGTTTGGGTACCGTAACCTACCACAACCACATCATTCAGCTGTTTGGTTTCGGGTTTTAAGTAGATGGTTACCGGGCTGCCGTTGGCAATTTTCTCCTGTTTCTCATATCCTATAAAAGTAATAACCAGTGTATAAGGATATTTCTGACCGGTTACAAAATTAAAGCGGCCTTCTATGTTGGTTGATACGGAGTGAGTGGTTCCCTGTATAGCTACCACTGCGCCGGGCAGTGGTTGGTTGTTACTGGCATCCAGTACCTGACCCTCCAGTTTAGAGTTAATAGTGGGTGGCGGTTCTTTTTGGGCCTCGGCAAAAAGCGGTACTAAAACAAGGGCTGAGAGTAAAAAATGATAAAATAATAGTTGTCTGCTACGGATAAATATGTCCATCTTTAGCAAGGGTTTAAGTAAATGAAAATTCGTTTGCTTGTCCTGAGATGAAGCCTCCGGTGAGTGATTGGCGTTACGTAACCGGTACTTCATTGCACAACCGGTAAGGCTTCCTTACCGGTTTTTTTATTTGTTTAGTTTATGCTGATTTCATTTTTGGAGAACGCGTGATGATAGTTGAAGCAGGCAAAAAACCTACCCAGGTAAAAAAATTCTATTATTGAGGGGAAAGTGCAATTAGCAACAACAGCAGGCTTTGCACATCATGGGCATGATGCACATTCGGTTTGCTTGTTTTTTAGCAACCTGTTTTTTGTGAAAAGTAGCTTCCATTGCCGTTGTTTATCTTAATTGATGAGGCAAACGTAAATAATTAAATTTAATCTACCAAATCCATAGACTAACTATTGTTATATTAAAGCTCAGGTAACAAAATTATTATACTACTTGCTATACCGTTTTGATGTAGACGAATATGCCAGAATTCGCGACATACTGAGAATTCGAAAACCCAATCACAGCCAGGAGCTTAAATCACTCAAAACCAGACCAGACTCCGAGATATACAAATGGCAGCGAATCTGCTATTATCGCGGCGGGCCTATCTCCCACCGGCCTGAGCACCGACATCGTACTAAAAGGTGTTGGGGCTTATGTAACTTTATTAATATCAGCAATCACCTTTATTAAATTATTCTATTTTAGATTTATTATTACCGCGTCTGGTTCGGTTACCAATTATATACCCCTTATTTATCGCTTCATGAAAAAAGTTACAACGCTTTATTGGGTTAAAGGTCAGCTTTTTAGACCTGTTGTGTTGATTTTTTTACTGCAATTTATAACGTACCTTTTTGCTCATGCGCAGTCTGCATCTGAGAATCCCCGGCAAACAATGGCGGGCCAGGCTGTTAATCCCCAAAAGAGCAATGAACCCGGGCTGCTTTTTTATCTGTCGGGCGATAAACAGTTCGATGCAGATTTTGCGGCGGGCGGTCAAACCCAGCCTAATTTTCTGCGTGATGTTAAGGTAATTCCAACGGGGGCAAAAGGCTCTGGTTTTGAAGCAGGCGATAATGAACAGATGACCTACTGGGCACCCGGAAATATTTATACCCAGCGTGGTACTTTATCTTTTTTCTGGCGTTCAGGTTACCCAGTGGGACCTACACAATTTCCGGTTTTCAGGGTTGGCTATGCCGATCACTCCAGCTGGGATATGGTGTGGCTCCGCATAGACTACAATGGTTCGGGGTTTGATGCTTTCGTTACCGACATTGGGTTATCGCGTACAAGGGTATCCTATTTCATGAATGTTTTCCCCAAAGCAGATCAATGGATCCACCTGGCCCTGTCATGGGACGAGACAGAAGGTGTACGCTTTTATGTAAACGGAGAATTGGTTAAGCAGCAATCTGCACCGGGTAACGTTGCCAATGTGTATGATAGCGGCCTTGATCAATTTGGCCCGCACTCGCGTGTTATTAGTCCTTACCAGGTACAAAGCGACTATAATTTTGTACGTGGAGGCGATATAGACGAGCTGCGCATTTATGATCGCATGTTATCTGACGATAACATTAAACAACTATCTAAAAACGAGATTCCTAAAAACATCCCCCCACTGGCGCGGGATTTAGATGACCGCAAGTGGCGCGATGAATGGTGGACCCGCAACGGCTGGAACCTGCCCAACAAAGCGCCAAAGCCGCTGTCATCGCAAAATGTTGCTGTTAGAAAAGTAGAGATACACGAGGTTGAAGACGTGCGCCGATGGAACTGGAAGGCTACTGATGGCATACGCGAAACCACCTGGCCGGGGGTTTATAACATGTCGCGTTTACCGGGTCGTTATGATTATTTTACCTTGCCAGATTGGGATACTTATTCAGTATCAGGCCAATCGGTTAAATTTATATTACCTGATGAGCCCTGGAACCATGTTGAAATATGGGGTAAGGCCTGGGGACAACTCACCATGGAGCGTGCTACGCTACCTGACACCACCTTTGCAAAACGCACCCAACAGCAAATCAAATCATATCATGATCTGGATTATGCCATGCAGGGTGGCAAATTACGCTTTGATAATGCCTTAAAAGAAGAGCCAATTGGAGAATTGAGTGTTTATAATGTAAGCGAGGGTAAAGCGCCAGAGGGCCGTTTAACCGAAACATTTACCTTGGCTCCTGCTCCAAAAAATACCGGCAACAAAGGCCTGGATGAAATAGCGGCTTTTGTTAACGGACGCTACCCTATTGATGAAGCTACAAAGATGGTGGGCATTTTACCCGGAACAGCAGCTCCGGATAACCCTGAGCCTGTTGTACAGCATAGCTTACCTTTTATTCATCTCATGATACCTTACGGCAACCATCCTGACAATGGATTGGATGGCGTAGAGATTGAACTGCCTGCATTGCCTGTCAAAGCCACACACGATGGCCTTTTCCCAATGAACATCCGTGTGAAAGACCCGCTATGGCAAATGCGCGATCTGGCCGATTTTAGTTTTTCGGTTAAACCTAACGAAGCGCATACCTTGTGGATTGATACACGCGACCGTGTTTTGCCGGAAGGACATGCCCTTTATATTTCACTGGCGGGTGCAGGTGCAGACCTGACACCGGCGTTATTAAAAGGCGCTCATATTCGCCTTATCTATAAATCAAAAAAAGAAGCCACGCCGGAGCATGAACTGGATCGTTTTACCCAGGCACGGGATCTGTATGGCTCTACCGTAGAAGAACGGCCAACTTCGCCAAAACTTAATCTGACAAATCGCTTCAATGCAGATCTGTATGACCTTTTTAAAGTAAGTCCAGACTATTGGCTGGGCAAAGCTTATAAATACGCCTACACCGGCAATGTTAATGATCGCCCTGAATATAAAATACCAGAGGCGCCGGCCGGTGTGCCTAAATGGGCGTTTTTGCAAACAGAATATTTAAAACATTTAGCCACACTTATTAACTATTACATTGATAAGCGGCAAATAGCCAATGGCGAGTTTGGCGGCGGCTTATCTGATGATGACGACTGGACCAATACTTTCCCCGGGACAGCGTTAATGGGCATCGAACCGGATAAAACACTTAAGTCATTACGGTCAATGATGTCGGGCTTTTTTAATAACGAACGCAGTCCATACGATGCACCGTTACGTCAACCCAGTTTGCCATTGTTCACCAACGGCATATCAACCATACAGGCTGATTACTTACACTCATACGAGGATGGTAATGAAGCAGTTGGACAACTTCAATTACTAGACTATGGTAATCCGACCTATATTAATAAAGGCATGGCAATTAGCAAGCAAATGCTGGAACGCGTAACGCAAATCAATCCGGCCGGTCACCGGCATTTTGTTTCGCGGTATTATAGTGGCACCACCATATCAACAGATGAACCATGGCAGTGGTCGCTTCCGCGTTCTTATAATCAGCTGCATTCATCTTACTTATTATCGCTTTATAATGGGAGCCCCAAACTGCAAAAAATGCTGGTAGAAATTGCCGATGGGCTGCTGGCACACACTGACGCCAATGGCAATATTTATACCGAAATTAATTTCAGTACCGATAAAACAAGGGGCCAAACTGGCGCTTCTGGCGTTATGCAGGTTTTTAAAGCTGCTTATGATATAACCGGCGATAAAAAGTATCTGCTCAACAGCAAACGCAAGGAATCAGACACGCGCAACCTAAATATGGATAGCCTGGCAACACGCTATACCGAACGCATTAAAGACCTGGCCGCACGGGAGTTTATCAATACAGTAGGCCCCGTTTGGATAGACCGGATAGTGGCGCCCGATAACGATATACAAACCGACAGACTTGGTGGCGTAGCGCTAACCCGTATGACCAACATTTATCCACAGCATTTTGTAAGTTGGAGAATTGATCAACCGGCCGGTTACCAAAGCCTCGCCGTATTTGTCAACCAAGCAAGCAATACTAACATCAGCGTTGTTGCTTATAATTTAGACCAGCAGGTGGTTAGTGCCGATATGTCTGTGTGGAATATTAAACCCGGAAAATGGAAAATAACGCAGGGAATTGATAACAATAATGATCAGCAGATTGACGGAAAACCGATGGTTAAAACGGTAAGCTTAATACCAGGCGAGTCATTAAAATTGAATTTCCCATCCCGTAAAAACGCCATCATTAAACTGGAATTATTACAGGAAGACAAAGTACCAGTAAATAAGCGTGTTGACCTGGGTATTGCACCTACTGACGTTAAAATAAACGGCAATGAATTAACTGTACGTATTTATAACGTTGGTTCTGTTGACGCGCCCGCAACCACGCTTTCAGTTAAAGACGCAAAAGGCCTGCTTGTTAGCACCGTGTCAGTTCCGCCAATAAAGGCCCCGGTAGATCTGTTGCCTAAGTGGGCCGATCTGACCATAAAAGTGCCTGTAGGCACAAATCTAAATTCTGGCAGTGTGCAACTTGATCCCGAAAAGAAATTATTACAAATAACCCGTTTAAATGATATGGTGAGCTGGTAAGATTTGCATGTTATGGTTACATAAAATTGAGCTATCGGTTTTTTAAAAGGAGAAACAAGAAAATTTATTTTTTGCAATCGATTGCAAAAAATCTCAATGTTAGCTACATTGGTCTTACAATGCCTGGCAAGTTGTGGCATTGTAATCCAATTATAAACAATTAAGGTTCAAGCTTTGAACCGTTGAGGGGGGCTTACATGAAAAGATTTTTATTGCTTTTGTTAGCTATTGGCTACTTAACTGCGCAGTTTAGGCCTTGTTTTGCTCAATCTGATCCACCGGCCAAAATTGAGCATTACTCTACAGAAGATGGATTATCTCATGACGTAGTGACCACCATAATGAAGGACCACGAAGGCTATATGTGGTTTGGCACCTGGTACGGTTTGAACCGTTTTGACGGTAATCACTTCACATCTTTTAAATCGATTGCAGGAGATTCGTCGCAGATAAAAAATAACCGGATCGATCAGATCACCGAAGGCTATCGCAACGTGCTTTGGGTAAAGGCCTATGACGGGCAGATCTATCGTTTTGATAAAACCCACGAGAACTTCCGGAGCCTGGCGGCAATATTGAAATTACCAGGCAAGGTTGAGTTTGAACATGTTTTAGCGGTAGATAAAGATGATATCTGGGTAAGCATTGCAGATGGCGGCGTTATTCATATCCCTGATATATATCATCGGCCTACAAACTTTATATGGTATAAAAAAAATGCCGATGGCCGCCGAAATATCCCTTCAAATAAAACTAATTGCTTTCTTAAAGATCAAAACCGCAACGTATGGTTGGGTACGCCAGCGGGACTTGTTTATTTGAAGCATACTCGTGCGAATAGTTATGACGCTCCTATTACGCTGCTCAGCAAAAAGTCTGGACTAAATATCACTGCCCTCTCCGAGTGTTCTGATCGTTTATTTTTTGCATCTGCAACTGGCTCGTTATATAGCTATACTAAAAGAAACTGTCGGTTTAAGGAGTTTATGCTGAGCAATCAAACGCTAAACAACCTACTTGTTTCAAGTGATAAAACCAGCCTTTATGTAACATCTGCAGCCGGAGAGCTTGTAACCTTATCGCTAAAAGATGATACCTGGCATAAATATACCTCGCCGTATAAACAGGCCCTGCACAGCATGTTTCAAGACTCGCATCAAAACCTTTGGATAGAGCCCGAGCAAACAGGTATTTTGAAATTCGATGCAAATAAACGGTTCAAAGCCTATACCCAGAATAACGACTCTAAGAACATTAATGCCGGTAATCACTTTAAAGTGTTTGAGGATATTAATGGTTTGATTTGGTGTGTGCTGCGCGATGGAGGCTTCGGCTACTATGATACGGCTAGTGATAATATCAATTATTTTCACAACCAGCCTGGATCAAAAGACCGTGCTTTTTCAAACCTGGTAACGGTGGCGTATTACGATCCATCGGGCGTTATGTGGTTGCATACAGATGAACACGGGGTAGAAAAGATCATCTTTCAACCAAAAGCTTTTGAAAACCGATTGGTAAAGAATAATGCGATCTTCAAATCAGATAACGAGATCAGAGCCGTTTGCGTGGACCGGACCAACCGGACCTGGATCTGCGCTAAAGCCGGACCAATATACTGGCTGCAAGATGGCCGTTTGCTGCCGGGAAAATTTAGCAACGCTGATCAGTATAAAATTGGGGCTGTTTATTCCATCATAGAAGACCGTCATGGAAACATTTGGATGGGAACCAAAACCAATGGTTTGTTTGAAGCCATACCCAACGATACACAGTGTTCTTCGTACCGGCTGATCAATTTCATCCACCACCAAAACGATATCAACAGTATCAGCAGTGATCAGATCTATGCCATTAAAGAAGATGCAAACGGCCAGATCTGGGTTGGAGCTTTTGACCACGGCCTTAACCTGCTGCAAAAAGCTGGAAATAAAATTTCTTTCCGCCGGATATCGGACGGTCAATATGGCTATCCAAAAGACTTTGAAAAAATACGCGTCATAGAAATTGACAATAAAGGCAATTTGTGGCTGGGCACAACCGAAGGTTTGCTGATCCTGCAGCAACGCGGCGATAATTACAGCTTCAGCAGCTACAATAAAAGACCTGGCGACAAAACAAGTATTGGAAACAATGACATACAGCACATTCACCGGGATCATTTAGGGCGCATGTGGCTATCCACCTCCGGAGGAGGGCTGGCGTTGGCCCAATCCAATCAGCATAATAATACCCTGTCTTTCCGTTCATTTACGACGGCAAATGGGTTGGCAAATGACTATGTATTGAGTTGCACGGAAGATAACGCAGGAAAGTTGTGGATCGCCACAAAAAGCAGCATCTCACGGATGGACCCGATTACCTGGCATATTAAAAACTTTTCTTCATATGACGGATTGAGCACCGACGGCTTTTCTGAAAGTACCTGCGGAAATACCCGGGATGGAAAGTTGATATTTGGAACCACTCGCGGATACCTGGAATTTGATCCACAGGATATTGTGCCCCACCCTATCAATGCAAATCTGGTTTTTACCAATCTGCAGGTAAACAACCAGTGGGTTGGTATTGCCGATAGCTCCGGCATTTTAAAACAAAGCATTAACCATACAGAAGCCATTACCCTCCATTATAGCCAAAACGTTGTCAGTGTTGATTATTCCATGCTGGATTACCGTTTTGGCAGTAGCCTGCCCTTTGTTTACCGTTTAAAAGGCTTTGATAACGAATGGCATAATAACAGTAATCAGCTACGCGCAACCTATACTAATATTCCTGCCGGCCACTACCTGCTTGAAATTAAATGTCCAGATGCTGACCGGTACGGTAATGTGCCTTATAAAAGTCTGGCCATTACGGTATTACCGGCGCCGTGGCTGTCATGGTGGGCCTATTTACTTTATGCAGCGGTTATTGCAGCCATTGCATTAGTGATTTGGAGAAACACCATGACTGCCTTTAAACTGAAGCAGAAACTAGCCATTGACCGTGAGCTGACTGAACTTAAACTCGGCTTTTTTACAAATATATCTCATGAATTGCGTACACCGCTGATGCTGATCCTGAATCCTATAACCCAACTGGCTAAATTGCATGCGCCCGATCAGTTGGAGCGACAATATATTGATATTGTTGAGCGTAATGCCAACCGCATGGTACGGTTTGTTAACCAACTACTGGAATTCAGAAAGCTGCAAAGTGGGAAACCAACGCTCGATCATTCCAGCTTTGAGATGGCCGGTTTTATCAGAAACATTGCCGCCAATTTTGAGGATGTGCGGATGCAAAAAAGTATCAACCTGGAGATTACAGGCTACCAGGCACCACTACACGTGCAGTATGATCAGGATAAAATTGAAACGGTGATTTATAATCTGCTGAGTAACGCATTCAAATTTACAGCAGATGGGCGAACGATAACGGTAAATATGGCCGTTAAAACTATTGACCAACAACTGGAATTAACCGTAACCGATCAAGGCTGTGGCGTACCCGATAATGAGCTTAAACTGATATTTGAACTGTACCACAGCGATCAGCGATCGGCCGTAAAGAACAGTAAAGGCACGGGCATTGGCTTAGCCTTATCAAAAGAACTGGTAGAGTTGCACGGCGGTACTATCACGGCAGTTAACGTACCATCCGGAGGATTATGTGTTAAAATCACCTTACCACTCATCAGGGCCAATAAGCCGGAAAGCGCTGCAATAAACAGCAGCTTGGTTATTAATGAGTTGGGCACATTAGATAATATTTCACAAGTGGTACCAGAGCCGCCTGTTGGCGCACCACTGCTTATGCTGGTGGAAGATAATGCAGATATGCGCGAGTTTCTTCGCATGCAATTGAGTGAGATCTATCGCGTTGAAACTGCTGCTGACGGAATGGAAGGGTTGGAAAAAGTGCGGCAACTAATGCCAGACATTATTGTAAGCGATGTAATGATGCCGGTAATGGATGGCATTACCTTAATTGATACTTTGAAGAATGATCCGGTAACGAGTCATATCCCTGTTGTACTCATGTCGGCCCGCAGCGCCGTGGAGCATCAGATCATCGGGCTAAATTATGGTGCCGACTATTACCTGGCCAAGCCATTCCAAAACGAGTTGTTAATTGCCGCTATCGACGGCATCCTTGAACGCCGCAAAAAGATGTTCGAGAAATTGACGGTAGATAAACGGGTGGTCAATCTATCGCCATGCGAAATCATCGTTACATCAAAAGATGAGGCGTTCCTGAAAAACGTCATCCAGATCATCGGCGATAAAATGGCCGATCCGGATTTTGATATTGACACCGTGGCCGAAACCGTTAACATGGCCCGTGCTACTTTTTATAAAAAGTTTAAAAGCCTTACCCAAATTGCGCCGGTAGAGTTTGTTCGCGATATGCGGCTGCAGCGCGCCAAACAATATTTTGATGCCGGCCATCATAATGTGGCAGAAGTTGGTTACACCGTCGGTTTCAGCAGCCCTAAATACTTTAGCACCTGCTACAAAAGCAAATACCGCATTGCACCGTCTGACTATATCAGATCTGTTAAAACGCCGGTAGAAACAGCACCTGCCGAACCATAGCCCATTGTCACCTTACTGTTTAGCTATACTCGAATAACCACCACTCAGCTAGTATCGCCAAAAGCCCCGGTCTATCACAAGGCCGGGGCTTTTTATTATGGGTTTATCCTGATTCATGAACCCTTTATACCAGTTTTTGAACCTCTGCACCTGCCTCTCCGGCATAATTTTGAGCTGACTAATAAACCAAACCTCGCGGATCTACCCGCTTATCAAACCAATTAAAAACCGGGCACCCCTGCGGAAGGGATAATTCCTGAAAACCTAAATGCAGCAGATCAGAAAGGAGCAGTGCAATGTAAACTAACCAAGTATTTCCAGGGACAGCGTCCCGCTATTTTTTCCAAAACCAATATTAAACCGCAACACATGAATAAGAAACTTTTACTTCTTCTTAATCCCCAATTTAACAATGGCCAGGCACGCAAGCGCAGACGCATTGCCGGCCTGGCCGCCCTATTGTTTTTACTGCTGCCTGCAATTGTATCTGCCAGTGGCAACAACGCATCCATCCTGCCAGCCATTATTAGCCAGAAAGATATTTTAATATCCGGTGTGGTTAAAGACAAATCCGGCGAGGCCATTCCAGGCGTAACCGTAAAGGTGAAGGGCACCGGCACCGTGACCACCACTAACACCAAGGGCCAATACATGATTCGCGTACCGGCCCCAGAGTCTGCGATCGTATTTTCGTTCATCGGCTATAAAACCAGCGAGGTGTCTGTAGGCGCACAAACCACCATCAACGTAACCTTGCAGGAAGACGCAACGGCATTGAACGAAGTGGTGGTAGTGAACGTGGGCTACGGCACCGTAAGCAAAGAACGACTGGCCGGCGCTGTATCATCCATCACCTCAAAAGATGTTGCCGATTTCCCGGTATCCAGCGTTGCCGAAGCATTGGCTGGTAAACTGGCCGGTGTATCTGTTAACACTACAGAGGGCGCCCCTGGCGCACTCATCAACGTTACGGTAAGGGGCGGTACCTCTATCACCCAGGATAACTCGCCGTTATTTATTGTAGACGGTTTCCCGATGGATAATGCATTGTCGGTGCTTTCGCCAAACGAAATTCAGAGCATCGATGTGCTGAAAGACGTAGCATCTACCTCCATCTACGGTTCAAGGGGCGCCAATGGCGTGTTTATCATCACCACCAAATCCGGCAAAAAAGGGCGTACCGTGGTTTCATTTGATATGTATGCCGGTGTGCGCAAGATCACAAACTATCTGGAAATGATGAAGCCATATGATTATGTACAGGCGCAATTATCACAAAGTTTCCAGCATTACAATGGCTACCTGCTAACAGATACCGCCAACATCAACGGCTTTTATAAAACCTATGGCAACCCTGCCGATTTTGATATTTACAAGAGCCTGCCTGCTGTAAACTGGCAGCAACGGGTTTTTGGCCGCAGCGCATTATCCAACACGCAGAACCTCTCCATCAATGGCGGTAGCGATGCCAGTATTTACAGCATCATTTTTAACCGTTACTCTGAAGATGGCATTATGCTGGCTTCAGGCCTGGATCGCATGTTCGGTTCATTTAGGTTTGAGAACCAGGTGAGCAAGGGTTTCCGGGTAGGCGTTAATGCCCGCTACAGCAATCAGCTGGTGGTTGGCTCGGGAACATCATCTAAGGGCAGCAACGGTTCTATCTTAAATATCACCCGTTATCAGCCTTATGATGCCACATCAAACCTGCAGATCAATGATCCCGATGCTAACTTTGATACGGCCATTGACCTGAGCAACCCAACTACCTTTGCTACTCGCGATATGTCGCGCGGATTGTCCAAGCAATTTGTGGGCAGCGGCTTTCTAAGCATTAATATTCTGCCCAGCCTGACGTTCCGCTCTAATATAGGTTATACCGCAAATCAAACGGACAATAAAAGCTTTAGAGGGGTAACTCAGTTTAAAGTAAGTTCATACTCCAACCTGGCTTTGTATACCGGCTATCCGTATGTAGATCTTGCCAAAGGTAATTCAGCCACTATTAACAATAGTAACGTATTAAGCTATTCTAAAACGCTTGGTAAAAACCACCGGGTAGATGTAGTAGTTGGTCAGGAACTGAACAAGATAGATAACGATAGCTTTACCCAAAACATCCAATATTTCCCGCCTTCGGTAACCTGGCAAAGTGCGTTTGCCAACGTGCAGCAGGCTAACCCGCCGCCGGGTAGTATACAGGCGCCATCATATACCAATGTGGGTGGCGAACGCCTGTTCTCTTACTTCGGCAGGGTTATGTATTCGTATCAGAACAGGTATAACCTTAACCTGTCTTTCAGAAGAGATGGTTCATCAAAATTTGCGGAAAATAACCGCTGGTCAAACTTCCCGTCGGCGCAGTTTGCCTGGAGGGTATCAGACGAATCATTTTATAAGAACCTGAATTTAAACTGGATGAATGGCCTAAAACTAAGATTAAGCTATGGCACCGCCGGCAACAATCGCGTTAATGGCGACAGACTATATGCCACCACTTTCTTAACCAGTCCAACCGCGGGTGGTTACTCGGTAACAGATAACTCGCAAACCAGCGGCTATTATTCAGATCACCTGGCCAACCCCGATCTGAAATGGGAATCAACCGTTTCTAAGAACATTGGTCTGGACATCGACCTGTTCAACTCGCGCGTTACTGCATCGGTAGATGTTTACTCAAACACTACCAATAACCTGTTGCTCAATACCAACATCCCGCAGCAAACGGGTTATCTCACCCAGTTCCAGAACATCGGCTCTACCCGCAATCAGGGTTTAGAAGTGCAGATCTCCAGCGATATTGTGCGCAATAAAAACTTCACTTACAACGCCTCATTCAATATCTCGTTTAACCGCAACGTGGTTCTGTCGCTTAACCAGGCAGGTTCTTCTACCTATGGCTATGCCGTATCATCAGGCTGGGGCAATACGGAAGAGGATTACTACGTACAGGTTGGCAAGCCGGTAGGTTTGTTCTACGGCTATGTATATGACGGATTTTACAAGATGAGCGATTTTGACCGCGCAACTTATGAGGCCAGCTTGCCAAGCCACCCTACCAACCCAACCTGGAAACTGAACCCTGGCGTAGCCGACGCCTCTTCAAAGTTTGGCACCAGCGTATATCCAGGTAAAATCAAACTGAAAGATCTGGATGGCGATGGCGTCATTACCAGTAATGACAAAACCGTTATCGGGCATTACCAGCCGCTGTTTTATGGCGGCTTTAACCAGCAGTTCCGTTACAAGGCTTTTGATATGAGTGTTTTTATGAACTACTCATACGGCAACCAAACTTATAACGCAACCAAAATGGCGCTGAGCATTCAATACCAGGTAAACGGTAACAACTACCCGGCGGCATTTGCCAATAGCTTTAAATATTTTGACCAGGCCGGCAACTACATCACCAACTGGGATCAGCTGACTGCCATGAACGCCAATGCATCTATCTATGCGCCACGCACAGGAACCTTGCTACCAACAAGTTATGGTGTAGAAGATGCCTCATTTTTACGCATCACCAACGTAACGCTGGGCTATACACTGCCCGCCAAACTGATAGAGCGTTTAGGATGGCTGTCTAAATTCAGGATCTATGCTACAGTTAACAACCTGTATACCTTCACCAAGTATACCGGCTATGACCCTGAAGCCAGCACTCGCGGCACCGCGCTAACTCCCGGTGTAGATTATTCGGCCTATCCGCGCAGCCGTTACATTCTTGCAGGTATCAATCTTTCATTTTAATAACAGAAACCATGAATATCCGATCAAAATATTGTTTACTGGCGGCAGTGGCCTGCCTGTCGGTAATAACCTCATGTAAAAAGTTCCTCGATTTTCAGTCGCCATCGGCACTCAATATCGATCAGACCTTTGCAACCACAGACAATACCAATAACGAAATCATCAGTATCTACAACAAAGCAGCGGGCCGTTCTGCCTTTGGCTCCAACCTAGCATATGTATTGCCTGCCGGTGCCGATGATTTTTCTGCCCAGGGTGCGGCCAGTTTTGACCCAACGCAGAACTACGCCATCTCCAACTACGGCGAAAACTCAAATACAGGGAGCCTGTTCGATACCTTTAACCAGCTTTATGCTGGTATTGAACGTGCCAATATTGCCTGTAAATACATCCCCCTGTCGCCAGCCTATACCGGTACCTCAGCTTCCGACAAGCTGATTATGCAACGTTATTATGGCGAAGCGCTGGCCCTGCGTGCGTTATTTTATTATG
The DNA here is from genome assembly GCF_041080815.1 of Mucilaginibacter yixingensis. NCBI lineage: Bacteria > Pseudomonadati > Bacteroidota > Sphingobacteriia > Sphingobacteriales > Sphingobacteriaceae > Mucilaginibacter > Mucilaginibacter yixingensis. The sequence continues at coordinate 2,078,687 of NZ_CP160205.1, read as the reverse complement.
AACTGATTATTAACTGGGGGGATGTACCTGCCACCTGGACACCATCTGCAGATGCCCCAACCCAGTTTATCAAAAACACAGACAGAGACAGCACATACGATAAAATTCTGGATGATCTCAAACTGGCATCAACCTATGTGGGCTGGCGTACAGACTTGCCCGATTACGGCTCTTTCCGCCTAACCAAAGCGGCCATTAAAGCGCTGCGTGCCCGCATTGCGCTGGCCCGTGGCGGTTATTCGCTACGTACCCAAACCCACACCATGGAGCGCCGTAATGATTACCAGAAATACTATCAGATTGCTTTTGATGAGTGTAATGACATCATCCAATCGGGCCAGCACCAATTGAACCCGGTTTATGAAAATATTTTTAAAACCCTGCACTCGCCTACCCGCTATGATGATGCGCACGAGCTGATTTTTGAGATTGCCATGTGGGGCGGTATGAATGACAGCGATCTGGCCAGATCATACGGAACGGGCTTTAACAACAGCCCAACCTGGGGCAAGGCCGGTGGCGGCCCTAACGGCGTACCTACTTACTTCTATGAGTTTCAAAACGGTACAGACGCACGCAGAGACGTTACGCTATCAACCTACCTTGTAGGCGATAAGGAAGCAAAATCTGTAAACGGACTTACCGGCTTGCAGTGTGGCAAGTTCAGAAAATCATGGACATCGTTCACCTCAGCTTCTACCCTGCTCACTTTCGGGGTTAACTGGCCGGTGGTGAGGTATGCCGATGTGCTGCTGATGTATGCAGAAGCAGCCAATGAGCTGCAAACCAACGGCGTTATTACGCCACTACAAGCATTGCAGCTGGTGCAAAAGCGTGCTTATGGCACCAACCCCATACCGGTTACGCCAACTGATAAAACAGGCTTCTTCAATGCAATTGCACGCGAAAGGTTACTGGAATTTGGCGGCGAAGGCTTGCGCAAATATGACCTGATCCGCTGGAATCTGCTGGCCGCTAAGATTAATGAGGTAAAGGCCAAATTACCTTTCCTCACTGCGGGCGCATCAACCGTAAACAACCCTTATAACTACGTGCCAGATTACGTTTACTTCTTGCCAACCACTTTTGGCAACAAAGAATGCTCAACCGAAGAGTCAACAATTAACCTGTACGGCGGCAATAACAACGTGGCTTATTACACGGCTAATACGGCGGTACCAAGCGGCTACACCCGGTCATACTGGCGCGCGCAGCTGGGTATTTGGAGCGGCGGCGTGCTCACCAAATCTGAGTTTATTACCGACCCGAACAGGGGTTTTATCTGCAAATTCCAGGAAAACAAGAGTGAATTGCTGCCCTATCCGCAGAAAGTAATGATTGAAAACCGGGGCGCGATCATTCAGAACTACGGTTACACACAGTAAGATTTAGTTTTTAAGAACACGATATGAAATCAAAACAAAAAACATTTCAGCTCTTTTTGCTGATGCTGATATCGCTGGCATTTTGCGCCTGCGTAAAATCTATAGATGGCGTGGTAGATGATGCCTCCACCAATCGTCCGTTTGTGCCTTACAGTTTCTCGGTTAAAACATCGAAAGACTCGGCCAAGTTTCTGTGGACGGCTCCCGTTCTATCAGCCGGAAAAAGATATACTTATACCGTAGACGTAGCACAGGACTCTACATTTGGCAAAATAGATTTTACCAAAACTTTAGACACCCTGGGCTTTGTAGTGGTTGACCCCACACTAACCGTTGCCAAAAAGTATTTTGCGCGCCTGCGGGTAAACGGCTTTAAGGGCTCACAACCATCCAATTATTATTACCTCACCAAACCGTTCTCCATCCCGGGGTTAAATTATCTGCGGGTAATCCGCGATTTTGAGGTTACCCCAACCACCGCATTAATCCACTGGTATACCAATGCTAATACTACCGATATCAATAAGGTGGTGCTTTCTGTTGATGGGGTGCAAGCCGCTTCTTATGATATCTCGCCTGCAGAGAACGCCAGCGGCGCTAAACTGCTGGATAAGCTGACGCCTAATACCAAATACAGTTTACAGGTTTTTGCCGGTACTAAAAGCAAGGGAACATTGTCATTCGCTACCCCAAAAACGCTGGTGTTTACCACGATACTTAACTCTGGCGGTGACCTGGCCGGCGCTATCACCGCCGCTGCCGATGGCGACGTGATTGGCCTAAACCCCGGCACCTATACTTTAAGCAGTATTTACACCATGACTGGCAAAAGCGTAACCATTGCCTCGGTTTCAAACAAACCTGCCGATACCAAGGTTAAGGTTAGGGAGCTGGATGTGTTAGGTACCAACGGCGGTATAAACCTGATTGGCCTTGATCTGGATGGCAATTACAGCGGTACATCTTACGGCACGCAGTTCCTGGTTATTAAAGGCGCAGCAGCAGGCGGCGACCCGGCCAACTTTGCCGATGTGCGGATTGATAACTGCTACATTCATGATTTTACCCGATGCCTGTTGATTGCCAACAACGCCACAACCGTCAACACACAAACCATCAAATCATTTACTATCAATAATTGCATCATTTACAACATTGATAAGGCGGGGACCAGCACCTATTATACCCTGAGTATGGAAAAGCTGTTGTTTAACAACCTCAACATCACCAAATCAACGTTCTATAACATGGGCGCTGGTATGATTAATATGGGCACTACACTGGCAGCCAGTACCATTTTGCCGACAATTAACATTGACTATTGTACCTTCAATAACTTTGGGGGCAGCAATAAATACCTGTTAATTGATGCCAACAACAACAAGATCAGCTATACGCTTAAAAACTCTATCCTGGCTAACTCACCGCAAGCCGGATCTATCAACGGTACGGCATTTAGGGGCACCGGCGCTGGTAGTGTGCTTGATTTTCTGAACAATGATTATTTCCAGTTAAACTCTACCGCCGGGGCTACTACACCGCTGGTTTTAACAGGATTAAACCAGGTAGCTTGTCTCAGCATAAACCTCGGTTGGACAGCCACCACGCAAAATTTTAGCCTGGCTGCACTGCCCGATGCAAACCCAGTGCTAACGCTAAGCTCAAGCGCTAACACCGTGGGCGATCCGCGCTGGGCTTATTGATCTCTATATTCTTACAGCTATTAATGATGCCAAACAAAAGGCCGGATCAAATGACCCGGCCTTTTCGCATTTAAACTTTTGTTGCTTGTAAGATTTTTAATTCCGTTTACTATCCGAAACAAACGGATCTATGGTTTTAATACCGCTATCACTATTAAAATGAATCTGAGTTGCCTTGATGTTTCTCAGCCAGTTTTTATTGGAAAGTTCTGTATCATGATAAAAAAGGTACCAATTGTTTTTATATGGAATGATGGGTGGTCCAACCTTGAACAGATAATAATATTATGCCACGATAAGTAAACGGACCATAAGGATCCCTTTTAGCTGCATAAACCTTGTTTTGAAATATAGACACAATGAATGCCTCAATAGAACTATGCGAATCTGGACGTGTTTTGACATTTTCGTTAAAACAAAAAAGCCTGTAAATTATGTATTTACAGGCTTTTGACAGTTTTTGATTGATTATCTGGCGGTGAGGGAGGGATTCGAACCATCTCCTGTTTTCGATTGATAATCAATCTTTTATACAAAAGCCCAAAACCTGTCACAATGAATATCACAACGCTTTTTTGAGCCGTTTTTAGCTGCAAATCTCATCCGTAAAGATACGAACGCTCCATCCCACATTTTATCTTTTTTAAAAATACAGATCTAACAACGGCCATACTCGAGCGAACTTCAGACGAACTTAGATTCAAAGGGGCTCTCATCCGTAGTTCATTCCAATGGCTAATTTTCATGACTTAACAATTCATTAGTTAAAGTTCATAACCTGATACTCGTTAATAAATGACTTGTAGTAGTTTGCCAGCTGACCTATCCTGGTATAAGGGTGTTTAGTGGTTACCCACGGCCCTCATAACGTAATCAGTCGGGGCCGTGGAAAAAGAAAACAAGCGTTATACTAGTCTTTTATATCACCTCATAATTGAATGCGCCAAAATAATAGGTCGCCATACATGGTATTATGCTTACTTTTACTAAGCTTGAATTATGAATGCTGCTAGAATTACAAACACCGAAGATTATCTTAAAAAGTGGTTCCCGCAGTTTGAACCCGATTTACGACTTTTCATCCAACAGCATGCTACGCTGAAGCTGTTTAAGGCGGGCGAGTTACTGATGCAAACCGGGCAGTATATGAAAGCGACGGTATTGATTACGGCAGGCCGTATAAAACTTTACCGGCAGGGAGAAGATGGCGGAGAATTTTTTATCTACTACATTGAACCTGGCAATGCCTGTGCATTATCCATGATCTGCGCAACAAAACAGGAAACCAGCCAAATAACCGCCAGGGCCGTAGAAGATACAATGACGCTAATGATCCCTATTATATATATGGATGAAATGATGCGCCAATATAAAAGCTGGTACTATTATGTTCTGGAAACTTACCGTGTCAGATTTGAGGAATTGCTTACCGTTATTGACGATATTGCTTTTCGCGCGATGGATGAGCGGCTTTTCTTTTACCTACAGAAACAGCACCGGCAACTTAAAACCGATGAGCTGCGATTTTCTCATACAGAGATTGCTACGGATCTAAACTCGTCCAGGGAAGTCATATCCCGACTGCTGAAGAAAATGGAACAACGCGGTGACGTTAGCTTGCACCGTAATTTTATAAAGTGGTTGCGAAAAGACGAAGTGTGACCTAAGTCACCGTTATTTATACGGCAGACAATCATCTTTGGACAACATGTCAATGATGATGATAATAATAGCATATAGCGCAGCCGCTTTGATCGGCATATCTTTAGGGTTGATTGGTGGAGGAGGCTCCATTCTTACCGTTCCGGTGTTGGTTTATCTTTTTGGCCTCGATCCGCTTTTAGCCACCTCATATTCGTTATTTATAGTGGGCACTACCAGCTTGGCGGGGGCTGTTGATTACTATCGCCAGGGGGAAGTAAGCATTAAAACGGCGTTGTTATTTGGGTTGACTTCTATCTCTACTGTCTTCGCCACGCGGAAATATCTGATATTACTTATCCCTCATACGTTGTTAAAACTCGGACACTTCGCATTAACACGGAACATTGTTTTGATGGTGCTATTTGCACTGCTGATGATTGCCGCTGCAACAGCTATGATACGCAGCGCAAATAAGGCCGGTACTAAAAAGGGCGGCGACCGTAATATCAGTATAACCAAACTGTTGTTGTACGGAATTGCAATAGGCCTGGCTACCGGCATCCTGGGCGCCGGCGGCGGCTTTTTGTTAATACCCACCTTAGTATTGCTGGTGGGCCTGCCTATGAAAGAGGCGGTAGGTACTTCGCTGCTTATCATTGCGCTTAACTCACTGATAGGTTTTACGGGTGATCTGGGCCACTTCCCGATAGACTGGCTGTTCTTGCTGAAAATTACCGTGATTGCCATAGCAGGCATATTTACAGGCAGTATGCTCAGTAAAAAAATTAATGGGCAAAAGCTAAAAAAAGGCTTTGGCTGGTTTGTACTGGTAATGGGTAGCTTTATTATAATTAAGGAACTGCTGTTTAAAAATTATTAAAACGTACGTGACTTTGGTCACCGTTATTCCACTTGTTACTGTTGATCTTTGATAAACTAAAATCTCCTGATGATGATCATTGAACAAATTTATACCGGATGCCTCGCTCAGGGAGCGTATTACATCCAATCGGGCAATGAGGCGGCCATCGTTGATCCCTTGCGCGAAGTAGAACCTTACATCAGAAAAGCAAAGGCGGCCGGTGCAATAATTAAATATGTCTTTGAAACCCATTTTCATGCCGATTTTGTTTCCGGACATCTGGACCTGGCTAAAAAAACTGGCGCCACAATTGTTTATGGTCCAACGGCCCAGCCAGCGTTCAAAGCGCATGTGGCCAAAAACAACGAAATATTTAAACTGGGTGAAATAAGCATTCAGTTGTTGCATACACCAGGGCATACCCTTGAGTCTGTGTGCCTTTTGGTGCTTGACGAGCAGGGCCGCCAGACCGGCCTTTTCTCAGGCGATACATTGTTTATTGGGGATGTAGGACGGCCTGACCTTGCGCAAAAAGCAGCGCATATGACACAAGAAGAACTAGCGGGTATGCTATACAACTCTTTGCGTAATAGCATTATGCCGTTGAATGATGACGTGATCGTTTACCCCGCCCATGGCGCTGGTTCGGCTTGCGGCAAAAACATGAGTAAAGAAACCACCGATACTTTGGGTAACCAAAAAAAATACAACTACGCTTTGCGTGCCGATATGACCAGGGATGAGTTTGTTAAAGAAGTTACCCGTGGACTAATGCCGCCGCCACCTTACTTTCCGGTGAATGTGAGGCTTAACAAAGAGGGGTATGAAAGTGTTGACGTGGTATTAAAACATGGCAAACGGCCTTTATCAGTAACTACATTTGAAGCTACGGCCAATGAAACCGGCGCCATTATACTCGATACGCGTTCGCCCGAGGTTTTTGCTAAAGGATATATTCCAAAATCAATCAATATTGGCATTAAAGGCAGCTTTGCGCCGTGGGTTGGCGCTTTAATTGCCGATATCAATCAACCTATCCTGATTGTAGCGGAAGAAGGGCAAACCGAAGAAGTTGTTACCCGACTGGCACGCGTAGGCTATGATAACGCACTGGGTTACCTTGAAGGTGGGTTTAAAGCCTGGAAAACCGCCGGAAAAGAAATTGACAGTGTGGAATCTGTAACGGCCGATGACGTAAGTGTACGAACACAAGGCAACATATTATTTAATCTGATGGATGTGCGCAAGAAAAGCGAATACGACGCTGAGCATGTTATTGGTGCATTAAATGTTCCGTTAGATTATATTAATGAGCACCTAAGCGAGGTAGATAAGCATAAAACTTACTTTGTGCATTGTGCCGGCGGTTACCGGTCTATGATCTTTATTTCTATACTAAAAGCAAGAGGGTACAATAGATTGATCAATATAGCCGGCGGGTTTAAGGCCTTTAAAGAAAGCGATAAGTTTGAGTTAAGCCCATATGTTTGCCCCAGTACAATGCTGTAATTTTTAATAGAACGCTATGTTTGAATTTATAAAACAACCCTGGCCCTGGTATATATCAGGTACGGCCATTGCCTTTATTATGGTCCTACTTTTGTATTTTGGCAAGTCATTCGGGTTTTCATCTAATCTTCGTACAATCTGTATCCTTGCAGGGGCCGGTAAGAGCAATAATTTTTTTGATTTTGACTGGAAAACGCAACGCTGGAATCTACTATTTCTGCTGGGCGCCGTTGCCGGCGGTTTCATGGCCGGAACCATTTTAAAAAATGATGCGCCACTTCAGTTATCAACTGCTACCATTACAGATCTCAAGGCTTTGCACATCCCGTTTGATGGTAGGCTAAATCCATCTGCTATTTTTAACTGGCATTTTGCTTTGAGTCTCAAGGGAGTGATGATCTTCTTAGGCGGTGGTTTTCTTGTTGGCTTTGGTTCCAGATATGCCGGCGGCTGCACATCGGGGCATGCCATCAGCGGTTTATCAAATTTGCAACTGCCATCGCTGTGGGCCGTGATAGGCTTTTTTGTCGGCGGACTAATTATGACACATTGGTTGTTACCTTTAATTTTTTAACAATGAAAGTAATCCGTTTTGTTATTACCGGCATTATATTCGGCATAATTATGGTTAAATCCGAAGCTGCTTCCTGGTACCGTATACAAGAGATGTTCCGTTTCCAATCATTTCAAATGTATGGTATTATTGGTACGGCGATTATATTAGGAATGATTTCTGTTTACCTGATCAAAAAATTTCAGGTTAAAGATACGCAGGGCCACCCTATCAGCTTTCAGAACAAGGATAAGCGCTGGCCCAAATATATAATCGGCGGGGTGATCTTTGGCCTAGGCTGGGCTTTAACCGGTGCGTGCCCCGGCCCCATGTTTATCAACCTGGGCTACGGTTACTCTAGCTTTTTGATTATTATATTAGGCGCTTTATTGGGCACTTATGTTTATGGGCTGATCAGGCAATATCTTCCGCATTAACCTTGGTAATTATACCGGGTTAATATGGAATTTCTACAGAATAACTTTAAATGACGTAACTAAAAACGAGCATAACGATGTGAATGATGGCGCCTCAATCTTTGCCTCCCTGTTAACCATTGCTGTAAAGGCGGTCCCAATACTTCACACAATATTTCGACCTAAGCCGCTGAACGAACTTTGTTGCGTGTTTTTGCTGCTGAATTTGTGGCCCGCAAGATCCGCGTGAATAGTTTTGCCATCATCTATCGCCACGCCGGTCCTTGAAAAATGAGTCGCCAATACATCAAAACGGTCTTTTCATTGTTAAATAAAACATGAAGAGACAAGTAGATACCACAACTTACCTGATGCTTTTCTTTGGTATGGTGCTTTTTGGTAGCGCCACGCCGCTTAGTAAATTGGTCACACCACATTTTCCGGTGTTTATTGCTGGCAGTCTACGGGTATTGCTGGCATTCCTGGTGCTTTTACCTTTTATTAAGCTAACGCGTCTCAGAAATTATAAAGGTCGTGACCGTTGGCTGCTGCTGGGCATCGCATTGTTCGGTGTACTGGGCTTTACTGCGCTAATGCTTTATGGTATGAAGTTGGTGACCGGGGTGACCGGTAGTATTGTGATGAGCGGCACCCCTGCCGTCACCGCTGCATTTTCCATATTGTTCTTCAAAGATGCACTTACCTGGAAAAAGCTCGTGGCTTTACTCCTAGCCATTTCAGGTGTATTAGTGTTGCAATGGAAAGGAGATCCGTCAGGCGGGACGCGTCCTTGGCTGGGCGTTATACTGATCTTTGCTGCCGTTTGTTGCGAAGCGGGTTACACATTAATGGGAAAGGCACTGACCAAAAACTTTCCGCCGGAGGAAATAGCCGGACTGTCAGCTTTAATCGCCGTGGGTCTATTTATTCCATTCGCCAGTTGGCAGGTACCGAAACTGGATTTAGCAAAAGTGTCGATAAGGGATTGGCTGGCGCTGACGGCCTATGGATTGGTCACCATGGGCCTAGGCTCCGTATTATGGTATAAGGGCTTAGCTCGCGTCGAGGGCACGATAGCGGCCTCGTTTATGGGGGTCATGCCGGTCAGCGCCCTGCTCCTGTCCTATCTTTTGTTAGGCGAAAAATTCCGTTGGCTGCACATGGCCGGTTTTGCGCTGGTATTCTGCGGCGTATTACTAATGATCAGCGTACACCGCGATATGGCGCGAAAAATGAAATAAAATACAATCACCGAGAGTAAATATTATTACCATCAAAAGCCTACTTTGAAGATCAACTGGACACCTTTCAAGGCTACATCGAATAAAGGTTTTGCCGTACAGAGCCAGCTCACGAACGAATGGGAACCTTTGACGACTATGAGCATTGGTTATTTCGACATTTCCAGGCGGATCTTCACGCTTTAATAGACACTGGGATCGGCCTGGTCTTGGAGCAAGGAGGAATAATTGACAAAACCGATTCAGATTGTCTTAGACAACAGATCTAAGATGGCTGACAGTCTATAATATTGGCAACCTAATGATATTAAACCGAAAGTATTAAGGAATCTGTAAGTCGAATTTGACCGAATTTGCACAAATAACCCGAAAGCCTGATATTACCTATATGAAATTATTTCTCTTTGCCGTTTTGGTTTTTATTCAGCAGCCTGCCGATACGCTGCCGCCCAAACAGGTGGACGCGCAATTGCTAATCATCCAGCGCCTTTCGGCCGAACGAGCGACAGATTCATTACGTAGGCAGGGACTGGAACAGCAGGTCGCCAAACTTTCAGGTAATGATGCCAAACGCCTGGCATTATTGCGCCAGTTGGATTCGATCAAGGCCAGCGATTCCACCAAGCTGTCCCGGCAAAAGCAGCAGGTTGATTCTTTACGAAAATTTGTCAAAGGCTATCCGGTTGTGCTTTTAAACGATACTTTATTCTCGCTTTACGCACGCCAAGGTAGCTTTACTGCCATAGAACGAGCTTCAGCTGTCGAATCGCGGATCAAAACTTTAGCAAGCGACCGTTTATTTACCGCGTCCAAACTACAGGTAGTAAACGCCGAGCAAACCACCGATCTGGTATATGGAGATCAGCTTATCTTATCGCTATCCACTACTGATGGCTTATGGGGGCATTTGACGAAAGAACAACTTGCCCGAAAATATCATGATCGGATTATCCAAGGCTTGAGGGCATATGAAGCCGATACACAATGGAGCGCTTTAGCCAAAGAGGCCGGGTTAGCCTTGGCGGTCATTTTGGTGGCAATCTTGCTTATTACGCTCATTATCCGGATGACCCGCAGACTGGAACGCCAGATCCAGGGCAGCGAACACCACTGGTTCGGCGGCTTGCATATCCGCAATTACGAATTGGTGAATAGCGGTCAGGCCCGACAGGTTTTATCTTCCATCGTTACTCTCGTTAAATGGCTGCTCATCATTCTGGTTGTTTATTTTGCCATACCTATCGTCTTTGGCTTTTTCCCTTACACTCGTGAACTGTCAGGTACGCTGTTCGGCTATGTGATGGCGCCGTTACACCGTATCGGCTCAGCCATCTGGGCTTATATTCCTAATCTGATCACCATCTTAGTACTCTGTTTAGTATTTCGCTACGCACTTAGGTTTTTGCGTTTCCTAAAACGGGAGATCGAACACGGCAAGCTCAGTATTCCTGGTTTTTATCCTGACTGGGCCAACCCGACCTATCAGATAATTCGTGTACTGGTACTGGCATTCATGCTTATCGTAATTTTTCCTTATTTGCCCGGCTCAGACTCGCCGATTTTTAAAGGTGTATCAGTATTCATGGGTGTGCTCTTTACCTTCGGTTCAGCGGGCGCCCTAGGCAATGTTGTAGCCGGATTGGTACTGACGTACATGCGGGCTTTCAAACTCGGCGACCGGGTACAGATTGGCGAAGTAACCGGCGATGTGATACAAAAAACTTTGTTGGTAACCCGGGTTCGAACTATAAAAAACGAGATCATTTCCATCCCCAACTCCACGGTGATGAATAATCATACGGTCAATTATAGTAGCGAAAGTAACACCACTGGATTGATTCTGCACACTTCAGTGACCATCGGTTATGACGCACCCTGGCGACAAGTGCATGAATTGCTGATCAATGCAGCGCTTCAAACAACGCTGATCGAACATAAGCCGAAGCCTTTTGTGCTGCAAACCAGTCTGGAAGATTATTATGTTAGCTATCAGATCAATGCTTATACCCGTTCGCCTGGAAAACAAGCGGTTATTTATTCTGAACTTCACGCACTGATACAGGACAAATTTAACGAGGCCGGTGTTGAGATTATGTCGCCGCATTACAGAGCGGTGCGCGATGGTAACACAACCACCATCCCGGCAGATTATTTGCCCAAAGATTACACGCCGCCAGCTTTTCAGGTTCGGTCAACCGATGAAAGGCCTTCCTGAGTGTGATGTTCGTGCCGATGTAGTTTGACAATATATTGCAGTTTCAAGTATTCGTAGAGCGAATGTTTGCTCACAATTGTAGCTATCAGGCTGGCGCATATGCCGGAGAGCATAAGAAAAAAAATCACACTGTGACGATCTGTCATTTCCAACACTAGAATAGCCGATGTAAAAGGCGACCGGGTGATGCCCGTCAGAAAGGCGACCATGCCCGCCAGGATCAAAATATTAGTATCCGATGATGCCAGGTGAAGTAAACCGGCAGCAAAGGAGCCGATGGTTGCACCGGCAGCCAGTGAGGGAGCAAAAATGCCACCGGACGCTCCGGTGGTAAAAGACAATACCGGTCCGATAATCCGCATCAGTGGTACCTGCCAGCCCACATGTTTAGCATTTGTAAATAACAGGGAGGTCATTTGTGGCTTACCAGAGCCAATAATACTGCCATTAATACTGTAAGCAATAGTGCTAAGCAGCAATGCACAACCGACAACATAGAATGCTTCACTAGTCTTACCTTTCAAGCGATCTTTCCAGTTGAGCACTTTTAAAATGATCCAGCCCATAAAACTGCCTGATAGCCCTGCAAGCAGAGCGACCGGTATAACGGCCAGCAGCATGGCCGGCGCAAACTTTCCGATGATGGGGTAACCCAGGTATAAATAAGGGCCGAGGAAAGCCTGAGCAGTTAAGCCTGCCAGGATGACCGCTGTAAAAATTGCTGTCTTGAAGGAGCTGATGTGCGTACGCGCGAGTTCTTCCACGGCAAACACGATGCCACCGAGCGGCGTATTGAACGCTGCGGCCAGGCCGGCTGCGGCTCCCGTCAGGATCATATTTTTACGAGAGATCTTCGGCCACCAATCCGGCAGCCACTCATCGATCTTACGAAAAATCGTTCCCGCGATCTGGATGGTTGGCCCCTCGCGGCCGATTGCCCCACCTCCAAAGATCATCAGTAAGCTGGAGGCGATTTTGACCAACAGCATCCGCACATTCAGCAGGCGTTTGACCTGCTGGTCATTTTGGGGAGTGGTTAATTCAATTGCCGCCATCACCTGAGGAATGCCGCTGCCCCTGGCGTAGATATCTACCTGCTTTACCAATAGCCAGGCTGATAAAAAACCGATAGGTGTAAGTACAAAAATTAGCCACTCATGAGTACCGCATAATGAGCGCCCCAGTTTTTCGGACCATTCAAATAATCGGGTATAAAGCACAGCCACCAAACCGGTGATCAGCGACGCGATCCAGAACGGTAAGGCTTGTAATGCGCCTTTGCGCATTTTTCCACCGTTGATTAGCCAGTTAAACTTTCTCATTCTTTATGGGCAATCTGACTATTCACTTCTATCTCATTGAGGAGTCCCGGGACCCCTGAGGCGCTGCTGAAACTTTTTTCTGGCATCGAGGCGCTGATCTTCTCCAGGTCTGCATCTGCCTGGTCAAGTTCCTTGAATAATTTATTTAATTGGCCCAGGTGGGAATTGAATAGTTTCACCTTATTGTTATACCCATTGATCTGTACATTGTTGGCTAACGCAGCCGCGGCTTTTGAGGTATCGGGAACCATTGGTGAATAAGCAGACAAGTTATTTAAAGTCGTTCGGATTGGGCTTAGCGAGGGCGTCGGGTCTTTAGGATCGAGTGCCTGCAGCGAGAGTTCTTGCGGCTTAGGGTTGTAAGCGACCAGGCTTTTGTACTCATCGAAAATATCGTTGGTCAGTTTTTTTTCTGTCAGCACATCTTCGGCGATGATGTTTTTTTTGACGTTACTCTTAAAGCTGTTAAAGAACAGCGAAGTGAAATCATAGGCTTTGGTACGGAGCACCGCACCCTGAACCGAGTAATAATTGCTCAGCGTACGGCTCTTAGCATACATCACGCCAAGGTTGGTGCTGAAAACTTGCGTTGGTACGGCTAATGAAAGGTCTGTTTCGTTACCGAAATTAAAGAACTGCCGCCCGAACACTTCCAGGTCGTCGATACGCTCATAGGACGATAAAAAGTAAAGCCGGTAACGCGGGTATTCCTTATCCGGATTGTCAATCTGGGCGTAACAGTTTTGCAGGAAATCCTGAAAAGCTTTATCATTAAATATTTGGTAGATGTTGGCTTGCGGCGTGGGTTTCCAGCGCACCAGCGACAGGCGCGCTTTGAATTCCAGTTCGGCGGTATGATTGACACGCAGCGAATCGAACATCTTGGCGACAAAATAAGCCACCTGTGCGTTGGCCATACCCCGCTTGTCTTTATCCACCATCGCGTGCAAGCTGTCCTGGATCGTCAGATAATTTTCGCTGCTGTTCCAGAAAGAGGGTTCAAGCGGCGGTAAGAGCAGGCGGTTAGTCTTGACATCTACAAAAATAAAAGTGCCCAACGGGTAAACGTTTTGGAAATTTTTTTCCAGCATAGAGAGGCTGCTCATCGAAGTCGAATCGAGTTTGAGCAGAAAATTGAGTACTTTATTATGTTCAAGTTTAACACTCAGTCCTTCCAGCGACTCAAAACTGGTGTTGGTCTTTTCGGGGATGATGATCGGTACGTCAATCAGCTGGCTTTTAATCTTTTCCACTGCCGCGAAATCCTTTTTAATGCTCACTGAGGTTTGATCTTCACTATCCTGTCCGTAAAAAGCAATGGTGTCGCCTTTTCTTAGCGACAATTCCTTTTCTCGTACCTGGCCCGGCTCCAAGCTGAAAACCGCTTTAATTCTAACCCTACCGTCACGTTCGTTTAGGCGGTAAAATACAGCAACCTTATTTTTAGTTGTATTTCTAATTCGAAATTTAAAACCCGACGCGGCGGAGGTTAGCGGCAATAAAAGGCAAAGCCAGCAAAGCGTATAACGATGAGTATTTTTCATAGGGGGTATTTAACAATAAACGCAGGCAACAATAATTTAGTGCGGGGCCGGCAGGATCTGATGGATATGCTCCGGCAGGAACACGCTTACACCTCATTAAAGCCAGCGTTAGCTCTTAAATTTTTTGCCATCTGCCACCGCTATAGACGTTCGGCGGCCGGGTTTGTTTTTTGCAGATGCGATGCAACAGCATTATCAAGTAAATTGCGCAGGCCAATCATCATTTCATAGTCTGCCAGTGGACTATCCGGACTCAGTCGGCTAACCGATATGCGCAGCCCGTGACCGGAGGGGCTTTCCGTAACGGTCACTGTAGGTTCACCCTCGCTCAGCTCTATATGCAGATAATCGAGACCGGGAAATTTGTGACGATATTGATTTAAAAAATCATGAAGCCGGTCGTCGTAATCAGATTCTGCAAAAAAACCGGTAAAATAATGGGTGAGTTTCATAAAGCGACCGATAAAAAATCAATGCCGTTTCAACAGCCTGCGGGTTAAAGGGCCAATGCTCAACCCCTGCACCAGGATGGAGAACACCACAATAATGTAAGTCATCACCACAAAAACCTCTCGGTACATCCCGGTAGATAAAGAAAGCGCCAGTGCGATAGATAATCCGCCCTTTAATCCGCCCCAGGTCAGGATACTGACTGCATGGCGTTCAAACCGAACTTTCCGGCGGAGCAGGGCCACCGGTACCGCAACTGACACCCAGCGTGACAGCAGCATAATGACAATGCCGGCTAAGCCGATCAATAAAACAACCGGTTCGATCTTCAATACCAACATTTCAAAGCCGACCAGCAGGAAAAGGATGGCATTCAATATTTCGTCGATTAACTCCCAGAACTTGCCCAGGTAATCCCAACTGGCTTCAGACAAGCCCTCCCGACGGGATTTATTACCTGTGATCAGCCCTGCTACTACCATCGCCAGCGGGCCGGAGATATGCAAATGCGAGGCCAATCCGTAGCCGCCCGCTACCAAAGCCAATGTCAGCAATACTTCTACTTTATAATCATTGACCGAACGTAGTAGCACAAAACCGAGGTATCCAAGCAAAGCACCATAAGCCATTCCGCCCACCGCCTCCTGCAAAAATAATAAACTAAAGTTACCCCAGGAGAATGTACCCGAACGGGCCGCTTCAGTCATGGTAACAAATAACACTACACCCACGCCATCGTTAAACAGCGATTCGCCGGCAATCTTCAGTTCCAGCGAAACCGGGATACGCGCCTCGCGTAAAATGCTCAATACGGCTACCGGGTCTGTCGGTGAGATGACCGTGCCGAAGATCAGGCAATAGATCAACGGTACCGGATAGCTTGCCCAACTGAACAGTAACCAAGTTAATACCCCAACCAAAATAGCAGAAATCACCGTCCCGAACAGCGCCAGTACCGTTACTGGCAGCCGTTCTTTTTTGAGTTTTTGCCCATCCACGTGTACAGCACCCGCAAATAGCAGGAAACTTAACAGGAAGTTCATCAGCAGGCTGCGGAAATCAATATCAGCGGCCATGGTGCCAATGCGGTTGAGCCATGTGATATTAAACCCGCGCAAAAACACCAGCAACATAGAAAAGCCCAGCGACAGGATCATGATGCCGATGGCGGGCGGCCATTTAATGAGCCGGTGGTTGATATAAGCAAACAAAGCTGCCATGACCAGCATAACAGCCAGTATATCTTCGAGGTTCATCCTGCTAAGATATGACATTTTCGTTTTAGCCATCAACGTGTTAATTCGTTCGATGTGATGTTCACTTTGTCCAGCAAATATTGGACTGGCTCTTATATGGTAGCAGGTACTCGCCCATATCTTAAGTCTGGTTTCTTATTTTAAATAAAACCATGCCATCTATTTTGCGTTCAGGGTTTATGGAAAACTTAGTACCGAAAGCGGCACCGACACGCTATTCAGATACCGAACTCGGCGAATTTAAACAATTGATATTGTCTAAAATGGATATTGCACAGCAGGAATATAAAGACTTGATGGCAACGCTGGATGGCAGCCTGAGTAATGACGACAACAGCGGAGCCTATGCTACTTTGGAAGATGGTGCAGCTACTTTGGAAAAAGAAACCGTTTATCAGATGGCGGCCCGGCAAAAGAAATTTATGGAGCAATTAGAAGCAGCGTTGGTACGTATCGGTAACAAAACTTATGGCATCTGCCGGGCGACGGGTAAGTTGATCCGGAAAGAACGGCTGATGGCAGTACCACATACCACGCTAAGTATGGAAGCCAAATTGAGTCAAAATTAAAACTTGCTTATTTAAGCTTTAATGTAAAGGACACATTTTAGAAGTTTGATATTAATTACTTCAACCATCAAGAACAGTAAAAGAAAAGCGATCGAAGCGGGCTTCTGTTCAGGCAAATAAAAAGCACTCCGTAAAACTGGCTGCTTTATGCTAGCACTAATCGTCTTTCTTTTTCTCTGACTAAACTGGATTTCCACATGGCTTGTGCAGAGGGTAAATACTATAATATGAATTTTTGAACTCGTTGTAAAGTAATTAAGGGTGTAAGACAGGTTGTTTTTGCAGTTTCAACACTATCTCTAATCTAAGTAAGTTAGGAAGCGAAAAAGAGAAGCCGGCAGGTGACCCCTCATCTGCCGGCAGCTAAAAGGCATCCCCTAAAGCCGTAGTATATACGTAAATGAGCTGGTTAGGGTTTCCTGATAGTTAAGGCCAATATTAAAGCTTTGATCTAGCATTTAATAATTCTTATTTCTTTACCATGCTAAAATCGGCAAGCAGGGTCACTTTAATATTTTCTGCAATTTTTTCAAAAACCAATTTGGGTATCTCTATTTTAAAGTCTTCAGTGTGTACAAAAAATTCACTTTCCAGGTGAACTGTACCAGCTTTAATTGTAAACAAGCCGCTGATCGTTATCGGCTTTTCTACACCGTGTATCATAATTTTACCCGTAGCCGATACTTTGTAAGTTCCATCTTTCTTCCAGTCGATAGGTTGGTCAATTTTTCCTCGGAAGGTATCAAACGGATACTTTGTGCTTTCCATGTAATTCTCATTAAAATGCTCCCGCATCAGTGCATTCTTAAAGGTAAAGCCAGTATTTTTTATCCTCACCAGCACCGAATCGGTTGCGGTGTTAACAAGAGAAGAAACATTGGTATTAAGGGCCGAAATATTTTCAACCGGGGTTTCTGAAAAGAATGAAACTTTGCCTTCGGTTGTTATCAATACCTGACTTTTTGCTGAATAACTAAAGACTAATATTAAGAAAAGGAAAAAAAATTTCTTTGTCATGGTTTAAAAATTAAATGCCCTAGAAATGTTAAACCCTAAACTGATGCCGCCATTTTTCCAGCTATTGGTCGTATGTGTCATAAACTGAGGATCAGCAATCCCGGTGGAGTTGGTTATAAACATTTGGAATACATGTCCGCCTGTTTCAATTTCCCAGCCAATACCGAGCGTGTTGTGGTAATTCTGCGAAGCGGTGTAGCTCATATAACGAATGCCATATTCAGCAGTGACAGCCATACGTCTGGTCAATTTATAACGTCCAGCTACACCAAGGGCGAAAGCGTTATTCTTATCTGTTATTGCTTCTACCAGGTTATAGTGAATATAGGTGGGATTCAGTTGCAGTGAAAAGTCATCCGAGAATTTGCGAGCAATAATAGGTTCAACACAAAAAGCCAGCCGGTCACCAAAATAGGCGTACTTATTAAAGCCGTTGGCTACCACATCAGGGTCTTGTTGGGTTGTGCAATAGGCGCTTCCAAATAATGTAACACTTACAGGCATACTGCCGTCGGTGCTTTGACGTAGTAAACGGTATTTCAAATAACTGTCAAGCAACTTTTC
The DNA here is from genome assembly GCF_041080815.1 of Mucilaginibacter yixingensis. Taxonomy (NCBI): domain Bacteria; kingdom Pseudomonadati; phylum Bacteroidota; class Sphingobacteriia; order Sphingobacteriales; family Sphingobacteriaceae; genus Mucilaginibacter; species Mucilaginibacter yixingensis. The sequence continues at coordinate 2,060,437 of NZ_CP160205.1, read as the reverse complement.
ATAACTGGTACGACCAATTCCAGCTTCCAGCCGATCATTAAAGCTATAACCCAAACCAAAGCGAATAGTGGCACCATTGTCAAGCCCAAATAAAGAATTAATTCCGCTGTTAATTTGACCAAAACGGTGCTGGATCATAAATTCAAGGACGTGCTTTCCTGGCGTTTCTACACTCTGAAAATTAATGATGCGGGTGCCCTTAAAAGTTGCGCTTACGTATTCTTTTGTAGTATCCGCTTTGGTAAGCAACGCCATGTCGTCCTGGGCCATTGCGGTCAACGGAAATAGTATGATAAATAATAGATGATACTTTTTCATGAAGATTGTTTAATTGTTGAGGGAACCTGCATTGATCCACTTCTGGATCTTAATGATATTACAACTGCTCATTTGTGTGCCGCCATTGGGCATAGGTGTAACTGCACCAGACCATGTAATAGAGGCATTAAGTTTGCCACTAAGTGCAACGGAATGCACCCCTGTATAAGTAGAAAGGTTATAACCACTGGTATTATTGGTGCCGTGGCAAGAGTTATTGATACCGCAATTAGTTTGTAAGACCGGCACAATATTATTGGCATAACTCATTGTGCCTGCCGTATCGCAGGAGCCGGCACCCGTTCCACCAGGCACTCCGGATGCCGGCGTCAGTTCAGATAAATTATCATTATAGCAGGAAGCGATCATGCCGATCACCATCAGCAGGATAGCAAGTATTAATAGCTTTCTCATATTAGTTGTTTTTAGCGCCTTGTAAAATCCACAGATAAATGGTTTTGATTTCGGTATCGGTCAACCGCGGATTTGGAGGCTTAGGCATTGTATTAATGGTATTGGCGGTAATGGCGCCATACAAATCGCTGGCATGCGGGTCGCCCGCCTTTACCTTAGCCATGATATTGTCGTAGCTGAGCAGTTTAAATTCATGATCGCTGGCACCATGACAGCCAGATTCTGTACAATTTGAAATGATGACGGGCTGTACATCATTTTTAAAACTAATCACGGGCGCATCGCTTAAAGGTGTGAGCGGATCATGCCTGCACGCGCTGGCACAAACCAACCCAAGAAGAGGTAAGAATAATAATAACCTTAGTCGCTTTTTCATAATAGGGGGTGTTGAATACCTGTAAAGAAAAAGTGACAATTTGAAGCAACTTTGAAGTTAATGCCTTTTTTAACATCTTTTAACAAATGAGTCTAGCTATCATCTAACCTTTACTCCTTATTGATTATCCACCAGGTAGGATGCATTAGTTGATTATAAGAACATTAAGTGCTTCGTCAAATAATTAAAACGTGATCGTAAATACATGGCAGGACGCCGTGAAGCTATAGTTAAGGTTCCATCCATATCCGTTACAAATATTGCGAGCTATGGTCAGGCCTAATCCCGTGCCTTCTGATTCCGGGCCCTTTTGAAACCGTTCAAAGATCTTTGTGCTATCCAGTGTGTTTTTTGTGCCTGTATTGGCAATAACAAGAGATTGTTCATTAAGGTTAATGGTAATCGTTCCGTAGTGATGGTTATGCCTGATAGCGTTGCCAAGCAGATTGTTCAATAAAATATCTGCAAGGTACGAGCTGGCCGTTATTTCAACAGGCTGAAGTTGTGTATTGACGGCAATAGATTTCTCGCTTATGATCTCTGCAAACAGACCCATCTTCTCACTTAATAGTTGATCTAGCCTTACCAGAACAATATCGTTTATGAGTTGATGCTCGATTTTAACCAACAGCAATAAAGATTGCCCTAACCTTGACAATTTGCCACTGGCATTGTATATATCCTGTAATTGCAGCAAGTGAGTTTCCGTCAATGCATCATCCTGGATCAAATTATCCAGTTTGGATGTGATGACAGCAACCGGTGTCATCATCTCGTGAGAAGCATTTTCGGTAAAAGATTTTAATGTTTCGTATTCCGTTGCCGCTCTTTTTTCCATTACATGAATAACGGTTTGCAACTGTTGAAATTCGTCGATTCTGATCAGCTGTTGGTCTTGTCCGGTCTTTCCTGTAAGTGAAAAAGTATTTAGCCTGTTGAGTAAATAGTAAAAAGGCTGCCATAACCCATTAAGTAAAACGCGATTGGTAAGAAATAACGCAATAAGCAATACAACGGTTAACCCCAAGGTGATCGCGAAGATCAATTGCATCAAATTTTGTGTAGCTTCTTTAGATTCAACAACCGTCATTCGATAGTTTATTCCATTGAGCCTTATCGTTGCAATGATTGCACGAGCTGATGTGGTTTTAATGATTGTGTCAACAAATCTGGGAGGTATAAACTGTTCTATCTGCTCAAACTTGGCTTGATAGCTATCAAATTCAAACGGTTTTGGGAAGCGCTGATGCTGTTGAACAAACTCATTCATCTCACCAAATTCTTCCGTCAGGTCGCGGTCAAACTGTTGGTCGGCGATGTAAGATATCGCAAAATAATAGATGCCGCCGGCAATCACCAGTACAATTACAGTGACCAGCATACTGGCGCGGGTATATTGAGCGGCAAGTTTCATTAGCTGAATTTGTATCCGATGCCGTAAACTGTTTTAAAATAGTCTTTCCCACAATGATCGAGCATCTTTTTTCTTAAGTTTTTAATATGCGTATAAATAAAATCAAAGCTTTCGGCCAGATCAACCTCATCGTGCCACAAATGATCAGCAATAGCATTACGTGTTATAACTTTACCTTTGTTGGCTATAAAATAAACTAACATATCGTACTCCTTACGGGTAAGCGTAACCAGATGGTCCCCCACCCTCACTTCCATCGAGTCGAGATTTATACTAATAGCATCATATTGCAGCAAATTGCTTCCTTTGAAAGCCCGGCGTCTGTGCACCGCCATAATGCGGGCTTTCAGTTCGGCCAGATGAAACGGTTTTATAATATAATCATCTGCGCCAAGATTTAACCCGGAAAGCCTGTCATCAAGAGAGTTTCGACCGGAAACAATGAGCACACCTTCATCTTTGTCCATTTCTTTGATGTATCGCAGCACTTCAAGTCCGTTGCCATCAGGCAGCCCGATGTCCAGAACGATACAGTCGTATTCATAACGCGATATCTTTTCGCGAGCGGTCAATAGGTTTGTGGCCGTTTCACATATATTCCCATCTTCCGAAAAATAATTACGGATGCTGTCAAGTAGCACCGGTTCATCTTCGATAAACAGTAGTTTCATTTCTTAGGATTCAGTTTTAAAAGTAGCATTAAAAATTGTAGCAATTTTGAAGTTGCACCTGTCTTCAAAATTACTACAGAGTTAGCGTATAATTTACGGCCTTAAACTTGCGCGATTCATGAAATATAGATTATTCCTCATTGTAGTCCTGCTTTGCCATGTGGTCAGTTCAAAAGCACAAGACAATTATGAGATACAGGTTTACGGTTCAGAAACCGTTGAGAAAGGCCACACCATGTTTGAGTTACACAGCAATAACACCTTAAACGGCAGTAAAACAAGCTCACCAACTGGGCAGTTACCAACCAACCATGTAGAGCATGAAACTATTGAAATTACTCACGGTTGGACCACCTGGTTCGAAACCGGCTTTTATTTCTTTAACTCATTGGGCACAACCGGTCGTACCGCATACGTGGGATCGCATGTTCGTCCGCGTGTAGCTGCCCCAAAGAAATGGAACTGGCCAGTAGGTGTGAGTATTTCTACCGAATTCGGGTTTCAAAAAAGTGCGTTTGACCCTAACACCTGTAGTTTAGAGATCAGGCCCATTATTGATAAACAATGGCGCAATTGGTATGTATCTTTTAATCCTACGCTCGAAAAGAGCTTTGCCGGCCCAGACCAAAATATCGGATTTACCTTTTCGCCCAATTTAAAAGGTAGTTACAACGTTAGTAAAGTGGTAGCGCTTGGGCTGGAGTATTATGGCAGTACGGGCCCGTTTTTCCACTACGATAGTTTTCAGCAGCAGGAGCACCAACTATTTGCAGCTACTGATCTGGACTTTAATCCCAACTGGGAGTTTAATGCAGGCATTGGCTATGGGCTTACGCAAGCCACAGATAAATGTATCATTAAGATGATACTGGGAAGAAGATTTTAATTAAAGATGGGATGCGTCGGCGTCGAAGAACAAAAAAACCATCAAATAATACATCTAATATTACAAATAACGGCAGAATCAAACTCAATGTAAAAGGAATGAGCCTGGTGAAATACAGCGCTTATTTACCAATGCTTTAAATTAAGTTTATCCATTTTTTTTGGACACACTTCATTTTTTGTCGTTTTATATTTACCGAACACGATGGCCATTAATAAACCTAACGGACTTCAATTATAAAGACGGATAAACAGGCGCAGCTTTTATATCGGTTATACAGCCCGGCAAATCATTACCGAAGGGCAGCATATGGTTTCTATACACATAACGTGACCAAGTGCGTTTGATACGCACTTGACCGGAACGCAAATTATTGCCAGAGATTAATTTGAATGCCCCGATCTTTGTAGACGGTAAACGCATTGTGCAGCTTTGCGCCATTAAACTTTTAACCGCAATTATGGCTCCTCGGGTTTGAGAACATCATTCTGGAAGAACACCTCTATTTTCCGTTCTTTTCAGTCCGGCACTCTGCCAAAGCATGCTCCAGCAAAGGGATAAGCGAAAGCGCTGCGCTACCCAGACCAAGTTGCGTCACGGCCGCCCCGCGCGAGGTGCCGCCTGATAATTCTTCTGATTCTTTCATGCAGAAGCATTTAACCGAAAAGCAAAAATCAAGGATCTGATATATTTGCGATTTCAAACACCTCTCAATAAATTAAGCAATAATTAACAACAGAAATACCAATCTATCAGGATTGTTCCCTTTGGTGTTTTTGACTGGCTGCGTATAAATACTAAACCATTAGGCGCCATTGCTATTTGATCATGTTGTTTAACGCAGATCAGATAGCGGTTTTAGAGATCATTTCTATGATGCTGCTACGGTACTGCTCAATCAGCTCGGTAAGCGGCGCCCCTAATGCAAGGGCAAGCGTTTTTAGTTTGCCGGGGTCTAAAACAATAAGTCCGTTCTCTATTTTACCCAATTGTTTTCTGCTGATGCCTAGTTGTTTACCAAGTTGGGTTTGATTTAATCGGGCGGATTGTCTTTGCTTCCGGAGGTATGGCCCAAATCCTACAGCTTCAGGATCTGTAGGTTCATCGGCTTTTTTTACTGTTTTCTTTTTCTTTAGCTTGGGGCGCCTCAAAAGCTCCATAGCTTCAGCGTTTAGCCGGGCAATAGGTTCAAAAATAGCTAAATAACTATTAGACAGCATGATGAACTTGTTTACATCTACCGAGTGAACGTAAGTGTTATTTTCATGCAGGGTAGTTATCAGTCCAAGTTGTTTCAGCTCCTGTAAATGGGTGTTGATCAGCTCTGTTTTAAAAGGCAGCTGATGCAATTCCTTCCGGGTAGCATGGTTTTGATTGTCTAATATCTGCCTGATAATGTAAATTCTAACGGGCAGCGCCAGCGCCCTTGAAAAATTAGACAGCCGAACGATCATCGGATCAACGTCGTTGTTTTTTATCACCTTCATCTTTAAGAAAAAGCAGGCTTCCAGGCATTGCATTCCCGGAAGCCTGCATAAGGTTTACCACCAGGCTTTGTAGTTAGGGTTGTCTGTGCCACCCATTTTTTGAAGTTCAGATTTGTAATTCACCGCGTTGATGGTTTGCTCATCAGGCGGGTAAATAAATCTTGACGAAATTTTGTTGTTGTTAAGGTTAGCAGATGTTGCATCAAGCGCCGGGATGCCGGTGCGGCGATACTCCAGCCAGCCTTCAAAGCCCACATTTAAGTTGGCAGCCCATTTTTGGGTCAGGATTTGGTTAAGGCCGTTAACCGGGTTGAAAACCACATTAGGGTTAGTTAAATAAGCAGCTGTGGTTGTTGCATCAATGCCGTAATCAGCATACGCGCCGGCTACACCATTGGTATAATAAGTTGCAGCAGTGCCGGTAGAGATCAGGTTTTTCAAACTGGCTTCGGCCAGGATAAACTGTACTTCGGCATAGGTTAACAAGCGTGCTTTTAAAACTATTGATGACGGCGAGCTCACAAAAATAGCTGAGTTGAAACCCGATCCACTGTTTACCTGCGTGGTGTTAGCGTCGGCCACAACCGGCATACCTCCGTAATAAGAGAAATTAAAGCCGCTGGCCGATTGGTTGTTTACGTTTTTAGAAAACAGCATGCTCAGTCTGGCCTGGTCGCCGGTGTTTACATAGAAGTTGTACATCAGCGTATTCAGGTACTTGATGCTGTAGTCGCCAGAACGTTCAGTAACGCTTGGGAAAGCGTAGGGCACAGAGGTAGGCAAGGCCAGTTCTGCACTTTCTGATGCACTTTGGAAAATCATGCCGCTGCTCACAATGCTCTGCATTTCTGCTGCAGCGGTAGACAATTTGCCCGATGCTCTTAACAAATAACGCAAACGCAGACCGTTACAGAATTTGCGCCATTTGGTAACGTCGCCGCCATAAACCAAATCGCCGGTAATGGCTGTTACGCTGCTTTTTAACAAGCTGTCTGCCGCGCGTAAAGAAGGCAGAACACCCATTCCAGAATCGGTATAAACAGTTTGCTGACTATCATAGCTGGCGGTGAAGTTACCGTTTTGGCCTTGCAGCGCATTTTTAAACGGAATATCTCCCCACAGGTCTGTCAACTGCGCAAATGAGTATGATCTCATGATCAAGCCCAATGCCTGCATTGAGGTGTTTCCGTTGGCTTTAGAATCGGCAATGATCTGGTTGGCATCACGGGCGTTGGTGTATAAAACCTGCCAGTAAGGCTGGTTAGATGATGGAATGTAACGCGCCAGGGTATTATAATAACTTTGGCTGAAGGTTGCATATTGGCTCATGCCGTTGCCCAGCGTCCAGGCGTTATAAGCTGAGTTAAAGAAGCTGGTTACCTCGATGTTGCCCAGCAAAGACGGATCATTTGCTTTTTCCAGCTGGTTGGGATTGGTGTTTAGTGTCTGAAATTCCTTTTTGCACGAGCTAAAGGTTGCGGCAGAAAGGATCAGCAGGCCCGATATATATTTACTGATAGTATTCATGATTGTAGCTTTGAAATAATTAGAAGTTTAAGTTGACATTTAAACCGAAGCTTCTGGTAGATGGATAGCTCAGGAACTCGATACCTGGTAATATTTTATTGCCTCTCAGTGCAAGGTTTTCAGGATCTACGTCCTTGTTTTGGGTAAATAATAACAAGTTGCGGCCAACCAGTGCGGCATTTAAAGTAGCCGGAGAGCGTTTACCCATAATGTGTTTGAAGGTATAGCCCAGTTTTACCTCGCGTAGTTTAAGGTAGGTGGCGCTATACATAAATTCTTCGTTGTTGTTAGGGTTGTAAATACCGTTCAGGTAGTAATTAGCAGCCGTAACCTTTACGTTGTTTGGCACATAGTTGCCATTGCCATCAAGCATTACACCCTGGCCAACAATGCCGCCTTCGGCGCGGCCTGGCAGTGTAGCTGGCGACATACCGCCCTGCAGCAGGCCCAGCTCTGTGTAAGAGTAATAGCTGCCGCCCTGACGCCAATCCCAGGTCATATCAAAATTGAAGTTTTTGTAGCTAAAGGTGTTGTACCAGCCCAATATAAAGTCTGGGTTATAGTTGCCCAGCACCTTGCGGTCGGTTTCGTTAGAAGTAACCGGCAAGCCGTTCTGATAAATGATCTGACCGTCAGGAGCGCGTTTAAAATAACGGCCATACATGTTACCCATGCGCTCGCCAACTACGGCATAGTACTGGATAGAGCGGTAGTAACGATCATACTGAGTAACGTCGGCATATTTGTAGCTGGTTAAGCCGTCAGGCAAACCGGTTACGGTAGACACGTCATGGCTAAAGTTGAAAGTGGTGTGCCAGTTTAAGCCGTGTTCAGATTTTAATGGAGTAGCAGTTAGCACAACCTCAACACCTTTGTCTCTGATCTTGCCGCCGTTAACAAATGCTGCGGTAAAGCCTGAAGAAATTGGAACCGGCACCTGTACAATCTCATCCTTGGTATCTGACTGATAGTAGGTGAAATCAAGACCCAGTCTGTCTTGCAGGAAACGCAGATCAAAACCGGTCTCATAAGAGTTGGTGGTAGATGGTTTCAGGTTGCTGTTAGCCAGTACGTTGGTAATGGTGGTAAGCGGCGTACTGTTAAACGGCGTGTTGGTAGTATAAGTGTTGTTGATAGAATAAGGATCAGCATCGTGACCAACCTGCGCTGCCGATACTCTTACTTTAAAGAACGAAATAGCTTTTGGCAGTGTTACCATATCAGATACCACGGCGCTTAATGAAGCTGATGGGTAGAAATAAGAGTTTTTGTTGGTTGGCAAGGTACTAGACCAATCATTACGGCCGGTAACATTCAGGTAAAGCAGGCCTTTGTAGTCAAAATCACCGAAACCGTATAAGCTGTAGGTAGCACGATCCTGTTTAATATATTCAGGAGGTAACAGCGTAAGCGCGTTGCTGAAGTTATACAGATCTGGAGCGATAAGTGAGTTAGCAATGTTGCGGATGTAGTTGATGCTTTGTTTAAAGCGGTTGCCACCACCAGATAAACTCACGTGGAAATCGCCGGTATCAGCCGGTTTATAGTTTAACAGGAAATCGGTATTATTTTCAACGTAGTTAACATCATCAGTTCTGAAACCACCTGTAGGGAACCTTACAGTACCGAAAACCCTTTTGCCTTCGCGGTTATCAGTATACTCGTCAATACCGGTCCGAACAAACGCACTTAGCTCTTTAGAGAACTGATAGTTCAGCTGTGCATTACCAATAATGCGGTTCTTTTTAAAGCTGTTGGTGTTATCGTTAACGGTAAGGTAAGGGTTATCGTGATTAGCCCAGTATCTGAATTGGCTTAAATCAGTCTGTCCGGCAGCCCAGGTACGTTTCAGCGACTCGATGTTAACGTTCAAAGGCATACCGTACACACCGTGGAAGGTGTACATTACGTTTTCAGAGCCATAACCAATGTTGGGGCGGTTATCGCTATAGCTGTTCACATAATCCAGGTAAACGTTAGAGGTTAGTTTGTCGGTCAGTTTATTTTGGGCACGGAAGGAGAAGCTGTTTCTAACCAGGTCTATATTACCCACGTTACCATGATTATACAGGTTACCGGCAGAGAAACGGTAGCTGTTTTTATCGTCTCCGCTCTCAAAAGCAATGTTGTTTTGAGTGGTGATACCAGTACCGAAGAATTTGTTGATGTTATCTGTATGCGGCACCCACGGAGTTGGTGTTGCCTGGGTGCCGGCTGGTAATGTTTTAACAGCGTTCAGATCGGCTGCCATATACGGGCCTTCGGGGCTGTCAAACTGTACTACCAGGTAGTTGGGGTCAAAAGCTCGACCGAAGTTAGGGATGTTGTTCTCGGTTGAACCTGCGCCGTTTACATATTTGTAATCTACGCTGCCGTTACCTGCACCATATTGGTTTTGCAGGGCCGGATAGCGCATTACAGTTTCAATAGTGGTTTGAGAGTTGAACTGGATACCAGCCAGACCCGGTTTTGATTTTCCTTTTTTTGTGGTGATTACTACCGCGCCGTTGGCCGCGCGTGAACCATAAAGGGCTGCTGCGGTTGGGCCTTTCAGTATAGACATGCTTTCCACATCATTAGGATTCACCTCAGAGGCGCCGTTACCCCAGTCAACCTCGGCCCAGGTGCCCTGGTTTGATGAATTGTTAACCGCATCGTTAAAATAGGTATCGTTGCTGATAGGCACACCATCAACTACAAACAGCGGCTGGTTGGTACCAGAAAACGAGTTCTCGCCACGGATAACCACACGTGAGGTTGAACCCACGCCGGCAGAACCGTTGGTGATCTGCACACCGGCTAACTTACCCTGCAGGTCATTCACTAGGTTAGGATCAGGAACGTTAGATACTTGAGATGCGCTAAGAGTTTGTACAGCATAACCCAGCGATTTGCTTTGCTTGCTGATACCCAAAGCAGTAACAACTACTTCGCTAAGTGCATGTTTATCAGCAGCAAGGCGCACGGTTAACGGGGCGCTGTTAACCGAAACTTCTTGTGCCACGTAACCAATGTAGGTAATTACCAATACGTCGCCGTTATGGGCCGTTACCTGAAAATTACCGTTAAGGTCTGCCGATGCGCCGGTGCGTGTGCCTTTCACCCTAACGGATGCACCAATGATGGCAGTCCCGTCGGCGGCGTCGACGACCTGGCCTTTAATAAGCCGCGTTTGTTGCGCGAAACTCTGCGTTGCAATAATTGTAAAGACAATCATAGACAAGGCAATCTTGAAATAAGAGTAGATTGGTCTCATACCAGAAATGTTTATTGTTAAAAAATTTAAAAAAATGAGCAAAGTGAGGCCAGGACCGGTCGCGGGGCGTGGTCTTAGCAGAAAAAAATGGACAAATGAATACAGGCGCGTCGCTATTGCGGGCCGTCAATACTTGTTAGAAGGAAATAGAGGGGATCAGATTCTCCAGGTCTGGAGCAAGGCTAGAACATGATGGGGCTGATAACCATGTTGATAAACCGTGGCAAACGAAAATCGCTTGGCTTGTACGTTGAAAAAGCAAAAAACAAGGCAAAACGCCAGCGTAGCGGCAAGAGCCAGCATTGTTTTTTTCTGAGTAATAACTCGTGGTTTGTGCAGAAACTTACCGATAGGTGAATGGTTTCTGCTTCTGAAAGACTTTGCTAAAACAATGGAAGGATGGTGCTTTACTACCTGCGAAGATTGGGTATGAAGCATCTGTGAAGTCTGCATGCATTGTATTACGTACAGGCACGAGAAAAACAAGTACACAAGCGCCATGCCGAGTGCATACAATTGTGCTGAGTTTCTCTGTCTTTTGGGCATTCTTCCAGGGGGGGCGAAGTATTTGGACTTAAACCGGCTGCAAAACTATGCTCATAATATTTTTTAATTAACAGCTTTATGTTATGAAAAGGTTAAGTATCAAATGGTGCTTTACGGTATTTGTTTCAGGTTGTTTTTAGGCTGAATTATAAAAGAATATGCGTTTGATTAGGTAGGATTGATTGGTATGCTTTGCTGTAAGTAACTGGCTGAAGAGGTGAAACAGAAAGCCGAACAACACCAGCAGAACCCGAACCGCAGTGCGCCGTATTTCCCGGCTAGCTATTCGACGATTACTCGGTGATTTATACGGTGCGTGTAATCCTGTAGCATGTGGAATCATCTGCAGCACATCCCAAATTCAAACAGGCTGCGGAACTCATATTTGCCTGAAACCATCTATGCCCCGCCAGCGCATCTGGCGGGACATAGATAAAAAGCGGACTAGATGAAATAGCGCCTACTAGGGTTCAACCACCCGCCGGCCATGCGTTTTGGAGGGCTCCCAAACGCGCTGCCTTCAAAAATTTGTGCCACTTTATTGGTATCTATAAAAACAGATACTACTATCTTTAATTTAATCAGATTTCGGTTGGGAAGAAACAGGTAATACAGATCATTTTGCTGCCCTACATGAATTTGACCGGATCTTTTAAAGACAACGAATGGTGCCACCATCCACGCGAAGTACAGATCCGCTGATATAATCGGCATAACGGCTACACAGATACGCTACAGCACCCGCAATTTCATTGGGCTTGCCAAACCTGCCGGTATCATTGGGGATCAGGTCTTGTACGGCTTTGTATTTGATCTCTTCCGGATCGGTTCCCCAGCCAAATTTTGAAGCTGCATTTTGTAGCCACTCTTCTACCATTGGATTGATGACGGCACCGGGAGATACCACATTGGAGGTTATCCCGGTCTCCTTCAGCGTTCGGGCCAGCGATACGGACAGATTATGACGGGCTGCAAGCGTTGCGTTGTAATGTGGCTGTTCCTTAATGGGCTGTATGGCCAGGCCGCCGCCGATATGGATAACCCTGCCCCAACCCAAGGATTTCATCTGCGGAACGATTCGCTGGATCATACGGACATAGGAGACCACATTAGTGTTATAGATTGACAACCAGTCTTCCGTAGTAGCATCACCCCATGATTTGTGGGATGTTTCGCCCGCATTATTGACTAGGATATCGATTTGTCCTGAGCGGAGCGCCGCTGCCGCTACCGCATCAGCGCCTTCGTCTGTTGAGAGATCACCGATGGCCACTTCGGCTGATCCGCCAAGATGGATGATATCAGCTACCGTTGCCTGCACCCGCTCCTTGTTACGGCCATGAATAATTACTGTGGCGCCTTCGGCAGCCAGTAGTTTTGCAACTGCCTCGCCTAATCCGGAGCTTGAACCGGTTACCAGCGCACGTTTACCCTTTAATTGAATGTCCATTGTTTGATTTTTATAGGTTAATGTTTGAATGCCTTTTGTTGGGCGCATAGCCAAATGCTTTTTTGTAAGCAAAAGAAAAGTGTGACAGATCCTCGAATCCCAGGTCGAGGTAAACATCGCCTGGTTTTTCATGCTGTGATTCGATCCGGTACCTGGCCTCCTGTAATCTTTTTTGCACCAGCCATCTACCGGGGCTAGTTTGGTACAGCTTTTCAAAATCACGTTTAAACCCGGAAAGACTTCGCCCGGTCAGAAAGGCAAAACGCTCCAGGCTCACGTTATACCGGTAATGACTGTTCATAAAAGCCTCCATATCTATCTTTCCCGGTTCACTGAAATCAAAAAGGATGTTTTTAAACGCGGGGTTATTTTGCAAGAGCAGTAAGACCAGTTCGCGTGTTTTAAGCGCAACAATCCGCTGGTCTGGTTGCTGTTGCATTACATAAGGCAGCAGCGAATCTGCGAATCCCTTTAACCAATTGTCCGGCCGGAGCAGTATGGCCCCGCTGTGGTCATCGCTTTTATCAGCCATTAATCCGTAGGCATCGCTTATTTCGCGTAAAGTGTACTGATCAATGTGCACCGCCAGGGATTTAAAACTGCCGCCGGCAGGGCTTTTAACATACCGAGCCAGTTGGTTTCTTTTAAAGAAGCGGAAGTCACCCTCACCAAAAGTGTACCGGCTGCCGCCAACCCATACCTCATGCTGCCCACAAAGGATGTAGCTAAAAATATGATCGGTCACCAAAGCTTCACCCGCTAATTGGGTACCGGTATAAGTATTTAACAGCACCCGCGGCTTCTGTGCCGGCTGCCTGGCTTCGATTTCCTGGACTTTGTTTTCATCGCTCATAATCATGCGGATCTATGATTTTCATCTTTTCTAATTACAGAAACAAAGTTCGGCGATCGGCGACTTGTTCACTTTGTTGAAAGGCTCAGATTACTTTGCTTAAAAGTCCAGCAGGTACAAAAAACTGAAGAGGCATCAAATGGGTTTGCACAAACAACAAAGCCCCATCCTGAAGGACGGGGCTTTCCCAAAACATTATAAATTGATTTATTTTGCTGCGTTTTTCTTTTCGGTTACATCTTTACGCAAATCTGTAGCAATAACCTTAATTTCCTGCAGTGCGTTACGCAAACGGGTACCGGCTGCTTTATTGTTTTTCTCATAAAATGCTGCGCCTTCTTTTTCGGCCGTCTCAACAAGGGCTTTTAACTCTGCTAATTTTTCCATGTTCTTAAATTTAGGCTGCAAATATAATTATTAGCCTGATTTATAGTTCAGTTGAATATCTGACCTGTTTAGCGTTACAAAAAGCTCTTTCGGAAGCAGATGCCGTAAAATTCTTTCTTTCAGGACCTCGTAAGCCTTTTATACCGCGTTCTTGGACACGGACGAGCGTTGCACTATAACTATTGAAAGAAGTCAGCTTAGCTCCTATTGTACAGGTCACCCTGTGAATATCAAGTTCCACTCCGGTCGTGATCATTTCTACGAATAAGAATGGATAAACTTTTAACATATTATGTAAGGCGGGTTCCACTCACTGAAAAATAAAGCTGGTTGGCTTACTTAAACAATTTTCGGAATTTGATTGTTCTGGGTTAAATTTAACAATCTGATATTTTAACCTATTCACGCGGTCAATTTGCGTTTGGGAAGACTGTAGAATACCCATGGCATGAAATTTATAGATAACGAACATCTGAAAGAACTGGTCAACAGCGCACCCATTGGCATCGCAGTACTGGATGCGGCTACGCAAAAAACTGAACTACTGAACGACAAGTTCCTGGAGATCGCCGGAAAACCGCCCCATTCGATCATTGGCAAATGGTACTGGGAGTCTTTTGCCGAGGTCAGGCATTTATTTGAAGATGATCTGAATCGGGCGTCTCAAGGAGAAACTATCCGCCGTGAAGGGCTGGAAATACCGCTGATCCGCCATGGCCGTGAGGAAATGATTGTGATCAATTTTGTGTACGCGCCGCTCCGGAGTGACGCCGGGGAGATCGTTAAAGTGGTGGTCTGGGTGTTGGAAAATACCAAGGAGGTTGCCCAACGCCTAGAAGAAAAAGCCGCTAAAACTGCTTTTCAGGCCGAACGAGACCGCCTGAAAAGCTTCTTTATGCAGGCACCAGCCGGCATTTGCATTCTGGAAGGACCCGAGTTGGTCTATGAATTGGTGAACCCCGCCTACCAGGCCCTGATGCCGGAACGTAAACTGCTGGGCCGGCCGATCTTTGAAGCCTTGCCAGAGCTGATCGGGACGCCGCTGGAAACGATCCTGCGGGATGTTTACCATACCGGCGAGGCCTATACGGTCAGGGAATCCCTGGTGCCCATAGCCGAATTTGAAGGCGGGCCTGTGCACGACCGCTTTTTTACCTTCAATTATGAAGCCCGCCACGGTGCCGACGGGCATGTGGATGGCATTATGGTATTTGTATTCGAAGTCACTGAAATGCTGGAGGTGCAGCAGGCGCTGCGGGCGTCGCATGAACGGGCCGAACAGCAAAAAAGGCTTTACGAAACGATTACCTCGAATACGCCCGACCTGATGTATGTATTCAGCCTTGACTATCGTTTCCTGTATGCCAACACCGCTCTGCTGAACATGTGGGGCAAAACAGCCGGCGAAGCGGTTGGTAAAGGCCTGCGGGAGAACGGTTATGAGGAATGGCATGCACTGATGCATGAAAGGGAGATCGACCAGGTTCGGGCCACTAAACAACCGGTGCGCGGTGAGGTCGGCTTTCCGCATGCGACCATGGGTAAACGCATATACGACTACATCCTGATTCCGGTGATCGGCGCCGATGGCGAGGTAGAGGCAGTGGCAGGTACCACGCGGGATGTAACCGACCGGAAACAAGCAGAAGAAAGCCTGCAGTTAATGAACGAAGAAATGGCAGCATCCAATGAAGAGCTGGCTACCACCAATGATGAACTCATCCAGATCCAGCAGTTGTTGCAGGTAAGCGAGCAGCGTTCCAAAAGCCTGATGGCGGCTGCGCCGTTCCCAATCGGGGTTTACACGGGACGGGAAATGCGCATTCTCATGGCCAACCAGGCAATCATTGAGGTCTGGGGCAAAGGCAACGACGTGATCGGCAAGACCTACCGGGAAGTATTACCGGAGCTGGCCGGCCAGCAGATCTTCGAACAGCTTGACCGGGTTTTCCTGACAGGCGAGACTTTCCATGCGCGCAGCCAGCGGGTTGACATCGAAATTTCCGGCCACCTGCAACCGTTTTACTTTAATTATAGTTTTACTCCCTTGCATGATGCCGATGGCGAAGTTTACGGCATCATGAACACTGGTGCCGATATCACAGACTTGGTGCTTGCTAAACAACAGGTGGAGCAAAATGAAGAAAACCTCCGTAATATGGTCGCACAGGCCCCCGTGGCCATGTGTATTATGATGGGACCCAGCCATGTCATCACCGTGGCTAATGCGCTAATGGTGGAACTTTGGGGGAAACCGCAGGCCGACGTCATGAACAAACCGGTCTTTGATGCCTTGCCCGACGCACGCGGCCAGGGCTTAGAGCTGGTCATACAAAATGTTTATGAGACCGGTGAAACCTTTTATGCCAGCGAAATGCCGGTATCGTTGCTACGGCACGGCAAACCGGAAGTGGTTTATCAAAACTTTGTATACAAGGCTTACCGCGATACTTCCGGCAAGATCGCCGGAGTGTTTGCGATAACGATCGACGTGACCGCTCAGGTGAACGCCCGCGCCGAAGTACAGCGGGCGAACGAGGAGATGGCCGCTGCCAACGAAGAGCTGGCCACCACCAACAAGGACCTGACCGAAATTCAGCTTCGATACGAAGCGATCAACCGCGAACTGGAAACCAGCGCATCGCGCTTACGCATGGCGATCGAATCTACCGGCCTGGGCACCTGGGAATATCGTCTCCTAACCGGAGAATTGTACTGGTCCAAAGAATGCCGCGATGTTTATGGTATCCCGGCCGGCATTGAACCAACTTTCTCAGCATTCGCTGATCATATTCACCCGGATGACCGTGCGGTCGTGGAAGCCGACATTCAAAAAGCGCTGGACCCGGCCGGTGATGGCCATTATAATATCAGCTATCGCATCCTCCGGTTTGATACGGGTGAAACCCGCTGGATCAAGGCGCAGGGCAATGTTTATTTTGAAGAACAGCAGCCGCAACTGTTTATCGGTACGGTCGTTGATATTCATGACCTTAAAGAAGCTGATGAAAAAAGCGCCAAGCTGGCGGCCATTATTGAAACCTCGCATGACGCCATCGTGAGCAAAACACTGGAAGGGATTGTAACCAGCTGGAATGAATCCGCGCAGCGCGTTTTTGGGTACAGTGCTGAAGAAATGATCGGCGAAAGCATTTATAAACTGATACCGCCGGAGCGGTACGCCGAAGAGCCGCATATCCTGGCCACGATAGCCCGTGGGGAACGTATCAACCACTTTGAGACCAAGCGCGTAAGAAGTGACGGGCAACTGATCGACGTATCGGTTACCGTTTCACCGATCAAGGACAAGGCTGGACGCATTATCGGCGTTTCCAAGATCGCTCGCGACATTACGGAAAAGAAACTGGATGAAACGCGTAAGAACGATTTTATCGGTATGGTCAGCCATGAACTGAAAACCCCCTTAACCTCGCTGTCAGCGGTAGTGCAGGTGGCCAAATTGAAATTGCAGCATAGTGAGGATAGCTTTTTGGCCGGCGCGATGCAAAAGGCCGATCAGCAAGTCAAACGGATGACAGCCATGATCAATGGCTTCCTCAATATCTCCCGCCTTGAATCCGGTAAGATCCATATTGACAAACAGACATTCGACCTGATTGCACTTCTGGGAGAAATGATCGCCGAAGCCGAACTGACAGCCGGCGGCCAACAGATCCGTTTTTCTCCGTGTCCGGCCATCCCCATCAGTGCCGACCGGGACAAGATCGCTTCTGTAATTTCCAACCTGCTTAATAATGCCATTAAATATTCGCCCAAAGGCGCCGAGATTGATGTTCATTGTATGAGGAGCAATGCTGAGGTAACGGTTAGCGTGCAGGATCGGGGGATGGGTATTAAGCCCGAGGACCTGGAACGTATCTTCGACCGTTATTACCGGGTAGAAAGTAACCACACCCGACACATCGCGGGTTTTGGAATTGGCTTGTACCTAAGTTCGGAAATTATCCAGCGTCATGGCGGGAAGGTTTGGGCGGAAAGCGAAAGCGACAAGGGTTCGACCTTTTATTTTAGCCTACCGCTGTAAACAAAAAACAACAACATTGATATTTATTCCATATAACTTGCCGTACGTCTTCGTTTAGCCTTTTCCAACCCATCTATCAATTTGGCCCGAGCGATGGACATCTTTTTCAACCTGCTGAAAAAGATTTTTAAACGACATCCAGCATATCCCCCCATCGTTAAAGAAATGCTGGATATGATCTTGTCATGCCACAGGCGTGGGTTTTGCGGTGGTAGCAAGGGTAACCGATGACCGTTGGATCGCTTGCGCCAAGTATGACAATATCAGGTTTGGTTGGAAGCCGGCGACGAGTTACCGCGAAATCAACATTTCCATGTTTTTAACAGCAACCGGCAAGGCGTCGTTTTTCTAGAAGCTATCGACCTGTTCCAGGATCAACTGGAAAAGATCACCTTTAAAAACGAACGAAAAATAAAAACTCCCGGCGCAAAAATGGGTTTGTTTGATAAACCCTTACGCCATGTCAAAAACCGTTGCCGATCAATTAGTAAACATGCTGGCCGAAGCTGGCATTAAAAGAATATACGCTGTTACAGGCGACAGCCTGAATGAAGTTAACGATGCCGTGCGGCGCAACGGCAGCATCCAGTGGATACACGTACGGCACGAGGAGGCTGGCGCCTACGCTGCCGGCGCCGAAGCCCAACTGAACGGATTGGCCTGCTGCGCGGGCAGCAGCGGCCCCGGCCACGTACACCTCATCAATGGTTTGTATGATGCGCATCGGTCTGGTGCGCCGGTGCTGGCCATTGCATCAACCGTCATGACCGCCGAATTTGGGTCCGACTATTTCCAGGAGACCAATACTATTAAACTATTTGACGATTGCAGCCATTATAACCAGATTGCCACCACACCAGCCCAGCTGCCGCGTATGTTACAAGCTGGTATTCAAAACGCACTGAATAAAAAAGGCGTATCGGTGGTCGGATTACCTGGCGATCTTACCAAACTGCCTGCCGAAGAAATCGGCAGTTCGGTTAAATTTTATCAGCCTGCGCCGAAGATCATTCCGTCTGACAATGAATTGAAGGAATTAATTTTGTTCTTTAAGCAATATGATAAGATCACCTTGTTTTGCGGTATCGGCGCAGCAGATGCGGGTGAAGAAGTGATAGCCCTGTCAAAATTATTAAATGCACCGGTAGGCTATTCCTTCAAAGCCAAGATGGAAATCCAGTTGGGTAACACGAACGAGGTGGGCATGACCGGCCTGCTGGGCCTGCCCTCTGCCTATCATGCCATGCACGAGTGTGAACTATTAGTTTTACTGGGTACTGACTTTCCTTATGTACCTTTTATCCCGACCGATAAGAAGATCGTACAGATCGATGTGCGGCCTGAACGCCTGGGTCGCCGTGCTAAAGTAGATCTTGGCTTATGCGGGAATATCAAGGACACCTTGCAGGCGCTCATCCCGCAGGTTGAACAAAAAACAGACGACCGTTTCCTGAAAGAACAATTGGATTTTTATGCAGAGGTCAAAAAGAAACAGCAGACCTATATAGACGACACGGGCAACAACGAACTCATCCATCCAGAATATGTAGCCAGCCTGATCGATAAGCTGGCCGCCGACGATGCTATTTTTACAGTAGATACCGGCATGTCTTGCGTATGGGGCGCCCGTTACATCAACGCCAAAGGCACCCGCAAAATGCTAGGCTCTTTTAATCATGGCTCTATGGCCAATGCTATGCCACAATCCATCGGCGCTCAGCTGGCCCGCCCGGATCGGCAGGTGATCGCTCTTTGCGGCGACGGCGGTATTTCCATGTTACTGGGCGATCTGGCTACCATTGCCCAATACAAACTACCTGTTAAACTCATCGTTTTTAATAATCGCTCCTTAGGCATGGTGAAACTGGAAATGGAAGTAGCGGGCCTGCCCGACTGGCAGACCGACATGGTGAATCCCGATTTTGCGATGGTGGCCCAGGCCATGGGCATTAAAGGCATTACCGTCAAAAAGCCGGAAGACGTAGAACAGGCGCTCAAAGAAGCTCTGATGTATAAAGGCGCTGTGCTGATCAATATTTTTACAAACCCGAATGCCCTGGCCATGCCGCCAAAACTGGAATTTAGCCAGGTAAAAGGTATGGCTGTCTCCATGACCAAACTGATGCTCAACGGACACATGGATGAGGTGCTAGATACTGTAAAAGCCAATTACAAACACCTCAAAGACGCGCTTTAAATAATTTAAATGAATTTATCCGGTGTGACCGGCAGGCGCGGACGCGCTTGCCGGTCACATTGTAAATAACATTCATAATCGCCGCGGCCATACCTGTCACGCCGATCGCGCCGATACCCCTGGCGCCTAAAGGCAAGATACAGGGATCGGGCTTGCCGATGAATAGAACTTCGATCTCTGGGATATCAGCGTGTGCCGGCACGAGGTATTGCGCCGTGTCCCGCATCACGATACAACCATTGTTCGGGTCGTACTGCGTGTTTTCCATCAACGCCATGTCTAAAGCAAAGGTCATCCCGTCCATGATCTGGCTGGTAGCCGTCTTTAGATTCATCACCTTGCCGATATCCATCACCCCGACCAGCTTTTCTACCCGCACTTCCCCCGACTCAGTATCGACCAGTACTTTTGCGAACTGTGCACCAAATGAACGAAAAACATAGGGTTTGCGATCGGTATGTTTATCGGCCTACACGGCCTTGTTAGCTTACAGGGCATAGCTGCGTACCGATTCATTTGGTGCACGCATTGGCCAGAGCGTACAACGGTTCAGGTGCACCACCTCGTGGCTGACATTAAGGCTTGGCACACCTACAGCAAAGACGAAAGCATAAACGCTGCTACCCAGGCGAAGTTGCGTCAGTCCCCCTGCGCGCGGTGCCTGATGATTCTTCCGACTCTTTCATAAGAAAAGTATTTAACCTAAAAACAACAAACCGGGTACCTGAAATGCTTGCGATTTCAAACATTCCGCCATGAATGTGTTTTTATGATTAAGTAACCGTTAACAACATGAATGCCTGGGTTTATATTTTTGGAGCAGGCGAACAACTAAACGTTCTGCAAATGAGTTGCCGGGGTGCGGCCTTCTTCCTCATCGCCCTAGTGCTGATCCGCATCTCCGGTCGGCGTTCTTTCGGTCTGCGCATGCCGCTGGATAATATCATTACCATTCTGCTTGGCGCCATTATGAGCCGGGCCGTGGTAGGCGCGTCGCCTTTTCTCTCCGTCGTTACGGCCTGCTTCGTTATCGTTCTGCTGCACCGGTTCTTTGCGTGGCTGGGTTCCCGCAACAAACGTTTCAGCCACTGGACGGAAGGCCATAAATTCCGGCTCTATCACGACGGTAAATTCGATCACGACGAAATGCGTCGCGCCCTTATCTGTAAAGAAGACCTGATGCAAGGTGTGCGCCGCTCGGCACTGACCGAAGATATAAAGGAGATCGATGAAGTTTACATGGAGCGTAACGGCGAGATCAGCGCCATTCGCAAAAAAACGAAAACTTAATACCAATCCAGTGGTTAATTTTTTAATTAATAATTAACACCACAATGGCAACTGCAACCCAAACACCTAAAAAGCAAAACAAACAACCCGGCATCGAGGCCACGATGAACCCGGCGCCGGAATATATCAAGGATAGCTATAAGGCTGCCGGAAAGTTACAGGACAAGGTTGCCCTGATTACCGGCGGCGACAGCGGCATCGGCCGTGCGGTGGCCGTGCATTTCGCGGAGGAAGGTGCGGATATCGCTATCGTCTATCTGGACGAAGATATTGACGCCAAAGAAACGCAGCGCCTGGTGGAAGTAGCGGGTAAAAAATGCCTGCTCATAAAAGGCGATGTCAAGAAAGCCGATTTCTGCAAAAAGGCAGTAGCGAAGGCAGTTCAGGAATATGGCCGGCTCAATATTTTGGTCAACAATGCAGGGATGCAGTTCCCGCAAAAGGATGTGAAGGCTATTGACGAGGAACAGCTTGATACGACTTTTCGCACTAACATCTTCGCCTATTTCTATTTTGCTGAAGCCGCACTGGAGCACCTGGAAGTCGGCGATTGTATCATCAATACCACCTCGGTGACCGCCTACCGCTCGTCACCATCGTTAATTGATTATTCTTCCACCAAAGGGGCTATCACCACATTTACCAGATCACTCGCTACCAACCTTACCGAAAAGGGTATCCGCGTAAATGCAGTGGCGCCCGGCCCGGTTTGGACGCCGCTGATCGTATCCAGTTTTGGCGAAGAAAAGATCAAGAGCTTTGGCAGTGAAACAGCGATGAAGCGGGCCGGTCAGCCGTCCGAGCTTGGCCCGGCTTATGTCTTCCTCGCTTCTGATGACGCTTCTTTCATTACGGGGCAGGTCATCCATGTTAATGGCGGCGAAGTGGTCAATGGCTAATAAACAATATAAACATTCATATAATTATGAGTACCAGAGGCAGTAAAGTGGAGCGCCGTTTCGTATCGGATCAGCCCCACGAATAAAACCGACAGCAGCACCAAAGCGGTTAAGGCGGCGAAAGAGTGGTCAGGCAACCAGCGTGCGCGTATTGAAAAACAAATTAATAAATAAAATCATGGCCAAATATTCAGACAAAGCGCAGGACAAGGTCCATAAAGCTTTACACGAGGAAAAGGAAGGTACGCTCAAAAGTGGCAGCGGTAAAAAAGTGACCAGTAGAAAACAGGCAATTGCCATCGGTTTATCTGAGGCGCGTAAAGAAGGTGCAAAAGTACCGAAGAAGAAACATTAAACAAAAATGAAAGCTATCAGAATACATGAGTTCGGTGATCTGGGTACACTGGAACTTGAAGAAATCGAAGTGCCCCAGCCCGCTACAGATGAAGTACTGAACCCGGTAGAAATCTGAAAATTATGACGACAGCAAAAAAATGGTCGGGTGAAGTGACCACACACAGCAACGCCCTCGACCTGGAAAAAGACGTTTTCAAATCGGGCGATCCGGATAAGATCGCGGCCTCGCTAAAGCATTCCGCAGAAAGCAGTAACCGCCGAAAATCGTCGCCTTACCGCAGCGCGATGTCTATGCTGACCTTTTATGAAAACCGCGCCGGCAAGAACCTGGATCATTCGGAAAAAGAGGTATTGGAAAAAGCGAAAGGCAAACTTCGGGAGCTTTTCGGGAAAACCCCTAAATAGATGCAAAACTATTATGCAGGCACCAGCAACCTAATGTTGCTCGTCAAAAACAAATCCTTCTTCCCGGAGGAGTTCAGGGAAGGATCGCGGTTAACTTATTATGCCTCGCTGTTCAATTCTATCGAGATCAACGCCAGTTTTTACCGGATGCCACAAGCACGAACAGTACAGAAATGGTCGGGCGAAGTGCCTGATGATTTCAGGTTTACCTTTAAAATACATCAATCCGTAACGCATGAATTGCCGGGAAGGTTTAATATGCAACCCTTACCTGCATTCATGGATGCTGTCAGTACAAGCGGTAAACGTGGCTGTCTGCTGGTGCAACTCCCGCCTAAATTCGGGCCTGACTTGTTGCAATTGACCGCCTTACTTACCGCATTGCAGCCTTACGGCTGGCAGTTGGCAATAGAGTTTCGGCATAAAGGCTGGTATAGAGAAGAAGTCTATCAGTTGTTGCGCAGCTTCAATGCAGCAATGGTAGCGCATGATATGCAAAAATCGGCAGCGCCGCTGGTATTAACGGCGCAGCATGTATTTCTGCGGTTCCATGGCCCGGAGCCTGGTTATCGCGGCAGCTACACCGGCGACTATTTGCAGGAACATGCTACTTACATACAGGACTGGCTGGCCGAAGGCAGAACGCTTTACGCATACTTTAACAATACCCTGGGCGCTGCGGTGCAAAATCTGCAAACATTGAACAGGCTGGTACATCGGCATTAATCCAATACCATATCTACGGCCGGACGGGTCAGCTCTTTCGTGAGACCACATTCCCGGCTCATCAGATCTGCACTCCAGTCTTTAACGCGGTCTTTCAATACCATTCGCAGTTTGTTGCCAAACATCAGGTAACCGATAAGAGCGGTCGCACCAGCCATCCGTAGTAAATTTTTATACATGACTTAAGCCGTCAGGCCCGAAGAGTTATTAAAAAAATCAGGATTATTTTTCAGGAATTGCAGGCGTGTGTTTTTAAAAACATTCGCGTCCCTGTACAAAAAAGCGGTCACTATTGCTAGCTGAATACTTTTTTTAGTTTTCGGATTAAGTTTGATGATCTTCATAATATTTAACCAGCGATTATCATACCAGATTTAACTATCGTTTCAATTAATTTTTTTTAAAACAAAGTATTTTTTCGCAACGTTTTTACCATACATCAAAACAAAAAGACAAGACCTATGGCAACCAAAAAGCAAATGAAAGCCGAACGCTCTCCCGAAGCGGAAAGCGCGCTGAAAGAATTGTTCATCGATGAACTGAAAGACATTTACTGGGCTGAGCAACACCTGGTAAAAGCCCTGCCAAAAATGAGCAAGGGCGCAACTTCGGACGAACTAAAGAAAACCATCGAAGAGCATCTTACGCAAACTGAAAACCAGGTAGCCCGTTTGGAAAAAGTATTTGAAAGCATTGGCGAGAAAGCTAAAGCCGTGAAATGCGAAGCGATGGACGGCCTGCTGAAAGAAGCCGACGAACTGCTGAAAGAAACAGAGAAAGGCACCGAAGTGCGTGATGTGGCCATTATCTCGGCTGCCCAGAAAGTGGAGCACTATGAAATTGCATCTTATGGCACGCTGCGCACGCTGGCTACCACGTTAGGTTATACTGAAGCTGCCAGTTTGCTGGAAGAAACCCTTAAAGAAGAAAAAACGGCTGATTCCTTATTGACCGAAGTGGCCGAGAACTATGTGAACAAAGCTGCCGCGGCAGAAGTGGAGTAATTTAAAATCAATTAATCATTTATCTATTTTATGGAAACCAAAACAACCTCGGTTCTGAACGAACTGATCGAGATCAACAACGACCGTATCGCCGGTTTTGAAAAAGCGATAGCTGACATTAACGACGAGAACATCGACCTGAAGGAAATCTTCCAGCGTTACGCGGCGCAGAGTCGTGAGAATAGCCAGGAACTTTCAGCTTTGGTTGGTGCCGAAGACAATGACGTGGAAACCGGCACCAGTATGGCCGGTAGTCTGCATCGCGCCTGGATAGACGTGAAATCCATTTTTGGCGGCAGCACCCGCGAAAGCATCCTCTCAGAAGCCGAACGCGGAGAAGACGCCATTAAGAAAGCTTACCGCGATGCCCTGGAAGACCCGGAATTAAGCGCCCAGGCCCGCGAAATAGTGAGCCGTCAGCAGAGTGGCGTCAATGCCGCGCATGACGAAGTAAAGGCACTGCGCGACGCTGCGAAGTAAAAAATTTATTCACCTTGTATAAGCGCTGTCCCAAAACAGCGCTTCTTTTTTACCTGAGACAGCCATAATTTATGACTGTTAGAATTTGTTCCCTTGGGTGCTAAAATTAACGATCATCCTTGTTAAGTTACTCTATATTAGATTGTAGCCCCCCCCCAGGCAGGATTACCATCCTGAAGTGCTTTCAAGCCCCGGAATGCTATATAAGAAAGCCCTCCGTCCATCTGTATGTACCCTCTTCCTAAGAAGTAACAAAGCCTTAAATCTTCCGACTTGAGGCTTTGTTCGGTAACTGGTTGCACAAGTGCTTGTTATCTTTTTGAATAGAATAGTATGCCAGTTTGGTTTTTCACAATTTTCAACAAATGACAGAGATGTTTTGTAACACGCTAAGCATTGCTATTTTAAAAGTGAATTAGGCAATAGCTTAATCGCTCATTGTGCTCAACCTTCCATAAGTCAGCCGATAGACAGCATCAGGTATGTTCTACAGATTTGCAATATCTTAACCTAAATACAACTTAATATTTACACACTGCAGTTATTATTGCCTTGGTTGAATAATGAAAAAAAAATTAAAAGCGGTATCACTCCTACTGCTGAGCATCTATATCTTAGTGCTCAATCCGCTTTTTTCTGTAATAGCCAAAGAGCCTTGCCACAACCGTATTACTATCGAAAGGCATAATTTATGTACTATTCATTTACATAATTCAACTTGGACTTTAATTGCAAACCGCCAGCTCTCATTGCCGCCAAGCACGGTAAAGTGCGAAATAAACGTTTTGTTGTTTGCGGTGATCGTATTAGCAAGTTTAATGCTTTGCTTACAAGGCGTTAAACGTGTTGCTTCTCAATTAAACCAGCATTTTTCCTACCCACCGTTTCCGCCGATCTATCTGCTTAACAGGCTGCTTCTCATCTGAAAAGATCAACAATAAAGCTTCAATACCCCTAAGCTTATTTATTGTTGAACACACCGATCACTCTTTAAGTGATCTGGTTAATTTTTTCACTTTATGGAATTTGGAGAAGAGTTTGGCTTGCAGGCCATGCTCGTACACAAGTCTTTTCACAGTTATTTATATCAATTACTTTCCGAAACAGACCTACAGCATCATTACCAGGTTATTATCATTCTGATACGGTTTAATGGGAAAGCCACGCAAAAACTACTTTGCGAACAACTAAGCGTTGAAAAGTCTAACATGGCCGTAATTATTAACGCCCTTGAAGCTAAAGGTTATGTGAAGCGAGAGGTTAATTACAAAGATCGCCGTGGCAAACTTATTACGTTTACATCTAAAGCGGAAAATGCCATTTTTAAACTGAAGGCGGCTTTTGAACATTTCGAGAAACATGTACTTACAGACATTAGCTGGCAGGAGATGTACAATTGCCTTAGCGTGCTCAAGAAGATCAATGATAACCTATCAACGATGAACGAGATACGGCTCGTAAAAGAAAACCTAGTCGAAAGTTATGGCAATAAAGTTGAGGAGGAGGCTGAAGCATGCCGCTAAATAGTTTCGGGCATTTTATTAAGGCATGCCGTATAACTGCAGGCCTATCTCAAACCATTCTGGCTAGCCACTTAGGTATAGCAAGAGCCCACTTAAGCCGTATTGAATGTGGTAAGAAAAAATTAAGGATAGAAAAGCTGGAAACCCTTTCCCATGCGCTCGACATCAACTTAACAGATCTGAAGAAGGAATTCTACAGCGATATTTTTGCTGAAGAAATATTAAAAAACGATTGCCCGATAACGGTACTCGAAGCTACTAAACAAAAAATAACAAGATCGTACCGCATAAAGAATGGTTATGCCATTTAACCATTCTTAACCATGCATTGAAAAACACTTGTTTTAATGATAACGGCGATTCATCGTGATTAAAAGTAACTCAAAATACTTTTGCAATCAAAAATTTATGGTAAAAATTTTACGCTCCTACTTACTTATTACAATACTTGCGTGTGTCTTCTACAGTTCTGCACAAGCGCAAATTACAGGCAAAATATCAGGCAAGATCACTGACGCTAAAACCGGTGAAAACCTTATTGGTGCTAACTTATTGATACAAGGTACAACCAAGGGCGCGGTTGTCAATGTTAATGGCGACTACGTACTAAATATAGCGCCTGGCACCTATGCCCTGTCAATACAGTATGTGGGTTACAAAAGCCGATCCATCAGCGAAGTACAGGTGCAGGCAGACCAGGTTACTACCTTAAATATCACTCTTGAGCACCAGGGTAAACAGTTGAAGGAGGTGGTCATAGTCCAATCAAAGGCTAGTCGTGAAAAAGAAACTGCACTGCTTGCAGAGCAGAAAAGGTCTGTAGAAATGAAACAGGCCATCGGTTCGCAGGAAATGGCTAAGAAAGGCGTTTCTAATGCCGCTGCTGCTGTTACAAAAACGGCCGGGATCGTTAAATTGGAAAGCACCAAGAACGTGTTTGTGCGCGGACTTGGCGACAGATACAATTCTACATCTCTCAACGGGCTACCGCTGCCTTCAGAAGATCCATTGTACAAAAATATTTCTTTGGATTTTTTTCAGTCCAATATCATCAGAAACATTAACGTCAATAAAACGTTCGGCGCACCTCTTTACGGAGATAATGCCGGAGCGAACATTGATATTTCTTCAAAAGAGCTGGAAGATCGCCGCTTTTTCAGTATTTATTTTGAGGGCGGAGTTAATAGCAATGCCGTTTCGGCAAGCAGGTTTGCGGTTGCAGATGGCGCTTTCAGTTATTTTGGCTTCCTTAAAAATGGAAGGAACACCCCGATCACCGATTTGACCCGGTACACTTTTAATTCGGGTTTTCAAACCGAAAAAGCCTTAAGTCCGATAAATACAAGCTTCAACATCAGCGGTGGCCGTAAGTTCAATTTGGGTAAGAGCACCAACTCACTTTCATTGTTTGGCGTGGCCAGCAATGTGAGCGATTATTCGTACAGGACAGGTTTCATCGGTCAAGCCACAAACACGGGCGATTACCAGCAGGCTATGGACGTGAAACGCTACGATTACAAAACTACACAGTCCTTACTCGGTAATGCAAAATTCAGACATACTAAAGGCAGTGTTTCGTTGAATTCGCTTTTTATTCATAGCGACGCGCAATTTGTAGGAAATTATTTAGGATACAATAAAGACATTAACGATAATCTGGGCTCGGCCGATGCTGAGAATTCGCTAATCGTCCGCCAACAAAACAATAGCAACAATTTATTCTCCAATCAGCTATTGGCAGACTATAAATTCAGTAGTAAAATTAGCGCAAACATCGGCACAGTGTACAGTACTTTGCGTGGAACTGAACCGGACAGAAAAACCAATGCCTATGCCATGACGGCTTCCGGAAGCTATATTTTAAGTGCAAATTCTCCGGGAGATAACAACCGCTTTTTCTCTTTACTTGACGAAAATGATCTGGGTACAAAAGCAGAGGTAAATTATCAATTTAACCCGGATGCAAATTTTCCGGTGGTTTTGACTTTGGGTGGTAATTACAGAAAAACAGACAGGACCTTCAATTTTACGGAGTTCGACTACCAGCAAGGCGGTTTGAGCGTTGACCCGAACAACCCCGATGCTGCACTAAACCAGCAAAACCTTAGCGCAGGAGCGTTCAAACTCATTACTTTATGGAACAGCTCCAACTTAGACCCGATGTATTACATCGGTCATCGCAAAATTGGCGCCGGCTACGCGCAATTAGTTTATCCTGTAAGCGAGAACTTCATTATAGAAGCGGGTTTGCGAAGCGAAAATGTAAAACAAACTATCACCTGGAATACCAACATTACCAGTACAGTAACAGATCTTACTACACCGCCATCGCTTATTGACAAAAATTATTTGCTGCCCAGCTTAAATATGAAATACAGCTTCAACGACAACAACGCGTTGCGTTTTGCAGCAAGCGAAACTTACACCATGCCGCAGTTTAAGGAAATGGCAAATTTTCTGTATAACGACATCAACTTCAATGAACGCGGAAACCCGTATTTGTCACCCTCAAAAGATCACAATGTTGATTTGAAGTATGATCATTATTTATCGAGAAAAGAGATTATTTCTGTGGGCGCTTTTTACAAGAACATCCAAAATCCGATCGTGAGAATGATCATGAACACACCGGGGCTTGATTACTCTTATGTGAATACAAAAAGCGCTAACGTTGCAGGCGCAGAAGTGGAATTAAGGAAAACCTTATACACTTTTAAAGGCAAAAAAAGCACCAGCGATCTTTCTTTCGGATTCAACGCTTCTTATCTGTATAGCCAGGAAGACCAAACCGACGTAACAACGGGTCTTGTATCGGCTACATTTACCAACCAAAAAGGAAAAATGCAGGGCGCTTCTCCCCTGCTCATTAACTCTGATCTGAGTTACAGCATGGATAACGATAAAACATCGCTTTTATCCACCCTGGTGTTTAACTATGCTTACGACAAAGTATTCTCTGTAGGAACAACAGGCCGTGAAAATGTGCTGGA
The DNA here is from genome assembly GCF_041080815.1 of Mucilaginibacter yixingensis. NCBI lineage: Bacteria > Pseudomonadati > Bacteroidota > Sphingobacteriia > Sphingobacteriales > Sphingobacteriaceae > Mucilaginibacter > Mucilaginibacter yixingensis. The sequence continues at coordinate 2,030,936 of NZ_CP160205.1, read as the reverse complement.
GAAAGCAGTTCCTTCACTTGATATCATCAACAGCTTTGGGTTGAAGAGATCCAAATTAACGATAAATCTTGGCGGAAGAAACCTCCTGGATCCAAAGTTTGAACTAACACAGAGATCCACATCAAACGTGACCGGCAAAACAACAGACGTATTGATAAGCAGCTATAAAAGAGGCATCACACTGTTTTTAGGGCTTAGCTGGCATTTATAGTCATTTATAATCACTCAAGTATTCAATATCAATTTTAAAACAACAAAAGATCATGAAAAAAATGTTTATGTTGGCCGCAATTGCGTTAGCGTTTGCGTCGTGCAGTAAAAAAGACGACACTAACACCCCGGGTGGCGATGGTACTACCCCCACCGGAACAAAAGACGGCTATATCTCATCATTAACAGACCCCGACTACGATGCAAACAACCTGCAAGGCAAAGTAAACGGAAGCTTTACTTTGCCCGCCGGTAATTATAAACTTACAGGACGTTTAATTGTTGTGGACGGTGCCACATTAACAATGAGCCCCGGTACTACCGTTACCGCAACGTCTACCAGTGGAACTGCTGCTACCAGCATATCTGTAGAGGTAAATCAAGGTGGTAAACTAAATGCGGTAGGTACTGCTGCTGCACCGATCCGTTTCATTTCTGCAACCAAAAAACCTGGAGATTGGATGGGTGTGTTCTTGTGTGGCAAAGCTACGCTTGTAAATGCTGCTACCGGAACAAGAGACGGTTCTTATACACAAACAACAGAAATCGGCGACGCACTTTATGGTGGTAATAATAATGCCGATGGTTCAGGTGATCTGGAATATGTAGAAATTGGTTACGCAGGTGCGCGTATCAATGCTACAAAAGAAGGCAACAACCTATCTCTGTATGCACAAGGAACAGGAACAACGCTTAAAAATCTTTGGTTACACGATGGTTCTGATGACAATATCGAATTCTTTGGCGGCACCGTAAACGTTAGTAACGTTTTGGTGGTAAACTCTGCTGACGATACTTTTGACTGGTGTTTAGGTTGGAATGGTACTGCTACCAATGTTATCGAAGTTCGTGAAGCCGGATTTACAGACATTACTAACGGTTCTGGTATGATGGAAGGCGACGGTGGTTTCTCTGACTTAGCTTCTACTCCTGCAATTACAACTAACTTGTCAAATCCTACTTTCACAAACCTTTCAGTAGGCGTTTATAATGCTAACGGTAATGATTCAGGCACTTCAGGTAGTCCTGCTTATGCACTTCGTGCAGGTTTCACCTACCGTACCGGTTGTAAAATAACCATCAACAATGCAAAAGTTCTTTGGGCTGCTACGGCTGCCGCTCCAACAAACGGTTTGATCAAATTTAACGACGGTACAGGCCCAGCTCTTGCTTCTGACGTTAAGATCGATATGAACTACACAGGTCCTAACTTCATCGGTGCAACTGGTGTAACAACATCTACCGGCAGCCCTATTCCGGGTTCAAATTTTGCTGCTACCGGTTCTTACCCGGGATATGCATTTAGCGACTTCTCCAAACTGGTATTCAACAATACTGGCAACACAGGTGCTGACAAATCTGCCTTCGCCTGGACAAGCTACGACTTTGCTACCAAAGCTCCCGGTTTGTAATAAGTATTATTTAAAAATTCCATAAACCACAAAAGCTCCCGGAAAAATCCGGGAGCTTTTGTGGTTTATAGTTTGCTCGCGTTGATCATAGATTGCAACAAATACCTCAATGATCTCTATGCCCGTTGTAAAACCTTGTTGATTTTTTGAGCACGTTGGCCAGCATTAAATGCCATTTTTACGAGATATTTATGGTAAAGCTGAAAGATCTCCAATATTATGCGGTGGCGGCCATTGTTAAAATCCTTTCCGGGTAGCATTTCTCTATATGAAAAAGGCAAAAATGATACTGAATTTAAAGCATATACATTAGACAATACAGGCAATAATATTGCAGCAACACCATGTCCAAATTAATTTAACAACGATAAACATGAAAAAGCTATTTCTCTTAAACTTACTTTTTTTATTCCTTATAACCTCCTGCAAACTAAAGCAGTACCAAGTCAACCATAACATCAATATAAAAATGCCGCCTGGTGCGGTGGTTGTACCCAAAGATCAGTTGACAGGCGGAAGAAAGGCATTTCAGGTTGCTGATGCGGTTTACTCCTACCAGGATATGTTAATCGTTTTAACACAAAACACTGATGAGCAACTTAAAGGTGTACCACTGGACAAATACAAAGCCACGAGAGTATACCAGTTGAGGAATATCTTAAAAATCCAATCGGCAAATATTGAAGTCTACGATAGCAAAAAATTTTTAATTATTGACAGCGACAGAAAATCAGACGGAAAAAACATCGGCGAATATTCGTTTGTCAGCGATACGGAAATAAATAAACCCATATTAGTAGGATTCATTCACTATGACAGGGCTACCCAGGAACGTCAGGCAAAGAAGTTAATGAAAACCATACTGATGCACGTGACCGATTGATTAGCCAAATATTTCTTTGATTCTATTAAAACGCTGTTGTTTGGAAAAATGACAGCATTTTTATTTTGATAGAAAACGAGAACTTTTAAAGGGTGTTTAACGTATAACAAAACCGGAAACAGCAAGCCTGGCAAGGTTAATCAATTGGCCATCTCTCCTTAACATCCGGTTCATATAAGAGTTGCAATTTTATTTTTCTGCTCAAAAACAAACCATTAACATGAAACTAAAACATTTACTTGCCCTGCCGGCGGCGGCTATGCTATTGCTTTCTTCCTGTGCGAAAAATCAAACCATTGTACCGGTATCCGTTGCTGAACAGACTGTGTCTACCACCAAACTAAAAACCGAAGCTATTACCCAGACCATTGATGAGACTTTTGAGTCTGGTACTAAAGGCGCTTATGCAGCAGCGGACGTGTCGTTAAGCAGCGGCAGCTGGAATATGGACAATGCTTTGATCGGTACGCTGAGTACAGATCATAAGAACGGTAGCAAAAGCGTACGTATCACGAGCACTGGTACCATGACCATGAATTTTAATGTGAACACCGGTGCCTCCACCGTGACCATGCAATATGCGGTTTACGGTTCTGATGGCGCGTCAACTTTCCAGTTATGGCAATCGACCAACAGCGGCTCTTCTTATACCCAGGTGGGTTCAACCATCACGGCTTCATCAACTACTTTGGCTACGGCTACTTTTACCGTGAATACATCGGGTACGATCCGCTTTCAGTTACGTAAGGTGTCAGGTGGCTCGAACCGAATCAATATCGATGACTTTACCGTTAACAGCTATGATAGCGGTTCGGGTGGCGGCGGTTCTACCGGTGACAATACCAACCTGCTGCTGGGCAACCCAAGTGGTGCGGTATCGAGTGTAACAATGGCCCCTAACAACTACCTGTGGGACCAGACCTATTTTGTGGAAAGTTATAACAGCACCCGCGGCGAACCTAACTGGGTAAGCTGGTATCTGGGTGCTAGTTCACTGGGTTCAACCGCCCGCACCGACGCTTTCCGTGCTGACCCTAACCTGCCTTCGGGCTGGTATGCGGTACAAAGCACCAGTTATTCTGGCAGCGGTTTTGACCGTGGTCATAACTGTCCGAGCGCGGATCGCACAACAACGACTACAGCCAATGAGGCGACTTTCCTGATGACCAATATGATCCCGCAGGCACCGAATAACAACCAGCAGACCTGGGCGAACTTTGAGAACTACCTGCGTTCACTGGTCACTGCCGGTAACGAAGTGTATATTGTGATGGGCAACTATGGTACCGGTGGTACTGGCTCAAGTGGTACCGCTTCTTCGGTTGATAATGGTCACGTGGCCGTGCCATCAAACGTTTGGAAAGTGGCGGTAGTGATCCCAAATGGTAATGGGGACTTAGCACGCATCACGTCCTCGACCCGCGTAATCGCGATCAATACTCCAAATATTAACACGATCAACAGCGATTGGAAAACTTATCGTTGTACCGTGCGCAGTATTGAATCTGCTACCGGCTATAACTTGTTGTCAGCCCTTCCGCAATCCGTTCAGGATGCGGTGGAGACGGTGGTAGATAATCAATAAAAGTTTAATCCAAAAGCAGAAAAGCCACGCGATGTGTCTGGCTTTTCTGTTAATAGGATTGACGCCGACTTATTCCGACGATACTCTTGGCTTGATCAGCTGACGATGAAAAAATTACCGTTATTTCTATTTAGAGTTTATTTCCGCCAACCTCATAAATAAGATCGTACATGATAACAGAACCATAAGGAATTTCTTCGTCCAAAGACAAAAATCTACTTATATATGAAAAAAGAGAGATTTTCTAAGACTCTCCCTCTGGGTGGAGCCGGAGGGACTTGGGTCGAACACCTTGTGCCTCTTTTAATGTTTTTAGATGGCTTAAAAAACATTAAATAATTCCTTCGAGGGGGGCAAATACCATTTACCAACCAGCGTTCGAACTATTTAAAAGATTCAACGAAATATTGATTTAGTCTTTGAATCGCTTCCATCATGTGAAAGCGATTCATCATTACTGGTCCGGATAATCTTCCTGCATAAGTATCATTTTTTTCATATTGAAAAAGGTCAGCAATTGCTGACCTTTTTTGTTCCTTATGATTTAGTGAGAAGCTTGATCCTTCCGCTGACAAATGCAATCCAATCTTTTAATTCGACGTTGAGAGGTCTTGCTACACGCGAGTAGGTGGAAGCGATCATTCTAATCGTATCTTCTGAGACCAGGCCCGAATACGATTGAACTGCTTTGATCAATTTGGTATCTAGCCATTTACTAATCTCGTTGGTTTTGATATCCCCTGATGCGACAAGTTTATTTGCAAAGCTTTTTTGAGCGAACTTGTCTAGTCGGTCTGTAATAAAAATGTCCAAATAAAAATCTGACAATACTTCTTTCGTAACAGGTGTCAACATTGACCAAAGCGGTTCCAGTAATTCTGTGATTCTGTTTTCATCATCCCATTGACTGATCTCACTAAATTTTTTGACTACAAATTGCTCAAACTTGCTTCTTTCTGAAACAGCAAGCCCTATAAAGTAAGGGGTAAAAAGAGTGATAAACGGCTCTGCGGCGTATTCTTCGAAATGTGCAGGGATAAGATTATTGTAAAAGTTAGCTGCTTGTTTCAACATAGTCATCTTGTCGGCACGATACAATTCAAGAAAAGTTCTAAAGTTTTGACGTCGCGTTGGGTCAAATGTCCTTCGACTATCTTGCAAAACTTTATAGTAATGATTTAGTACATAGTTGTACACAATGTTAAATGTGTCAACATCTCCTAAGCTAAGTTCTGCAGCTAAGCGATCTTTATCGATAGCCGATCCAAGTAGTTGCTGAGTGATAAATTGTCGAGCGTCACTATTAATATCAGCGGTGGGCGCATCTGTCGTCGGCTTAATTCTTGTCTCTAAGAATTTACTGACTGGATAATGAACGACATTGTCATAAGAAAGGATTTTGATGACGTGAGCGATGTATTCCCTGAATTTAAAATCCCTTTTGAATATCATGTCCAGGTCCTCTCCATGAATGACAATGACGGACTGTCTGCGACCCTTATTCAAAGCGCCAATGAAATTTTCGCTTAACTCATTCCTGGAAATAAATATGCCAAGTGTGCCGTGAAATTTATTCTCAATTTTCCCGATGAAGGCGTATAATTCGGAGGCGGCCAGATCTGATTTGACCCATTTCATCTCCAAAAGGAAAATGCGGCCAAGTACCTCTATTGTATAATACGGAGAAGTTGACCAGGTGATTCCGTGGCAAATTGACCACCCAAAGTGCTGGCGAACGAGCGCAGCGAACGCTGTAGAAGCGTTGTCAAAAGTAGTTATTTAAAGTGTGTTTTGCAGATAGCTTTTTTCGGGCTCTGCGGGCCTTCTTTTTCTCATCGACTCTCCCTTTAGTTCCATCCGGTGCGCATCATGCACGATGCGGTCGAGGATAGCATCAGCGATCGTCTTTTCACCAATGACCTCATACCATTTACTGACCGGCAGCTGAGAGGTGATGATCAGGGATGTCTTACCGTGCCTGTCCTCAATGATCTCCATCAGTGCGGCCCTGCTCTGCGCATCAAAAGGTTGTATACCGAAGTCATCCAGGATCAGTAGTTGCTGGCGTTCCAGTTTGGCTACATCCTTCATGTAGGAACCATCTGCCTTGGCCATCTTCAGCTTAGCAAAGAGTTTGGGTGTGCTGGCATAGAACACGCGGTAACCCAGTATGCAGGCTTGGTGTCCGATAGCAGAAGCGATATAGCTTTTGCCGATACCGGTGCTGCCTGTGATCAACAGGTTCTCATTCCGGTCAATAAAGTGGCAGTCTGCCAGGCGCATTACCTGATTGCGGTCGATACTACGGTCGGCATGGTAGTGGATGTTCTCTACCGAGGCCTTATAGCGGAACTTAGCATACATGATCGTACGCTCTATGCGCCTGTTCTGCCGGTCGTCCCATTCGGCCTCTACCAGGTGGGCCAGCAGTTCATCAGTGGTGTATTCTGCGGTCTGTCCCGTTTCCAGGCAGCTTTTAAAGGCATGGTACATGCCATAGAACTTCAGTTTGCGAAGTTTGTCTAAGGTGTTCGTGTTCATATCGATCTGTTCATTAATGGTTATTTATAGTAGTTCTCTCCCCGGATATTGTCATGGCTGGGCATAGGCAGCTCGTCAGCAAATAAGCTTTCCTCGTAGCTGTCCATCTTGTTCTCCAGTATCTGCTGTATGGTCTTGTAGTTGTACACGCCATAGCCGAGCGCACGCCTGCAAGCGCTGGCCAGCCTTTCGTTACCTGCCTTGCGCGCCAGGCTGAGGATACCGATACAGGAGCGGTAAGCTTGTTCCGGATGTTGCTTTCGGTCCAGTATCTTCAGGATGTAAAGCCTCACATCCTCGTGAATGGATGCTGCCCATTCCAGGAACTTATCGGGTGTCCATTCGGTCATAAAGCGGTGTGTCGAAGCCAGGTGATCTTTATCCGTTGTGTAGCTGTAAGGGCTTTTGATGCGCCTGTGCATGGCGATGCGTTCATAGTGGTAGTAGACTTCTACGTTGGTGCGGGAATACAGCAGTTTGACCTTCCTGCCGATAAAGCGGTACGGTACGCTGTAGTAGTGTTTGTCGATACCCAGACAAACATGTCCGTTCTTCATTACAGTGGCCTGGTGCTGCCGTTTGAACTCATAACGTAATGCCGGTAATGGCGAGAGTGCCTGGCGTTCTATCTCCTCGAACTGGAGCTTTCTGCTGTAATTGCGGCCTTTCAGCGGCTGGCTGTTATGTGCTTCTAAAGCGACCTTGATCGCGATATTCAGTTCTGCAAGGGTATGATAGGCCTCTTTGCGAACAGGTGCGTAGATACGGCTGTAAACGATCTTAACGGCTCCTTCTACCAGTGCTTTGTCACGAGGGTGGTACGCCCTCGCTGGTAAGATGGTCGTTCCGTAATGGTCGGCAAAGTCAGCAAAGGTCTCGTTCAGCGTTGGCTCATAGCGGTTACTCTTGGTAACGGCAGCCTTCAGGTTGTCGGGAACGATGGCGGCAGGTACGCCGCCATAAAAGTGCAGGGCATTCTCACAGGCTGCTATAAAGTCTTCTTTCTGCTGGCTCAGCACAGCTTCTACGTAAGTTAGTTGGCTGGCGCCAAGGATAGCAACGAACACCTCGGCCTCGATGACCTCACCGGTATCCTTGTCCGCTATGCTTAGCTTTTCACCGGCAAAGTCCACATACAGCTTATCACCGGCTTTATGATCCAGGTGCATCGTGGGGTTCACGCGGGCTTTCCACTGGTTGTAATAAAAGCAGAATTGGGTGTACTTGAACCCGTCAGGGAACTCTTTGATATAAGCTTCCCACAGGATGCGGCGGTTCATACCGACACGCTTTAACTCTTTATCTATCTGCGGGAAACAGCGTTGCAGGGCCACCATTCGCTTGTCCGGGGGACGTTCACTGCTTTTGCCAAAGAAGTCCTCCAGCTCCTTATCATTAAGGGTATTGATTTCCTCGAACGTAAAGCCGCTGGCATCGAACGCAATAAGGTACTTCTTTGCGGTATTGCGTGACACGCCGGTCTGGGCCGCTATCGATAGCTTGCTGCGGCCCTGGCTGTACATCCTGAGGATCTGTCTTATCTTACTCATGCTTATCGTAGTGTTGGCCATTAGTGAAGTTGTTAAACCTCAAAAATAGGCCTGCTTCTACAGCATATGTGGCTCGTTCGGGGTGGTCAGTTTCCTCCGAAATCAGGTGGTCACTTTCCCGCGGAATCGGTGGTCAGTTTGCGCCGAAATCAGGTGGTCAATATCAGCGAATTCTCCAGACCTACCTACTGAGCCTATTGTAATTTATGGTGACCGTGAAAAAATAGAGATTATTCTGTTCAACCTAATCTCCAATGCGATCAAATACACGCCAAACGGAGGCAGGGTAACGGTGCTGCTCGATGATCAGGAAGCAGTTGTTGTTTTAAAAGTAGCTGACGATGGTCCGGGTATCCCTGAAGATATCTCCGGCCGGATCTTTGACAAATTTTACCGGGCCGCTAACCAGGGCAAACGTGGTGGATTTGGCATCGGCCTGTATCTGGCACAACAGTTTAGCCGCAGGCACCATGGTGATCTGTCATTTCAGACCAGTATTGGTGAAGGAACAACCTTTTTTCTCCAATTGCAAAAAGGCACCGTACATTTTAAAGGCGTGCCAATCAATAAAGAGGTTACACAGATCTCTCCGCTATTAGACGAATTAAAGGAGGATGGTCAGCCCCACGCCTCCCCTATGGCTACAGATCAAACCGGTTTTAAAAAAGAACCTATTCTTTCAGATAAAAAGACCATTCTGGTTGTTGACGATGACGACGAGATTCGAAAATATATACGCAGCATTCTGGAATCTTCTTATACCGTTTTTGAGGCCGACAACGGTCAGACCGGCCTGACAAAAGCAAATGAAAAACTACCAGATCTGATCATCTGCGATGTGATGATGCCGGGCTTAAACGGCATTGAATTATGCTCCATGATCAAGAACGATCAACGACTAAGCTATATTCCTATGATTCTGTTGACGGCAAGTTCTTCGCCGGAAAGTAAGATCAAGGGCCTGGAAAGTGGCGCCGACGATTATATACAAAAACCATTTGAGAAAGATGTGCTACTCGCCAGAATTGCCAACCTGTTGCAGACTCGCGAAAATTTACAGCACTACTTTTTTAATACGGTTACCCTTAAGTCGGCCAATGTTGCCATTTCCGAAGAATACCGGCAATTCATGGAAAAGTGTATCGATATCGTTGAACGGCATATTATGGACGAAGACTTTTCCATCAAGGTGCTGGCCGCAGAGATCGGCATGAGCCACTCTAATTTATACCGCAAAGTAAAATCGCTATCCGGCCATACGATCAACAGTTTTATTCGCTATATCCGTTTACGCAAAGCAGCCGAACTACTCATTCAATCCGACATGAATGTTAACGAAGTAGCCTATCAAACCGGGTTTAGCAGTATCAAATATTTTCGTACACAGTTCTGTAAGTTGTTTGGCGCCAACCCTTCTGACTTCCTTAAGCAAAAACGGCCTGTTTTTAAGAAAAAATTCAATGTAATTGACTGATTATCAAAAACTAAATCAAATTTAAAATTACTTAATCCATTTAGAAAAGCTGCAAAATTGTCGAATTTGTGCCGCCTAAATGGCTAATTTATGCCCCACTGTTCCCGCAAATTCCCCTCATATTAGCATTTACAAACCAATTATTAAGCCTGGAGCTAAAGCTACTTAATCGATTTTGTCAGATGTTAAAAAGTATGCTTGTGTTCCTTCGGACTTAAAAGAATTAAAATTCTTAGATGCCCTTATGAACAATAGCAGTCAGTTAACCAAATGGTGGGAAGAAACCCTTGACGGGAACGCCAGATCTTTCAACTGTATTCATGATAATCTTTACGCCGGTCTTTTCTTTTATCTGTTAAAGATCGTTAAGGATGAAGATGCAGCACAGGATATCTTACAAGAGCTTTTCATTAAACTCTGGGAGCGAAAGGAACGCCTCGGACGGATAACCAACGTTAAATACTATTTCTATAAATCTGCACGGTCTTGCGCTATTAATTATTTAAAAGCCGCCCGGCCGGAGCTACTCGATCTGCAAAGCCACCAATGCATCGACATTGAATTTTCTCCTGAAGACATCATTGTGAACCGTGAAACAGGCATACAAGCGCAACACCTGCTGGCCAACGCGCTTAACCTGCTTCCAAAACGTCAAAAAGAAATGATCTTCCTGAAATATTTCGACGACTGGACCTATGATCAGATTGCCGAGGCAACCGGGTTACAATATCAGTCGGTTGTTAACCACGTCCATCGGGGCATCAATCAGATGCGACATATCATCACGGAGAACAAAAGGCTGGCAAAGCCGGAGTTAGCGATTTAAAATCATTTACATTATTCATATTTCCAATTAGACCCTCATAATGTTGAGAAGCAAATTACTTATAACAACGATTACTTTTTTAGGCCTGCTGAACCTGAGTCAGTCGGCCTTGGCTCAGAAATTAGACCGGATCAATCCAGGCGAGGTATGGCCGGATGACCGGGGCGCTCACATCCAGGCACACGGCGGAGGAATTACCAAAGTAAAAGACACCTATTACTGGTATGGGGAAGAAAGAAGGCAGGACTTGGATAGCAACAGGAGATACGTAAGCTGTTATGCCTCGAAAGACCTGACGAACTGGAAATTTAAAGGCGATGTAGTTGCTTTTACTGATCCGGAAAATCTCGGCCCCCGCTGGATTCTGGAAAGGCCTAAAGTCTTTTTTAGTAAGAAGACCGGAAAGTATGTGATGTACTTTCATTTGGATAATTCGACCTATAAATATGCGCGTGTCGGAATCGCTATTTCTGACAAGCCTGATGGCAAATTCAGCTATTTGAAGAGTTTCCGGCCACTGGGACATGAAAGCAGGGATATCGGACAATTTATTGACGATGACGGCGCGCCGTACCTGATATTCGAAGACCGGCCATTGGGCTTTCATATAGTTAAACTGACAGCAGATTGCCTGGATATAGAAAAAGAGGTTAGTCTGATCCGGGAACACATGGAAGGTGGTGCTATCGTGCACTATAAGGGATTGTATTACGCCATAGGATCTGCATTGACCGGGTGGCGCCCTAATCCCAACCGCTATGCGACCGCAAGATCGCTTGAAGGCCCATGGTCAGAATTTCAGGACCTGGCGCCGAAAGAAACGAACACATATGGCTCGCAATCGACCTTACTCCTTAAAGTTGCCGGCCGCAGGGATACTACGATATTATTTTTAGGCGATATATGGAAGCCGAAAACACAATGGGATTCCCGGTATTTATGGATGCCGGTAGAAATCGGCAGCGGGAAGCTATGGCTTCCGCAACCAGGTCCATTCAAGATCAACGTGCGGGAGGGCACTACAATTAAGATCAATAACTAAAGACTTTGCCCTTTTGCCTTGGTTTATTTTTAGAGACAAAAGGGCCGAAAGGCCCTTTTGTCATTCCATCCAATATAAGGCATAAATATAAGACGCTATGATTTTCATATTGAATTAAAGAGTATAAGACTACAGTAATTATGTCATATAAGCTGAAGCGCTCAAATAACAAACTTTCAACCAATTAATTAAACAATCAATAGTTATGACAAAAGCAGTACACCCCAAACCGTTTACGGTAATCATTACCCTGCTGCTGGCGATGTTAACACTTCATGGCTTCAGCCAGTCTACCGTCTCCGGACAAATTACAGACGGTAAAACCCATGAAACCGTTATCGGCGCAACCATCAGGGTAAAAGGAACATCTACCGCAGTTGCGTCAGATGGCAGTGGCAATTTTAAAATCGCCGCCACACAGGGCGCAATTTTGCAAATTAGTTTCCTTGGTTATAACAACCAGGAAGTAACGGCAAATACCAAATCATTCATGCATATCGCATTAACACCCGTAGCCAACGACTTAAATGAGGTGATTGTGGTAGGTTATGGTACCAAAAAGAAAGAAACCCTAACCGGGGCTATATCTCAGGTTGGTGCCGAGGTATTTAAAGACAGGCCTGTGCCCAACGCTGCATTAGCTTTGCAGGGCGAGATACCGGGCCTGGTCATCACCAGAAACTCACCACGCCCGGGAAACGAGGGTTTGGCCATCAGGTTGAGAGGTGAATCCTCCACGTCGGCCGTATCACCGCTGATCATTATCGATGGTGTACCAACAGTAGCTGATTTTGAACTCAGTACCCTTAACCCTAATGATATTGAATCTGTAACCGCACTTAAAGATGCGTCTGCAGCCATTTATGGTGCGCGCGCACAGGGCGGTGTTATTCTGATCACTACCAAACGGGGCAAAGGCAAAGCACAGGTTACTTACAATCCAAGCTTTAGTCTGAACACCATTGCCAAGAGTGTGCCATGGGGCAACATGTCAGAATGGGCACAATTATATTTGCAAACTTCAACGCAGGATCGTGTCGATGCCTCTGGTAACCCGATTCAATATCTACCCCAATGGACATTAGCCAACCTGCAAAGAATGGCCAATGGCGAATCATTCGACTATACTCAGCCGAGCGGCTTGGTTTCGCACTATGGAGATAATAACTGGCAGAACGCTCTTTATGGAAATTCATTCTCCGAAATACACAATCTGTCTTTAAGAGGCGCTACCGATAAAACCGCTTATGCGGCTTCATTAGGATATTCCAATAACAAATCGATCTTAAAAACGGCTTATGACGGTGAAATTAAATATAATGCCCGCTTTAATTACGACTACGATCTGTCAAAGAATGTAAAATGGTCATCCGGTATCTCTTACGATACACGTACTGTGCAGAGTCCTAAAAATGGTGTTGGTGCGGGATTTTTTGACGCGCCTATTTTCCCGGTGTATAATGTCAACGGCAACTATTATGATGACTATGGTTACCGGAATCCAGTGGCAATGACCCAGGCGGGAGGACGAATCAGAAATACAGATAATTTCTTTCGCTTCAATACTAAATTATCTGTGAAAGTTTTTGACGGGCTTACTTTAAGCGGTACTGCGGCCATTACCAAACGGGATGGCATGAACAACTCTTATAACCAAACCTACAACCTGTACAGTTGGACCGGCGACCGCGTTACATCGACCCAATATAATCCCGCAGCTGTTAGTGAGGTTATTGCCAATACCATTTATGACAACTTTGGTGTGTTTGCCGATTATAACAAATCGATCCAGGGAAAACATAATTTCGCCCTGACTTTGGGTAGTACGGCTGAGAAGCAGGAAGACCGGACCTTAAGCGCCGGACGTACCGGTTTACTTTATCCGGGATTATTTGACCTGAATACCGCTACGCCAGTAAACGCAACCAATGGCAGTTCTGATGTGAAGGTGGGCCTAACCTCCTATATCGGCAGGTTTGATTATGACTATAATAAACGCTATCTGATCGAAGCCATTGGGCGTAGTGACGCCTCGTCTCGCTTTGACCCTGATCACCGCCGTCAGAATTTTTACGGCATCTCGGCCGGGTGGGTAATTTCGGAAGAGCAGTTTATGAAACCCCTGAAGTTTCTGAACTATCTGAAAGTCCGCGGCGATTATGGAGAAACAGGTGGTTTAGGTGGCGGCACTAATGGTTTGTCCAGTACCAACGGAGCTATCGGCGCATTTAACTATGTTTCAAGCATCGGTTCCGGTACTGCCCTTTTTGGTAGCTCTGCAGCCACCCAGGGCACCAACTTTATCTCCAATATCAACAACCTGCAGTTAACCTGGGAAAGGATGCTGAACAAGGATATTGGTCTAGACTTCACCTTGCTGAATAATAAGTTAAGCGGCTCATTTGATATCTATGAGCGCAAAAATACCGGCTTGATCTTAAGTTTAATTTATCCAGGCGTTCTGGGAGCAAATGCGCCGCCAAGCAACGCCGGTGATTTGCGTGTGCGCGGCTTCGATGCTAATATCAACTGGCGCGATAAAATCGGAGAAGTGTCTTATAACATCGGCATCAATTTTAGCAACAATAAAAACCTGCTGATTAAGAGAGCTGGAGCAACGGCCATTGCCCAGGGTCAAAATGCTCCGTTACAAGGCTATCCGTTAAACTCCCTGTTTGTATATCAAACCGCTGGATATTTCCCTACTCAGGCAGCTGCTGATGCTTATTACACCAAGTACACAGCAACTACCGTGGGCAATTTAGGCTCAATGACCGGTAATAGTAAGTTAAGGGCCGGAGACCTGAATGTAGTCGACCGTAACGGCGACGGTGTTATTAATATGAGCGACTTATATTTTGCCGGCGACGCAGATCCGCATTATACATTCGGGACAAACCTTGGTGCGCAATGGAAAGGCTTTGATCTTTCTGCCTTTTTTCAGGGTGTGCTTAATCAGAACTTATTGCGAGGTGGCAACGCCAGGGCCCCATTCTTCAGGAACTACCTTGATATTAATACCTATTACGTTGGTAAGACCTGGACACCAGACAACACCGGTGCTGCATATCCAAGACTATCATTTGATAACAATCGCAACAACTGGAACTGGCAGTTCAATGATGTTAATATTCAAAACCTGCGATATGTGCGCCTGAAATCATTGATCCTGGGCTACACGTTGCCTAAGACGCTGATCAGCAGGGTTGGCCTGAGCCGGGTACGCGCCTATCTTTCTGGTAATGACCTGCTGACATTTTCATCTATTAAAGACGGCTTTGATCCGGAACGTGGCAGCTCTTCAGACAGCAGCTATCCATTTATCAAGACTTATACCTTCGGTTTAGAGGTTGAATTTTAAAAATTGAGCAACATGAAAAAGTATTATTATATAATCGGACTCGCGGTACTGTTGACAGCGGGTGCTTGCAAAAAAGAGTTTTTAGATCAACAGCCGCTGGATTCGCCAACAACGGCTAGTTTCTTCCAAAATACCAGTCAGTTTAAATCTTTTGCTAACGATTTCTACAACAAGATGATCGGTTTTCGTCCGGTAACATCTGGTGTAACCGGTGGAGGGAACAGTAACATCTATGATTTTATGGATGCAGGTAGCGACCTTACCGAGGCGATCACTTCTTATGGGCAAGGAGCCATCTCAGTACCAGCCAGCGATATTTACTGGGTAAATGCCTATGCTTACATCCGCGCAAACAATGTGCTGATCCAGGCGGCAAGTGTATATACGGGAGATCAGGCCGCCATTAAGCAATACGTTGCCGCGGCCTACTTTTTTCGCGCCTGGCATCATTTCTTTCTGCTTAAGCGCTACGGCGGGGTACCTATCATCACCAAAGTACTGGATGTTAACTCGCCTGAGTTGAATGCGCCGCGGAACACGCGCTACGAAGTGGCTAACCAGATCCTGCGCGATTTAGATGTGGCTATTGCGGGTTTACCACTTGAGGCCAATATAGCGGCTGCGGACAAGGGGCAGGTTAGTCAGCAGGCAGCAAAAGCTTTCAAAGCCCGTGTGCTGCTTTATGAAGCAACCTGGGAAAAGTATGTGGGCACAACCACCGACTTCGCACAAAACCAAAAGAAAGGTGATAGCACAACTACCTGGCTAACCCAGGCGGCCAGCCTGGCCTCGCAGGTAATGACAGACAATACCTACTCTTTATTTAAAGGCGTTGATACCTTGAGCTATTACTATATGTTTAACCTTGATGATGCCAACTCAAATCCTAAAGGGCTAACCAAAACCAGTAATAACGAGTACATCCTTTCCAGCCATTATGATTTTACGCTGCTGCAGGGCAATGCCAACCTTACCCATACTTTAGGGGGCTATGGACCATCGCGCAAAATGATGGATATGTATTTGTGTACAGACGGGCTTCCGTTCTCGGTTTCGCCGCTGGCAAAGGGCTATGCAAAAATGACCGACGAGTTTGATAATCGCGAATGGCGCCTGCGCTCGTTGGTATATATCCCGAAGAAAAAGTATTGGGGATTTGGAGCAACAACAGGTGCTAATTACAACCTGGCCAACTATATCACCACGTTCAACTTCCCGGCCATTATTACACCGGCTTATCCGGATCTGGCTACCAATATTAACGGCGGTTACGGCAATCGTAAGTTCTGCTCAGAAGAATCTACCCGGGCTGATTACCAGGAATCATACGATTATCCGCAGATCAGACTTGCAGAGGTATATTTAATTTATGCCGAAGCTAAGTGCGAACTGGGCGGAGGAGCGATATCTGATGCCGACCTTAACATCTCTATCAATAAAATAAGGGCCCGCAATAATGTGGCGCCGTTAACCAATGCGTTAATTGCGCCATACCCAAGTTTGACGATGCTGGGCGAAATCAGGCGGGAACGGGCTCTGGAGCTTTACCTGGAAAACAGCCGTTTTGACGACCTTAAAAGATGGGGCATTGCCGAAACCGAGTTAAACCAGCCTATTGAAGGTATGGTGGTACAATACAACGGATCTGCAACAGAAGTGGCTACCGGCACCAACCCAATTACCAAGAACCCACTTTACAACGCTAGTAAGTTTGTTTATGGAATTGACAGCAAAACCGGGGCAGTTATTATTGATCCGGCTACTAACAGAAAGTTTAAGCGGATGCATTATCTGTATCCTATACCAAACGATCAAAGGTCTTTAAATCCAAACCTTGTACAAAATCCAAATTATTAAAAACCGAAAGGCTGCCTCTAACCGGGGCAGCCTTTTTTGTATGATTGAGTACCCCAGGTTGCTAGTTAATCTTTTTGTCATTGCGAGGAACGGCTATGGTTGTGGTAGGGAGTGACGAAGCAATCTCGTCGCAGAACAATAATAGGCGACGAGATTATAGTGGATTGATTTTTTAGATATTAATGCCCCCCCTTCGGTCGGTTGTCTTCGCGCTCTGTCTTTTCCTTTACTATCCATCTCAATATTTCTGATTAAAAATGAGTATAGACTTCCTTGAGAATTGTCTTTACAACATTAATCAATTAATAACCTTAAACTTTAATTATGAGAGAGATGTACCCAATTTCTGCCCTGGCCTAAAACAGCAGCAACATTTCGCACTATCTGACCGGCAATAGTTTCGGACAGGACTCCTGTTTATTTAAAAAACCAATTATTATCAGATTAAAACAATGACAATCAAGAAATTATGCACTAGAGGCGGCATCCTCTTTTGTTGCTGCGCCATTATGCAAACGGCATTGGCACAAAAGTCGCAGGTGCACAAAAATGCTACCCGCGCCTCTTCGTCCATGCAGGACACCGTGAGGGGCGTTGTTCGTGATGACAACGGTAAGCCGCTGACCGGTGTAGTTATCTATGCCGGCACCGACAAAAGTTACCAAACTAAAGCCGACGGCACATTTGCCATACCCGGTGGCCCAAACCAGGTACTGACATTTGACCACCGCGATTTTTATACCAAGCAAAAACAGGCAGATGTCAATATGCAGGTTCAGTTAAGCCGCCGGTTTCTGCGCAATATTGCCGGCGGGAAGCATGATACTGCCCGCGCCATTAGCATTCTGCATGGCGAGCAATCGGCCACAACCATGCTGCAATCAGTAGGCACCGCTTATACCGAACAGCTGACAACCACTCCGGCATCCCAGTTTCTGCAGGCGCTGCCTGGCCGCATTGCCGGCCTCAATATTGGCTTCACCAGCGGTGGCCCAGCGCTTGATGGTGTGGGTCTCAGCTATAACGTTCGCTCTGCTTTGGGCGCAAACATTATCCTGATAGATGGCGTGCAACGCAGCTTTCTGTCTATTGATCCGGAAGAAATAGAATCTGTTTCGGTACTGAGAGACGCACTGTCTACTGCCATGTTTGGCATGCGCTCCAGCAACGGAATCATCTCTATCATTACAAAAAAAGGGGATAGCGGTACACCACGCATATCATTCAGCTATCAATTTGGGGTAGAAAGTCCGCTGGGTTTGCCAAAGCCATTATCGGCAGGGCAATATGCGCTGTTGTATAACGAGGCTCAGCAAAATGATGCCGGTACAACAACCATCACCCCCAAATATTCGGCGGCAGATATTGCCGCATACAATAATGGTTCAGATCCTTACGGACACCCTAATGTGGATTGGTATAAAACGGTATTAAAAAATACCTCGGCACTCAAAAGATACAATTTCAATTTGCAGGGCAGCGGAAAGGGCTTCCGCTACTTTGTTGATCTTGATCAGATGACCGAGACCGGTCTGCTAAAAACCATTGACTCTAACAGCTACAACACCAACGCCCAGCTTGATCGTTATCTCCTCCGTACCAACCTGGGGGTAGATATTACGCGTACAACCCAAATGCAGCTGAACCTTTTTGGCCGCATGGAAAAAAACAATCAGCCGGGTGTGGGTGCCGGCACTCCCGCGCAGGGATCAAATGGCATTTTCAGCGCGCTGACAACTACGCCAAACAACGCCTACCCGGTATTTAATCCGGATGGATCATTGGGTGGTACCAGTCTTTACGGCCAAAACGTAAATATTTACGGGCAGGCTGTTCAAAGGGGATACTCGTTTACCAACCTGCGTGATATGGCGGTGGATCTGCAAGTAACCCAACGTCTGGATGATTTGCTGCCGGGCTTGTACCTTAAAGGACAAGGATCTTATAACAACTCCTCTAATTATACCACCACACGAGCTAAAGACTTTGCTGTTTTCCAGTATTTCCCGCTCACCAACAGCTATACCAAAATTGGCGCAACCAGTGCACAAACCACAGCTGGCGCCCCAGGCGCGCGGTCGAGGGTAACTTATGCGGAGGCTGATTTGGGTTATGCTCACAGCTTTGGCAAACACCATGTAAGTGCGGTAATACTTACCGACCAGCAAAGCAATATGCAGTTTGATACCGGCAACCTGCCCGAAAACTACACCGATTACGCGGCCAGGGTAACTTATGATTGGGATCAGAAATATTTGCTGGAAGCATCTGGTAGCCACTCTGGCTACAACTGGTTTGCGCCGCAGTACAGATGGGCAAACTTTGGCGCTGTAGGTGCGGGCTGGAACATTCACAAAGAAGCCTTTATTGCCGACAATATTAAAGCCATCAGCAACCTGAAACTCAGAGGCTCATACGGCAGAACCGGGCAGGCCAACGCAGGTTACTATACCTATATCCAAACCTATTGGAACTACTCAAACACCTTTAACAATGATGGTTATTATTTTGGCACAAACGGCGTAACCCGCAGTACCGGTCAGAGCGCTCTTGCCGTGGTTGTGGCTCCGGAGAAAGCTAAAAAACTGAACCTGGGTCTTGATCTGGGCCTTTGGAATAACCAGTTTACTTTAAGTGCAGAGTATTTTAAAAACCGGTTTTATGACCTGGTTGGCAATCCCGGCAAACAGACAACGTTGCTTGGCATCGGTTTCCCCCAAACAAACAAATACACGTATGATTACTGGGGATCTGATCTAACCGCCGGCTGGCAGAGCCACATTGGCAATTTTAACTATTTCCTGAACGCTAATTTCTCGTTCGTGCAGTCTAAGGCTGTTTTCCTGGACGAAATTCCGCATACCTATAGCTATCAAAACCTTACTGGTTTACCTGTGGGACTACGCAGCGGCTACATTGCTACCGGAGTTTTTCAAAGCTACGCAGAGATCAATGATCCAAAGACAGCCGTATTTGCATCAACACCAAAATCGAGCTTACGGCCGGGCGATATCAGGTATCTGGACAGAAATGGTGATGGTGTGATCAACTCGGATGATATTGGTCCGATTGGCAATGGTAAACCAACTATCTATTATGGTATAACTGCCGGTTTCAGTTACAAAGGGTTTGATGTTAATGTATTATTTCAGGGCACCCAAAACCACCAGGCTTACCTCAATGGCGATTTCTGGTATGGATTTGGCAACGGCGGCAATAACAATGCCTATGAATATAATCTGAACCGCTGGACACCGAGCCAGCCATCCACCACGGCTACCCGCCTTTGGGTAGGATCAAATGTAAACAACACACAGACATCGTCTTTCTGGTTAAGGAATGCCGATTTCATCCGTCTGAAAAATGCCGAAGTAGGCTACACGCTTCCATCTGTATTGACGCGTAAAATCGGGGTGCCATCGCTAAAATTGTTTACTAACGGGCTTAACCTGGTTACCTGGTCAGAGCTGTTTAAACTGCGGAAAGATATTGACCCTGAGTCGCTTTACACTGGCACCAGCTATCCGTACCCTATCCTCCGGACTATCAATTTCGGCATCAACGCCAAATTCTAATCACGCTCAAGATTGATATTATGAAAAAGAAAATCATATACGCTATGCTGGTAATTTCGGTTGCCTTCAGCGTTTCGTGTCAAAAAACATTTGAAGATCACCCGCTTACCAATACTACCGACGAATATATCTGGGATTCATCAGACCCTACCGGCAATTTCGCACAGGGCTGGGTAATTAAAATATACTCGCAATTGCCAACCGGCTACATCCGCATCAACGGCAATATCCTCGAGGTGGCGTCTGATGATGCTGTGCCTTCAGACCAAGGTAGCGCCACGTGGAATGTTATTAATGGAGGCTACTCGCCACTGAATACTTATGATGATAACTGGGGGACTTGCTACGGTGCCATCCGGAGGTGTAACATGTTTCTGGCCAATTATAAAAGAGTTAACTGGGCAGATCCAACTTTGCCTAAGTGGCTGGCAGCAGAGGTTAGAGTATTGAGATCGATTTTTTATTATGAAATGCTGAAGCGTTACGGTGGCGTGCCGCTGATAGGCGACCAGGTGTTTGACCCGAATGACCCGACACTGTTTACCCAAAAACGCGCCAGCTTTGATGACTGTGTGAAATACATCGTATCTGAACTGGATGCCGTGAAAGATGACATGCGCCCAGAGGCTACTTTAGCCCAACGTGGCAGCGGCAACGGCACAACAGATGGTACCGACGGAGATTTTGGCCGCATGCGTAAAAGTATCGATTTGGCTATTAAGGCAAAGGTGCTGCTGCTGGCTGCAAGTCCGCTGTTTAATCCTTCATCAACACCCAATCTGGATTATACCGGCTATGCCAGTTATGACGCCAGCCGGTGGAAGGCGGCTGCCGATGCTGCCAAAGCGGTAATGGATCTTAATCTTTTTGCTTTAGAGTCTAACCGCTACATCCTCAACACCACGCACATTAATAAGGAGTTTATTTTCGTTCGTTTTGGGGCAAGTTATCAAACCACATTTGGCAACCGTATGTCGCCTGTGGGGTATACCGTGGGTAATGTTGCCAGCAACGGTCTGGTAAGCCCAACTCAGGAACTGGTTGATGCTTTCCCGATGAAAAACGGGAAGGCAATTACAGACCCTACATCTGGTTATGACCCTAACAACCCCTACGCCAATCGCGATCCGCGATTAGATCAAACCATATTCTATAACGGCGGTACCTGGCTAAAACGAGCTATTCAGACTTACGAAGGTGGTTTGGATAAGCCTAATAATAACACCGTAAACAGTGGTGTGCAAACGCAAACCGGCTACTATGCCAAAAAGGGATTGGCTAATGATAATAACAACACCTCCTTTACGCCGACGATGTATCACCCATCGGTAACGGCAACGTTCTGCTGGATCAGGTATGCCGATATTTTGCTGATGTATGCCGAAGCCCAGAACGAG